>DGPR01000027.1 GCA_002390525.1 Cellvibrionales bacterium UBA4435
CCTAAGCCAAGGAAGCTTAAAAATGCTTCTAAGAGCATCACGCTAGGAACAGTTAAAGTTGCATAGACAATTACTGGGCTGAGTGTATTGGGTATAATGTGGCGGCGAATTATAGTCCAATGTGAAAGTCCCAATGAAGTAGCCGCTTCTATGAAGTCCTGTTGTTTAATTGTTAAAACCTGCCCACGAACAATACGAGCCATCGTCAACCACTCGACTGCACCAATTGCTAAAAATAACAGGAGTAAATTTCTTCCGAAAATTACCATTAGTAATATGATAAATATCATGAAAGGCAATGCATATAGTATATCTACGATTCTCATCATGAATGCATCAATACGGCCACCAGAATAGCCTGATAGAGCACCCCAGAGAACACCAATACATAAAGCTACTCCACTTGCTATAAAGCCAACTGCTAGTGAAATTCTACTTCCATACATTATTCTAGTTAGCATATCTCTACCAAACACATCAGTACCCAACCAATGATCACTGGAAGGTGGAACTGCACCTAGTAAAAGATTTTGCTCTTCGTATCCATAGGGTGCAATGATTGGTGTAAGCACTGCGGTAATGCAAAGAAATCCTAAAATAAATAAGCTCGCTATAGCTAATTTATTTTTCTTTAGCCGTATCCATCCATCAGACCATAGGGAACCCCCTAAATCTTTTGGTTTATAAGATAATTTTTCCTCGTATTTATGAACTTCCACCATTTATTTATTATGCCTGTATTGGTCTCTAAGCTTTGGGTCCAGCCAGACGGATACGATGTCTGACAGTAAGTTGAACACAATTATAAGAGTAGAAAAAAATATGGTGGTGCCTAAAATCATTGTATAGTCCCTATTAAAAGCGGCTTGTACATAAAACCTTCCAAGCCCAGGAATTTGAAAAATTGTTTCTACAACAAAAGAGCCGCTTAAAAGACCAGCAAAAGCTGGCCCCAAAAAAGCGACTACTGGAATCAAGCCGCCACGAAGAGCATGCTTAAATACTATTACCCTAGCAGGTAATCCCTTAGCCCTAGCTGTTCGAATGTAATCTTTTGACATTACTTCTAGTATCCCACCACGACTGAGCCTTGAGATAAACGCAGCATAACCTAGCCCAAGAGTTATAGTTGGTAAAATTTTGTCTCCAGGCGTGTTACCCCAACCAGATATAGGAAGCCACTCCATATAAATCCCAAAAAAAAGAACCATAAGCGGGCCCATCAAGAAGGAGGGTACGCATATTCCAATCATCGAAAGAGACATGGGCAGATAATCATGGATTGAATTTGGTCTAAGTCCAGCATAAACACCTGAGCTGACCCCAAAAAAGACTGCTAAAAGCATTGCATATAGTGCTAATTCCGCAGTAACAGGCAACCCAGCTTCAATAAGCTCGTTCACTGTTCTGCCTGGATAACGAAAAGACGGTCCGAACTGACCATGAATTAGGTCATTTATGTAGCTAGTGTACTGCTGCCAGATAGGCTGATCTAGTTTGTATTGTGCTTCTAATGCTTTTACTACCTCAGGAGGTACATTCTTTTCTGCACTAAACGGGCCTCCAGGTGCAGCGCGTACTAAAAAAAAGGTTGCAGTAATCACAATAATTAAAACAGGAACTGATTGGATCAATCTTCTTAAAGCGAAGTAAAACACTAGTCCACCTCTTTTTCTATCAGTGTACTATCTAATCGAATATTTTTATAAAGAACATAGTTTAAGATATTTGGCTCTATGCCTTTTACACTTGGATGAACCAAACTTTTACTATTGTAGATATAGATAGGAATGATCGGCATGTTCTCGAGTAAAACTGCCTCAGCTTTAGCCATAATAGTATATCTATCAAATTTATTTAAAGAAACTGGTGCTTGTTGAGATATTAAATCATCATAGTAGGGATCAGACCAGCCAGTTCGATTGTTACCCCCATCTGTTACCCACATATTTAAAAAAGTATTAGGATCCACATAGTCACCAATCCATCCAGCTCTCGCAATAGCATAGCTCCCGTTATTAACAGAATCTAAGTACACCTTCCAATCCTGATTACTCAGAGTTATATTTATACCAAGATTTTTTTTCCACATTTGCTGTATAGCCACCGCAATTTTCCTGTGGCCTTCAGACGTATTATATAATAGCTCAGTAACGGGAAACCCTTCACCATTTGGATAGCCAGCCTCTCTCATTAAATCGCGAGCCATTTTTGGATTAAATTCAAATGCAGCCCTTGCAGAATAACCAAATGTATCAGGTGGCGTGAATGTGAAAGCAGGGGTTTCTCCTCCCTTCGTAACTCTATCAGTAAGTTGTTGTCTATTTATACTCATAGCTAATGCTTTTCTTACTCTTTTATCGTTTAGATGTGGGATTTTGGTATTAAATCTATAGAAATAACTTCCTAAATACGGATGAATTTTTATTAAATTAGGATTATTTTTTTGGTAAGCCTTAACCTTGTCGATCGGAACGCTTGCAGTTTTGTGCAATTGCCCCATACGAAACATTCTTTCTTCTGTGGTTACATTTTCAATTGGATGAAACTTTATTCCATTTAGGCTAACTTTCTTTAAATCCCAGTAATTCAGATTTTTTTCAACAACTATAGATCTAAAAAGATGCCATTCTTTGAGTATAAAAGGTCCATTTCCCACAAAGTTACCTGGACGGGTCCACAGCGTTCCTCTTTCGTGTGCCTTACCAAATTTTTCAATAGTTTTTTTATGGACTGGAAACATACTATAGTGATCTAATAACTGTAAGAAATACGGCGTGGGGTTGGACAGCTTAACCTCGAGAAGATCAGCGCTTAATGCTTTCACTCCTACTCTTGAAAAATCTGTAATTTTGCCTCTAGCAAAACTCTCAGCATTCTCAATTGGAAATAACATATAGGCATATTGATTACCTAGTTTTGGTTGCAGAGCTCTCCACCATGACCAAACGAAATCATGAGCAGTTAGTGAATCTCCATTCGACCATAGTGCAGATTTACGTATCTTAAATATATAGGTTTTTTTATCCGCACTAATACTCCATTCCTTAGCAACAGCAGGAATTGGCAGTAATGTTTTTGGGTCTTTTGCAACTAATCCCTCGAGAAGAGCAGATAAAATATGGTGTTCAGGTACACCGGTAACCACATGCGGGTCTAATTCTTGGGGATCTGTTCCATTACCCCAGTGAAGAATACCCTCGATATTTCCTTCTTCTACATTACTTTGCCCTTTGGTGCATCCAGCAATAGAAAGGAAAGTAATTAGTATTAAACCTAACAGCCATGCCCAAGATTTAATTAAGTTATCCATAGAAAATCCAATTACCTAAAATACTAACTTGATTTAAACATCCACAAAAATAACACAAGATTAAATATTTAACCCTTATGGCAAGAACTCCATTGAAATGGGTTAACTTACCGCACATAATGCATACTTGTGGAACTGTAGGTAGCATGCGGTTATGTTTTTAATGGTATCTAAAATTCTCTTTTTTTAAATAAAGCAAGTTTATGGCGACCCTTGCTGGTCCCTAGCAATGATATTTCACAAACCCCGCCAGACCCGGAAGGGAGCAACGGTAGTGAAAATATTATGTGCTAGACAAGGCTGGCAAGGGTAGCCACCATTTATCCTTATAACTCACAAAAGTTAATCTATTTGTTTAATATTAACTCTACTTCGTCCATGAGTTGATCCATGCGGCTAATTATAGAAGAGTAGACAGCCTCAGATGACATATCCACACCAGCATTTAAAAGTATATCAAAAGGATAATTTGATCCTCCCGCTTGTAATATATTAATTAAAGTCTCTTTTGAACCTTTTTCTTTATTTAAGATCTTGTCAGTAAGGAAATATGCAGCAGAAATAGATGTTGCGTATTGGTATACATAAAAATTTCTGTAAAAATGGGGTATGTATGCCCACTCAACTGTATACGTATCCTTAATGTTCATAATCCCCTCGTTGTGTCCATAATATCGCTTAAGTATGTCTCCATAGATCCTATCGAACTTATCCGCAGAGAGCGCCTCACCTTTTTCTATCAGTTGATGTATAGCAAGCTCGAATTCGGCAAATTGTGTTTGCCTAAAAAAAGTTCCTCTAATTTGTGATAGCTCTTTGAATAAAAAGTAAAGTTTCTGTTGATCATTATCGCTATTTTTTCGCAAATGATCGAAAAGTAGAATCTCATTGGCAGTTGATGCGATCTCGGCAATAAATGTCGAATAGTCAGCTTTTTCAAATGACTGAGCATCGTTAGCTAGTAAAGTATGCATCGCATGACCCCATTCATGTATGAAGGTGCTCACCGACTCGAGTGTATTATCAAAATTTAATAGCACATAGGGATGAACGTCATAAGCAGCTCCCATTACATATGCCCCGCTTCTTTTACCTGGAGCGGGATATACATGCATCCAGTTTTTATCAAGTGAATTTGATAAAATATTTATATAACTCTCTCCTAACGGCTTCAATGCTTCTAATGTTAATTGCTTTGCATCTTCAAGACTGTATTTTTTATCTATCGAAACAACAGATGGATATATGTCGTAGTATTCTGATGTTTTTAGACCGAGAATGCGCTGGCGAAGCTTTATGAGCCTATGGAGACTTGGCAAGCCTTCATTCACTGAAGATACAAGTGTTTCATAAACCTTTATGGGAATATTTTCTTCAGCCAATGCTTGGTCAAGAGACGAGTCATAGCCTTTGATTTT
>DGPR01000014.1 GCA_002390525.1 Cellvibrionales bacterium UBA4435
ACGGATGACAAAGATATACAAAATGGAAGCAGATTTATGAAGGAAGGGATTCAGGTGGCTGCAGGAATTCCCTTAATGTGTGACGAAGACGATAATTTTCGGACATTTAGAATAGGTTTATTTGGCCTAGATAAGCTCCACAACATTGAAAGAACAGTACACCACTTAGAATCTGCTATTGATCGGATACTCTAAGCCTAGTTTATTTTTGGTAGTTTTTACTCAACGTTGATAATTATTTTTTTAGATACAACACTTTTTTTAAACTGCATATGATAATGATCACCAAGCATTAGCTGTAAAGTATGTGTTCCTGGAGTTAAATTTACCGATGTCTCTGTTTGACCTGCCCCAAAATGACGGTGTCTTTCATCACTTGGAATAGGTAAATTCTTATCTGGTAGAATATCAAGATCGATAAGCAAGTGGTGGTGTCCAGTGTTTGCCATTTCAACACCTGCAGGTGCAACACCCATACCTGAAAGACCAAAAATTATTTTTATGGGATTTTTTACAGTGGATCCATCAGTTGGTGAAATAATATAAAGTTTCGGAGGTATATCTTGTTGCGAAACACTGCTTTGAACTATGCCTGTTAATGACAAAAGAATGATGAAAAACAAGAAATTCGAATATTGAAATTTTTTTTCTTTCACAAATAACATATAACATCTCCTGATATTTTACTAAAATTTAAATTCTATCGACCTCCACCAATACAATTTGGAGATTCTGGAATATTGGAATTTGAACTCCACTCATCTGGTGTATATGTATTTAGAGCTAATGCATGCAAACCGTTCTTTAGCTCATAGGCAAGCAACCCATAAATTATCTGGTGTCTTTTAACTAATGATTTTTTTTCAAATAAAGCACTTACTACTAATATTTTGAAATGTGTTTCTGAATCTCTCGGAACGGAGTGCTTAAAGCTCTCGTTGTAAATCTCCAAAACAATTGGGGATAAAGAATCTTTTAATTTTTGTTCAATGTTCTGATATATTTTCATGAAGTGTAGCTGAAACCTAGTCTAAAAAATTAAAATATTATATATTTATAAAAATTATCGTTAGCTATTCTTGATTTACAATAGTCTATTTAAACAGCTAACGATTAACTAACTAGATAAATTGGTATCTCTCGAAAATATCCTACTCCACCACTTTTTTAGTAATCTATCAATACTTGCTTCTGTGGCGAACCCTATTTTTTCTGATAAGGTTTTAGGCGTAGCATAAACTACTTTATATACGTCTGTATCGGTTGTTTTATCAAGAAGATATTCATCGCTCGTTAATATCTCATCAACAAGGCCCTTAGTAATAGCCTCGGTACCGAGCCATACCTCACCTGTTGCTATACTGTTTATGTCCACATTCGGCCTATGTTCAGAAACAAAGTTCTTAAAAAGTCTGTGAGTGTTATCTAAGTCGTCAATAAATTTATCTCTATCTTTTTGTGTGTTTTCCCCAAACATCGTTAATGTTCTCTTATGTGAACCAGCAGTATGTAGTTCAATATCAACATCATGTTTTTTTAATAAACGATTGAAATTAGGTAACTGAGCAACTACACCGATTGATCCAATAAAAGAAAAAGGTGCGCACAGGATCTTATTTGCAACGCAAGCCATCATATACCCGCCACTTGCCGCAACCTTATCCACACAAATAGTCAAATATATATTTTTCTTTTTGATTCTATTAAGCTGGCTTGATGCAAAACCGTAGCCATGCACCATGCCACCTGAACTTTCCAGCCTGACAACTACTTCGTCGTCATCTCTAGCCTGACCTAATATAGCAGTAACCTCTTCCCTGAGCTGTGAAGCTGCTGAGGCCCTAAGATCTCCCTTGAAATCAATCAAAAATATTCTTTTTTTATATAATTTAGATATCTTCAATTTTTTCTTTTCAGCTTTTCTTTGTTTTTTTACTTCTTTTTTCTCAGACTCGCTAAGTATTGATTCCTCAAGAGATTGACTAGCTTTATTGATACTGTCATTCAAGTGGGTAACTTTAAGTTCACCTCTATTATTGAGGCGACTTTTAGCACTAAAGCTAGTCAGGCTGGATATAATAATTAAAACGACTGCCACTACAGTCACTGCTTTTGCAAAAAATAAGCCGTATTCGAATAAAAAGTCCAATTGATTAATTCTCCAAATTTTTTACCATGGATAAAATTATTACTAATTAATTATACTACTTTTAATATCAAGCATGATTATATTTATGGTAATATTTTTTAATAAACAATTTAAAGCTAATTATAAAAGGTTTAATCTCCACTATAAAAAATCTATTGTAAGCTTTCATAAGGACTACTTTGGCATGTACAAACAAAGTGCTAATCTATTAACTATAATCAATAATAATTAAAGAACTAAAAGGGGATCTCATGTCTCAGTCAATTTTTCATGCCTACAGTAAGAATTTCTTAGGCAACTCACCGACTTGGTATAAATACACAATTTTAGCCTTTTTGGTTATTAACCCTATAATACTTTTTAGTCCTTTGGGATCTTTTATAACTGGCTGGTGCTTAATTCTAGAGTTTATATTCTGCTTAGCTATGGCATTAAAATGCTATCCACTTCAACCAGGGGGACTCTTGGCAATTCAGGCAGTTGCCCTAGAAATGACAAGCCCTAATACAATACTTCATGAAATAGAAGGTAATCTTGAGGTGATTTTACTACTCATCTTCATGGTTGCTGGTATCTATTTCATGAGAGATCTTCTTTTATTCACATTTACAAAGATCCTAATTAAAATCCGATCAAAAATAGTATTGTCACTATTATTCTGTTTCGCAGGTGCTATTTTGTCAGCTTTCTTGGATGCTCTTACCGTAACTGCAGTACTTATTAGTGTTGCCATTGGTTTTTATTCTGTATATCACAAGGTTGCATCTGGTAAAAACTTGCAAGATGAAGCAGGTCACAATCATTCAGATGATATTACTCTTCTTCCAGAAAACCAAGAAAATCTAGAGCAGTTTCGCTCCTTCTTGAGAAATTTAATTATGCATGGAGCAGTTGGAACAGCATTAGGTGGCGTAACCACTGTTGTTGGGGAACCGCAAAATTTATTAATAGCAAAAAAAGCTGGCTGGAATTTTATGGAATTTTTCTTCATGATGGCACCTGTCACTATGCCTGTGTTGGTATGCGGTCTGTTAACGTGTGTTCTCCTAGAAAAGTTACGCTGGTTCGGATACGGCACAATACTACCTGATGCAGTAAGAGCTGTTTTAGAAGAATTTGATGTTGAGCAGTCAAAAAAACTAACAAGCAGTAACAAGGCAGCTCTTGTTATACAGGCTCTTGTTGCCCTTTTTCTAGTTATAGGACTCGCCCTACATATAGCTCCAGTTGGATTAATTGGGCTATCAGTAATTGTTTTACTTACCGCATTTAACGGAGTTATAGAGGAGCATAGACTTGGTCACGCTTTTGAAGAAGCTTTGCCTTTTACGGCGCTACTTGTTGTATTTTTTGCAATTGTTGCGGTAATACATGATCAACACCTATTCAAGCCTATTATTGATGCGGTACTAGCTATGGAGGTAGGTGTTCAGCCTGTGATGTTTTTTGCAGCTAATGGTATTCTTTCTGCTATAAGTGATAATGTTTTCGTTGCAACTGTATATATAAACGAAGTGAGGGCCGCTTTGGATGCAGGAACAATCACAAGAGATCATTTTGATTTGCTTACTATTGCTATTAACACCGGAACTAATCTTCCAAGCGTTGCGACGCCCAATGGCCAGGCTGCATTTTTGTTTTTGCTCACATCTGCTTTAGCTCCGCTTATTAGACTGTCGTACGGGAGAATGGTCTATATGGCTTTACCCTATACTATCGTTCTCTCTGTAGTAGGCTGTTGGGCTGTGATATATATGTTATAAATTATTTTTTAGGTTAATTTTTTCTTTAGCCATAAACATTCCCCATCGCTATCTAAGTTTATCTTAGATAGCTTTTCTTTATGAGCCAAAAGCTCTTCTTGACTAGCACGATGTATGATTAACTGAGATCTTTTTTCGCTCACACGTCTTATTTCGTTTTTGATCAGGCCATCATGAGCGTTTCTATTGGTATCAAGAGCAAAGTCAACTTGGCCACCCGTCATTAACAGGTAAACATCTGCAAGTATCTCTGCATCTAGAAGAGCGCCATGCAAGTCTCTTTTTGAGTTATCAACAAAATATCTTTTACAAAGCGCATCGAGATTATTTCTTTGCCCCGGGTGCCTCTGGCGTGCCATAACAAGCGTATCAATTACACTACATATATCATTGATACGTGTATCAATTTTATTGAGCTTAGCAAACTCATGATCGATAAAACCTATGTCAAAGGGAGCATTATGTATTATTAATTCAGCTCCACTAATAAAATCTTGAAATTTTTCATATATAGAGGAAAAGGTTGGTTTATCTGACAGAAATTCAGTTGAGAGACCGTGCACCTCAACCGCCCCCTTATCTATATCTCTTTCAGGATTTA
Organism: Cellvibrionales bacterium UBA4435; assembly: GCA_002390525.1. Classification (GTDB taxonomy): domain Bacteria; phylum Pseudomonadota; class Gammaproteobacteria; order Pseudomonadales; family Porticoccaceae; genus Porticoccus. The sequence goes on from DGPR01000014.1 coordinate 4,514, forward strand.
TATACTGATGGTAGTGGTTACCGGTTAACTTTCTATCAACTAGCTCTACGCATCCAATTTCAATGATACGATGATTTTCACTGGGTTCTAAACCAGTTGTTTCTGTATCTAGTACGATTTGTCTCGCCATTAATAATAGCCTTTTTTATTTATTTAAATTTTTGGGGGCTGTTGATATAGATTTAGTTAAACTTAATTTTTTATCTCATCGATACCTTGATTTGCTAATTGATCTGCTATCTCATTTTCACGGTGACCGCTATGACCTTTAACCCACTTCCAGTTAATTAAATGTTCGTTCGATACTTTTTCAAGACGCTGCCATAAATCAACATTTTTCACAGGTTTTTTATTAGCTGTTTTCCATCCACGTTTTTTCCAGCCAGGCATCCAGGTTGTTATACCCTTTCTTACATATTCAGAATCTGTAGTTAAAATGACATCGGATCTTTCTTTTAATGATCCTAACGCTTCAATAGCAGCCAATAATTCCATTCTATTGTTTGTTGTTAGTTTATCACCGCCATAGATTTTTTTTTCATTTGTCCCATATCTTAGTAAAGCACCCCATCCACCTGGCCCAGGGTTACCTCTGCAGGCTCCATCAGTAAAAATTTCGACTTCTTTCAAACGTATACTCCTAAGTTTTTTAACTGCGAGCCTCAAAAAAAACAAAATTTTTATTTACATCTTTTGAGATATTAAATGTTTTTCAAGCCTTATAGGCTTAGAATACTGGTCAAGGAACATATTTTTTTAAGGATAATATAAGATATACCAAATAAAATTTGATGCTTATCATTCCATGAGACCCAATATCTGCAATTATTTTACTCAAAATATTGCATTCTTATAATATTAAATACTTTTCATATTAACTTTTTAACCAATATTGAGTCTCCCTATAAGCGGTCTCTGGTAAAAATTATCGTTCTCTTTAAATTTTTTTAGCTTACTAAATATGCTTATCATTTGTAATTCCAGCATAAAAATATTAATAGGTTAATTTAATATAGTTTTCTTCTTTGATTTATTTCATTATTTCTTAATAACTGGTCATTTAATAGTTTATTATATAATTATGAAATAAACGATTAAGAGTTATATGAGTATGTCTTTTAAGATTCATGGAATTCCATCATTTCAAGATAACTATATCTGGCTTTTTCATTCAGAAGAAACTGGATTAACTTTTATTGTTGATCCGGGTGAATCGAAACCAGTTTTTGACTTCTTGAATAAGTTTCAATTATCGTTGGATGGAATTCTGGTTACTCACCATCATCCTGATCACATTGGTGGTATAGATGCGATACTTGAACGCTTTTCGATTCCTGTCTTTGGGACCGCTAGAATTAAACAAGCTACGAACGTAATCGCTGATAAAGAAATCATATCTTTATCTGGTCACGCATTTGAGGTTATGAGTATACCAGGGCATACGTACGATCACGTTGCCTATTATTCAGCTGAAGAGTCTATATTATTTTGTGGTGATACTTTGTTTTCAAGTGGTTGCGGTAGACTTTTTGAAGGTACGCCTGAACAAATGTACACATCCCTTTGCATATTGTCTACTTTGCCCTCTTCTACGAAAATATATTGTGGGCATGAATACACAGAAGCTAATACTAATTTTGCAGTAATGCTAGATCCTGATAATGAGACCTTAAAAAAATATGCAAAAGAAGTAAGAATTTTAAGAGCGAACAATAAGATTACCCTTCCTTCTACAATAGGATTGGAAAAGCAAATAAATCCTTTTTTAAGACCTAACAAAAAAAGTATTCAGGAAGCTGCTAGCTCGTATATAAAAAAAACCAATCTAACTACTAGCGAAACATTCGCAGCTATAAGGAAATGGAAGGATTCATACTAATATCTCAATCTTCATTAAAGGTTAATTAACTAGTGATAATAATGCGTACAAAAATACCACTAATAATAATCTTGGTTGTTGTTATAACCTCAGGTTGCTCAAAGCACCAGGTCATACCGACTAGTGGTCACTCTTCATTCTCTAAATCATTTATTTATGAAAAAAATTCACATGAAAATTTGTGGATTAGACTAGAAAAAGGTTTAAAGCTCAATAAGCATTTTAACCACAGTGAGCTTGATGATAAGAAGCACTGGAATCAAGATCACCAAAAGTATATTAATAAGATATCAGAGAACAGCAAACTATATATTTATCATATTATTAACGAGCTTGAAGCTTATAATATGCCTCTAGAGCTTGCTTTATTGCCTGCTATAGAGAGCTCTTATAATCCTTTCTCTTATTCTAATCAACATGCATCTGGTCTTTGGCAATTCATACCTCCAACAGCTAAATCACTAAATTTAAAGCAAGACAGTTGGTACGATGGACGTCGTGATATCATTACATCAACAAAAGCCGCAATAGATTATCTTTCGTATCTTTATAAGCGCTTTAATGGTGATTGGCTCCATGCTATTGCCGCATATAATGGTGGTGAAGGGACAGTTAGAAGAGCAATAAAAAAAAATAGAAGTATGAACATGCCCACCGATTTTTGGTCTCTAGATTTACCAATAGAAACTGAATCTTATGTTCCCAGATTATTAATTTTATCAAGAATCGTAAAGAATCCCGCTAGGTATGGTATAGAGCTGCCAAAATTACAGAATAAACCATATTTTAATAACGTTAATCTGGATAGTCAGATTAATATCTATAAAGCTGCAGAGATAGCTGAAATTAATATTGATGAGATGATTATGCTTAACCCTGGATACAAATTAGGAGTAACTCATCCTGTGTCTCCTCAAAATATCTTGTTACCTATTGGAAAAAAGAATAGTTTTTTACGTAAACTTGAAGAATTACCGAAAAAAAGCTGGTCGCCAATTAAAAGGTATCAAATCAAACGAGGTGATACACTTTCAGAAATTGCTGCAGTATACGATATAAGCCTTAAATCTCTTATGTCATTAAACGGCCTCACTGGACATATAATCCAGATTAACCAAGAGATCAAGATTCCAGGTACAGGTATTGATGAAATAAATGAGCAAAAAGAATATTTTCATATAGTTACACAAGGTGATACCTTGTGGAAAATTTCAAAAGATTATAGGATTTCGATAAAAGATATTATTAGATGGAACAGTTTAAACTTAAACCTTCCATTAAAAATTGGGATGGAACTTAAATTAAAGAAATAATATCTCGATAAAAATGTGGCTTAAAATTCATTTACTGTCTCATTGAAACCTCATAAGCAACATCTCTAATTGTTTGCTGAGTATTTTTTTTCTTAATATTATCAGATAAATCATCGCACTTATTTTTATCCCCCTCGCATAGGTCACACGTGTAGTTATCTTCGTTTAATGCTGCCCCTACGCCCCCACAAGAGCCCTTCAAAGGACTTTTTCCCACGATTATACCCACAGCCATACCAATCATGATTAAGACTAATACAAAGAAAGCAAGAAATAGCTCAAGCATAACTATTCTCCAGTTAAATATTGGTTAAATTCTTTAGAAAAAATAGCATCAAAATTTTCACCATTTTTTATTATTAGATATACCGATATATTATTTTCTTTTGCAACTTTTATAGCTTGCTGTGGACCTAAAACCATCATCGCTGTTGAAAATGCATCTGCCTC
>DGPR01000048.1:0-1916 GCA_002390525.1 Cellvibrionales bacterium UBA4435
CTTAGCAGGGGAGCGCCTTCAGCCACTCGGCCACCTCTCCAGATAATACAATGCCACTCATCAGAATGATGATGATTCTGCGGCGATATCATAGCAACACCACTTAAGAAATCAATCGCACAGGGAATCTAAAAAAACACTAAAATCAATTTATAAGCTACAAATCAACGGTATCTTGATCTAGGCCGAAAATACTGTGTAGCGATCTTACAGACAAATCCAGCAAATTTTCAGCAATGACTACTGTAATTTTAATTTCTGAAGTACTTATCATCTGAATATTCACATTTTCCTTGCCTAGGGTATCAAACATGGTTGCAGCAACGCCTGCATGTGATCTCATACCAACACCCACCAGAGCAAGCTTAGCTATATTTTCATCGGACTCCACTGAAGTAGCCCCTAACTCAATAGCTACTTTATTCAAAACATCCTCTGCTTTTTTCATTTCATTTCGATGAACAGTAAATGTTAGTGAAGCTGTTTTATCTTGAGCAACGTTTTGCACGATTACATCAACCTCGATATTGGCTCGACCAACTGCCCCTAGGATTCTAGCGGCGCTGCCAGGAATATCTGGAATACCTCGAACAGTAAGCTTTGCCTCATCTCGATTAAATGCGATGCCTGAAACAATTGGTTTTTCCATATTGAGATTATCCTCAAGTGTAATTAGAGTTCCGGATCCTTCATTAAAAGTAGACAAAACTCTTAAAGGAATCTTATATTTTCCAGCAAATTCTACAGCTCTTATTTGTAATACTTTAGAGCCTTGACTTGCCATCTCGAGCATTTCTTCAAAAGTAATACTATCCAAACGCCGAGCATTTTCAACTACACGTGGATCTGTTGTATATACGCCATCAACATCTGTATATATTTGGCATTCTTCTGCTTTCAATGCAACAGCTAAAGCGACTGCAGTTGTATCTGATCCACCCCTGCCGAGGGTCGTGATATTCCCTTGCTCATCAACTCCTTGAAATCCTGCCACTACAATCACCTGTCCTTTAGCTAAATCTTTTTGTATACGACTAGGTTCTATATCTAATATTCGGGCTTTAGAATAAGCGTTATCAGTAAGTATAGGGACTTGAGAGCCAATATAAGATTTCGCTTTGCATCCTCTTTTATGCAAAGCAATACACAATAAGGCTACTGTAACTTGTTCTCCTGTTGATAACAGAGCATCCATTTCGCGTGAGCTTGCAGTTTCATCAATTCTATTTGCAAGCTTAATCAAGCGATTAGTCTCGCCACTCATAGCAGATACTACTACCACTATATTATCGCCGCGTTTGTGAAAACCGGAGATTTTATCTGCTACAGACTCGATTCTTTCTGCAGTAGCGACTGAAGTTCCACCAAATTTTTGAACTAGTAAACTCATGTATAACTCAGACTTTGTAGTGTATTTGGTATTGCATTCTGCCTTAATATCACTAAAGACACATTACAATAGTTGCAAAATGGTGCGCAATTAAACACCATATTGTTTTCAAAGTTAAGGAATATCGGCTTCACAAGCTAACAAAAATAGCAGCATATAAATCAATTTATCAATTTTTCTTTGACCCAAACAAAGACTGAACTCATTACCTCAGGTAGAGCAATGATTTTCGTGCCTCCGCCCTGAGCCATGTCTCTACGACCTCCACCCTTTCCATCTAATTGACTAGCTACAAATTGCATTAGATCTCCTGCATGAATTGCTTCAGGTATTCCTTTGGTTAACCCTGAAACTAATGAAATTTTATCTCCTTGAATTACAGCTAATATAACTATGCTCTCTGCTAGCTTATTTTTTACTTGATCCACTGTATCCCTGAGTGTTTTTGGATCAACACCTTCTAAAACAACAGATAAAACGTTTATGCCACTGATTTCCTTGGCTTGCGATAAAAGATCTGAGCCTG
>DGPR01000048.1:1961-17807 GCA_002390525.1 Cellvibrionales bacterium UBA4435
ATATTTTTTGGGCTTGTTTTAAAAACAGCACATACGCCCTCAAGATCTTGCTCTAATCTATCAAAGTGATTCAATACAGCCTCGCCAGTTACAGCTTCAATACGACGGATACCAGCAGCAATACCCGCTTCAGATATGATTTTAAATACACCAATGTTACCTGTGCGAAGAGTATGCGTGCCCCCACAAAGCTCAATAGAAAATCCATCGCCCATTGTTAGCACTCTTACCTCGTCGCCATACTTCTCACCGAATAAAGACATAGCTCCTTTTTGTTTAGCAGTCTTCATGTCGCAAACCTCAGTTATTATTAAAGTATTACGACGAATTTCGTCATTAACGATCTTTTCGATGATTTTCTTTTGCAAGGAGCTGAGAGCATTTGGATGACTAAAATCAAATCGAAGACGATTGCTATCTACCAAGGAGCCTTTTTGTAAGACATCATCACCCAAAACTTTTCTTAGGGCTGCATGCAACAAGTGAGTTGCAGAGTGATTAATTTCAGTTGCTAATCGGATGCTCGTATCGACCACAGAATCAACTTTTTGACCAACAGACATAGATCCATTAGAAAGAATACCAATATGCAAGTAATGCTCGCCTTGTTTTTGACAGTCTGTTACAGAAAACTCAGAAGCATCAGAAATCAACAGCCCATGATCTCCCACCTGGCCTCCAGATTCTGCATAAAAGGAAGTGCTGTCTAGAACTACTGCAGCTTCTTCACCCTCTGAAATACCTTCAACTAAATTACCGTTTAATATTATAGCTACAATATTTCCTTGGACTGCAGTTGATCCATAACCATTAAACTCAGTCTTTCCACTCAGTTCAAAATTTTGAGCATATTCAACATTAAATTTTCCGACCGATCTTGCTTTATCTCGTTGTGCCTCCATACATTTTTCATATCCACACATATCAAGTGTAAGACCCTTTTCTCTTGCAATATCATTGACCAAATCAACAGGAAAACCATATGTATCATAAAGTGTAAAAACTATATTCCCTGGAATTATAGTGTCATTTAATTTCTCCAAAAAAGAGTTCAGTAAAGACATACCTCTATCTAGGGTCTTCTGGAACTGCTGTTCTTCCTTTAAAAGTACTTTTTCAACTCTAGTTTTAGCCTTAATTAATTCTGGATATGCTTCCCCCATAATCGAACAGAGGTCTGAAACTAAAGAATAAAAAAATGGTTGTTTTTGTCCTAGTTGATTTCCATGACGAATAGCTCTTCGAATGATACGTCGTAAGACATAGCCGCGGCCTTCGTTTGATGGAAAAACCCCATCTACTATCAAAAAACTACAAGAACGAATATGGTCTGCTATCACCCTAAGAGACTTATTTTCACAATCTTTTGTGTTGGTTGCTTTAGCAGCAGACTTCAGCAAGGATTGAAAAAGATCTACCTCATAATTATTGTGGACGCCCTGCATTACTGCAGCTATTCTTTCAAGGCCCATTCCTGTATCGACAGATGGATTTGGGAGGGGCTCCATAGTTCCGTCTGCTTTCTTTTCATATTGCATGAAAACTAAATTCCATATTTCAATATAACGATCAAGATCGTCATGCTTACTTCCAGGCGGTCCACCAGATACTTCTTCACCATGATCATAAAATATTTCTGAGCAGGGGCCGCAAGGACCTGTTTCTCCCATCTGCCAGAAATTGTCAACACCCAATCTTGAAAAGCGATTTGGATTCACACCTATCTCGTTGAGCCATATTTTTTCTGCTTCCGTATCTGTTTCGTGAACAGTAATCCATAGGCGCTCTTCAGGCAAGCCAAGCTCTTCTGTCAAGAATTTCCATGCAAATATAATTGCCTCGTGCTTAAAATAATCACCAAAGCTAAAATTCCCTAACATTTCAAAAAAAGTATGATGTCTGGCTGTATAACCTACATTTTCTAGATCGTTATGTTTTCCTCCAGCTCTCACACATCGTTGTGAAGAAGTCGCTCTGAGATATTTTCGGTTCTCTTTACCTAGAAATATATCTTTGAATTGAACCATACCCGCATTTGTGAATAACAAAGATTGGTCATTAGTAGGCACTAGGCTACTGCTGCTGACCAACTTATGGTTATGCTTCTCAAAATAATCAAGGAAAGATTGTCGAATTTTAGAAATTTTCATAATAAATTTAACCCACAACCTTATCTGAGGTATTTGAAAAGATTTTATAGTATTGCCAAATAAAATCTAATTTTTCCTGAGAGCTACGCAGTAATACTAAAAGCTAAGATTACTCTCTAAAAATTTCTTATTTCCTAACAAATGTAAGTGCAGATGAAATACAGTCTGACCGGCTTCAGCACCATTATTAATTACTATTCGGAAAGCTTCGCTTATTCCCGCTTCTTTCGCTATATCGCAAGCTACTAGCAACAAATGTCCCAACAAGCTCTCGTCCACCGGAGCAGCATTTGCAAGCATAGGGATAGGCTTTTTGGGGATAATCAGCAAATGCGTAGGAGCCTGAGGTGCTATATCCTTTATAGCAATACATTGCTCATCTTCGTAAACTATATCTGCGCATGTATCCCCATTAATTATTTTTTCAAAAAGCGTTTTATCTGTCATTCTCTAAACAACCTCAACTAAAAGTTATTAACCAACTATACATTAACTAAATATTAACTGAGTTTTTCATCGGCATTTAACTGGCGAGCTTCCGTTTCAAGCATTATTGGAATGCCATCTCTAATAGGGTAGGCAAGTCCGCTTGCACGGCAAACAAGCTCATCATTGTCTTTAAGATACTCAAGTGGAGCCTTGCTAACTGGACAGACCAAAATGGATAATAAATTTTTATCAATCATGCTAATCCTTAATGTAAGATCGTAAAATATAAGTTTAAGTCAAAGGAGGAAGTAAAACTATGGAACAAGGGGAAAATATTTCATTACTAATTGTGGATCAAGTCTTACATCAAGCCAATTTATTCTCCAATCAAGATGTGGACCTGTTGCCCTTCCGGTAGCACCAACCTTACCTATTAAGTCTCCTCTATTTACCCTCTCGCCAACATCAACACTGATTTCGCTGAGATGAATATAGGTCGAGCTAATTCCAAAACCATGTGAAATAATTAGGGTCCCCCCAGAATACAACATATTAGGATGCACAAGTTCTACAGCCCCCGGAGCGGGTGCAAAAACAGGAGTACCTGTTGGAGCTGCTATATCTAAACCATAGTGCGGATTACCAGGATATCCATTATAAAATCTTCGACTCCCATAAACACCAGTAATAGGGCCCTTCAACGGCATAACAAAGCCAGATAAAAAATCTAGGCTATTATTTATTTTTGCCCTTGCAATCCAAACTTGTTCTGATTCTTTTTTTATTCTTTCGCTTAATGCGCTAGGAGGCTTTACAGTATTTTGGGGGACACCAAAAATTTTTTGCTCTTTATATTCTCTTTGGTGAACCGAAAATATATATAATTTTTTTTCATTTTTTTTATTAATTGAGGTTAAAGTAATCTTTTCTGGAGCATTACGACCAAGCCCAAAAATAAAAAAACCGCTTTCATCAACCCTTATATCTCGACCCATCATTTCTAGTGTTGTACCTGGATCTACCTGACCAGATACAATAGAACCCTGAGATAGCTGGCCATTTATTTCGACTCCAAAAAGGCTGAGGGGCACTGAAAGCAACGAAAGGAATAATATATTTTTTAAACTCATCATTAAATAATTAAAATATCCAGTTAATTGATTTTTGTTATTTACAACATGCGGATATATGCTCAGATTTAAAACCACGATACTTTAGAAAATTATTTATTTTCACTTTTTCATTGAATTCGCAGCTAGTACTATAACCATATTTTTTTATTAAAACTTTTTTAGCTAGCTCGAACCAATCTACTCCGCATTCTGTAACAACTTTTACCGTTATATCATTTGAAACCTTGCAGTTTTTTAGCTCAGCAACAATCCTATCTGGCCCGTATCCTTTTCTTATCCTTGTTGCTGTAAGCATTTCAGCAAAGCGAAAATCAGACTGAAGATTTAAATCCCTTAAATCTATCATAACATCATAGATTAGCTTCGATTCATCCGGAAATATTTTGACTAACTTTTGTAATAAATCATCGAACGAGTGCTCTCTTCGAGAAAGTAATGTCATGGCACGATATTTAACATTGACATATTTTTTTATTTCTTTTTTATTTTCCATAAAAATAAAGCCAATCTTCTATATTCTGCTACAAATGCTATGAGTTATTAAAAAAACCATACCTCGTACCCAAGTATGGTTTTATATAGCAACATTGATAATTTATTTTTATTCTATCACCTTGATTTCACTATCATCTATTGTGTCATTTTTCTGATTCGCTTCTGCTTTGTTTTCTTTTTTTAATACCGGCATTAGTTGTGCTCTAATTTTTTCTTCAATTTCATTGGCTATGCTTTCATTTTCGCGCAAATATATACAAGCATTAGATTTACCTTGGCCAATTTTATTTCCATTGTAAGCATACCAAGAGCCTGCTTTTTCAATTAAATCACATTTAACACCAAGATCTATTACCTCACCTAAATGATTTATCCCTTGTCCATATAAAATCTGAAATTCACATTGCTTGAATGGAGGTGAGATTTTATTTTTGACCACTTTTACCCTTGTTTCATTTCCAGTTATCTCGTCGCCTTCTTTCACTGCTCCGATTCTACGAATATCTAAACGAACTGACGAATAAAACTTCAGTGCATTGCCACCTGTGGTCGTTTCAGGGTTGCCAAACATAACACCTATTTTCATACGAATTTGATTAATAAATATCACTAAACAATTTGCATTTTTGATATTACTAGTTAATTTACGTAAAGCTTGAGACATTAATCTTGCCTGAAGGCCCACATGGTGGTCTCCCATTTCACCCTCTATTTCTGCTCTTGGGGTAAGTGCTGCAACAGAATCTATTACTAACACATCTATGGTTCCAGATCTTACTAACATGTCAGTAACCTCAAGAGCTTGTTCACCTGTATCCGGTTGCGAAACAAAAAGGTCATCTACTTGAACACCAAGCTTTTCTGCATACACAGGATCCAAAGCATGCTCTGCATCTATAAAAGCACAAGTGCCACCAACTTTTTGTGCCTCTGCTATAACCTGAAGTGTTAACGTAGTTTTACCAGAAGACTCAGGTCCATAAATTTCAACCACCCTACCCTTTGGTAGCCCGCCAATTCCAAGGGCGACATCTAACCCCAAGGATCCAGTAGAAATTGCTGGTATCGCTTGATGCTCTTTGTCTCCCATTCGCATTACCGTACCTTTACCAAACTGTCTTTCAATTTGCGATAGTGCTGCCTGAAGGGCTTTTTCTTTATTGGGCTCCATAATAACTTCCTTTTTTCTTATATAGTTTTTAATTGTGTCACATAATTATTAATTTTAACTTAAATTTCGACTACTGTATAGCCATACAGTAGTCGAAATATTCCAATTTACTCGGGCATAGAATTTTACTATATCAAAATATTTTGATATAGAAGCAAGCATATGTTAAATTATTGTAATAATCTTATTTAATTTTCGATATTTATAAAGTTATGAAAAATATTTGTTTAAAAGAGTCCATCGATTTCTGTATAATTTCGCACAGTTTCATATATCAGGTGTACGGAGAATAATATAATGCCATTCGTAGTCGGCGAAAACTGCATAAAGTGCAAATATACTGATTGTGTAGAAGTATGCCCAGTGGATTGTTTCTATGAAGGACCAAATTTCTTAGTAATCCACCCTGATGAATGTATTGATTGTGCACTTTGTGAACCAGAGTGTCCTGCTGGAGCAATATTTTCTGAGGATGAGCTCCCAGAAGATCAACAAGTATACCTAGAACTTAATTCCGAGTTATCTGAAGTTTGGCCAAATATTACTGAAGCAAAAACACCGGCGGAAGACGCTGAAAAGTGGGATGGGATAAAAGGAAAACTGGAGTACCTAGAGCGATAATATAAAAATCTAATAGGTTATTCGACGCATTCAAAGCAACTTAGATAGATACCCCTAGGGTCATTCAACACTTCCAAAAAACCAAACTTTTTGTAAAGATTATTAAATTTGATCAGTAACTCTGGAACAAAAGTTGATACTGGAACAGATTCTCCTAAATACTTTACTTGTGTATTTCCAATCTGATTCAAAATTTTCTCTTGAAAGCTTAATGGCCTGATCAATTCACGTAATTCGTAATTATCAAGTTTTGCTATATTAGCGGCTGCCGATACAGCCTCATTTAATCCTCCCAGCTTATCAACTAACCCTAATTCTAATGCTTTTTCGCCAGTCCAAACTCGACCTTGTGCTATGAGTCCTACCTTTTTAACACTGATATTTCTCGCTTCAGCAACAATACTCAAAAACTTACTGTAGGTATAATCTACCCCAGATTGTATAACTTGTTTAGCATGATCAGACATAGGTCTTGATATCTGATAAATGTTAGATAGTGTCGTTGTATCGACACCATCACTCCTGACTCCAATATTTTGTAGAGTTTCTTCGAATGTAGGAACAATTCCAAAAACACCTATAGATCCAGTAATTGTTGTTGGGGTAGACCATATCTCTGTAGCCCCCATAGCTATCCAAAACCCACCAGATGCTGCTACAGAACCCATTGAAATTACTACTGGTTTACCGAGCTCTTTCAAAGCTATTATATCTTGACGAATTGCTTCAGAGGCAAAGGCACCTCCTCCCGGACTGTCTATTCTAATCACTACAGCTTTAATGCTGTCATCCTCTTTGGCCTGCTTTATGAGCAGAGACATGCTTTCACTACCTATTTTTCCATTTGGTTGATCTCCAATCTCGATAGGTCCACTGGCAGTTATTAGAGCGATATGATTTGTATTGTCTCTTGCTTTTGATAGATATATTTTTTGCTTAATATGCCTCATATAGCTCGAAGAGTCGATATACTGGTAGCCTCCGTCATCATCCATCCCAGACACTGAGATCAGATAATCTATACTGTCTTTTCTGTTAGATATCTTGTCTATGAGACCAGCATTAAGTGCTAATTTAGCAGCATCTCCCTTATAATTTAATAATTTTTTTCCCAGATTATTTGAATAATCACTTAAAAAATTTTCCGGTAAATTTCTGGATTTTTCAACTCTTTTTGTATAGGCGTTCCATAAGTCATTCACCCAAATTGAGGTATGCTCTTTAGACTCGTCAGACATACTATTACGAGTAAATGGTTCAATTGCATCTTTGTAAACGCCGACTCGAAAAACATTAACTTTAATCTTAAGTTGATCCAAAGCATCCTTAAAATAACTATTATATCTACTATAACCTTCAATCAAAACAGAACCCATCGGATTAAGATGGATTTCATCAGCAAAACTTGCTAGGAAATATTGTTCTTGGTTATAGCTATCTCCGATAGCAGTGATGGATTTACCACTTGACTTGAAGCGTGTCAGAGCTTTACCTAATTCTTCAAGCTTGCTTATCCCGCCACCAGTGAAATAATCTAAATCTAAAACCAGATTAGTGATACGCTTATCGCCAGATGCATAATCAATCGTAGTAATAAGTTCTGAAAGTAATGTTTCTGTCTCAACGCCACTTTTTTCCATGAATTTTTTTAGTGGAGAAACATAGGTTTTTGTCTCCACTAAAGTACCGATAGGAGATATTTTTAGAGCAGCTTTATCTGGTAAAGGTTGATCACCGTTTTTCAGAGAAATTACAAGAATAAAAATAGATATACAGACTATGAATAAACTTGCTAAAACCTGAACACATATTATGAGGGTTTTGCATATTCTTTTAAAAAAATTTAGAAAGTTCAATTTTGGTCTGCCTGATAAAGTGAATATTGCTTCCATCTACTATGTAGCATAGCAACGATAAATATGATCACTAGTATTAATATTTCTAAAACATCCAAGTAACTAGAATCCGGTGAAAAGTAATTATTAACCGCTACTATAAAATATAACAGTGTCACAAAGCACAGCATCGATATGGTTTTATGCTTTTCTTTGTATATACCCGGCAGCAACAGACATATCGGCAAGTACGTAAAAATTATTATAGTAATCGGATTAGATTTTAAAAGGCTATTAAGCAGTAATACGAATAGAAAAGTTACTATACTTGCCCAAGTCAGTTTACGACATATGCGTAATTTTTTTTCTAGATTAATAATGAATTTAACTTTCATATTAAAAGTATTCTCAACTCAAAGATGAATTGTTAATAGTTTTGCCAAACTAGAAATTCTTTTTCCAAGGGCAACACATAAGTCTGATTCGTCGTTTGTCATATCATTGAAGTCTTTGCCTGTTTGACATGAAGCGCCGTAAGGTGTTCCTCCCCTTTGAGTATTATGGAGGGCCTGCTCGCTATATGGTAACCCGGCCAAAATCATACCCTGATGCATTAGAGGTAACATCATAGTCAAAAGAGTTGTCTCTTGCCCGCCATGCAAAGACCCTGTAGATGTAAAAACTCCAGCTGGTTTTCCTATTAAATCTCCATTAAGCCAGATATCTCCAGTCATATCTAAAAAATACTTTAATGGAGCAGCCATATTACCAAAACGCGTAGGACTTCCAAGAATTAAACCTAAACTCTCTCTTAAATCTTCTTGAGTACAATAGAGATGTCCTTTATCTGGAATATCTGATTGAGAGCTTTCGCAAACATTAGAAACAGGCGGAACAGTTCTCACTCTGGCTTCTAAACCAGACATTTCAACACCATCTGCTATTTTTTCAGCCATTTTTTTAGTATTGCCATTATGGGAATAATAAAGAATTAAAATATAGCCCATTAAATAATCTCCAATACAATCTCAGGAGGCCGCCCTATGACAGCTTTATTACCATTCGTTATTATAGGGCGCTCTATAAGCTTTGGATAGGAGACCATAGTCTCTATAAGTTCACTTTCTGTTTTTGTATTATCTGATAAATTATTTTCTTTATAGGCGCTCTCGGTTTTTCTTAAAAGCTCCCTAGCTGTAATACCAAGCTTTCTTAAAATGCCCTCGAGATCCTCAAATGATGGTGGGGTATCAAGATAGAGTATAATATTTAATGGGACATCCGAAGCCTCCAAGAGTGCCAGAGCTTGTCTAGATTTTGAACAACGTGGGTTGTGATAAATACTGATCATATTGTTTGAAAAATTCCTTGTTATAATTAAATTAATTAATCTATTTTAGCTGGAAAGCTGTCTATAGGGCTAGCTAGGTTTGCATATTAGGGGGCAAACATGAATTTTATACAACCGAAACTAAATATTATGATAGTGTTTTTTAAATATTTCTTTCGGCGCTTTAAAGAGGATGAGTGCAGTCAAACTGCCTCTGCTCTAACATTTATGACCTTATTTTCCCTTGTTCCGATGATGACCCTAATGTTTTCATTGTTCACATTAGTGCCTTTTTTTCTCGGACTGGAGGATAAAATACAAGATTTAATTTTTAATCATTTTGTACCGCAAAGCGGAAAAGAGATACAAGAATATTTAAACAATTTTTTAGATCAAGCGCGAGAGCTGTCGATTATAGGCGGGGCCGTGCTTTTAATAACGTCTTACTTGATGCTATCAAGCATTGAGAGGGCTTTTAATAAAATTTGGAATAACACTAAATCTAGAGGAGGTCTCTATAGTTTTGTTTTATATTGGTGTGTTCTGAGTGTATGTCCATTATTACTTGGTTTTGGCCTGGTTATCCAAACCTATTTCTTTTCATTTCAATTACTGTCTAATAATAATGTATTTTCTATAGCAAGCGTTTTTATGCACATTATCCCATTGCTCCTTACATGGGGGGTATTTAGTTTCATTTTCATTGCTGTGCCAAACTGTAAAGTATCTAAATATTATGGGGCTACAGGAGGTTTATTTGCTTCAATATTTTTTGAACTTGCAAAAACACTCTTCGGTACGATCATATCTTATTCTAGTTATGCAAGTATTTACGGTGTTTTCGCTATATTTCCTATATTTTTGATCTGGATCTATTTGGTTTGGATGATTGTTTTGGCTGGAGCTGAATTAGCAAGATCTTTAGAAACATTTGAATAAGCTTAATTTAGCTTATAGCATACTCGCTAGTCCCAACCTAAAGCTGACTTAATGAAAGGTTTGCTGAGCTTACGTTTTTCTTGCAATGAAAATTTCTCTAAAATATCGAGGCAATTCATCAATGAGTTCATCTCTCTGGGTGATCTAGCAATTATAAATTGAGCTAGATCATCAGTAATCTTCATTCCTCTCCTCAGGGCACGAAACTGAATTATTTTTGATTTAGATACATCATCTAAACTGGCGAGCTGGAATAAAGAACCAGACGAAAGTCTTGAGTGAAGATCAGGTAGATTCAATGGTAATTCGCGGGCGGAGCAATTCGCACCAACCAGTAAAGATCCACAAGAATCTTTGATTCGATTATAAAGATTAAAAAGTTGTCGCTCCCAGTAGATATTCCCAGAAATAGCTTGGATATTATCTAGGCAAATTAGTGATATTACATCAAGATTTCTAAATAGCTCTTCAGGAGAGTAATCTAAGAATTCTGATAAAGATAAATATTGAGCTGATAAATTTTGAGTCAACGTATTGTGACAACTCGCCTGCAGTAAGTGCGACACGCCACTACCTTGCCCACCCCAAAGATAGACAAAAGAGTTTTTTTTAGACAATAACTGTTTTTGAAGAACCTCAACAGCAACAGCATTTTCGCTACCTTTTTGTAAGAAGAAGTTTTCAAATGTTGCATCATCTTTTAGATTAACATTTAAAATAAGCTGTTCAGACATCAATCACCCACAACATAAATTGTTTTTGTTCAAAGGGTCTAATAATTTTAAGTTCATAAATTTAGGTATTTTACATAAAAATAAATTATTCATAATATAATTATATCAGTTGAGAGAAGATAGAGGCATTATCTAACTGTCAGTTTGTTTTTTTTGATATAAAATAGATATTCTTTCAATTTTGCTAAAAGGGAATATTTAGGCGCTACAGATGATTAATTTATTAAAGGTAATTAAAAATTATGTATGATAAAAATATTATCCCTTTGAGCTATAAAGATGCTGGTGTGGATATAGATGCAGGAAATATTCTCGTAGAACGAATAAAAAACGTCTCAAAGGACACGCAGCGACCTGAGGTCTTATCAAGTCTTGGTGGATTTGGGGCGTTATTCAACTTGCCCACTGGCTACAGGGAACCTGTTCTTGCATCAGGTACAGATGGTGTTGGTACAAAGTTGAAACTCGCGATAGATATTAATATTCACGATACAATAGGAATTGACTTAGTGGCGATGTGCGTGAATGATCTTTTAGTTTGTGGTGCAGAACCATTATTTTTTCTCGATTATTATGCAACTGCAAAATTAGATATTGATGTAGCGGCATCGGTAGTTTCTGGAATTGGCGTAGGCTGTAAATTAGCTGGTTGTTCCTTGGTAGGTGGTGAAACTGCTGAAATGCCTGGAATGTATACAGGGTCAGATTATGATCTTGCTGGGTTCTGTGTCGGTATAGTAGAAAAATCAGAGATCATAGACGGCAAGAGCCCTAGGCAGGGTGATGCTCTAATTGGTATTGCATCTAGTGGCCCTCATTCTAATGGCTATTCATTAATAAGAAAAATTATCGAGGTATCTCAAACAGATATAAAAAGTGAGCTTGTTGGCAAAGTTTTACTCTCAGAGGCGCTACTAGCTCCTACAAAAATCTATGTTAAATCTATCTTATCCTTGATAAAAAATCCTAATGTAAATGTTAATGCACTTGCACATATTACTGGAGGTGGGCTTCTAGAAAACATTCCTAGAGTACTTCCTAAAAACACTAAAGCAGTCATCGATCTAATGAGTTGGGATGAGCCTCCTATTTTCGACTGGCTACGAAAAAAAGGTAACGTTGACCCGCATGAAATGTATCGAACCTTTAATTGCGGTATTGGTATGGTTGTATGTGTGCCAGCTACAATGACTCAATTATCTATAGATATCTTAAGTTCTTCAGGTGAAAACGCATTTGTTATTGGCGAAATAGCTCGAGCTGAAGACGGCGAAGAAAAAGTTGTACTAAAAGGGCTATAGAGAGTTATACCAATGCATAAAGCTAGATTAGCTGTTTTATTATCAGGAGATGGTAGCAATCTACAGGCACTCATAGATGCAACTCAAAATGGCATAATTAATGCTGAGATTGTTCTTGTGGTAAGCAATAAATTTGATGCTGGAGGACTAAAGCGAGCGCAAAAATCTGGTATTGAAAACATTGTTTTGGATAATCTTCGATATGCAGATAGAAGAAGCTTTGATTTTGTACTGGAATCAAAACTAAAAAAATATAATCTTGATCTAATTGTTTTAGCTGGTTTTATGCGAATTCTTACCTCAGATTTTGTTGAAGCTTTTGCTGGACGAATACTAAATATTCATCCATCTCTCTTACCTAAATATCGTGGTCTCCACACGCACCAAAAGGCACTAGACGCCGGTGATAAAAATGCAGGTGCCACAGTTCATTTTGTGACTACTGAGCTTGATGGAGGACCGTCAATAATCCAAGCTGTGGTTCCAATTTTGAAGAATGATTCAGTCGATGCGTTAGCGAGACGTATACTAATCAAGGAGCACCAAATTTATCCATTAGCAGTGAAGTTATTTTGTGAAGGCCGTCTATCCTTGATAGATGAAAAAGCAGTATTCGATTCAGCTATATTACCTAAAAATGGACTTAGATTTACTGACGAATTAATAAAGCTAGAGCAATATATATGCTAAAATTCGTAATTTTATATAATGTAAATAAAATGTTTTGCGTAGTTAATCATCAAATACTAAAAAAAAATTTGAAGGTGCCTCAATATCCCTTATTAAAGGACCTTAGCTGTATTTCAATTTTTTTATTTTTTTCTGTTTTCGTTCAGGCTAAAGAGCTAAAAAAAATTAATCCTCTTGCACTTGAAGAGCATAATCTTAAATATACCAGCTCTTATAACGGAATTAATCTCGAAACCACACGGTCATTAAAAAATAATCTTGGTATTTATACTCAAGAGGCAAACGCAAAAAATATTTTAGGTGACGTGAAGGAAACCTCAGTATTTAAAATTGACAAAAATGGAAGTATTTCGGAAATTGAATACAAGCTAACAAAAAGTGTATTGGGTATAAAAAAAGAAGAGATCTTGACTTATGATCAATCATTAGGTGTGGCAAAGTATCGCTCTAAGAAAAAAAAACAACAAATTTTTAAGCGAGATGCTCACCTTAATAATCTTACCTCACAAATAAAACTTCAAAGCGATCTAATCAACAAAGCTGAGCTTTTGAGCTATGCTGTGATCAGAAGAGGCAAGATAAAACTTTTGAATTATAATATTATGGGAGAAGAGTTTCTCAAAACAGAGCTAGGGGTCATCAGCACGCTAAAACTTAAAAGAACAAGACAAAAAAGCAACAGAGAAACATTTTTATGGTTTGCACCTCAATGGAACTACTTGCTTGTAAAGCTCGAACAAAAAGAAAAAGGAGGAGAAAACTTCACTATGTTATTGCGAGAAGGTAGTTTAAATCATACCAATTTAATGAAATAAAAAATGAAGAGCTCAAAGTAATTGCTTGTTGTTTGATAAAGCAATTATGCTTTTGGCAAAGTAACTCCTGTCTGCCCTTGATATTTCCCGCCACGGTCGGCATAAGAGACCTCACAAACCTCGTCAGACTCAAAAAATAACATCTGAGCTACTCCTTCATTAGCATAAATTTTCGCGGGTAAACTTGTTGTATTTGAAAATTCTAGTGTTACATGCCCCTCCCATTCTGGCTCTAAAGGGGTGACATTTACAATTATACCGCAACGCGCATAAGTAGACTTACCTAAACATACTGTAAGTACATTTCGTGGAATTCTAAAATATTCAATAGTACGCGCTAATGCGAATGAATTTGGAGGGATGATGCAGTGGTCACCCTGAATATCAATAAATGCATCTTCATCAAAGTATTTTGGGTCAACTGTTTTAGAGTGAATGTTGGTGAATATTTTGAATTCATTGGCACACCGAACATCGTAACCGTAACTCGAAACGCCATAAGAGATGATTTTTTCAACAGAAGTATCTGATTGACGCACTTGTTTTCCAAAAAAAGGTTCGATCATATCTTTTTCTTGAGACATTCGCTTAATCCATTTGTCAGATTTGATACTCATATATTCTCAATTCCTATTTTTTTAAACATACTATATATGTCATAATACCCTGATGGATTAGTTGATAAAAGCTATTAAATAAAAGTTACTCAATAATAATTTCTGGAGAACTTGGGGCTGCGATATCTGCTAATTTTTGTATTATCTTTCCTTTAGCCTGATAGTAAATTTTACTTATATCACTTTCGGGATTAGCATATACACAAGGTTTACCCTGATCAATATGCTCACGAATATCAATCGATAGTGGCAAAACTCCCAATACTTCTGATTTATATTCAGAAGCTACTATTTCAGCGCCATTTTTGCCAAAAATATACTCATGATGGCCGCATTGACTACAAACATGTATAGCCATATTCTCGATCACTCCAAGAACAGGTATGTTTACCTTCTTAAACATCTCAATAGCCCTACGAGCATCTAGTAGAGCAACATCTTGAGGTGTGGTTACAATAACTGCACCAGATAACTTGACCTTTTGAGCCAATGTAAGCTGAATATCTCCGGTACCAGGTGGCATATCGACAATAAGGTAATCTAAACTACCCCAAATTGTTTGAGTAAGCATCTGCATTAATGCACCAGTTGCCATAGGGCCTCTCCATACAACTGGCGTTTCTTTAGTCATAAGGTAACCTATGGACATTGTGTATAAGCCAAGTCTTTCGATTGGTAAAAAAAATTTTTCATCGACTATCTTTGGTTTTTTCTCTACTGTAGCTCCAAGCATAATTGGTATGCTTGGACCATAGATATCAGCGTCAACAATACCCACTTTATTTCCATCCGACGCTAAAGCAAGGGCTAAATTAACTGCTGTAGTTGATTTGCCAACGCCACCTTTACCGGATGCGACAGCAATAATATGCTCAACTTTTGAAAGACCCGCTTGATCAATCCCGGTAATCATCATTACTCCTCGTAAAACTGGTGAAAATTAAAGGGAAAACCTTTATAGTTTAATATTTCGATAATATAGCTTACTGCAATTGATGAGTATGCATAATATACACTAATCAATGAATTTTTTGCCCATATAAAATTAAAAAGTAATAGCGGCCCATTATAATGACAAAAAAAGCTAAAAACCGTCGAAAAATCCTTATTACTAGCGCACTACCATATGCCAATGGGTCAATACATCTTGGACATCTAGTAGAGTATATTCAAACAGATATTTGGAAGAGGTTTCAAAATATCCGTGGTCATGAATGCTACTATGTTTGTGCTGATGACGCTCATGGTACCGCGATAATGCTAAAGGCTGAAGAGCTTGGTATCAGTGCTGAAGAGCTCATAAATCAAGTTCATGCTGAGCATAAGAAAGATTTTGAGGGATTTTTGATAGATTTTGATAATTATCACACTACACATTCCAAAGAAAATAAAGAACTTTCAGAATATATATACAAACAACTCAATAATAATGGTCATATAGCTGTTCGTGAAATCACTCAAGCATACGATCCAGAAAAAAACCTTTTCCTGTCTGATCGTTACATAAAAGGGATCTGTCCAAAATGTAAGGCAAGCAATCAATATGGAGATAACTGTGAGGTATGCGGTGCAACCTATGCTTCACT
>DGPR01000029.1 GCA_002390525.1 Cellvibrionales bacterium UBA4435
CATACCAGCTGAAGTTTCTACATGAGGAGCGAAAACTTCATTAGGTTTTTGCATATCGATTTGATTTAAAACCTCATCTATTGATGCAGGTTCCATTGGAGACTGAAAATCATAGTTTTCCTTAGATGAGCTTAATTTTTTTGCTTTCATGACAGTAATTGATGAGGTAATTTCTCCCATTTCGAGAATTTGGCTCCAGCGATAACTAAACCAACCATTTCTCAAAACAAGACATTTTTTGTTAGATGCAAATTGCCTAGCTACCGCTTCCATACCAAAAGTCCCGCCTCCAGGTACCACTACTACTGACTCTGCTTTGTAAACTTTTTTTAAGGTATTAGATATATTTACCATCACGTCTCTGAAAGACTGAGACATATGGTTAAGAGATCTATCAGAAAAAACAACTGAGTATTCTAATAAACCATTTGGATCTGTATCAGGCAGTAAACTAGGCATATTTAACCTCTTTTATAAATTTATTTAATTTCTTATGAACAATTAAGTGATTTATTTTTTTAATTCTTTGTGAGATATTCTTCATATGAGCCATGGAAATGTATAATTTTTTTATCTTTTATTTCAATTATTTGATTTGCTAGTGACGAAACAAATTCTCTATCGTGGCTTACAAAAATTAATGTTCCATCATAATTATCTAACGCTAAATTAAGTGATTCAATTGCCTCCATATCTAGATGATTTGTTGGCTCATCCATAATTAAAACATTCGAGTCCATCATCATCAACTTTCCAAATAAAAGCCTATTTTTTTCTCCTCCAGAACAAACTTTTACAAGTTTTTTAAAGTCGTCAGTAGAAAAAAGTAAGCGACCTAACGTAGCTCTTACGATTTGATCATTATGTTTAGGTTTTCTCCACTGACTCATCCAATTAAATAGATCTAAATTATTATCAAACTCTAGATTACTGTCTTGGGGGCAGTATCCAATACTTGCATTTTCTGCCCATTTTATATCACCGCTTGTCGGTTGAATTTCTCCTATGAGTGATTTGAGAAAGGTGGTTTTTCCAGCTCCATTTTCTCCTATAATAGCTAAACGTGATCCCGCATCTAAAATTAGAGAACCATTTTTAAATAATAGATCGTCATATGAATGAGAAAGGTTTTCGATTATGAGAGACTGCCTATGAAGTTTTTTGTCTTGTTTGAATCTAATGAAAGGAGACACTCTACTTGAGGCTTTGATTTCATCAAGCTCTATCTTTGTTATTTGTTTGGCTCTAGAAGTGGCTTGTTTTGCCTTAGACGCATTAGCTGAAAAGCGACTGACAAACTGTTGAAGATCAGCAATTTGAGCTGATTTTTTTGCATTTTCCGAGTAAAGAAGTTCTCTAGCTTGAGTCGAGGCTAGCATAAAATCATCATAGTTTCCGGGGTAAACTCTTAACTCGCCGTAATCAATATCTGCCATATGTGTACATACAGTATTTAAAAAATGACGATCATGTGAGACTATAATCATAGTACTTTTTCTTTCATTAAGAAGCGTTTCCAGCCATCTAATAGTGCTTATATCAAGATTATTGGTTGGCTCATCTAATAATAAAATATCAGGGTCTGAGAAAATTGCTTGTGCAAGTAAAACTCTTAACTTCCACCCAGGTGGTATCTCAGACATCTCGCAAAAATGTAACTCTTCCTCTATCCCTGCGCCTATAAGTATTTCACCTGCACGGCTTTCAGCACTATAGCCATCAAGTTCTGCAAAGCGTATTTCTAAGTCCGCTACCTTCATCCCATCAATTTCTGACATTTCTGGAAGAGAATATATGCGTTCCCTTTCTTGCTTAACTGACCATAATTCTGTATGACCCATTATTACTGTATTTATTGCAGTATGGTTTTCAAAAGCGAACTGATTTTGATTTAGAACACCTATGCGTTCATTAGGACTAAGAGAAATATTACCTGCAGTTGGCTGTAAACTTCCATCAAGTATTTTCATTAGAGTAGATTTGCCCGAGCCATTCGCTCCAATTAGTCCATAACGGTTACCATGACCAAATTTTACAGAAATATTTTCAAACAAAGGTTTAGAACCAAATTGCATAGTTATATTAGCAGCAGTAATCAATTGAGCACCTTATGTTAGGGAACAGTTAAATCCAGTCTTTTTATTTAGTCGTCATGGGGACAGCACTATAGGGAATTGTTTTGATATGGTCGAGTTAAATTAAGTTCAGAAGGATAGTTTTTTATTCAGCCTCATTAGCTCTGGCAAGACGAGCTTCTTCTTCAGCGATAGTGGCTTTTATTTCGAGCATCACTGTATCAATATTTGTAGTCTTATTAGGCTCGTCATATATACCAGTTAAAGCAATATCTGGTTGCAGGTTACCCTCTAAATAAAGACTCCATATTTCATCGCCGTATCTAGTATTAATAAGTTCTGGTGCAAAATTTGAAAAATATTGCGTTATATTATCAACATCTCTTTTTAACATTGATTCAGCATTGTTATTTGAGGAGGCATCAACTGCTTGCGGTAAGTCAATAATAACTAATCCATCTGCTCCAGCTAGCACATTAAATTCTGATAGATCTCCATGAATAATACCTGCACAAAGCATACATACTATATATCTTATAACTATATTATATTCAAAAAGAGCAGTTTCTTTTGACATAGATATGTCAGCAAGTCTAGGTGCAACATGACCTTGCTCATTAGTTATTAGTTCCATTAGTAAGACGCCATCGAAATAACCAAAAGTTTCAGGCACCCTAACTCCAGATTCCCTTACTCTACGAAGTGCCAACAATTCTGCATTCTGCCAGGTTTTCTCTTGTTGTTGTTTCCCGTACTTTGAGCCTTTCTGGATTGCTCTAGCACGACGGCTATTTTTTACTTTTCTCCCTTCTTGATATTGGGCAGATTTCTTGAAACTTCGTTTGTTCACCTCTTTGTAAACTTTTGCGCATCTTATCTTCGTCCCACATCTAACTACATATAAAGAAGCTTCTTTGCCACTCATAATAGATTGAATAACTTCACTTATTAGCCCATCTTCAATCAGTGGCTTAATCAATTTAGGTGTTTTCATTAAAGGTTACACAAATAAATTTTCAAATTTTTTACTATTATAGCGTCAAAGGGGGTGGGGTGGTTAGACTTACCTACAGCGATGGAGGTGAAATCTCTTTAAATGCATCAAGAGCCTCTTCGCGTGATACTTTTAGATCAATTATAGGTTCAGGGTAAGTCTCGCCAAGAATTACTTTTGCTTCCTTTAATATCGATTCGGGGGCATCCCAAGGATTAGATAGATATTTATTGGGCAATAAAGATATTTCAGGAATATAACGCCTAATATATTCTCCATCTGTATCAAATTTTTGGCCCTGTACTACTGG
>DGPR01000036.1:0-1059 GCA_002390525.1 Cellvibrionales bacterium UBA4435
TATATTTTATTTTCACGACGAACTTTTTCGTAACGTTGTGCTTCCATATCACCAAGCCGGTAAGCATGCTTGCTAACGAGTGGCGCAACATCGGCTGATGTTTTAAATAATTCTGTTAAATTCACACTGATTTTGAAAAAATTGGCATCTTTTTCAGCATTACTTGAGGTGTTACCATAATTAACTCTTCCAAACTCAATTTCTATTCCGCGTAAACTTGGTGGTTTTGCCCGAATAGATAGATTGGTTCCAGATATATCTTTTACTCCAGAAAGCTCACTATCCCATGTGAAAGCTTTAGCAAAGACATGCGCCCAATTCATATAAGGAAGAGGAATACCAATTTCAATATCACGCCCATCAAGACCTCTTTCATCTAGGCCATCTCGCCCGTCCCGCCAGTCTGTTAAACTATTGTATATATTTGCATTTATTTCACCCACAGTAGTCCTAGCTTCGAATCCTAGGCTTGTCCGTTGATGATTGTAGGGAAACTCGTGGTCATAGAAGGCGTTTATTCCCAGAAGCAGTTTTTTATCCCATTCAAGACGACGATAGCCAACACCAAGATTTACTGTAGTTCGATTATCGCTATAAAAAATACTGTCTTGTGTGAAAAAAGTATTAATAGTGTCATTGGGATCTGATAAAGGAGCCAAGATCAATATACTCGATGTGGGATTTGATTCGTTCATCAGATCAAGTTCTAGCTCAACGGTTGGGAAATATTTTTCTAAATAAGTTTGTGTAACCTCTTTACCTTTTTCGCCAAGGTTATTAGCGATATTGCTTTTTACTGAATTAATATTAAGCTGCTTGGCCTTGTTTGCCAAATCCTTAAGCGTGTTAAGTGAAGTATTGGGAGGGTTGCCACCAGCTAAAAGCATTGTTCCAGAAGCTACCGAAAATGGGTTATCATTATTATATTCGGCAAAAGAAGAGGAGGACAAAATAATTGTTAGGTACACAACAAAATATACAACGCTTTTGATATGATTATTTTTCATTTGGTGCCTTTATTATGCTAGTTAATTATATTCCTAAAGGTAATAAAATTTA
>DGPR01000036.1:1073-3303 GCA_002390525.1 Cellvibrionales bacterium UBA4435
TTTTTTTAGCAGTTTTTAAAAACATAACATACAGTTTAAGGATCAAGCGCACGAGCACTGCACATCATTTATTAATTAATTCGAAATAAAAATATTTAAAATTCAATAATTAAATCTACGGATGAACATGAATCGAAAAAAGAAGTTAGCTATTATTGGCTCAGGCATCTCAGGATTAAGTGCAGCTTATTTCTTAAAAGATAATTATGATGTAACAGTTTACGAAAAGAATGCTATTTTTGGCGGACACAGCAGAACCATTTCTATTGTGGATAATAAGAAATCCAAAGTAGATGTTGATACTGGCTTTATTGTTTTAAATAATCGTACTTATCCGCTTCTAAATAAACTTCTGAAAGACCTGGAGGTTGATATAGAGGATACAGAAATGTCATTCGCTATATCTGCTAATGATGGACAGTTAGAGTGGGCTGGCTCATCACTAAATACTCTTTTCGCTCAGCGAAAAAATTTATTTAATACTAATATGCTAAGAGGTGTGCTGGATATTATAAAGTTTAACGCTAAAGCAAAAGATTTCATAAAAAAATCTCCTAACTTATCGCTTGGTCAGTTAATTAAAAAAATGAATCTGGGGTCATGGTTCCGAGATTATTATATTTTACCAATGGGTGGAGCAATTTGGAGCTGTCCATCTAGTACTATGTTAGGTTTTCCGGCCACTACATTTGTTAGTTTTTTCGATAATCATGGCTTGCTAAGTCTCAAAAATAGACCACAATGGCATACAATAAAAAATAAAAGTAAAGAGTATGTTAAAGCTCTAGTCACTTCTATAAGTAAGAATAACACCCTTAAAAAAAATTGTAATATCGAATATATTGATTGTTTAGATGATAAAATCCAAATAAAAGAATATGGTAAAGATTTAGTCGTTTACAATAAAGTTTTGTTTGCATGCCATCCTGTTGAAATTCTTCCAATTTTGAAATCTATAAATCCAGCACTGCAAAGCGCACTGAAAAAATTCTCTAGAGAAAAAAATATAGCGTATACACACTGTGATTCTATGCAAATGCCAAAAGAGAAGAAATGTTGGAGTAGCTGGAACTATCTTTATAGGAAAGGAAGCGAAGCTAGCAGGGTTGCGGTGACATACTGGATGAACAAATTGCAACACATTAACCCTGATATACCTCTGTTTGTGACTTTAAATCCAGTATCGCCCATTGCTAAAGAAAAAATATATGATATGCACGAATTTTACCATCCAGTTTTTGATCAAGCTGCAATAGATGGTCAGTTAGCTGTAAATGAAAAGCAAGGCAATTGCCATGTATGGTTTTGCGGTGCATATTTGCGTTACGGTTTTCATGAGGATGGAGTATGGAGTGCATTAGAAGTTTCCAAAAGTATAAAAAAAAGTGATATATCTTGAATAATTCTTTCCTAGTTAAAATGAAAATATTTCATAAAAGACATACTCCTGAAATATATGAATTTTCTCATAATATGCTATATGTATTAATAAACTTAAGCTCTCTATCGGCTCCTAAAAAGAATGTATTCTTTTCAATAAATAAATTTAATTTATTTAGCGTGCTTTGGAAAGATTATGGCTTTGAAAAATTTATAGATCCCAGGATGTACGTTTCAGGTATCCTTGATGAGCACGATATCGATCTAAGTAATGCCCATGATATAAAGCTTTTAACTATTCCAAAAGCACTAGGGTGGGGATTTAATCCTGTAAGTTTTTGGTTATGCTTTGATAAGAATAAAAACTTGAAAGTTGTTTTAGCCGAGGTGAATAATACCTTTAATGAACGACATGGATATTTATGTTTTGAAAAAGATATGAGCCCAATTAAATATACAAATATAATAAGACACCCAAAGGTATTTCATGTTTCACCTTTTTGTCAGGTTAAAGGGCAATATAATTTTAGGTTTGATGTTAATGAAAAAAATTTGAAAATTGACATTAATTATGTAGATAAAAATAAAAAGTTGATTTCCACAGCTATAACTGGAAACATTGTTCCATTCAGTAATAAAGACTTGCTTCCACAGATATTTATCTTGCCCTTTCTGGCTTTTAAGGTGATTTTTTTCATTCATTTTCATGCATTAAGGCTTTGGATTAAAAAAATTCCTTTCGTTAAGAAACCAAAAAAAATTAATAAAAATATTACCTAGAGTAAAGAAATATGAGTAAAAAGTATGAGGATGCGTTAAAAATTTTATTCGAAAAAGCTGATATCGGACA
>DGPR01000052.1:0-8007 GCA_002390525.1 Cellvibrionales bacterium UBA4435
TTGAGTTTAATCCACTGTTTATGTTTATGCGACGACAATAAATTGAATGTAAACAATATAACGATGGTACCCCAATTTACTACTTCAAAATATACTGATTAACTTATACTCATTATTTGTATTTTGAACTTACAACCAAAGCTAATGGGTTTGCCCGTACATAATTTGGACGAGATTGAAAAATCTAGATTAAAGGTTAAAGTACGAATTAAAAGTTTTAGTAATAATGCTTTTAGTAGAAAAAGAAGAGATAGAGGCGGTGAAGGAATAGACACTTTAAATAGAAGTAATATAGTAAATTAGTTACTTCTAAGAACTATGATATTTTAGTTGCAGTAAATAAAAAATTCTGAACTATTTATCTTCTCTAAAAATGAAGTAGATGACTTACCAATAAATTCTATAGATAAAAAAGATTATATGAAAAATTGGGAAAACTGGTGAAAATTCAATGAATAAGTCTTATAGACTCATTTATAAAGATGGAAACGATAAGACAAAAAGATACAAGATTTCCGAAGGAAAAAACAAGAAGAAGACCCCTTTTCTTGATGTATCAAGTGCAGTTGGGCAACCTAAAAAGACTTAAATAAAGATAATTCCCTAAAAGAAAGGGAAGACTTCACCTACTCTACTGTGACAGACTTAGCTAGATTCCTTGGCTGATCAATATCGGTACCCTTAAGCACAGCAACGTGGTACGAAAGTAACTGGAGGGGTAAAGTATAAATGATTGCTTCTAAGCTCTTAGGCACATGGGGCAAATTGATTACTGTTACACCTGATTCATTTTTGAACCCAGCATCCCGATCTGCAAAAACAAATAGCTGACCACCCCTTGCTTTTACTTCGTGTAAATTAGATTTTAATTTTTCTAATAATTCATTATTTGGCGCTACCGCTATGACTGGCATTTTTTTGTCTATGAGTGCTAGAGGGCCATGCTTAAGTTCCCCAGCAGGGTATGCTTCGGCATGGACGTAAGAAATTTCTTTTAATTTTAGGGCTCCCTCGAGCGCCACGGGGAACTGAACTCCACGACCTAAAAATAAAGCATGGTTTTTATCTGAAAAAGACTGAAATATTTTTTCTATAATATCACTCAACTCTAAAGTTTTGCTACAAAGCTGGGGCAGCTGATGAAGCGCCTTTATAAGCTGTTGTTCTTTTTCACTATCAAGGCCGTGATCTTTACCTAAACCAATGAATAATAGCTGAAGGGCCACTAGTTGTGTTGTGAACGCCTTTGTTGAGGCTACTCCAATTTCTGGTCCAGCATAGGTCATTAATACTAGATCGGATTCGCGCACCAGTGAGCTATTGGCAACATTGCAAATAGCTAAGGATGCTAAATAGCCGGAGTTTTTTGCTAATTGAAGAGCTGCAAGAGTGTCAGCTGTCTCGCCTGACTGTGAAATAGTCACAAATAATGTATCTTTAAGAATCACCGATTTTCTATAGCGATACTCGCTTGCTACTTCTACCTGACAAAGTATTCCCGTCCATTCTTCTAACCAATACTTTGCAATTAAGCCTGCATGATAACTAGTTCCACAAGCTACTATATGAATACCTTTAACCTTTGCGAAAATAGCAGGGGCCTTGGTGCCAAATGCTTCGGGTAAAACATGTTTATCGCTGATTCTACCTTGCAGTGTTGCCTGAAGCATTTCAGGTTGTTCAAATATTTCTTTAAGCATAAAGTGCTCATATTTTCCTTTTTTCGCAATTTCATCATTATCAGCAATTATGACTATTTTTCTTTTTACATTTTTTCCTGATGAGTCTGTAAGGTTATAGCTTTGAGTTCTGAGCTCTACTAGATCACCTTCTTCCATAAAAATAAACTTATTTGTAACTTGTCTTAAAGCCATCTGATCTGATGCAATAAAGTTTCCATTATCGGTAAGTCCTAAAACTAAGGGGCTACCTTTACGCACTCCAAATAATACACCGGGCTCCCTAGCACACATTATCCCTAAAGCGTAAGCACCCTCTAAACGTGAAATTGTTTTTTGAATGGCACTCTTAAGAGAATTTAAATTAACAAAATAATAATGTATTAGATGGGCTACTACCTCGGTGTCAGTATCTGAGACAAATACGTAACCATAATTTTGCATTTCACAACGCAATTCTTCGTGGTTCTCGATGATGCCGTTATGAACAATAGTGACGTCTGAGGATCTATGAGGATGGGAGTTTATCTCTGAGGGTTCTCCGTGGGTAGCCCATCTCGTATGTGCTATTCCAGAGAAACCAATATTAGGCTGATTTGCTAGTATGCTAACTAAATTTTTTACTTTGCCTGAGTTCTTGTAAGTATGTAATTGGCTATTTTCATCAAAGAAGGATAAACCGGCAGAATCATATCCCCTATATTCAAGGCGCTTTAGTCCTTCTATTAAAATGCCAACTACATTTTGTTCTGACAAAGCTCCAACAATTCCACACATATAGTTTTCCAGTAATTAATTAAACGAGCTTAGACTTTTGTTTAATTCTCCCAATATTACTTTTTCTTTTTTGGACGCTCCCATCCAGACTTATTTAGTTGTGGGCTTCTGGATACAGACAATTCATTGTCTGGTATATCTTTTGTTATAGTCGAACCAGCGCCAATTGTAGCATTTTTACCAATAGTTACAGGTGCGACCAACGAAGCGTTTGAACCGATAAAACTATCATCGCCTATAATTGTTTTATTTTTATTAGCACCATCATAATTACATGTAATGGTACCTGCTCCAACATTTACATCTTTACCTAGTTGGGAATCCCCAATGTAGCTTAAATGACTAATTTTACTGCCTTTACCAACTTCTGTATTTTTTACTTCTACAAAATTTCCTATTTTAGAATTATCACCAAGAAGTGTTCCTGGTCTCACTCTAGCGAATGGTCCAACTTCTACATCATTACATATTGTGCTATTTTCGATAATCGTATTAGCCTTAATTTTTACATTGTCTCCTATAGAGCTTTCTGTAATGAGACAGTTGGGGCCAACGGACACATTCTTTCCTAACTTCACCTCACCTTCGAAAACAGTATTAACATCAATAAAAGTATCTACATCACAAAATATGGTCCCTCGTATATCCACTCTTGAGGGGTCGGCTAATGTAGCACCATTCACCATTAATCTATCTGCTTGCTTCTGCTGATAAAAGCGCTCTAGCTTGCTTAACTGCTTCCGTGTGTTCACGCCTTTTACCTCTTCAGGGGTGCCAGGGTTTACAGCTTCAATTTTAATTCCCGCTTTATTAGCAATTGAAATGAGGTCTGTCAAATAATATTCATTTTGTGCGTTATCATTTCCAATCTGAGGTAACCATTTTTGCAAAAGATTTGTGCTAATTGCGATGACACCTGTATTCACCTCTTGGATTTCTAGCTCTTGAGGCATCGCGTCTTTTTGCTCAATAATCCCACAGATGTCGCCTTTTCTATCACGCACTATTCTTCCGTAACCCTCAGGTTTTTCAAGTACTACAGTTAACAGGCCCATTGTATTGTTATTAACGACTTTGAGTGTCGATAAGACAGTTTTGGTAGAAATAAGTGGCACATCACCATATAAAACTAAAGTAATCCCATTAGAATCTAAATTAGGGGCAGCTGTCTGTACTGCATTAGCTGTACCAAGTTGTTCTGCTTGATACACATATTTTAAATCTTTCCCAGCTATTGAATTCTGTATTTGTTCAGATGCATAACCAGTTACAACAGTTATGTTAGAATCAGGTATGGTTTCAGCCATATTGATTACATGCTGAAGTAGCGGTTTCCCGGCCAAGGGGTGTAACACCTTGGGAAGGAGAGACTTCATTCTAGTGCCCTGTCCGGCGGCAAGAATTACTATATCAATGGTCATAAAATTCTATATTCAGTAAATTTTCTTTATTTAATCAGGAACTTTACAAGATTGCTACAAACTAACACTATCATCGTATATTCAAGATAAATAGAAGTCCAAAAAAAAGGGTGGCTATTGCCACCCCAATATTTTTATTTGTATTTATTTTTTACTTCCCAATTTTTTTCGTATCTGATCAATAGTTTTGAGCTGTGCTGCTGCAACTGCTAATTGCGATGCTGCTTTAGAGTAATCAAAATCGCCACTTTGATTTGTTATTGCTTCTTCAGCTTTAATTTTTGCTGACATCGCTGCTGCCTCATCAAGATCGTCTCCACGAAGTGCCGTATCAGCTAAAATTGAAATGACATTAGGTTGAATTTCTAAAAATCCACCAGAAAGATAAAAAACTTCTTCTTCTCCGCCTTTCTTGATTATTCTTACAGGGCCAGGTTTTAAATTAGTTAAGAGAGGAGCATGTCCATGTGCAACGCCTAGCTCACCTTGAGAGCCAGTTGCAACTACAAGTTCCACCAGCCCAGAAAACAAGGATTGTTCGGCACTTACAATGTCACATTGGACTGTCGACGACATATTCAACTCTCTTATTTAAGTGTTGCTGCTTTTTCTACAGCTTCTTCAATAGAACCGACCATATAAAATGCCTGCTCTGGCAGCTCATCATAGTCTCCGTCAAGGATCCCCTTAAAGCCTGCAATTGTTTGTTTCAAAGAAACATATTTACCAGGTGAACCAGTAAAAATCTCTGCTACATGGAACGGTTGTGATAAAAACCTTTCTATTTTTCTAGCCCGAGCTACAACCTGCTTGTCCTCTTCGGATAGTTCATCCATTCCCAAGATAGCAATTATGTCTTTTAGCTCTTTGAATCTTTGAAGAACTAATTGAACTCCACGAGTTACCTCATAGTGTTCTTGCCCAACAATTAGTGGGTCCAGTTGACGAGATGTAGAGTCTAGTGGATCTACTGCTGGATATATGCCCTTAGATGCGATATCACGACTTAACACAACGGTGGAATCTAAGTGAGCAAACGTTGTTGCAGGTGATGGATCTGTCAAATCATCTGCAGGCACATAGACTGCTTGAACAGATGTAATTGACCCAGTTTTTGTGGAAGTAATTCTCTCCTGAAGAACACCCATTTCTTCTGCCAAAGTTGGCTGGTATCCAACAGCTGATGGCATACGACCAAGCAATGCGGAAACCTCTGTTCCTGCCAAGGTATATCTGTAAATGTTATCAATAAATAACAATACATCTTTACCTTCATCACGAAATTTTTCAGCCATAGTTAGCCCAGTCAGTGCAACTCGCAGTCTATTGCCGGGGGGTTCATTCATCTGCCCATAAACCATAGCTACTTTTGACTTACTTGGAGTTTCTATATTAACAACATTAGACTCCTGCATTTCAAAATAAAAGTCGTTACCTTCTCTAGTCCTTTCACCCACACCTGCGAATACTGACAAACCTGAGTGTTCTGTTGCTATATTGTTAATTAGCTCCATCATGTTTACAGTCTTACCAACACCCGCTCCACCGAATAAGCCAACTTTACCGCCTTTTGCAAAAGGGCAAACCAAATCAATAACTTTTATGCCAGTTTCTAACAATTCATTTGATGCAGCTAACTCATCATAAGCAGGTGGTTTTCTGTGGATAGCAGATTTTTCTTTTTC
Organism: Cellvibrionales bacterium UBA4435; assembly: GCA_002390525.1. GTDB lineage: Bacteria > Pseudomonadota > Gammaproteobacteria > Pseudomonadales > Porticoccaceae > Porticoccus. Next base: position 5,563 of record DGPR01000052.1, read on the forward strand.
GCCAATGGGACCCCTTTCATCTATAGGGTTACCAAGAACATCCATAATTCGTCCCAAAGTCTCTATTCCAACAGGAACAGAAATAGGAGCATCTGTATTATTAACATTCAGGCCTCGACTGATTCCCTCTGAAGAACCCATAGCAATAGTGCGAACAATACCGTCGCCTAATTGCTGTTGAACCTCGAGAGTTAGTTCTTTTCCTTCAACGACCAATGCATCATATACATTAGGTATTTGATCACGAGAAAACTCTACATCAATAACTGCACCAATAATTTGAACAATACGTCCACTACTCATTTTCGGTTCCTCTTCTACTAAACCTTTAAAATACTTGGTTAAACTGCTGCTGCGCCGCTAACAATTTCTGACAGTTCCTGGGTAATGGCTGCCTGGCGTGCCTTGTTGTAAAGTAGCTGTAATTCTTTGACCAGCTCCCCTGCATTATCGGTCGCACTTTTCATTGCTATCATTCGCGCTGCTTGCTCGCAGGCCTTATTTTCTACAACTCCCTGATAAACTTGTGATTCGATATATCGAACCAACAACTCATCTAGTAACTCTTTAGCATCTGGTTCATATAAATAATCCCAGTGATGGGACAACTCTTCATTTTCAGCTGGCTTAAGGGGCAACAATTGTTCTATCAATGGGGTTTGCGTCATTGTATTTACAAACTCGTTTGAAACAAGATAAAGTTGGTCTATGGTGCCCGCCTCGTAGGCATCTAACATCACTTTTACCCCACCAATTAAGTCATTTTGTGTTGGTGCGTCTCCTAAATCTTTAACAGTGGCAACTATATTCCCACCAAAACCGCCAAAAAACCCCGCTGCTTTATTACCGACGACACACAAATCGTTAGAAACACCCTTGTCTGACCAATCTTTCATTGATCTGATGACTTGTTTAAACAAATTAGTGTTCAGCCCACCACATAAACCACGGTCTGTAGATATAATGATATACCCGACACGTTTGATTTCACGTTGTTCCATGTACACATGTTTGTATTCGCTCACCGCTTTCGCAATTTGGCCCACAACAGAACGAATACGAATCGCATATGGTTTACCTACAGCTCTTCTTTCTTGGGCTTTGCGCATTTTACTTGCGGCAACCATCTCCATAGCACTAGTTATTTTTTGAGTGCTTTTAATACTAGAGATCTTAGTTTTAACTTCTTTACCAACAGCCATTTTTGTGCCTTAATCTAAAACAGTTTTATTTTATCTTAATCCAGAATTACCAAGTTTGCGTACTAGAAAATTTCTTAAGTGCCGCTTCAAAGCTTGCCTGAATGTCATCGTTCCAGTCACCCGATTTATTAATCTGATCGAGAAGATCGCCATGCTCGGCCTTGAAGTAAGATAGAAGCGCCGCTTCAAAATCTCCAATTTTGTTTACAGGTATCTCGTTAAGATAATCATTATCAGCTGCATAAATCATTAAACCCATTTCAGCAACACCTAGTGGGGCATACTGTTTTTGTTTCATGAGCTCAGTGACGCGCTCACCATGATCAAGTTGCGCTTTAGTAGCGTCATCAAGGTCAGACGCAAATTGTGAGAATGCTGCTAGCTCTCTATATTGAGCCAAAGCTGTACGAATACCGCCTGATAGTTTTTTCACGATTTTTGTTTGAGCGGCTCCACCTACTCTAGAAACAGAAACACCGGCATTCATCGCTGGCCTCACGCCGGCATTAAACATTGCTGCTTCAAGGAATATTTGACCGTCAGTAATAGAAATAACGTTAGTGGGTACAAAAGCAGAAACATCTCCAGCTTGTGTTTCAATAACTGGCAAGGCGGTTAAAGAGCCGGTTTTACCTTTGACTTTTCCTTTAGTAAACTTTTCAACATATTCTGCATTTACACGAGCAGCTCGCTCAAGCAAACGAGAGTGAAGATAAAATACATCACCGGGATATGCTTCTCTACCTGGGGGTCGCCTCAGCAAAAGTGATATTTGTCTATATGCAATTGCTTGTTTTGTCAGGTCATCGTAAATAATTAAGGCATCTTCGCCTCTATCACGATAATACTCACCCATTGTACAACCACCAAATGGAGCCAAATATTGCATTGCTGCTGGATCAGACGCTGTGGCTGCAACCACAATTGTATGATCCATTGCGCCATGTTCTTCTAGTTTTCTCACAACAGCTGCAATTGAAGAGGCCTTTTGACCAATAGCTACATAAATACATTTAATACCAGAATTTTTTTGGTTGATGATCGCATCAACTGCTATTGCAGTTTTGCCAATCTGCCTATCACCAATGATTAGTTCTCGCTGGCCGCGACCAATGGGAACCATTGCATCAATCGCCTTTAGGCCAATTTGAACCGGCTGATCAACAGACTGTCGGGCAATAACCCCGGGAGCGACCTTTTCGAGTGCATCTGTAAGCTTAGCTTTTATTGGTCCTTTTCCGTC
>DGPR01000052.1:8066-9833 GCA_002390525.1 Cellvibrionales bacterium UBA4435
GTTAAGGGCCATACCGTATATACCGCCATCAAATTCGATCATCTCACCATACATTACGTCTGCTAAACCGTGTATACGAATGATGCCGTCTGATACAGAGACGATTGTGCCTTCATTGCGTGCTTCAGGTGAAACTTCAAGACTATCTATACGTTGCTTGATTATTTCGCTTATTTCAGATGGATTCAATTGCTGCATTTTTTCAGTTCCTCGATCCTAGGAATGTAATACTTGAGCAAGTGTTGTCAATCTACCGCAAATAGAGCCATCTATAACAGTGTCTCCTGCTCGAATAACTGCTCCACCAATAAGTTTCGTATCGACAGATACTTGCATATTGACTTCTCTTTCAAGCTTTGCGCTAAGTGCACTTGCCAGCGTATTTTTTTGTTTATCGCTAAGTTTAATAGCGGAAACCACATCTACATCTATGGTTTTCTCTCTATTATCTTTTAGCGCCTCAAACTGCTTTGAAATTTGTGGTAATAACTTAAGTCTTTTGTTCTCCGCCAGGACTGATACAAATCCTTTTGTTTTTTCGTTTATTTCATCATCACATATTTCGGTCATTAACTTTGCTTGCTGTGCCGAAGTAGAGTTGGGCGAATTAAGCAAATTTAACACTCTTTCACTCTGACAAACAGCAACTAAAATCTTCAAACTATTTGACCAGCCCTTAAGATTTTTACCTGCAACAGCATATTCAAAAGCTGCTTTTGCATAAGGCCGAGCTAAAGTGCTCAATTCTGCCATGTCAGATCCTTATTAAAGTTGTGATGCCAAGTCATTGACTAAAGCTGCATTTGTTTTTTCGTCAATATTGGCTTGCAGTATTTTTTCTGCGCCCGCTAAAGCTAAAATTGCGACCTTACTGCGCAACTCTTCTTTGGCCCTATTTACTTCCATATCGATTTCCGCTTTTGCCCCAGCCTTAACTCTTTCAGCTTCGGTTTTAGCTTGATCTTTCGCCTCATCAACGATTTGACTAGCTCGCTTATTGGCTTGCTCTATAATTGCTGAGGCTTCTTTTTTAGCATCTTTAAGTTTTTCTGATACTTTCTCTTTAGCAGCCTCTAGATCCCTGGATGCCTTATCTGCCGCATCTAAGCCATCTGCTATTTTTTTCTGTCTTTCTTCCATTGAGCTAATTAAAGCCGTCCATACAAACTTCTTGCAAAACCAGATGAAAAAAAGAAAAGAAATCGACTGTCCGATTAGGGTTAGGTTTATATTCACACCAACACCTCGTTTTTTTTGTGATCTGTAAAAGAAATATATGTCAAAATTAGCCTGCTACACCTGGTGCAACTGCAAAAATTAAATACATACCGATACCAACACCAATCATTGGAATCGCATCAATTAAACCCGCCAACAAAAACATTTTTCCTTGAAGCATTGGCCCCAATTCCGGCTGACGAGCAGTTCCTTCAAGCAATTTTCCACCTAATAAACCCATGCCTACTGCGGCCCCTAAGGCGCCAAAGCCAACCATAACTGCAGCTGCGATCATGATAAGTCCCATTTTGTTCTCCTAATAACTAAAGTTAATTGAAATAATTAGTGATTCTCGTGTGCCATACCAAGGTATACAACGGTTAACACCATAAAAATAAACGCTTGCAAAGTGATAATTAAAATATGGAAAATTGCCCAGCCAAGCTGCAATGCTCCTCCAAAAGCGCCTAATACTATACTGCCACTCATATACATAATGGCAATTAAAATAAAAATCATCTCCCCCGCATACATATTTCCAAAAAGCCT
>DGPR01000017.1 GCA_002390525.1 Cellvibrionales bacterium UBA4435
AAGCTTACTGAAATTTCTCAAAGCGTTAAAATGACTGGATCTTGGGCTGTAATGCTCAACTTCGAAGAAAAAGTTGACTTAAAATTTGATGCTGCATTTATCAATGGAGGTCCATTAAGATGGATTGCCAGAAATAACAGTAAGCCAGAAAGAGGTGCAACAGAGGCTTGGGTTCTTCATGCAACACCAGAATGGAGCGAATCACATCTTAATATATCAAAAGAAGAAGCGATAGAGCTCCTTGTAAAAGAATTCGTTGCTCTTGGGGGTTCTCTTCCCAAGCAATCTCAAGCACATTTATGGCGGTATGCAGAGGCGGCCCAACCATTGGATACAAATTTTGCCTGGGATGCAGAAAATAATCTTGGTATTTGTTCAGACTGGGTTAATGGCGGGAGAATTGAAGGAGCATGGTTGAGCGGCAAAAGGCTCGCAGAATTTATTATTCAATCCTTAAAAAATAATGATCCCTTAAAGAATTACTGGGGGCATGGTAATTAACCTTTGTTTTACCGGATATTTCTAATTCTTTGTCATATATTAAGTTCAAACTACTCATGTATGAGACTTTATAAGCCTGTGAACTAAGGTGCTCTTTAATGAATACACTAATTTTAGAAAATGAAGATTTTTTAAACGGAAACACTGTAAAATTATATGGTAGACGTGCAAAACACATACTAGAAATAAAAAAGCTTACTATTGGTAGCACTATAAATGCAGGTTTAATCAACGGAAATTTAGGCACTGCAACTGTAAAAAGTATTGGTTCTATGCTAGTAATACTGGAGGTTTCACTAAAGGATAAACCCCCTGCACCTCTATCTTTGTCTCTTGTAATAGCTCTTCCTAGGCCTAAAGTTCTAAAAAAAATTCTACAAACAGCTGCCTCTCTTGGAATCAAAAAAATCTATCTAATAAACTCCTGGAAAGTAGAGAAAAGTTATTGGCAAACACACCAGTTAAGTGAAAAAAATATACGCGAGCAGTTATTGCTTGGCTTAGAACAGAGCTGTGAGACGGTTATACCAGAGGTAATTATAAAAAAACGATTTAAGCCATTTATAGAGGATGAAATTGAATCTATAATCAAAGATTCTTTTGCTCTAATTGCACATCCTAATGAGACAATATTTGATTCCGAGAAAATAAAAAAAAATATTGTCCTTGCTATAGGGCCAGAAGGTGGATTTACTGAGTATGAGTTTAACAAATTTATTGAGGCGGGTTTTAAACAAATATCTTTGGGCAAAAGAATACAAAAAGTAGAAACGGTTATACCATTACTGGTCGGTAAATTACGCTACTAATAATTTTTATTTAACTCAATACTGTATAAAATAAATTTCATAAATATACAAAAAAGTGTACCCTTTAATTATGTTTCTAGAAACTTAAGCTCTACATCTTAATATTTCAACATCTTAAAAAAGGAAAAAATAATGATACTTTATGATTGCGACATAGCCCCAAATCCTAGGCGAGCCAGAATGTTTATAGCTGAAAAAGGTTTGAATATAGAGAAAATTGAAGTTGATATCATCGGTGGTGAAAATTTGACTGAAAGCTTCCTTTCTATTAACCCTAGAGGGTTATTACCAGTTTTAGAGCTTGATGATGGAACAAAAATTGATGAGGTTATGGCAATCTGTAGATATCTTGAAGAAATTTATCCGGAAAATCCATTACTTGGATCTACCCCACTTGAAAAAGCTAGAGTTGAAGGGTACCAGCGTAAAATGGAATTCGATGGCATGATTGCTGTATCCGAAGCTTTTAGAAATAACGCTGAAAACGAACGTTTCTCATATAGAAGCTTGCCAGGACGAGATGGAACCTCTGCGATAGAAGGTCTTGTCGAAAGAGGTCTGAATACTTTAGACAATTTTTATATTTGGTTAGAGCGCTACTTAACAGAAAATGAATTTGTTGCTGGTAATAACTTTACTATGGCTGATATAACAGCTTTTGTTGCTGTAGATTTCTCTAAATGGGTCAAAAGGAAAATTCCAAAAGAGAATACCAAAACCCTTGAGTGGTACAATAAAGTTTCTCTAAGAGGTAGCGCTAAAGCCTAAAAATTTTACGTATAAAAAAATGAATTCTGATACCCTCAAATCTTCCCAGAATCTTAAGCTAGCTGTTATTGGTCTTGGGTATGTTGGACTACCCCTAGCGGTTGAGTTTGGAAAAACTAGATCTGTTATTGGTTTTGATACTAACACAGCCAGAATTCAAGAACTTCGAGTTGGAATTGATAAGACTCTTGAGGTCGAAGAAAGTGAGCTAAGAGCTGCTAAAAATTTAATCTTCACAGTAGATAAGGAAGATTTAAAATCTGCTAATTGTTATATAGTTACTGTCCCAACTCCTATTAATTCACAAAAAAAACCTGACCTATCCCCCCTTCTTCAAGCAAGCGAATTGATCAGCAGGGTATTAAATCAAGGTGATGTAGTCATATATGAATCAACAGTTTACCCTGGAGCTACAGAGGAAGAATGTGTTCCGGTACTAGAAAAATACTCAAACTTAAAATATAACGAAGAATTTTTTTGTGGTTACAGCCCAGAAAGAATCAATCCTGGCGATAAACTACATCGTATTACTGACATAAAAAAAGTCACGTCAGGCTCTACATCAAAAATTGCTGATTTAGTCGATGATCTTTATAACGAGATAATAACTGCGGGTACCCATAAAGCTCAAAGCATTAAGGTAGCAGAGGCTGCCAAAGTTATTGAAAATACCCAGCG
>DGPR01000041.1 GCA_002390525.1 Cellvibrionales bacterium UBA4435
CGGTGATGGGCAAGAATAAAAAATCTTACGCGAAAACATTACCTATACTTGCTATATCATTTGCAATATTTATTGGCACTTTAGGTGCGCTAATTATAAATCAACAGATATCTGTAGTTGCCGACAAACAAGAGGAGTATTTAGGAAATACACTAGGTCTACAGCTAGCGAAGGTAGCTAAAACCTCAATAATAAACAAAGATATATTAAGCCTCCAGATAGAATTAGACGACATGCTAGCAATTGATGGTGTAGGGTACGTTGCAGTATATGATGCATCAAAAAAGATTTTGGCTAAAGCTAAAGGGCCCATTAAAAAAAATACTCCGGATAATTTAGGGAGTAGATACACCAGCCCTATAGCTATTGAAAATGAAATTGTAGGGTATGGACTAATTCAATTTTATGATGGTTTTTTTATAAACAACTTTCGAGCTATTAATATAACGATCGCCTTATTATTTTCTGGTATGTTTTCTATACTAATATATGCATCAGTAAAATCAGGAAAAACTCTTTCGCTTAGACTCAATCGTATTATTCAGCAACTCCCTAGCGATGGTGTTGAGGCCACAGATGAATTGAGTATGCTTGAAAATAGGCTTAAGCCTTTAATATCATCAAGAATTGGTTGTCAGCCATCTGAAACAGAAGATCAATACGAAGAGTCAACAATTCTAGCTATTGAATGTAAAAATTTAACTATTTTAAAAACAAGAGTTAATCCTGAACATCTTGAATCCTTAATGTATCAATTCGATATTCTAGTAAACAATGCTGCTGATATATATGGTGCCAATAGATTCAATGCAAACCAACGTTGTATATACCTAAATTTTAAAGGTTACGACAATACTGATGAGCACCCTCTGAGGGCTTTATGTTGTTCTTCAGTAATACATCGATTAGGGGGAAAATTATTGGATGCTCATGGTATAAAGTTAGAATTATCTAGCGCTTTACTAACTGTAAGATACAAAAATTTTAAATCTCAATTATTACAGGAATCAGCTCGAGAAATCCACTTGGACTCACTTCAATCTATGCTTGACCAAGCAGTGGATAATGAAATATTACTTGATAGAAAAACTAAAGACCATGAATCATTAGACGGGATAGCTCTATCACCACCAAGCGAAAAAAGCTTACTATTTAGAGTAGAAGAACTTAATCAAACATGCAAAAAACTAACTGGCCAGCAAATCGAAATATTAAGTCGCGATATTTAATGGCGTCACTTAATCTGTTCTATCTGATTTTCAAATAACTAGCTAACTGAGCCAACTTCGAAATCTACACCTTTTATATTAGCATCTTTAATTAATTGATGCGTATATTTTGAGAGTTCAATACGATGTCCAATCTCGATTAACGTATCAGCTATATCCCCCTTCACTTGTTCAAATTCAAGTTGCTGTGGTGGTAATATTTTTTCAACTAAAACTATGTGATAACCAAAATCAGATTCAATTGGCTTTTCATGTAGTCCTTTATTAAGACCAAATACTTCTTTTTCGAAATTTGGGGGCAATTGACCTCGAGCAACTCTTCCAAGAGAACCACCAGAATTCTTTGAGGGACACTGGGAGTACTCATTAACTAAAAAATCAAATTTATCGATGGATTCTTTAAGGTTTTTGATGACGGACATAGCTAATTTTTTTGCTGCGCTCTTACTATTTTTATCCTCAGGAGTAACACTTATCAAAATATGTTTCAGCTCTAACATCTCTTTGGTTAAAAAATCATTGGTATGAAGATTATAATATTTTTGACAGTCCTCCTCGGTTATTTCATCTGATCTTGCAACCTCTTTTGCAATCAACCTTGAAATTATTGTTTCTTCAATTGCATCATTACTATCCGGTGATAAATCTTCATCTAATCCCAATTCCTTTGCTTTTTGTAAAAATAATGACTGAATTATCAATACTTCAGATGACTTTTTGATAATCTCATCTTGTGAATTAGATTCATGGTGTTGCATCTCGTGAATAATTTGATCAGGTGTAATAATCTCGTCATTAACTGAGATTTGCCTGAGATTTTGTAACTGGTTTTGTTGTTTTTTGTCTTCAGATGGAGAATTCATATCGAGTCTCTAATTCGCTTATTGTATTTAAGAACCATTTCAATGCTGCAAAATACAATAAAAAGCATTATCTTTTCAAGTAAATGCTGCAGAAACTTTTGATCCACTCTTTTTTCCTAATTTTTTTGAGATGAAAAGTCCTGCTTTCATCAATTTATTTAAATTAATATCATGCTTTATATTAAGACCATTAAGCATATAAATTAGGTCTTCAGTTGCAACATTTCCAGGAGCTTTATATTTATCAGAGTTTTTTACATATGGGCAACCACCCAAACCAGCAACAGAGCTATCAAAAATAGATACGCCCATCGATAGAGCAGCATAAATATTTACTAATGCCTGGCTGTAAGTATCATGAAAATGGCCAGCAATACTATCAAGAGGGACCTTTGCTGATACTTTTTCTATAGCCTGACAAATAATACCTGGTGTACCAACACCAGTAGTGTCAGCTAAGGAAACTTCATAGCAACCCATTTGATAAAGTTCATTCGCCAAAACTGCCACTTTGCTTGGGCTTATAGCTCCTTCATAAGGGCATCCCGCTATACAAGAAATATAGGCGCGTGTTGGTATTTTTTTATCAGCAGCTGATTTAAGAACAGGCACAAAACGCCCCAAACTCTCCTGAATCGAACAATTAGTATTTTTTTTACTAAAAGATTCTGAAGCTGAGGTAAAAATCGAAACCTCTTTGGCGCCAGCTTCTATGGCACGTTCGAATCCTCTTAAATTTGGAACTAATGCTGAAAAATTAACGTTTTTTGCACCTTTGATTCCAGCAAATACAGAATCGCTATTTGCCATTTGTGGCACCCATCTAGGATTTACGAAACTTCCAGCCTCTATAAAAGAAACACCAGCTGCAACTAAAAGATTAATTAACTCTATTTTCAAATCCGCAGAAACCAACTGGACTTCATTTTGAAGCCCATCTCTTGGGCTAACTTCAACAATTTTTACTCTCTTTGGTAATGTCATAAAAACATTTTATCTTTTACATCAGCAAAGAGCATTAGATATATAATGTTATCATACGAATTAGGCAAATTATTTAAATAAATTTTAGCTTATAGGGGCTGGTGTATGAAAAAAAAAACTGATGTTGTGTATGCGGAAAGAGCTAACTGGAAATTTAATGGTGAACTGGTTAATTCTTTTGATGCCCATATCTCAAAATCAGTTCCCCTTTATAAAGAAGGGCATGATCTGATATGTGATATGAGTGATTTTTTTATTAAACCAAAATCGCTTTGTTATGAAATAGGCTGTTCCACAGGAACGCTCATACTGAAACTGGCAACCCATCATCAGAATAAACCAGAAGCTCATTTTATTGGTATAGATATAGAAGAGGATATGATAAAAAAAGCAGAAGCTAAACTTGCTAAGGTGGAAGGCTTGAACGCATCTTTTCTTGCTGAAGATGTCATAGAGCTGGATATGCATGAAGCTGATTTAATTATATGTTATTACACTATTCAGTTTGTAAAAACCTCGGTGCGCCAGAATATAATTAATTCAATTTATGAGAAATTAAATTGGGGCGGAGCTCTATTTTTATTTGAAAAAGTGCGTGGAGCTGACGCTAGATTTCAGGATATCATAACCGCTTTATACAATGATTATAAGCTTCGCGCAGGCTATACACCTGATGAAATAATTAATAAATCTAGAAGCCTTAAAGGTGTTTTGGAGCCATTTTCGACACAAGGCAATTTAGATATGCTCAGAAGAGCAGGATTTGTTGACGTTAATACCGTTCAAAAGTATCTATGTTTTGAGGGTTTTTTAGCAATCAAATAATAAATAATTTGAATTCTAAAACTCTTTTCAGATTCAGTAAGTTATTTCTAGAGTTGCGATAAATATGTATCTAGTCTGTTTGAATTCATAATAAAAGTCGATTTTAGTTTACTTGCTAAATCTTTCACCTCATTAAGGTTAACCGCTTCGCCAACTTGAATAACTCCAACCATCGCCATCATCGCGTGAGGATCACATTGATACACATAGACTCCTTCTGTGTCTAAGGTAACACTTATATCCTGATTTAATTCACCAGCCCAACTGTTGGCACCACTGGGAATCATGCCATCTAAAGAAACTGCGTTATGAGACATATCTGTTGCCTTGAAATGTATAGTATCTCCTTTTGAAACCTTGATAACAGCAGGCTCAAAAATCATATTTCCACCTGGACCAGAATTTAACATTTTTACAATATGTTCTGAGCCTTCAGAAAGCTCTACTTTTGGAGAAGATGAAGCGCTTGCAACCGCTGGTAATGTTTCAGCTATATCCTTTTTTAAAACTAAAGTACCAATAGGAGTCAGTCGTTCAGTAATATCTATTTCTTGTTGTGGAGTAAGTATCAATTCTCTTTCGTTTGAACCGCAACCTGCAATACCCAAGAAAATTATCATTACTGAAACAACCAAACCTATCTTTCTGTATTGACTCATTTTCTTCTCCATATTATTTCTGGTAAATAGGGCTATGAACTAAGATTTTCATTATACCGATATAATCCCAAGCCGTGAAAGCTGTTTTAGTATTTAGTATACAATTATATAAACTTTTTCGGATTGCGCTTGTTATTTTTATTAGAAAAAATTTGTAAAAACTAATCGCCCTTCATATGTGTGGAAAAGAAGAGTAATTATAGCTATCATGAATCCTCAAAAATATTAAACAAAATAGCAACTTTCAAAGAAGTTGCCTTTAACACATGCTCCCCAAACTTGATAAACGCATATATAGCTATGCTTAAAATCTTTGTTATTTAACTAATCCTCCGAGGAGAGTGGAAAGTGATTAAGCCTCATGGCTCAGAAAAACTAAATCCCCTGCTTGTAAGCGACGCAAACCGAAACAAGGAACTTCAGGAAGAAGGTGCCACTTTACCTTCATTGCTCCTTAACTCGACCGCTGCAGCCAACGCGATGATGCTAGGTGCAGGTTATTTTAATCCTCTTACTGGCTATATGAATCTTGAGGAGACAATCAGTGTCTCAAAAAATCTACATATGAAGAATGGATTATTTTGGCCAATCCCAATAATAAATATCACTAAGGATATCAGCGGTCTCAATGGAAAAAAACGTATCGCTTTAAGAGACCCAAACATCACTGAAAATCCAATAATAGCTATTATGGATATAGAAAATATTGAGTTGGTTACTGGTGAGCAGATGCAAACCATAGTGAAAGAAGTTTTTGGTACAATTGATATTTCACATCCGGGAGTGGCTACATTTTACAGTTTAGGAAACTATTTAGTCTCAGGTAAAATTGAAGTATTAAATTTTAGTTATTTTAAAAATGAGTTTCCAGATACCTTCAAAACTGCACAACAAATTCGGGATGAAATTAAAGACCGAGGCTGGAAAAATATTGTCGCTTTTCAAACAAGAAATCCGATGCATAGAGCTCATGAAGAGTTATGTCATATGGCTATGGAGCGACTTAATGCAGACGGAGTAGTTGTCCATATGTTGCTGGGAAAACTAAAAAAAGGGGATATACCAGCCCCTATTCGAGATGCCTGTATCAGAAAAATGGTAGAATTATACTTTCCTAAAAATTCAGTTATGGTTAATGGATATGGTTTTGATATGCTATATGCTGGACCTAGAGAAGCTATCTTGCATGCTATCTTTAGACAGAATATGGGTGCTACGCATTTAATTATTGGCAGAGATCATGCTGGTGTAGGTAACTATTATGGTGCATTTGATTCCCAAGAAATTTTTGATAACAGAGTTCCAAAGGGATCACTAAAAATAAAAATCTTTCCTGCTGATCACACTGCATACTCAAAAAAATTAAGTAAAGTAGTGATGATGAATGAAGTAAAGAATCATACAAAAGAAGACTTTATAATACTTTCAGGAACAAAAGTCCGACAAATGTTAAATGAAGGGATCGCTCCTCCACCAGAGTTTTCTCGGCCGGAAGTTGCTGAAATACTAATGAAATACTATCGTACAGAAGAAATCAATTAATCATATTTATCGGTAGTTACAAGTTTAAATTTGCTCTAGCTCGACAAGAGTGCCGCACAAATCCTTAGGATGAAGAAATAATACTGGTTTACCGTGTGCTCCAATTTGAGGCTCTCCAGTTCCGATAACGGTTAACCCCTGTGCAATACATCTGTCTTTTGCATTCAAAATATCTTCAACGCTATAACAAATATGATGTATGCCCCCACTAGGATTGCGTTCTAAGTAACTTGCAACTGGAGAATTTTTTCCTATTGGAAACAATAATTCTATTTTGGTGTTATTTAGCTCTACAAAAATTACACGTACACCGTGATCAGGGATATCAACTGGGTCTGACACCTTTGCCCCAAGGGCAACATTATAAATCTCTACAGCCTTTTTTAGATCGGGGACTACAATAGCTATATGGTTAAGATTTCCGATCATAGTACATCCTTTTCATTAAATAAATTTTTTATTATTTCTTAAATTTCTTTATTAATTTTCTTGCGGCAACTGTTGGAGGAAGGTTACCACTTTTTACTTCATTTTCTATGCTGTCTATATGACTCATTACTAATTCACTCTGCTTCAGTTCTTCTAAGAGGCCCTCGGCTATTTCACTCCACATCCATGAAGATGATTGCGAAATTCGACGCGAAGAAATCTCACCAGCCGTATCCAATAAATTACGATAATCAATGATCAATTGCCACACTAGATCAATATCTTGTCCAGTAAGAGCGGACATCGTTTGCACTTTGGCCTTCCAGCTTAAGCTTCGGTTATGTAAGAATTGAAGAGCCATCTGATAATCAGCGGCTGTACGTGATGCTGCAGCAAGCTGGTCGCCGTCGGACTTATTTACCAATACAAGATCGGCGAGCTCCATAATGCCGCGCTTAATTCCCTGAAGTTCGTCACCACCTCCAGGGGGTATTAATAATAGAAACATATCTGTCATTTCTGAAACAGCAGTTTCTGATTGTCCTACTCCAACCGTTTCTACAAAAATTACATCGAAGCCGGCTGCCTCGCAAAGTAACAATGTTTCTCGTGTCCTACGAGTAACGCCTCCCAGTGTTTTTCCTGCTGGGGAAGGTCTAATATATGCGTCATTTTCCCGTGACAAGGATTCCATACGAGTTTTATCCCCTAATATGGAGCCGCCACTTACTGAAGAGGTTGGGTCGACAGCCAGCACAGCAACCTTATGTCCTTGATTTATAACATGACCACCGAAAGATTCAATAAATGTTGATTTTCCAACACCCGGTGCTCCAGAAACCCCAATTCTGATAGATCCCCCAGTATAAGGCATCAATATCTCAAGAAGTTCCGATGCATTTTCTTGATGAGTTGGTAGAGCTGATTCAACTAAGGTGATGCCCTTCGAAAGAGCACGACGATCACCAAGTCGGATATTTTGTGCCAATTCATGACAATCAAATTGCAATACTCCCACCCCCTTAAAATTAAAAAAGTAGATCTAGTTTTTGTTAATTTTTTATTCAAATTCAACTATTAGCTCTCCAACTGCAAGGCTATCCCCTTCACTAACTGGAATATTTAAAACAACCCCATCATTGGTTGCACATAAATTATTTTCCATTTTCATAGCTTCTATAACTGCTATATCCTGACCTGACTTAACAGTATCTCCAACTCTGACTGATAATTTAACAAGTAAACCAGGCATTGGAGAAACTAATAGCTTGGATGTATCTGGTTTCTCTTTTATTAGCATATGTTTATTAAGCTCTGCTAGCCTAGGTGAAACAACAAGAATCTCTTTTTTTGAACCTTGATGAAATAAGTGAATATGCTGACCTATCTGATCAACCTGCGATACAACCTCTCGACCATTTATATTAGCTCTCAATAACGGCTCACCTATACACCAATCTGTTTCAAAGGTGAATAGCTGTCCATCCAAATCAACTGTATAGGATTGGTCTGAACCACTTACCAATAGCTGGTATTCTTGAGCGCTGTTATTTGTAATAACAACAAGCTTCTCTAGTGGGCTATATTCGTGACCAACTAATTGATCGGAAATCAAGGTACGTCTAATACTTTTTATCACATGTATAACCGACGCAGTAACTACAAAAACTGCCATATCAGCCTGGGATAAAACATTAGCACTAAATCCTTCTGGGTATTCCTCATTAATAAAATTCGTTGTAAGATTTCCTGACCTAAAGCGCGGATGAATTATAAGAGCACTTAAAAAACTGATATTATTTTTTACTCCACGAATATAATAAGAATCTAATGCATTACTCATTTTTTCAATAGCTTGGTTTCTATCGGAACCATAAGTAATCAATTTTGAGATCATCGGATCATAAAATATTGAAACTTCTCCACCCTCAAAAATTCCTGAATCAATCCTAACTCCATTATCAGCTGGCTCTATATAACGCTCCATTCTGCCCACAGAAGGCAAGAAACCCTGAAATGGATCCTCTGCATAAATTCGAGTTTCAATAGCCCAACCTTGCAGCTGAATATCTTTTTGTAATAAAGGTAACTTTTGACCTGCAGCAACCTTAATCATCAATTCAACTAAGTCAAGACCGGTCACCATCTCTGTAACTGGATGCTCGACCTGCAATCGAGTATTCATTTCTAAAAAATAGAAATTCTTATTTGAATCAACAATAAATTCAACTGTGCCCGCAGACCTATAATCTACAGCTTTTGCCAATAATATAGCTTGTTCACCCATTTTTTTTCTATCTATTTTCGTTAAAAAAGGTGAGGGGGCTTCTTCAATTACTTTCTGATGTCGGCGCTGAATTGAGCATTCACGTTCGCCCAAATAAACCATGTTTCCATGGCTATCTGCCATTATTTGTATTTCGATATGCCGTGGATCTTGAATATATTTTTCTATGAAGATTCTTCCATCCCCAAAACTAGAAATAGCCTCATTAGTTGCACGGATGAAACCTTCTTGGCATTCTTTTTCATTCCATGCGATGCGCATACCTTTTCCACCACCACCAGCAGTGGCTTTAAGCATAATTGGGTATCCAATATCTTTTGCGATCTTTACAGCTTCATCGGAATCTTTGATGATGTCATCATATCCTGGCACTGTATTCACCCCTGCATTTAAAGCAATTAGCTTAGAGGTGATTTTATCTCCCATAGATTCTATAGCTTTTGAGTCTGGACCTATAAAAGCTATGCCTTGTGCATTTAAATATTCGCAGAATTTTTTATTTTCAGATAGAAACCCATACCCTGGGTGTACTGCATCTGCACCACTGACCTTACATGCATCTAGGATCTTCTCAATAATTAGGTAACTCTCAACAGATGGGGATGGTCCTATATATACAGATTCGTCTGCCATGCGAACATGCAGAGCATCTTTATCCGCATCTGAATAAACAGCTACAGTAGATATTCCCATGCTTTTAGCTGTTCTGAATATACGGCAAGCTATCTCACCTCGGTTTGCTACAAGAATCTTTTTAAACATACTTAATCTTCTAATCATAAATTAAAGAAACTATAAAGAAGTTCAGTTCTTTATAGGGGGATATTTCCATGTTTCCGCCAAGGATTTTCTATATCTTTATTACTGAGCATTGATAACGAGCGCGAAACTCTTTTTCTGGTGCTACTAGGCGTGATAACATCATCGATATATCCACGCTTTCCAGCTATGTATGGGTTCGCAAATTTCTCTCGGTACTCTACTTCTCTTGCCTTAATTTTTTCTGGGTCCCCAATGTCACTCCTAAATATTATCTCTACTGCACCTTTAGGTCCCATCACAGCAATTTCTGCAGAGGGCCAAGCAAAATTTACATCGCCTCTTAAGTGTTTTGAGGACATGACATCATAAGCTCCGCCGTATGCTTTTCTAGTTATTACGGTAACCTTTGGCACAGTGCATTCAGCATAAGCATACAAAAGCTTAGCTCCATGTTTAATAATGCCTCCGTACTCTTGGCTGGTCCCAGGCATAAAGCCAGGCACATCTACAAATGTCAGAACAGGTATATTAAACGCATCGCAAAATCGAATAAAACGCGCACCTTTTGTTGATGCATTGATATCCAAACAGCCTGCTAAAACAAGGGGCTGGTTGGCAATTACGCCTACTGAAGAACCATCAATTCGAATAAATCCGACAATCAAGTTTGCGGCGAAATCGGGCTGTATTTCAAAAAAATTCCTTTCATCAGCAACTTTTGTTATCAACTCTTTCATATTGTATGGTTTATTAGGATCGTCTGGAATTAAAGAGTCAAGAGAACTTTCAATCCGATCAGATGGATCATTAGTTGGCAAAATCGGTGGTTTTTCTTGATTGTTGGCTGGCAAAAAAGAGATGAAATCTCTCAGATTAAGCAAAGCATCTATATCGGTCTCAAAAGCCAAATCTGCAACACCAGATTTGCTAGAGTGTGTAATTGCACCACCTAATTCTTCAGCTGTAATTTCCTCGTGTGTTACAGTTTTAACGACTTCAGGGCCTGTGACGAACATATAGGAGCTATTCTTGACCATAAAGATAAAATCGGTTATGGCAGGAGAATAGACAGCGCCACCAGCACATGGTCCCATTATCATAGAAATTTGTGGTATGACGCCTGAAGCCATGACGTTTTGTTGAAATACATCAGCATAACCACCAAGTGAAGCTACTCCTTCTTGGATTCGAGCACCTCCAGAATCGTTTAAACCAATAACTGGTGCACCAACCTTCATTGCTTGCTTCATAATTTTACAGATTTTTTCAGCGTGTGTTTCAGACAAAGAGCCACCAAAAACTGTAAAATCTTGGCTATAAAGAAATATTAATCTACCATTAATAGTACCATATCCTGTTACCACTCCATCCCCAGGAATATGCTCCTTGTCAATATCAAAATCTGTACAGCGATGTTCTACAAAAGTATCCCACTCCTCAAAAGTATCGTTATCTACCAAAATCTCAATTCTTTCTCTAGCAGTTAACTTCCCTTTTTTATGTTGCGCATCAATTCGCTTTTGTCCTCCACCTAGACTTGCTTCTTTTCGTTTTTTTGCTAAGTGCTCAATAACTTCTTGCATCACAGTTTCCTATTTTTATCACCAGAATCTTTACTAAGAAGATCTAATATTTCTGCAGCCGCTTTTGGTATGTTAGTACCTGGGCCATAAATAGCTATTACTCCAGCATCATATAGATCCTGGTAATCCTTTGGAGGAATCACACCACCACATATTACTTTAATATCCACTGCTCCATCTTGAGTTAAAGCCTCAATAAGTTGAGGTACAAGCGTTTTATGTCCTGCGGCCTGAGAAGAAACACCGACAAAATGTACATCATTTTCAATAGCCATACGGGCTGCCTCTGTAGGTGTCTGGAACATAGGGCTAATATCTACATCGAAACCAATATCTGCAAAAGCTGTCGCGATAACTTTAGCTCCCCTATCATGTCCATCTTGGCCCATTTTAGCGACCAGCATTCGAGGTCTTCTTCCCGTTACTGAAGCAAATTCTTTTACTTTGTTCTGTATGTCAAAAAACTCCTCGTCTCCTTCATAAGCAGAACCATATACACCACTAATAGTTTTAGTCACAGCCTGATGTCTACCCCATTCTTTTTCTAGCGCAAATGATATCTCTCCGACGGTTGCCCGGACTCTAGCAGCATTTACAGCTAAAGCTAGCAAGTTTCCTTGTCCTGTATTTGCAGAATTAGTCAGGGCATCTAAAGCATTTTGACACAAAACATCATCACGTTCCCTGCGAATTTTTTCTAATTTTGCAATTTGAGAAGAGCGCACCTTGGTATTGTCGATCTCTAGTACCTCAATATCTGGCTCCTCTTCTAATTCAAATTTATTAACTCCAACTATAACCTCATCCCCACGATCTATTCTTGCTTGTTTTAATGCGGCAGCTTTTTCAATACTTAATTTGGGCATGCCTGTCTCGACAGCCTTAGTCATTCCACCCATATCTTCGACCTCATCAATTAATACACGTGCAGCTTCCACTAATTGATCAGTCAGCGTTTCTATGAAGTATGACCCTGCAAGTGGATCAACGACTTTTGTGATGCCTGTTTCTTCTTGAAGTACTAGTTGGGTATTTCTAGCAATACGAGCAGCAAAATCTGTTGGCAGTCCAAGTGCCTCGTCAAACGCGTTTGTATGCAAAGATTGAGTGCCTCCTAAAATTGCAGACATTGCCTCAATAGTTGTTCTCATCACATTGTTGTATGGGTCTTTACTAGTTAAGCTTACACCAGAGGTTTGACAGTGTGTTCTTAGCATTAGTGATTTTTCATTTTTTGGATCAAACTTTTCTTTCATCAGTTCTGACCAAAGAACTCTTGCAGCACGCAGTTTTGCAATTTCCATAAAGAAATTCATACCGATTGCAAAGAAAAACGATAATCTAGGCGCAAAACTATCCACATCAAGACCACTGTTAATTGCTGTCCGAACATACTCGATTCCATCAGCTATGGTAAATGCAAGCTCCTGAACATTTGTAGCCCCTGCTTCTTGCATATGATATCCGGAAATCGAAATAGAATTAAATTTAGGCATAAACTCTGTTGTATAGCCAATTATGTCTGAGATAATTCGCATTGAGGGCTCAGGAGGATAGATGTATGTATTTCGAACCATAAACTCCTTCAAGATGTCGTTTTGAAGTGTGCCCATCAGTGCTTGTGGTTCAATACCCTGCTCCTCTGCAGTTACAATGAAATTTGCCATAACTGGAAGAACTGCACCGTTCATTGTCATGGATACCGAAACCTTATCTAATGGAATATCCTTAAAAAGAATCTTCATATCTTCAACAGAGTCAATAGCGACTCCCGCTTTTCCAACATCTCCATGGACTCGATCATGATCAGAGTCATACCCTCGATGAGTCGGCAGATCGAATGCTACAGATAATCCTTGCTGTCCAGCTTTCAAATTTTTTCGGTAAAAAGAATTAGATTCTTCTGCAGTTGAGAACCCTGCGTACTGACGTATAGTCCATGGGCGCCCTGTGTACATCGTTGCTTTTGGGCCGCGTTTGTAGGGCATAAATCCCGGAAGGCTCTCTTTCTCTTTTAACTTATCTGTATCTTTAGAGGTATACAAAGGCTTAATATCGATACCCTCTGCGGTTTCCCAAAGCAAATGGTCTAGATTTTGGCTTTTAGTTTCCTTTTTAGCTAGATCTACCCAATCAGGAACATTGGGTTTAGACTTATCTTTCATTACATCTATCCTTGCTTTTAAACTCGTAACTGATCACTGATAAATAAAGACTTTAATTATACCAACCTAACTATGAATTACTCCTATAATATCTGAAAGGTCCAATTATAACTGTATAACTCACCGATTATTTCACAAAATTTTAAAAATATGGCACTATATCTTTATTATCGAAAGAAAACTCACCAGTTTTTATTATTTAAGGAGCAGTATATCGCCACAATTGCCCATCATCATGTTATTTCGTGTCTCCATGGAATACGCCAAAGAAAACTTGATTCTTCAGTATTGTTAGCTCGTGCTGGTATCAATCCAGCAAAAATATGGCTAACGCCGCATAGAATACAAGGAGACCAAGTTGCACGGCTCTATCGTTCGGTGCAACAGGAGTTAGATGACGAGTTTATGGGCTTTACTAATCAGCCTGTCAAATATGGGATTTTTGAATTGTTTTGTGAAATTTCAATTCACTGCAAAACCCTGGGTGATTTGCTTGAAAAAATGATTAATTTTTATAGCTTAATAACTAACACAATGGAAATTGATCTAAGTATAGATCAAAAGAACATTGCTAAATTAGGATTCTATTTTGCGCACCCCGAATTAGATCCAGACGATTTCCTAGCTCAATATCTTTTAGTTATTTGGCATCGCTTTCCAAGCTGGTATATTGAAGAAAGAATCCGATTGAAAGGCGTTAGCTTCAGTCATAAAGTGCCAAGTTATATTGATGAACTTAAGATCATGTTTCCTGGAACCTTATCGTTTGGGGAATTGTCTAATAGTATATCCTTCGACGCAAAGTATCTTAAAAAACCTCTAGTAAGAACACACCAAGAGGTTAAAAAATTTTTAGCTCATCACCCTGCAAATATTATGGCAGTCCCCGGGGATGAAACCACCTTAGAATCGAAAATTGAGAGGGAAATAATGGATGAAGAGCCCTCAAAACTATATTTTCCGAAAATTAGTATCTTAGCAAATAAGTTAAATATGAGCAGTTTAATGCTCTATAGAAAACTCAAAGATGAGGGAACAAGCTATCAAAAAATAAAAGATGATATGCGTCGAGAGCTAGCTATTAATAAACTTGTTACAGAAAAGTTATCTGTTGAGGAAGTCTCAGAGTTGGTTGGATTTGCCGAGCCAAGATCATTTACTAGGGCATTTAAGCAATGGACAGGCTTGACCCCAAGAAGTTACTGCAAGTATCAATCTCTAAAATAGACTAAACAAGACTTATACGCGTCTTGCTCAGTAAAAATTCAATGTATCTGAATAGGTTATATATGAATAAGAAACTAATTTTAAATGATCCAACCCTACTCATAACTAAAGCTTTTGTTAATGGAAAATGGATCAACGCATATAGCGGGGAGACCTTAACTGTAACTAATCCAGCTAATAATAAATTAATAACTAAGGTCGCTAAATGTGGAGATAAAGAAACAAAACAAGCAATTCAATCCGCAAAAATTGCTCAGCAACTATGGTTAACGGTTACCCCTTATGATCGTTCAAAACTAATTAGAGGTTGGTACAATTTAATTGTTGAAAACAGAGACGATCTAGCTCAAATAATTACTGCTGAGCAAG
The DNA here is from genome assembly GCA_002390525.1 of Cellvibrionales bacterium UBA4435. GTDB lineage: Bacteria > Pseudomonadota > Gammaproteobacteria > Pseudomonadales > Porticoccaceae > Porticoccus. The sequence goes on from DGPR01000041.1 coordinate 14,925, forward strand.
GAAAGCCATTAAATGAGTCATATGCAGAAATAGACTATGGAGCAAAATATATTGAATGGTTTGCAGAGGAAGCCAAACGCATTTGTGGGGACCTGATTCCTGGTAAAACGACTGATAAAAAAATGTTTGTGACTAAAAACCCCGTTGGAATTGTAGCCTGTATTACTCCCTGGAATTTTCCTTTTGCTATGCTTGCGAGAAAAATTGCACCCGCATTAGCAGCTGGTTGCAGTGTTGTGTGCAAACCAGATGATAAAACCCCTCTTTCAGGGATGGCTTTAGTATCGCTGGGTGATCGTGCGGGTATACCCAAAGGACTCCTTAATATAGTTATAGGAGACCCTGAGGAAATTGGTGATGAGCTAGTCTCAAATCCTTTAGTAAAAAAAATCTCTTTTACAGGTTCTACTGCCATAGGAAAGAAATTAATGAAGGCTAGCTCGATAACAGTAAAGCGAACATCTATGGAACTAGGTGGCAATGCTCCGTTCATAGTATTTAATGACGCAGATGTTGATTTATCGGTACAAGGCGCCATAAATTCGAAATTTAGAAATGCAGGGCAAACCTGTATATGCGCAAATCGATTTCTCATACACTCAGACATTTATGATGAATTTTCCAAAAAATTTGCTCAATCTGCTAAAAAATTGACTTTAGGCTTTGGTGACAAAAAAGGGGTCTCTATTGGCCCTCTTATAACCGAGACAGCGGCCAATAATGTTTGTAACCTTATTGAGGACTCTTTAATTCATGGTGCTAATATACTAATAGGAGGCGATCGCTCAAAGCTCGGAAGGAATTTTATAGAGCCAACTATTATCGAAAATATTAAAAAGGATATGAGAATTTTCTCTGAAGAAATTTTTGGGCCTGTAGCCACTTTAATGAAGTTTGAAACAGAGGCTGAAGCTATATCGCTTGCAAATGACACTGATTACGGGCTGGCTGCGTATTTTTATACTCGAGATATCAGTAGAATTTCTCGTCTGGTAGAACAAATAGAATGTGGGATTCTTGGAGTCAATGAAAATTTAGTCTCGAATGAGATGGCGCCCTTTGGTGGAATTAAGCAATCTGGGCATGGTCGAGAAGGATCTAAATATGGTCTTGACGACTACATGGAGCTAAAATACATATGTCTTGGAGGAATCAAATCTAACGAATAAAATTATATTATTCTCTTTTTAGCTCAAATTTTTTGAGAAAACCTAATCAATAAAATATAACAATTATGAAATTAAACCATACTATCCAGGGTACTGGTAAAGCAATCATATTAATTCATGGATTATTTGGATCAGGCAACAATCTTAGGCGTCTAAGTCACGCTTTATCTAAAAATTATATGGTTATTTCACCAGATCTTCGAAATCATGGTAAATCCCCAATATGTCAGAAGATGGATTATCCCTCTATGGCATTAGATATTATTGAACTAATGAAAGAACTGGATCTTTCTAAAGCCTCTCTAATTGGACATTCTATGGGTGGTAAAATTGCTATGCAGGCTGCATTGAGCTATGCGCATAAAGTAGAAAAAATTGTTATTGGTGATATTTTACCTATCGACTATAAACCTGATATCCAAATCAACGCTATTAATGGTTTAAATGCTATAGTTTCGAGTAGGCCGGCTTCCAGAAAACAAGCTGACGAAATATTATCTAAACATATTAGTGATTTAGCTATCAGAGAATTTCTTTTAAAGAACCTTATTTTAAAAGAAGACGGAAAATATAGTGTAAGAGTTTTTATGGAAAGCATTAACACAAATTATTCGCGTGAGTTAGCAATGTCTGTCACTGGCAAGCCATTTGAAGGACCCACTTTGTTCATAAAAGGTGGTAAATCTGACTATATCCGAGAACAATATTTCAAGGATACACTACAGTTGTTTCCAAAATCTCAGCATACAACAATAAATGGAGCTGGTCATTGGTTGCACGTTGAAAAATCAGTTGAATTTAATCAAATTATTATAAAATTTTTAAGCACTTAAAGAAATTTACTCATATTCTGATACTGGTAAACAGGAACAGATCAAGTTTTTATCTCCATGCACATTATCAATTCTTCCTACAGGAGGCCAGTATTTTGAATTTTTCAAAGTAGCAACAGGATAAGCTGCTGTCTCCTTTTTATAACTTCTATTCCAGTTATCAGTTATTAATATCTCTGCGGTATGAGGAGCATGGCATAAAGGATTATCATCAATAGGGTATACACCCTTTTGTATAGAGTCGATCTCTTTCCGAATTGCAAGCATAGCATCACAAAATCTATCGATTTCTTTTTTTGATTCACTTTCGGTAGGCTCAATCATCAGAGTTCCTGGAACTGGAAACGACATTGTAGGAGCATGAAAACCATAGTCTATTAACCTCTTGGCTACATCGTCAACCGTAACACCCACACTATCTTTAATAGCTCGCAAATCTATTATGCACTCATGAGCTACTCTATCGTTTTTTCCTGTATATAGAATTTCATAGGCATCTTTGAGTCGGTCTGCAATATAATTAGCATTTAAGATAGCTATCTCTGTTGCATGTCTAAGGCCCTTATATCCCATCATCTTCATATACATCCATGTTATCGGTAAAATGCTCGCACTTCCCCATGGTGCTGAAGAAACTGTATTAATGACAGGTTTTTTAGCAAGGCTTTTGTTTCCTGGTAAATATGGCGCTAAATGCTGTCTAACTGCAACTGGACCAATACCTGGTCCTCCTCCTCCATGAGGGATACAGAACGTTTTATGAAGATTAAGGTGGGATACATCACCACCAAACTCTCCAGGCTTGCAAATTCCAACCATAGCGTTCAGGTTAGCGCCATCTATATAAACTTGCCCACCATGTTGATGGACTATGTTGCATACCTCGATAACCCCATCCTCAAATACTCCGTGAGTAGAAGGATAGGTGATCATAATAGCTGCTAAGTTATCTGAATGAAGATCTGCTTTAGAACGAAGTTCTTCTAGGTCTACATTCCCCATGTCGTCACAAGCAGTAACCACAACCCTCATACCACACATTTGTGCAGATGCAGGATTTGTGCCATGCGCTGAACTAGGTATTAAACATACATCACGATGCGACTCACCTCTACTGGCATGATAGGAGCGTATAGCAAGTAGACCGGCATATTCGCCCTGTGATCCAGCATTCGGCTGCAAAGATACAGCATCATAACCGGTAACAACACATAGCATTGACTCAACTTCTTCAATCATTTCGATATAGCCTGAAACCTGATCATTCGGAGCAAAAGGATGAATGTTTGCAAATTCAGGCCAGCTAACTGGTATCATTTCAGCTGTGGCATTAAGTTTCATTGTGCACGAACCAAGGGGTATCATTGCTCTGTCAAGTGCTATATCTTTGTCTGAGAGTTTCCGAAGATAACGCAACATTTCTGTCTCTGATTGATATGAATTAAATACTGGATGAGTTAAAGGTTCATCTTCCCGTAAAAGTCTTTTAGGTATATTGTTGTGCGCTGACAATTTAATTTGATCGACGCTTAAATCGGTATTTTTGTCAAATAAACGCCACAGACTCTCTATATCATCCAAGGATGTCCTCTCATCAAGTGAAATACCAAGATTTGAGTCGTCAATCATACGTAAATTCAACCCTTTACTAACAGCTAAACTATGGATCTTGGTGGTATCTTTATTAGTATTGATAGTGAGGGTATCGAAGAAACTTTCGTTAACTATCCTACATCCAATTTTTTTAAGTCCGGAAGCTAAAATCACTGTAAGATGATGTACTTTTTCTGCGATATACTTTAGCCCGTTTGGGCCATGGTATACTGCATACATACTAGCCATAACAGCAAGTAATGCCTGAGCAGTACATATATTACTAGTGGCCTTTTCTCTGCGTATATGCTGCTCTCGAGTTTGCAGTGCTAAACGATAAGCTGGCTTGCCTGCACTATCAAGCGATACTCCAACAAGACGACCCGGAAGAGAGCGCTTAAATGAATTTCTTGTTGCCATATAAGCTGCATGGGGACCACCAAAACCAAGGGGTATGCCAAATCGTTGGGTGCTGCCTATGGCCACATCAGCACCTATTTCTCCGGGGCTTTTCAGTAACAATAAACTCAATATATCTGATGCTATTACTACTAATCCCCTCTTATTATGAATAATATTTGTAATTCTAGAGAAGTCTCTAATAGCTCCATCCTCGCCTGGATACTGAAGAAGTACTCCAAAAAAATTGGACTTCTCTATCTCTGATAAATCTCCAACAACTATTTTAATACCAATTGGTTCTGCACGTGTTTTGATAACTTCTATGGTTTGTGAGTAACAATGCTTGTCAACGAAAAAAACCTCTTCTTTAGATTTAGACATTCTTCGACAAAGCATCATTGCTTCAGCTGCCGCAGTACCCTCATCCAATAATGATGCACTAGCTAAATCCATACCTGTAAGACTAACAATCATTGTCTGAAAGTTTAGTAAAGCTTCTAGTCGACCTTGCGAAATTTCGGGCTGATAGGGAGTATAGGCGGTATACCAAGCGGGGTTTTCAAACACATTTCGCAATATAACATTCGGAGTAATTGTATTATAGTAACCTTGTCCAATAAAATTCTTTAATACTTTATTTTTTTTGGCGATGATGCCTAGGTTATTTAGTGCCTCTATTTCAGTAACTGCATCGTCTAGATCAAGACTTTCTGAAAGAAGAATTTTTTTTGGCACCACTGCGCTTATGAATGAATCTAAGGATTTATAGCCTAAACTTTCAAGCATTTCCGTCTTATCTTCATCACATACGCCGATATGACGACCAACGAATTCACTGTTATTAGATAAATCTGCTAAAGATTTCATAAGATGGTATCTCTATTTATTAATTAAAAGAAATTTATCCGCGAAAATAACGTCTTGGAACAAATGGCATTTTTTGAACAGAAACAGCTAGGATTTTCCCACGCACAAGCGCTCCTAATTCTTCACCTATATTAGAGTACTTGATTTCTACATACCCCATTGCAATTGGAGCATTCAAACTTGGTCCAAACCCACCACTAGTAACGATGCCAATTACTTTACCTTCACTATTTACTAACTCGGCTCCCTCTCGAATGGGTGCTTTTCCTAATACTTTTAGGCCAATACGTTTTTTTTTGGTACCATGATCTAGTTCCTCCAATATAGTCTTGGAACCAAGAAAACCACCACATTTTTTACCATATGTTCGACGGGATTTACTAATACTCCAAACTAAAGAGGCTTGTACAGGTGATGTTGTTGAATCAATATCTTGACCATAAAGACAAAGTCCAGCCTCTAATCTTAGAGAATCTCTAGCACCCAATCCAATGGCTTTAACCTGCTTAAAAGATAGTAATTTTTTAGCTAAGATTGCAGCAGAATCTGCTGGAACTGAAATCTCAAATCCGTCCTCTCCTGTATAACCAGAACGAGTAACATAGCAATCTATTCCAGCTAAATTGACACAACAACCCGACATAAACAGTAATTCTTTTAGAGCTGGAGCTAGTTCTTGCATAACATTTATAGCTTTAGGACCCTGGAGAGCTAATAGTGCTCGATTATCTAGCCAATCAATATCTAAGTCCTCTAAGTTATTTCTCAAGTGCTCCAAATCTTTTTCTTTGCAATCTGCATTAACTACTAGAAAAAAACAATTTTTTGACAAGCGCACAATCATTAAATCATCAAGAATCCCTCCTTGATCATTAGTCAATAATGCATAGATTTGCTGATTAACATCAAGAGCTTCTAAGTCAACAGGGACCAATGACTCTAATGCCTGGGTTGCTCCATTTCCAGTGATAATAATTTGACCCATATGAGAAACATCAAATAGTCCTGCATTCTTTCTTGTATGAAGATGTTCTATTTTTATACCATCTGTATAATTTACTGGCATCTCATAACCGGCAAATGGAACCATGCGAGCACCCAGCTCAACATGTAATTCTTTGAGGGGAGTAGCCTTGAGTTTAATTGTTTCGTTATTTGATATAACCATAATATTTTAGGTATACATGATAATTAAAATTTACACTATATTAATACCAAATAATTTTAGTGTTATGCACTCTTCAATGGAATTAATATTAAATCCACAAGGGCGGAGGCTAGAGAGAAAATTTAATTTTAAACTTTAGGGTACAATCTGCATAAGCTTACGTTTTCAAATTCTACACTAGCCACATTTTGATTCACCACAATTCAAGCAAGTCATGCATCCATCCATCAAAATGGTAGCCTTTGTCATGCATTTTCTGCAAAGGCTCGCGCTAGCTGGAAATGAATCATTTGTTTTACTATTTTCAGGAAATATAGATTCTCTAGCATCATACTCCGCTCTCTTTTCGGCAAGAACTGCTTTCTGGCTTTCAGTAATCTCACCAACTTTTATCATACCAATTTTAGTTAAATGATCTTCAATAGCTTCACCAATTTCTGCAACCAGAGAAGGCATAAATTTTCCGCCACGCTTGAAATAGCCACCCTGAGGGTCAAATACAGCCTTTAATTCTTCTGCCAAAAAAGTGCAATCACCGCCTTTTCGAAAGACAGCTGAAATTACTCTGGTAAGTGCTACGACCCATTGAAATTGCTCCATATTCTTGGAATTAATAAAAACTTCAAAGGGACGACGTTGTTCATTATCCGTTCCTGGATTCAGAATAATATCATTGATGGTTATATATAAAGCATGCTCGGACTGTGGTGTCTTTACCTTATAGGTGGATCCATGCAATTCTTCTGGACGACTTACATGTTCAGTCATCATTTCAATTGCCCGCTCTAAGCCGACCTCTGGTGTTGATTGCTCTGGCAAAGTTGCGTCATTTGATGGTGTTAGCACTTTATAGCTTACAATTTTTTTATCTAACTTTATCATAATATTAATTACTCGATTAAAATTTACCGTAATAACCTTCTTTTAGGGCGTCAAACAAATTTGCAGCAGTGTGAGTTTCCCCATCATACTCAACCTCTTCATTACCCTTTACTTCAACAGAGGAACCATCCTCTAAACTGAACTGGTAAGTGGTATTTTCTAAATCTTTTTCTGTCACCAATACACCCTGGAATGCTTCTGGATTAAATCGAAATGTTGTACAACCTTTTAATCCTTTTTCATAAGCGTAAAGATATATATCCTTGAAATCCTCAAAATTACAATCAGTAGGAACATTAATAGTCTTAGATATTGAAGAATCTATCCACTTTTGAGATGCTGCTTGAACGTCGACATGATTCTTTGGTTGAATATCTGCGCTAGAAACAAAATATTCAGGGAGGGTTTCTTCATCATTTTCTGCAAAAGGCATAGCTGCTTGATTAATTAGCTCACGATAAGCTAATAGCTCATAAGAAAAAACGTCTACTTTTTCTTTAGATTTCTTGCCTTCTCTTATTACGTTACGTGAGTAATGGTGTGCGAAACTTGGTTCGATGCCGTTACTAGCATTGTTTGCAAGCGACAGAGATATAGTCCCAGTTGGAGCAATAGATGAATGATGGGTAAATCTACAGCCGACATCTGCAAGCTCTGCTACCAACTTTGGATCAATTTCTGCGATCTTTTCCATATATTGACTATATCGGGCATGCAGCAACTTACCTTTTATTCTTTCCCCTATAGATATACCATCTTTAGACATTTTTGGACATTTGCGAAGCATTGCCTCAGTTACCTCGAAGTCTTCGTCCATTATTGGCGCAGGTCCCTTTTCTTTCGCTAAACTTAAGCCTGTACGCCAACCAGCTAAAGCTAACTCACGAGAGACTTCTTCTGTAAACACAAGTGACTCATCGGATCCATATGGCATAGTAAGCATTGTCATAGTGGAACCCAAACCCAAGAAACCCATTCCGTGGCGACGTTTATTCATAATCGCTTCTCGTTGGCCCTCAAGTGGCAAGCCATTAATTTCCACTACATTATCGAGCATACGTGTGAATACAGAGACTACTTCTCTATACCCATTCCAATCAAATTTAGCTTTCTCTGTGAAAGGATCTTTAACGAACTTTGTTAGATTAATGGAACCCAATAAACAGCTTCCATATGGAGGGAGTGGTTGTTCACCACAAGGATTGGTTGCTCGAATGTCTTCACAAAACCAATTATTATTGTCTTGATTTACCTTATCAATTAAAATAAATCCTGGTTCTGCATAATCATATGTAGACGTCATGATTACATTCCATAGATGTTTGGCTTTTACACTTTTATATATCCTACATGCAATTAAGCCTTCCTTATTTGCAGCGTAACCTTTTAATGTTGGAAAATCCCTCCATAATAAATTGTCATCTTCCAGGCTAACCTCACCCTGATCTACTTCTTTCTGCAATACAGGGAAACTCAGTGGCCAATCTTCATCATTTTTTACAGCCTCCATAAAACCCTCTGTTATCAAGAGCGACATATTGAACTGTCTAAGCCTTCCATCTTCGCGTTTAGCTTTTATGAAATCTACTACATCTGGATGACTCACGTCGAAGGTTGCCATTTGAGCACCGCGACGTCCGCCCGCAGACGAGACGGTGAAACACATTTTATCGAAAATATCCATGAAAGACAGCGGGCCTGAAGTATATGCTCCAGCACCAGAAACGTATGCACCTTTTGGTCGCAAAGTCGAAAACTCATAACCAATACCACAACCTGCTTTTAGAGTGAGGCCAGCCTCTAAATTTTTATTGAGGATATCTAGCATAGAATCTTCTACAATTCCAGAAACAGTGCAGTTGATCGTCGAGGTTGCTGGCTTATGCTCTAAAGCACCCGCATTGGATATTATCCTGCCTGCAGGGATTGCACCATTTCTTAAAGCCCATAAAAAACGCTCATACCAAGTTTCCCTTTTTCCTTTATCTTCAACTTCTGAAAGAGCTCTTGCTACACGCCTATAGGTTTCATCAATATTTTCATCAACTGGCTCGCCCTGTTTATTTTTTAACCTATACTTTTTATCCCAGATATCTGATGATGCGTCTTGAAGTTTGATATCTATAATTTGTGATTTATCACCCGTCTGTATAGCTTCAATAGACATAATATTTAGATTTCCCTTTATTTTGGTACTTCATGGTATTGTTTAGTGTATTTCTGTTCAGCTTTTATTAAAAGCGATAGACTGTTAATCATAATTTGTATGAAATTTTTTAAACATAAAATAATGTAATCAATTTCGATTATACAAGATATAGTGTTAGTTTCCAGAAAAAAACACTACAGGTTGTATCATAAAAAAATTTATAATTTTTTAATCCATATATATTTTGATTTTCTATTTCAAGCTATAACAAACAATAACTTACAGGGGGCCTGAAACCAATTGGTGCTTATTTTGTGCCAAACAAACCACTACAAAATGACCAATATGAATTTATCGGTCAGAAAAATTTTTTATTCTAGGAATGGGAAATCTTATTTTTCTAAATTGATAACTAGAAGTCTTTGGCAGATAGAAAATAATAAAGCCTCTCCAGATGAAGGTGGGCTAGATATCTTATTGGTTAAAACCTAAAACTTCATTTCTGGAACATTTTGTGGGACGACCAGAGCACCAGCAGTTTTTTCAACAATTTCTTCAACAGATACTCCTGGAGCGCGCTCTATTAGGTGGAATTTACCTTCACGTATTTCTAAATATGCCAGATCAGTCAAAACCTGCTTAATACATCCTGCTCCAGTTAAAGGAAGTGAACAATTTGATAACAATTTAGAATTACCATACTTGTCCGCATGCGTCATCATAACAACTATGTTATCAGCACCGGCTACCAGGTCCATAGCTCCACCCATGCCTTTTATAAGCTTTCCAGGAATCATCCATGAAGCGATATTTCCAGAAGAATCAACTTCAAAAGCACCGAGGACGGTTAAGTCGACATGACCACCTCTTATCATTGCGAAAGATTCAGATGAAGAAAAAATTGATGCACCAGTAGCTGTAGTTACTGTTTGTTTTCCTGCATTAATTAGGTCTGCATCAACTTCATCTTCTGTTGGGAAAGGGCCCATGCCAAGCAGACCATTTTCAGACTGCAACATAACTTCCATTCCATCTGGAACGTGATTTGCAACAAGTGTTGGTATTCCAATACCCAAATTAACGTAGTAGCCATCCTGGAGCTCACGAGCAACTCGAATAGCCATTTGATCTCGAGAAAGTGACATTATTATTTCTCCGATTAGTTTTCGCGTACAGTACGCAATTCGATACGTTTCTCAAACGTTCCTTGTATTAAACGATCAACATAAATCCCAGGAGTATGCACATGCATTGGATCCAGCTCCCCGGGCTCAACAATCTCTTCGACTTCCAAGACTGTTATTTTTCCAGCTGTTGCAGCCATAGGATTAAAATTCATAGCGGTATGACGATAGATGGCATTACCAAAGCGATCCGCTTTCCAAGCCTTAACAATTGCGAAGTCACCCGTAATAGACTCCTCAAGTATATACTTGCGTCCATCAAATTCACGAACATCTTTACCTTTAGCTATATCTGTACCACACCCAGTAGCTGTATAAAAAGCAGGTATTCCAGCACCACCTGCACGCATTTTTTCTGCCAACGTACCCTGTGGAGTCAGCTCTACCTCTAATTGTCCCGAAAGTAGCTGCTCCTCAAACATCTTATTTTCTCCTACGTAAGAGGAGACCATTTTCTTAATTTGGTGATCGTCCAAAAGCACCCCAAGACCAAGACCATCGCAACCACAATTATTAGAGATAATCGTCAACTCTTTAGTACCCATTTTTTTTATTTCTTTGATCAAATTCTCAGGTATACCGCAGATACCGAAGCCGCCCGCAATCACTGTCATTCCATCTGTGAGCCCTTTCATCGCCTCTTCGTAGGTGTTAACCACCTTATCGAAACCTGCCATGAGACTATACTCCTTTTATTTTAATTTCTTATTATTCTAGGATACAAAACCCAGTATTTTTAAAAACATTGCGAAGGATCCTACATGAGACGAGATTTATCAAGATTAAAATTCCTTTTCATCAATTTTAATTTTTTTCTTAGGAATGAGAACCCTCAATTGGTTGCACTAAAACCCAAGGTTTTATAACTACAGACCACAATATTATGTCATCCTCAAGCCATGATTGGGCTTGCTGATCGCTTACTCTACAAACCATGTTGTCTGACATCCATTCTTCAATTTGAATTTTATTATCCAAGTAAATCTCCAAACCTACATCGATCAAATCTAATTTAGAGGATACATAAATGACTGTACCATTAGCAAAGAACACCTCTAACTCTTTCCAAGAAATTTTAGCTGTCTGAGTATTTAATTCATTTCGATCCATTCTATAATCCAAAAATGATTATTTAAAATATATTTTTCGATTCTCAAAGTATGAAGATTATCAGAAATCTAAATAACCTTTCCTGCAACATAGCCAGATGCCCATGCCCACTGAAAATTAAAGCCTCCAAGATGGCCAGTCACATCTAATACTTCACCAATAAAATATAAATCCTTTTTTATCTTACTTTCCATTGTCTTAGACGAAATATCAGAAGTATCAACCCCTCCCAATGTAACCTCAGCGGTGCGGTAGCCCTCAGTTCCAGATGGCCTTAATTTCCAGTTATGGATTTTATCAGAAAGATCTTTTAATAATAGATCTGGAAGTTCAGCAATTGGTGTCTCTTTTCTTTCTGGCCACCAAAGATTTTGGATCTCGAGGACTAATTTTTTTGGTAAAAATGGGTATAAAATTGATCTTAAAAGTATCTTTGGTTGCTTTTGTTTTTGTTCTAATAAAAGCTTCATACAATCCATTGAAGGCATAAGATTAATTTCTATTTCATCGCCCTCCTTCCAATAGCTAGATATTTGAAGCACTGCTGGCCCACTTAGACCGCGATGTGTAAATAATATATTTTCATAGAATTCATATTTATTTAAAGAAAGGCGGGCATATAAAGATATCCCAGATAGTTTTTCTGATATCAACTTAAATTTATCTGTAAATACAAAAGGCACCAAAGCAGGCCGAAGTGAAGTGATTTTATGCCCAAACATTTTTGCTATTTCGTAACCAAAATCAGTGCCACCTAATGTTGGCACAGAGAGCCCCCCGGTTGCTATAGCTAGTGACTTAGCTTTAAATTTCTCATTACAGGTTTCAATTATGAATTGCTCTTTATGTTCATATTTTTTAATCGTACAGTTTGTTTTTATTGTAACTTGAGATTTTTTAGCCTCAGCAAGCAACATATTCAAGATATCTTTTGATGAATTATCGCAAAATAATTGACCGGAAGCTTTTTCATGATAACTAATATCATACCTTCTAACTAATTCTATAAAATCATTTTTGGTATAACGATTAAGAGCTGACTTACAAAATTTTGAATTGTTTGATAAAAACTTATCTGCATCCATATAAAGATTAGTGAAGTTACAGCGACCACCGCCAGACATGAGTATTTTTTTACCGGGCCTATTCGATGTTTCCAAAATTAAGACTCTGCGACCACGCTTTCCAGCTGTAATGGCGCACATTAAACCGGCAGCGCCAGCACCTATTATTATTACATCCCATGCATCCAAAAAAACCTCCATAAAAAAATATTATTACCTAATGAAATATCAGTAAATTGTTTGAAAATTCTATTTTCTATATTATTGAAAACTCTGATGTAAATATTCGTTTAGCTTTTAGTGTCGCTGATCATTGATATTTTTTGGCTTCTATTTAAAGATTTTATTTCAGCTTCACGTTTAGATGCGCTACTTCGATCATGTCCATGCTCTAAATAAACTATTTTTTTTGGCCTTCTACCATGAAAATATCTAGCTCCCCCTTTGCAACTCAAATGCTGCTGGAATCGACGCTCTAGATCAGTAGTGATTCCCGTATAAAGAGATTCGTCACTAGACAAAATAATGTAAACGTACCAGTTTTTTTCAGATTTAAGCATTAACATTCCATTGAGAAGTTAAGCTTAGCGTAGCATTTTGTACAAAAATAACTAGCCTGGTTATTTGAGCATTTATTGTGTCTACGAATTCCTAATTGGTGAGTCATGCAGCTACAACGATATATGAATTTTCTAGATTTGCGGGTCGGTATTCCTTTCATATCAAAATCAACAGTCACAGCATTGTTTGCTCCAAAATGCTGCATAATAGATTTCCATTCCTGGCCATGAGGCCTCAATTTTTTTCCATAAATACATCTGGCTAAATAATGCGCTACCTCATGCGGAACAGTAGTCATGAAGTTTTCCTCATAATGTTTAGCAAAAATCCAAGGGTTATAACGGATGATCCCTAGCTTATCTTTTTTGTTAACAGCCAAAGACTTCCATCTATACATACCTGCGCTTCTACCACTCAAGTTAAATAAGACGGGAATCAAATCAAACTTTTTATTAAACAATTGTGAGCCGGTTTGGATATAATGATAGGTATGTTTGATAACATCTTGCTGCATTTTCCAACTTATTGGAGTAATTATGTCTTTAGTTTTCTTTAATGATAAATCAGCATTAGATAAATTAGGCATCAAATTAGCTCGAAATTTACAGTATTAAAATTATCTGTATGATAACTCTTAAATGCGCTGGAAAAAAATGTCTAATTCTATGATATACGATTTACATTCACATACTAACCTCTCAGATGGATTACTTGATCCTACAGAGCTAATTGATAGAGCTATAACAATGGGGGTAGGTACCCTAGCGATAACAGATCATGATACTATCTCGGCTTTTGAACACATAGATATAAAAAATAATCATTCGATTAAAATTATCCCAGGAGTAGAATTTTCTACAAGCTGGAAAAAAATCAATGTACATATTCTCGGACTAAATCTGCAGCTTGAAAGTGCTGCCTTAAAAGAGGGGGTCAGCTTTCAAAAAGAAGCAAGATCACGAAGAGCAATTATGATTGCTGAGAAGCTAAACGATATAGGATTTAAGGAATCCTTAGAAGGGGTATTTAACATAGCTAAAAGTGAAAATATTGGGCGTCCCCACTTTGCGCAATATCTAGTAAACATTGGCGCTGTTAATAATATTGATCAAGCTTTTAGGAAGTATCTTGGTGCAGGAAAGCCTGGCGATATTAAGAACTTATGGGCAGATCTCCCCCAGATCGTTACATGGATTCGAGAGGCTGGAGGAACTGCAGTGCTTGCTCACCCTAAAAAATATAAGTTAACTAGCACTAAGCTTAAGAATTTACTAGATGATTTTATAATAGCTGGAGGCCAAGCAATCGAGGTTATTTCTGGTAATCAAAATCCAGAAATCACACAAGATTTAGCTAGCCTATGTTTAGAAAAAAATTTACTCGCATCATGTGGATCTGACTTCCATAGACCCGGAGAAGCGTGGGCTGAGCTTGGTCATATTTCCAGGCTCCCATCATCTTGTAAACCTGTGTGGAATAACTGGTAGTACTGACGAACGCCAATATAAGTGTTATACTAAAGTTTATATAATACGGTGACAAATTGTGGATAAAATACCTTCAAAAGCAGATCTAAGAGACGAGCTCCAGCGACAGATAGATGCATTTACCTGCCAAGGAGGAACTATTCAACAAATAGATAAAGGTGTTACTGGGCGAGAAAGTCCACAAGCAAGCTTGAAAACTCCACTATTTAACGAACCAAAAGTAGATCGCACTCCAATGACAGAGGTAATTGCAGCTATCGACTCAAGAAAACAAACAAAAGTAAACTCAAAAAAAACAGCTAAAAACTCGGCTAAAGAAAAAATAATATATGACGATTTTGGTCAGCCAGTGCGAAAAGTATGGACAAATTCCTAAAATTCAATCCTTACATCAGATTTATTAAAACTCCAGAAATTGATAGTTAACTTCGGCATATATACTGATTTTTTAGACACCCCTATTGGGGTAATTAAAATACAGGCTACACGTTATGGGATAGTAAAAGTTACATTCAGTGACCAGAAAGAATATTCCTTTTCAAGCAGTCTGACCCTCAAGTGCAAAAAACAACTAACAGAGTATTTTCTAGGAAAACGAAAGAAGTTCTCGTTACCTTTAGACATTCAAGGAACTAATTTTCAAAATTCAATATGGGATGAGACGCAAAATATTGGTTTCGGCTCATGTGTCACCTATAAAGATATAGCAGATTCTGTAAAAAGGCCAAATGCTGCACGTGCTGTTGGCAACGCTTTAAACAAAAATCCTATTAGTATAATTATTCCTTGTCATAGGGTTACTAGGCAAAATGGGAGCTCGATACATTACTCTGGTGGATTAAAAAAGAAATTTTGGTTGATCGACTATGAAGCTTATATTAGAAAGACATTAGCCTAAGTGTGTGTTATAAATAGATATATTTTATTAAAAAGCAGCTCATATAATGAGATTATTCAGAGTTGAATTAAAGTTTTCATCAATAATCACAAAAAAACTTTATTTTTCATCACTATTTATTCTTTTATTTCTTTTTATGTCTTCCCCAACCTTGGCCAGCTTGCCCTTAAAAGGGCTTATGCTTAAGAAAAACGACACAATGTGGTTATCGTTGGGAGGGGGCCTTAGATTCCAAGCCGCTTCTCGTGACAGTGATACTAACGATAGCTCAGAATTCACAATCAATAGCATGCGTTTATATATATCTGGTCAGCTTCATGATTATCTAAAATTTAATATTAATACAGAAAAATATGAAGGTGACTCAATGATGACTATTGATGCCCTTTTGAAGTTTGAATTGAATAGCTCCGCAAATCTATGGTTAGGTAGAACACTTGTACCTTCTGATCGCCCGGGTTTAAACGGCCCATATTCGGGTTTGACATGGAACCAATACCGTCAACCTTTATTCTCAGCTGATTATGACGGTCCCGCTGGACAGCTGGGGCGAAGTGAAGGAGGCGTGTTCTGGGGAACGAAAGAAAGGTTTCAATATTTACTAGGTATATTTGAGGGGCTAGAGAATGATTATGGAAACACCGATAATCACTTTTTATATGCTGGGCGCCTAGCCTATAACTTTTTAAATATAGAGCCTCAACCCGGACACTACTACACAAGTGGGACCTATTACGGGTCACAAGGTAATATTTTAACAGCCGCTATAACTCTTCAGTCACAAAATGATGGTACAGGAAGCAAATCCGAATCAGGAGATTTTTCAGGGTATGCTTTTGATATTTTTTCCGAAAGAGTCTTGTTGAACAAAGGTGTAATCAACTTTGAAGCCGGTTACAAAGAAATAGAATCAGACTTTACTTTTGCAAGAAGGCCGCAAGATGAAACAGAAAAATGTTTTTGTCTTTTTGATGGAGATTCATTTTATGTCACTGCAGGTTATTTGATTCCAGAAATTATTGGTATTGGAAAGCTTCAACCATACTTTCGTCATACGAAAAACAGTCCTGCAGATGCTAAAAATAGCGATACATCAGAGTGGGGTACCAATTATGTGCTAGCTGGAAGCAAGGCAAATATAAATTTGAACTATACGCATGGTAATGCAAATGCCAGTGGCTACGCAGGTAAGAGAAAAGGTAACGTAACACTCGGGCTTCAATTGCAATTTTATTAGTTTGCTGACTCTAGTGAGTGGTTTTAGGAAGAGGTTTTCCTTGTTTGAGCTCTTCGAATGTTGCTACACGAACCTCCATGATTTCTATGTCAAAGGTCAAAGTTTTTCCTGCTAGGGGGTGGTTAAAATCAATATCGACATTAAATTTTCCAACCTTTGCAACAGTCACTGGGCGAGTTCCCTCAACTGTTTTTAAGGGTACTACCATACCTGGTTCCAGCTTACCCTCTTGTCCAATACTTTTTCTTGAAACTCTTAGCCTATTCTTAAGATTTAATCGTCCATAAGCCATATCTGGCTGAAGTGTAATGCTGTACTTATCGCCAACCTCTTTACCAGACATCGAATGCTCTAAAGTTTCAATCATATTTTTGTGTCCATACAAAAAACTACTCGGTTCTTTTCCTAGAGAGCTTTCTACAACCTCACCCTTTTCATCTGTCATTTTATGATGGAAAGCTACTACACTATCTTTTGCGATCTTCATATTCATCTTTTCCTTTAATATTTTTACAAAAAATTTAACTTTATATTTTCATGCTAGGGGAATATGGCATATTTGATTTATGTTTTTTCAGGACATACCTGGTAATATCCGTTCGAGCAAGATATCTTTAGTGGAATATTAAAAAACTCAGATATCTTGTCATCTGTAAAAAGAATTTCTTTTTTGTCATCGTCAAAGATTTTACCTTCCTTAATCAATATTACCCTCTCAATTTCTGGAGGTATTTCATTGATGTGGTGGGTAGCTAATAAAATTGTTTTTCCACTACAAAGTAACTCTCGAATAATTTTCAAGTACTGATGAGTTGCCCTAACATCTAAACCACTTGTTGGTTCATCTAAAATCAAATGGTCTGGATTATGGATTAGCGCCCGTCCCAATAAACAAATACGCTGCTGCCCAGTTGACATTTGCCGGTAACGGCAATTAGCTAGATCTTGAATACCTAAATATTCTAATATTTTTTTTCCGCGCTTGAGTTCTGAATCGGTTATCTCTTGGTGAGAAAACAAACCGATCGAATTATGCAGCCCAGAAACAACTACCCCTAAACCACTTATATCGGGAACAAATATAGCTTGTAAGTCAGCAGAAATTAGCCCAATTTTTTTTCTAAGGTCCCATAAAGTTGGGAGCTGTTTGCCTAAGATTTTTACAAAAGAACCTTCTTTTGAAATCGGATATATCTCTCGAGATAAAAGTTTAAGCAAGGAACTCTTACCTGCGCCATTTGGGCCAATGATAACTGCACTTTCTCCACATTTTATAGAAAGCGAAAGTTGATCGAAGACTTTTTTTTCATCTCTATAAACTGTTGCATTAAATATATCTAAAAGTTTTTTTTTTGACATCGATTGGCCCTTTTAATTATAAATTTTAATTTATAATTATTTTTTAGTTTATTTTTTCGCCTCTTGCTTGTTTGTCAGCATGATAAGATGATCTAACTAATGGGCCAGAAGCCACATGTTTAAAGCCGATACGATATCCATATTCTGCATATTCAGCGAATTCATCTGGATGAACAAAGCGATTCACAGGCAGATGATTTCTAGAGGGCTGAAGATATTGGCCAATTGTGACCATATCTACATTATTAGCTTTAAGGTCGTCTAGCGTCTTTATCAACTCCTCTTTGGTTTCGCCCAGCCCCACCATTAACCCAGATTTTGTCGGTACATTAGGATTATAATACTTATAATCATTCAATAACTTAAGGGACCAATCATAATTAGCACCAGGTCTAGCCTCACGATAAAGACGAGAGACAGTCTCCATATTGTGATTAAAGACATCTGGGGGTGTCGAGGTAAAAATCTCTAGTGCTATTTCCATTCTTCCACGAAAGTCAGGGACAAGCACCTCAACTTTAAGGTCGGGGCTTAGGTTCTTTGACTCTCTAATACAGTTCGCAAAATGTTGTGCGCCTCCGTCTCTTAGGTCATCTCGATCCACAGAAGTTACTACAACATATTTTAATTTCATTTCGTAAATAGCTTCAGCTAAACTTTTTGGCTCATCTGGGTCAAGATTATTTGGTTTACCATGGCCGACATCACAGAAAGGGCAGCGTCTTGTACATATTTCACCCATAATCATAAATGTCGCAGTGCCATTACCAAAACATTCACTGAGATTTGGACAAGCAGCTTCTTCACAAACCGTAGACAGCTTATTTTTGCGGAGAATATTTTTAATTGCTTGTACTTTTGGTGAAGAGGAGACTCGGATTCTCATCCATTCTGGTTTGCGCAAAATATTTTCACTGGGAATGACTTTAACAGGTATGCGTTCTACTTTTTCGGCACTTCGAAGTTTTTCACCTTTTTTTATTCGCTTAGTTCGCTGAGGGGGGGCAATATTGAGGTCTGTCATAAATTGGCGCCAAAAAAATTCGAAGATTTTAGTCTGAGTTGTGCTTAATATTGTCCCGAAAATCTTAAATTAGCAGTTTAATCTAAGGTGGTTTCAGTCTTATAATTATTATACCCCAATTTTTGGGCAAAAATGTCTGCCAAGAAGTTCACAACATCTGCTAAAGAAAATTTTTCTTCAGCTATATCAGAAATTTGTGTCATCCCTATATTTAAGCCACAAGGATTTATTCTTAACCAAGGTTCAAGGTTCATATCAACATTCAAATTAAAACCATGATAACTGCAACCACGACGTACCCTCAACCCTAAAGAAGAAATTTTTTTTACATCAACTAAATCTTTTTTAATATTTCCGATAAAAACGCCGGGTGATTTAGTATTAGTTTCCCCGCTTATACCGCAGCATGCTAAGGTTTCTATTATCGAATCTTCAATCAAATTTACAAGATCTTTGACGCCAATACCAAGTCGCTCTATATCCACAAGCACATAACCAGTAATTTGTCCTGGACCATGGTATGTGACATGACCACCTCTATCAGTCTTTATAACAGGTATTTCTGCCGGCTGAATAATATAGCTATTATCCCCAGCCTGTCCTTGGGTAAATACTGGGAAATGCTCTAAAAACCAAATCTCATCTGAAGTAATTTTCTCTCTCTTCGATGTAAATAATTTCATACGCTCAAAAGTATCTTCATACTTCAAGCAACCTAGGCGTCTAATAATTAAATTAGGGAGGGGTAGCTGAGGCATAAGCAATCACTCATAAAACCATCTTAACTAAAGGATCAACTTTTAAATCGCTGAACAAAGACCCTAATTGGTCAGGTCCAGTTGCAATTATAACAACAGTTATAGACTGAAAGTTTCGATTTTTACTATCTCTAACTGTAATTTTTGAATGCTCAAAACCAGGTGAATGAGTTTCCATAACCCTAATTACCAATCTATATAGTTCAGGTCCAGATTGGCCTATAATTTTTATAGGATACTCGCAAGGAAACTCAATTTTTGGTGCCTGTTGAGAGTCATCTACTTTTAGATTTTCAATAAATGGTAACTCTGAGCCATTGTGATCACACATTACTCAAAAAAACCCATGAACATTATTTCAAGTGAGTCCCACAATCTTTCAAAGATACCGGCCTCATCTACAGCATGTTCAGCAAAAATAGGGAACTTAGCTAGTGTATCTTTATCAAGAGAAACTGACATCTTTCCAAGCTCTTCTGTTTCTGTCAGCGGCGCCTCAATGATACCGTTTAGAACTATCTTTGATTTAAGATCTTTTTTAGATCCTTGGGGTATCGTGAGGTAAACATTCTCGGATACGACCAAATTTACTTTATTTTCTGTGCCATACCAAACTTGTGCATCTTTTTCTACGACATCACCAGCAGAATACATTTTATTTGTTTCATAATATCTAAAGCCATATGATAAAAGCTTCTGTGATTCCTGTGCTCTAGCTGTCTTCGACTTTGCGCCCATGACTACAGAGATCAGTCTCATACCATTTCGAGTGGCAGAGGCTACAAGGCAATAGCCAGCTTCCTCAGTATGACCTGTTTTAAGACCGTCAACTAAGCTATTACGCCAGAGTAATGAGTTGCGATTTTTTTGATCTATATTATTAAATTTGAAATATTTCTCTGCGTAAATACTATATTGAGTAGGGTAATCATTTATCAATGAACGTGATAATAGAGCTAAATCTCTTGCGGTAGTTAGATGTCCATCATCTGGCCAACCGGTTGAATTGCTATAGTGTGTCCCAGACATTCCAAGTAGTAAAGCTTGTTGGTTCATAATATCTGCGAAGGCATTTTCACTGCCAGCAATATATTCAGCGAGGGCTACAGAGGCGTCATTACCCGAGGATATAATTACCCCCTTAAGTAAATCAGATAAAAGGACTTTTTTACCTTCCTGGATAAACATCCTAGATCCACCCATTTTCCATGCTTTTACACTTATAGGGACTTTATCGTCTTCATTTATTCTGCCATTTTCCAAATCTTTTGCGACTATATAGCTAGTCATAATTTTTGTAAGACTTGCGGGTGGAAGTTGCTGGTCTGCGTTGTGTTCAATCAAAACTTTACCTGTATTAGCATCCATTAAAATCCAGGCGTTTGCTGCAAGACTTGGTGGCGCAGGAATCAATATTTTACTTTGTATAGATGACGCAAAAGTAGTCAAAAAAAGTAAGGGCCAAATGATGGTAAGCGTTATTTTTCGCATAGTATTGGGTCACCTCATAAGTTAGTTAAGTCGAGTAAAGCATAAAACTGTTCTAAACCTCTAAGAATATTCCATATAACCTTTAATAATTCTAACATGGGCTTTAGCTCTTACCAGAAAATTAATTATGTATCTTGCAATTACAGTTTTGACTCTGCCTGATTAAATTACAACCCTGTTTTGCTATATCTTAATTATTTTTAACTCGATCTAAAATCAATTTACTTAGCTCATAAACTGCCATCGCATATAAATGACTATGATTATATCGAGTTATAACATAAAAATTGTGTAGGCCTAGCAAATAGTTTTTACCGTCCTCACTTTCTAGAATTAAAGGTAAAGCTTTAATTTGATCCGATAATGGATATAAAGGATGAAAGCCAATTTTTTTGAGGTTACCGATGTTTTTATCTAGTTTTAGCTTATTTACTAGAGATATGTCATATGACTTATCAAACTTTGCAGGAATAACAATTTCTTCTCCTGAACGCCATCCATGTTTGGAAAAGTAATTCGCAACACTACCTATTGCATCAGCTTTATTGTTCCATATATCTGAGAATCCGTCTCCATCAAAATCAATAGCAAAACTACGATAGCTGCTTGGTATAAATTGCCCATAACCCATTGCTCCTGCATATGATCCTTTCAAAGAGAGTGGATCTTGCTTCTGTTCCTCGCATAACAAAAAAAAGCTTTTTAACTGTTTTTTAAAGAATTTACTACGTTTTGGATAATCAAATGACAGAGTCGTAAGGGCATCAATGACACGATAACTTCCCTTATTCCGGCCATAGGATGTTTCTACACCAATAATTGCAACGATTATCTCTGGAGCAACACCATATTTTTTTGATGCTTTAGTCAGAATTTGATCATTTTCGAGCCAAAACTGAACTCCTTGATTAACCCTTTTTTCCTGGATAAAGATTTTTTTATAATCTGCCCAAGATTTTACTTTTTCTGCTGGACGGTTCATTGCATTGATTATGGATTGCTGTTTATTTGCACTCTTAAAAATTGTTAAAATCTTAGTGCGATCATAGTCATTTTCTATTTTTTCAATAAATTTTTTGGCGTCTGGATGCTCTGAATAATCCGCAATAGCTGAAGATAAACCCATAGATGAACTAAGTAAAAGAACCAGAAGAAATTTTCTATGTATATTCATATTTGGTTTTTTCCTATAATATTTTTGGACGTACATCTCAGTTAAAATTACCTGCTGCGTCTCCTTTCTTTAAAGTTTTGTTCTGTACTAATTGCCATTAATATCCCAAAACCACACATTAGAGTAACTACTGAAGTTCCCCCAAAGCTCATAAAGGGCAAAGGCACTCCAACAACTGGTAAAATTCCAGATACCATCCCTAAATTAACAAAAATGTATAAGAAAAAAAGAAAAGTATAACTTCCTGCAAAAAGTCTGCCAAATATAGTTTGCGATCGAATGCTAATTAATAGGCATCTTAGAATTAAAGTAGCATACAGGGCCATAAGACCCAAAACTCCTAATAAACCAAACTCTTCTGCAAATACAGCAATGATAAAATCTGTATGGCTTTCCGGAAGGAAATCAAGTTGAGACTGAGTTCCATGACCCCATCCTTTACCACCCAAGCCCCCAGAACCTATGGCAATAGTTGACTGAATGATATTCCATCCTGCTCCAAATTTATCAGACTCTGGATCAAACAAAGTTATAATTCTCTGTCTTTGATAACCATGCAGTCCATAAAACCACATTAAAGGCATAGCAACTGCAAGTGAGCAGGATGATGTAAATAAATAAATTCTTGGTAGGCCGCCAAGAAATAATACTGAAAAACCTGCAACTCCAACCAAAATTGCTGTGCCTAAGTCTGGCTGTATACCAATTAAAGCGACTGGTATAGCAACTAGAAGTAATGAAAAAAACACCGTTTTAAGGCTTGGAGGGTAATCTCTTCTAGAAATATAACTGGCCAACAATAGAGGTATTGCAACTTTTAAGACCTCTGATGGCTGAAACTGGACTCCTACATCCAGCCAACGTTGTGCTCCATTTCTCTCAATACCCAAAAACGGTATCGCTAACAATAAAAGAACTCCGCCAGTATATGGAATAAATGCCCATCGCTCAAAAAATCGAAGATTGACTTGCGCTATTGTTAACAACAAGATAAATCCTATACCAAATCGAATAAGCTGGGAATTAACGAGATTTAAGTTTTGTCCGCTAGCGCTATAAAGTGCTACTAAACCTGTGCTTGCTAACGCTAGGAGGGTTAGCAGCATGTGTAAGTCCAAATGCAGCCTGTTCCACTTATTTCGAGTATCAACGAAAGCTGAGTTTCCTTGATTTATTCGCCTAACAAACTCACTCTGGCTCATTAGAGCACCAAGATTTTTTTATTCTGAAATCAACTTTGATCATTGCTTCTTACTTTCATTTGAATTTATAGAATAAAGATTCATATATGTTTCTATAACCTCTTTTGCAGCAGGAGCTGCACGAGCCGAACCACTTCCGCCATTCTCTATTATAATAGCTATTGCAACTTTGGGTTTATCACTAGGGGCATATGCTATAAATAAAGCATGATCACGATTTTTTTTAGCAATTGATGCAATATCATATCTTTCTTTTTGTTTGATGCCTATAACTTGAACAGTTCCAGTTTTTCCTGATATCTCATAATCAATTCCTTGATTGATCCTTCGTGCAGTCCCGGTTGGGTCATGCACAACGTCTTTCATAGCCTTTCGTATGTAATTCCAGTATTTTTTTTGTATTTCAACTTCCTTTTTTACTAAAAGAGAGGGGTTCTTGTCACGCGCTACTCTAGGAACTGGTATTTTTCCCTGATTTGCGAGTCCTACGGTCATAACAGCAAGCTGCAATGGTGTAGCAAGTGTGAAGCCCTGCCCTATACTGGCATTGACAGAGTCGCCAGGATACCAAGCTAAATTATGAGTTCTTTTCTTCCAATCTCTGGACGGCATAATCCCGTTTTTTTCATGAGGCATATCAATTCCTGTTTTCTCTCCAATACCAAAAATAGTTCCATATTTGTGAAGAATGCTTATGGGCATTAAAGTGCTTAATTTATAAAAAAAGGTATCACACGATTCAATTATGGCGTTATTTAAGTGGATATCGTGCCCATGGCCTCCTCTTTTCCAGTCACGATATTTATGCTTTGAACCAGGAAGCTGAAAATATCCCGGATCATATATATTATATTTCTCATCAATTATTCCTTCATTCAGTGCAGCCAATCCATATACTGGTTTCATAGTTGATCCGGGTGGATACTGTCCAAGCAAAGCTCTATCGAATAAAGGTTTTTCTGAAGATTTAGCTAATAGATTATAGTTTTTATGGCTGATGCCTTTAACAAATTTATTGGGGTCAAAGCTTGGAGCGCTAGCCATAGCAAGAATACCGCCAGTATCTACTTCAATGAGAACGACTGATCCTTTTTCTCCCTCTAAAACCTCATAAGCTTTTTCTTGGAGTCGATGATCTAGGTATAGATGTAAATCTTTACCATTAACTGGATCTACTTTATTGAGCTCTCGCATTACTCGACCTAGACTATTAACCTCAACCATCTGATAACCAGGTTGACCCACGAGATTTTGTTCATATTTCTTTTCAATTCCAGATTTACCCAAAACAAGAGCACCAGAGTATAAAAGAGGGTCTAATGTTTTAAGCTCTTGTTCGTTTATAGCGCCCACATAACCTGTTATATGTGCAGTGCTGGATCCTAATGGATACTCTCTCAAAAGTTTTGCAGTAACCAGGCTGCCTCGAAGATCAAATTGATGTACAGCTAATATTGCTCTCTCTTCCTCACTCAGATCCTTTTTCAATTGAACTGGTTCAAAAGGTCTTCGCTTCCTTTTAAGACTCTTAAAAAATTGTTTTTTTTCAAAATCAGATATAGATATCAGTTTAGAGACATTTGATAGCAATAAATCTAGATTAACTGTTCTTTCACTAACTATTGAAAGATTAAAACTAGGACGATTCATTGCTAGTACAACCCCATTTCGATCGTATATGTTTCCTCTTGCAGGGGTTATTGGCTCAATAAGCAAGCTATTGTTTTCTGATTTCGTCATGAAGACATCATGATTGATGACTTGCAGGTAATAATATCGGCTAACTAATATTGCAGTTAAGACTGCCATGAAAAAACAGCCAACCAAAAGCCGCGTATAAAATTTCTGCTGCTCAAACTGACGAGATTTAAATGGGCGATAATGATCCATATATAAGATTGTAACGCTAAACAGTTTTTTTTCACTGAAAATTTCTCTATGAAAAAAAAGCGAGGCAAGTCCTCGCTTTTCAGTATTGCTTACAAAATTTATATTTTTTCAGTTTTCTCTGATTGACTGGAACTTGCTTTTTCATCGCCCTCAGCAGAATTTTCTTCTTTTTGTATTTCTTTCATCGAGAGTTTAATGCGGCCTCTCGCATCAACATCAAGAACCTTAACATTTATTTCTTGGCCTTCTTTAAGATAATCGGTAACTTTTTCTACACGTTCTTGTGCAATTTGAGAAATATGCAAAAGCCCGTCAGTTCCTGGCATAATTGTGACAAATGCACCGAAGTCAACAATCCTAGCAACAGTTCCACTGTAAATTTTTCCAACCTCTGCTTCTGCTGTGATCTCTTCAATACGGAAAATGGCATCATTAAGGCCATCGGAATCATCGCTATAGATGCGGATCGAACCATCATCACTAATGTCAATAGTAGCTCCAGTTTCTTCTGTTAAGGTGCGAATAGTAGCCCCACCCTTTCCAATTACATCACGAATTTTATCTGCATCTATTTTCATTGTGTGGTAACGGGGTGCAGATTCAGAAACTTCCTTGCGAGAAGAAGCAAGAACCTTATTCATTTCACTAAGAATGTGAAGCCTAGCATGGAGTGCTTGCTCTAGAGCGGCTTCCATAATTTCTTCAGTTATACCCTCTATTTTGATATCCATTTGTAAAGCAGTAACGCCATTTGATGTTCCTGCGACCTTGAAATCCATGTCACCCAAATGATCTTCATCACCTAAGATATCTGTTAATATTGCAAATCCACTCTCTTCTTTAACTAAACCCATAGCGATCCCAGCTACTGGAGCTTTAAGGGGAACGCCAGCGTCCATTAATGCAAGGCTAGCCCCACATACCGAAGCCATTGAACTCGATCCATTAGACTCTGTGATTTCAGATACTACACGTATCGCATAAGGAAATTCTTCAGTTGAAGGCAGTACCGCTGCAATACCACGTCTAGCTAATCTGCCATGACCAACTTCACGTCTTCCCGTAAAGCCCATACGACCGCACTCTCCAACAGAATATGGAGGAAAATTGTAATGGAGCATAAAAGGATCTTCTCTCTTTCCTTCCAATGCGTCAATCAACTGGACATCTCTCATAGACCCCAAAGTTGTAGTAACTAAAGCTTGGGTTTCCCCACGGGTAAATAAAGCTGTGCCATGTGCTTTTGAAAGTAAACTAGTTTCTACATTAATTGCTCTGACAGTTTTGCTATCCCTTCCATCTATCCGAGGTTCACCTCTTGTAATACGTCCACGAACTATTTTTTTCTCAAGTTTCTTAAAGCCGTCTCGAATATCTTCCTCGCTAATACCGTCAACTTCACCAACTAATTTCATTGCATCAGTACGAAGAACATCTAACTGAGCAACTCGATCTTGCTTATCTATGGTGCGATAAGC
>DGPR01000005.1 GCA_002390525.1 Cellvibrionales bacterium UBA4435
CTGTTGGCACTATATGCTCAACTGCATTTTTATGTCTTGGTGTGAACAAAAATCCAATTCGTAGCTATGCCCTTACTCTTTGTCTACAATCCTTTATTGTTGCTCTCGTTTCTTATTTATTGCCCCCAGCAACCGCTGAGGTTTTCAGTTTTCAACATACACTAATGGTAGCATCATGCTTTTGTTTAGGGTCACTAATTTTAAGTCAAAAAATTCCTAAAAATATACAAGATACTGAGCCTGAAGTATCAACTGCTGGTAGTTCCCAACATAGAGCTTACTTCTTTTTAGTAGCGATCCTATTAATTTTTTTAGGCGGAAATATAGTTAAAAATACTATAGAGCCAATTGCCTATAGCGCCGGCTTCTATATGATAATTTTATCTCTATCTAGTGGAATAGGAGCCCTATTTGTTGTTTTAATGGAGACTAAATCAAATTGCGCTAAGCCAATTTTGATTAGTTTGGGGATAGCCATTTTTATTTTAGCTTCAGGTTTATTTGGATTTCTACCAAATCAATCGACAGTTATCGCTTTTTGTTTTATCGGAGGAGCCTGGAATTTTTCCGCTGCTTACCTCATGGGGTTATTTGCTGAGACAGTAAATAAGCGTAAACATATACCTTTGATCATTATTATGCAGATTTTAGGTAATATTTTTAGTTTAATCTGTGTTGGAGTGTTAGAAGTAGGGCAGCCTTATATAATTGCATGCATTGCATGGATTTCAGCTGCTTTGCTAATATTTTCATTGAAAAGGCATAACCCTAAATTATTTCTGGTAAATAATAATGAGTAATAATATTAATGGTAATATTCAAGATATATGTATTCAGAAAACATCTTTTAAGGGCTCTTCGTCTCACCCGTTTCATCAACTTACGCCGGACTTTATACTTAATGCATTGGATGAACTAGGCTATATAACTGATAGTCGATTATTACCCTTGAATAGTTATGAGAATCGTGTGTATCAAATCGGAATTCAGGATTCATCTCCAATTATTGGAAAATTTTATCGCCCTGACAGATGGAATAAGAAACAAATTTTGGAAGAACATCAATTTTGTTTTGAGTTAGTTGAACAGGAATTACCTATTGTTGCTCCTTTGATTAGTGAGGGCGGTGAAAGTCTTTTCCAATATAAAGGATTCCACTTTGCATTATTCCCAAGAAAAGGAGGCTATGGCCCTGAACTGGATAATCTGGATAATTTATATTTGTTGGGAAAACTGCTAGGAAGAATTCATGCTGTTGGGGCTATTAGACCTTTCAGCTACAGGAATACGTTGAATAGCAACACTTTTGGTTATGAGTCATCCAAATTTGTAAGTGAAAATTTTATACCTACTGAATTAAAATTATCATATGACTCTTTAGTAAAAGATTTGATGAAAACTATAGATGAGGTTGTCAGCAATGCTGGCGATATTCAGAATATTCGTGTTCATGGCGATTGCCATAGTGGTAACATTTTATGGAGAGATGATAACGCTCATTTTGTAGATCTTGATGATGCGATGATGGCTCCAGCAATCCAAGACATATGGATGTTGCTTTCTGGAAACAGGGATAGACAAAACGCTCAGTTGTCAGAAATTATAGATGGCTATAATGAATTTTTTGATTTTCATCCAAGAGAGCTTAAGCTAATCGATGCCCTAAGAACCTTAAGGATAATTAATTACACTGCCTGGATAGCAAAAAGATGGAATGATCCCGCCTTCCCCATGGCATTTCCGTGGTTTAATACAATTCGTTTTTGGAGTGAGCATATTCTTCAGCTGAGAGAACAATTTGCAGCGTTAGGCGAGCCAAATTTGAAAATTTTTTAAATAATTTAAGGTATATCCATCAATTAGGTTTAATAGTTTTTATACCATCCGCTGTCCCAATTAACACAACATCTGCATGCCTAATAGAAAAAATACCGTTAGCAACAACCCCTGTAATATGATTAATTTTTTCTTCTATTTCTCGAGCTGATTTAATAGGGTATAGGTGGTGTATATCTAGAATATTATTTCCATTATCAGTTACGTACCCTTGTCGATAAACTGGATCTCCTCCAATTTCCAGAATTTTTCTTGCTACATAACTTCTTGCCATTGGTATTACCTCAATTGCTAGAGGAAACTGACCCAAAGATGTAACCAGTTTTGTGTCATCAACCATACATAAGAATTCAGAAGCCACAGCAGCGGTAATTTTTTCTCTTGTAAGCGCACCTCCACCACCCTTTATGAGCTCTAGTGTTTGATTTACTTCATCTGCTCCATCAACATAAATTTCTATTTCATGCACAGAATTTAGGTCTAGGATTTCTATACCATACGATTCTAGTTTATCAGTTGAAGCTAAAGAACTGGCGACAACCCCTTTAAACTTATTTTTATGGGGCCCCAATAGATTAATAAAAAAATTAGTAGTAGATCCAGTACCAATACCAATAATACTGTCTGAGCTAACTTTATTGAGTACATAATCTAGTGCTGCTTTTGCGACGGCCTTTTTGAGGGTGTTTTGCGTTGATAAATTCATAGGTAAAATCATCGTTAAGAACTTATTATATGTTTAATTATACGGATTAAGGCATGAAATGACAGAAAATGTGGTTCAATGCTAGCTTTGCATCGATCGAAAATTTACTATTAGAGATTGTAATCATTATATCAACTTAAAAGAGTCAAAATGTTTAAAGGTTATGTAAAACGAATTCAAGACGCAAAGATCTATGATCTGGTTGTAAAAACCCCGGTAGACTTAGCTCCACAGCTTTCCTTGCGTCTTGATAATACAGTGCTTCTAAAAAGAGAAGACTTGCAACCAATATTCTCTTTCAAGTTGCGTGGTGCATATAACAAGATGTTGTCTTTAAAAAAATCTGAATTAGATAAAGGAGTAATAGCTGCTTCAGCAGGAAATCATGCCCAAGGTTTAGCCATGGCAGCCAAAAAAATCGGTGCTACTGCTACTATCGTCATGCCAACAACTACACCACTCATTAAGGTAAATGCAGTAAGATCGTTGGGAGCTGAAGTTGTTCTTGTGGGTGATAATTATGACCAAGCTTCTGCATATGCGACTCAGTTAGTGATCGAAAAAGATATGACATATATACATCCATTTGATGACCCCGATGTGATTGCAGGACAAGGCACAATTGCTATGGAGATTTTAGAGCAGGTACCAGAAGATTTAGATGCTATTTTTATAGCCGTAGGCGGTGGTGGGCTTTGTGCAGGTATGGCAGCGTATATTAAAACGATAAGACCTAGTATTAAAATTATAGCTGTTGAAGCAGAGGATTCAGCGTGTTTGAGCGCAGCAATGAAAGTTGGTCGGAGGGTGGAGCTAAAGCATGTAGGAATCTTCGCAGATGGCACAGCTGTTGCTAAAATCGGAAAAGAAACTTTTCGTATTTTAAAAGATACCGTTGATGAGGTTTTGACAGTCTCCGTCGATGAGATATGCGCTAGCATCAAAGATACTTTTGACGATACACGCTCTATTTGTGAACCAGCTGGGGCACTAGGTCTGGCTGGGTTAAAGAAATATGTTGAAATTAAAGGCGTAAAAGGAAAAACGTTACTAGCTGTAGAGTGTGGAGCAAATATTAACTTTGATAGGCTGCGGTATATTTCTGAACGCACTGAAATTGGAGAAAAAAGAGAAGCAATTTTAGCAGTTACTATCCCAGAGGAACCAGGTAGCTTCAAATCATTTTGTATGTCTTTGGATAGGCGCAATATTACGGAATTTAATTATCGTATGGGCAATTCTGCCAGTGCACATATTTTTGTTGGTTTACAGGTTTTCTCAGATGACGATCGAAAAAAACTAGTAACAAGTTTAGGTACCGAAGGTTACCCAATAGTAGATATGACAGATAATGAAATTGCTAAGTTACACATCCGCCATATGGTAGGTGGTAGGGTTCAGGAAGCTATAGATGAAATGGTTTTTACATTCGAATTTCCTGAAAGACCAGGGGCATTAATGCAGTTTTTAATAAAGCTTGGCGACCGCTGGAATATAACTATGTTTCATTATCGCAATCATGGATCAGAAAATGGAAGAGTCCTAGCAGGACTGCAAATACCAGCTATAGCAAGAAAAGAGGCATGCAAATTTTTTAATGACCTTGGGTTTGACTGGACTGAAGAAACAGAAAATCCAGCCTACCAGTTTTTTTTGAGCTAGATTTTCCGATAATTATGAGGAATTATTCAGTATCGATTCTCAGTAGATCTGATAGTTGACGAATCTGAATCGCATCAAATCCTGAACCAGCTAGAACGTCAGATAAAACTACAACTCTATCATCTGGAGAAAACTCTTTTCGTGTGATGAGAATTTTCGCTGCAGTCGCGAGGGTCTTTTCTGGATCTTCGCTAAAATTTATTCGAAAACTAAGCACATTTCTGTTCAAAACCAACTGTCTTCGTGTTCTGCTATCGTTTGTAAATGCACAAATAATAGGAGTTTGTGGATGACAGTTGGTTACGTAGTTTGCCATTTTTCCTCGCCTTGTAGGCACAATGATAGCTTTAGCTTTTATTGACTCAGCTAATTTAACTGCAGCAGAAGCAATTTCTGCCTTATCGTTTTCTAGAGACAAATCCTTAACGAATTGTAGTCCAGGACTCTGCTCTATAGATAAAGTAATACGAGAGAGTATTTCTACACATTTCACGGGGTACTTGCCCATAGCGCTCTCGCCAGAAAGCATTATCGCGTCAGCCTCCTCATAAACAGCATTAGCTACATCTGTAACTTCAGCTCTAGTTGGTATTGGATTTTTTATCATAGACTCTAGCATGTGTGTGGCAACTATAACGCGTTTACCTTGCTGCGCACATAATCGAATAATACGACGCTGAACTCTAGGTAGTTTTTCGATCGCAATTTCAACACCTAAGTCACCTCTGGCCACCATTACACCATCAGATTTATCTAGAATCTCACTGAGGTTTTTCAAGCCCTCTTGATCCTCTATTTTTGAGATGACCTTAATTTTTTCAACTTTATTCCCCAATAGTGCTTTAAGTTGATCTACATCTTCAGCATTTCTTACAAACGAGAGAGCAATAAAATCTACCTCTTGTGATATTGAAAATAGAATATCTCGTTTGTCTTTTTCAGTGATTGCAGGAAGATTAACCCGAATTCCTGGTAAGTTTACATGCCGCTTACTTTTTAAAATGCCTCCGTCTATTACTTTACATTGCATAGTCCTATCTTCTTTGGTGAGAACCTCAAGATTTATTAAACCATTATCAACTGTTATCATATCTCCAATAGTTACATCGTTAACTAAATCTTCGTAGTTAACTCTTATTGATGTGAACTCAACATTCTCTTCTCCACGTGCGACGACAGAAATTATGTCATCTTTCTTCAGATTTAGTTCTTGCTTGATATCACCTGTGCGAATTTCTGGGCCTTGAGTATCTACGAGAATAGCAATGGGGTTCTCTAGTTTCTTATTAAGTGTGCGAACTGATTTTATAACCTTCATATGAGATTCGTGATCACCATGAGACATATTTAGTCTGACAATATTCATGCCAGCTTTGGCAAGCTTCTCTAACATAGTGAAAGATTCTGATGATGGGCCAATGGTGCAAATAATTTTTGTTTTTCTCATGATTATTTCTTATATTAAAAAATGAATGACTCATTAAATACTATTTATGTCGATTAACTACACTTTTTTCAGTGACAATAGCGTGTAAGGTAACATCCCAAGACCGTTTGTTAATAGCACTAGTTTCTTGAATGCTTTGGGCAAGACCTATAAGTCTTGTATTTTTGTATTCAGTTCTGAGTGTTCTATCATAAAAACCTCCGCCCATACCTATCCTATTACAAGAGGAGTCAAATGCAACTAATGGCATAATAATTAAATCAATTGCAAATGGCGGAACAATCTTTGCTCCTCTTAAGAGCGGCTCTTGTATTCCATAACGATTAATTGATAGGGGGTCACCTCTTTTATATTTAGCAAAATAGAGGCGCTTTTGTTTCAGTGGGTGAAGTAAAGGCAAATAACACTCCTTGCCCGCAGATTCTGCAATCCCCATAGCAAATTTAGGATCTATTTCTCCATCATGCGCTAAATAGAATGCAATCCTTTTGCTCATATAAAAACTTGGAAGTAAAGTTAGCCTTCTAGTGACTCTTTCTTCAGCTAATGATTGCTCTTTTGACTTTAAAGAGCGGCGTCTTTTTCTCATAAGTTGCCGCAAAGAATTTGTATCCATAAAATTTCTTTTTTACTAGATGTCCCCGATGATACCGCTGTTGAAGGCGCCTTGAACCGAAAGGTTCAAGGTGGTGGGATCAGCGATATATTAGGCTTTCCGTCATGCGGATATGCACACCATAGCGACTTGATTCCCTCCAAGTAAAAAATTATCGGCTCAAGGACTAATCAACTGGCGAATATCCCAGGGAGCCATCTTATTATAACCCTAATAGGCTAAAATGTAGACGAATCATCTAAATTTTCTAATGCGGTAGTGATTTTTCTATCGATATTTTGGATAATTTTGTTTGTACTGTCTTCTGAGGATAGTTTTTTTTCTACTTTTGAAATTTCATAGGTAAGGTTCAAAGCAGCCATGACGGCTATTCTTTCAACACCGATAACGTTTCCAGTGTTACGTATATTTTGCATTTGTGAATTCAGTTTTTTAGCAGAACATAAAAGTGCCTCACTTTCTTCAATAGGACAGCTGACCTGATAGTCTTTATCTAAAATATGAATATCAACTGTTTTGTCACTCATAATGATTAAATCCCATCATTGAGGCTTTTAAGCCTCTTCATCAAATTTTCTAAACGAGCACAGGTTAGTTCCTGTTTTTCCAAGAGAATGCTGCGTTGAACCAGTAATTCTGATGCCCTTTTTTTTAAGGATAGGTTTTCTTTCTGAAGTTTAGCGCACTGTGCAATAATACTATCTACTTTAAGTTCAAATTTCTCGAGGTTAACTGACATCTCAATGCCTATAAATTAATAATATCCTTAACTATAATTGTGTAGACATGGATTGGTCAACCAACTTAAAGCTTATTCGCCAAATATAGAGTAACCAGATGTTCCAAGACGAATTTTTTCTTTATTAACATAGGTGATTGCTACCTCTAAGAGTGATACGATAAAATATTAACCTACAAGCGTATAGAACAATGGATTACGATGAAATTTCTGATGCCTTTAATAGGGCTAATTTAGCCGGTAGCCCAGCTGAACTACATGGTTTTTTATCTGGTTCAATATCTGGAGCAAATTTTTATTCTGCAGAATCCCTGGTATTAACTGTTGCAAAATTCTTAGAAGTCGAAACCGAAAGAGTAGAAGATTTGGGTGATATGTTAGTGAATCTCTATCATTTTTCTATACACCAGATGAATGGTAATGACTTTGAGTTCAGACCAATTCTCCCTAATGACGATGTTATATTAAGTAAACGATTGGCTTCTGTAGGAGATTGGTGTCAAGGATTTTTATATGGTTTAGGAAATTCCAAATATCTGTCAAATGTTGAAATACCAGAAAATATAGAGGAAGCTTTGGGTGATCTTGCATCTATTTCAAATATACAAATTTTGAGCGATCAAGAGGAAGTTAATGAAAGCGACAGTGAATCCAATTATATTGAAGTAACGGAGTACATCAAAGTTGCAGTATTGACTATTTCCAGTGAATTAAATTGTATCGACGATTCTGATTCAGGGCTCACCTATTAGTGGTTCTTGGCTTTAGAATTACCTGAATTACATAATATTTAGAGATTTTAGAAATGATTACCAGTAAAGAATTTAAAAATCGAAGAACTCGATTAATGTCAAAGATGCCTTGTAATAGTATTGCTATTCTTTCGGCTGCACCAGAGAAATCCCGCAATAAAGATGTCCTTTATCCATATCGACAAGATAGCGATTTTTTTTACTTAACAGGATTTCAGGAGCCAGATGCAATGGTAATCTTGATTCCTGGAAAAAAAAATAATCAGTATCTTATGTTTTGTAGAGGCAGAAATATAAAGAAAGAAATATGGGACGGTCGTCGAGTTGGGCCAGATGGCGCTGAGAAAAAATATGGAGCTAGCGAAGCATTCACTGTCGAGTCTATCGAAGAGATCTTGCCTAAAATATTAGATGATCGCGGAAAGATTTATTATTCGATGGGAAAAAACCCTTTTTTTGATGAGATCCTAGTTCGTCACGTAAAAGCTAAAAGAGGGAATGCGGGCTCTACAAGTATTTCTTCAGACTTATTTACTAATTTAGATAACTTGCTGCATGAAATGCGTCTTTTTAAAAGCTCAGTTGAGCAAAAAATAATGAAAAAAGCGGCTACTATTTCTGCTCTTGCCCATCGAAGAGCTATGAAAAGTTGCATGCCGGGAATGTACGAATACCAGCTACAAGCTGAGATTGAATATGAGTTCACTGTGGCAGGAGCCTCATTCCCTGCTTATGGATCCATAGTTGGTGGCGGTGATAACGGATGTATTCTTCATTATGTAGAAAACAATTCAAAGCTCAAAGACGGAGATTTAGTTTTAATTGATGCTGGCTGTGAGTTCCAAAATTATGCTGCAGATATTACGAGGACTTTTCCTATTAATGGGAAGTTCACGCCAGAGCAAAAGATGATTTATGATATAGTTCTGGAAGCGCAAATTGCAGGAATAGATGCTTGCCAGGCAGGAAATCAGTGGAACGAACCGCATAATGCAACCGTCAATATTATCACGCAAGGCCTTCTAGATTTGGGTATCATGAAGGGTAGCTTTAATGAAATGGTAGAAAAAAAAACCTACACTGATTTTTATATGCACCGAGCTGGTCATTGGCTTGGCATGGACGTCCATGATGTCGGAGACTATAAGCTCAACGAGCAATGGCGAACATTTCAACCAGGTATGGTCACGACTATTGAGCCTGGAATTTATATTTCCCCAGATAATAAAAATGTAGACGAGTGCTGGCGGGGTATCGGGATCAGGATTGAAGATGATGTCTTAGTTACCGAGGGTGTACCGAACACCCTATCGAGCGATGCACCAAAAACAATATCAGAAATCGAAGCAATAATGGCCTCTAGTTAGATCCGGAAAATATATGCCTAATAAGTTAAAAATTTCACAAAATCCTGATATTTCTATAATTGGAGGGGGTATGGTTGGGATTAGCTTGGCCCTGCTTTTGTCCTCCTATAAGCTTGGCTGGAAAATCCAAATTATTGATTCACGTTCTCTTTTAGCTAAATCAAATAACACTCTCGATAATCGTTTTGATAGACGAACTACTGCACTTTCTCAAAGTAGTTATGAAATTTATACAGCATTAGGTTTGTGGGAAAAATTAAATGTTAACGCATCTCCGATAAATGAAGTTCATATTTCCGATAAAGGTTTTTTTGGAAACGCTAAATTAACAGCACAAGATCAAAATTTACCAGCTTTAGGTTATATCCTAGAAAATCAGACAATTAGTGATACACTTCTTGATAAAGCGATCAAAATTGATGATATTGAGATTATTGATACAGCTAAAATAAATAAGATAAAACCAGTGAGTGGAGCTGTCGAGCTTTGTTACTCAAAAATATCAGAACCAGATGAAATCAGAAATATAAATACAAAGTTATTAATAATTGCTGATGGCGCTGAATCAGACACAAGAAATTTTTTAGGTATTGAATCTACAACAAAAGATTACGGACAAGTTGCAATTGTTTCAAATATCACATTATCTAAAGACCATAACAATGTTGCTTATGAGCGCTTCACTGATTCTGGCCCCTTGGCTATGCTGCCACTTAGAAAAATAGAAGGCTACAATCGTTCTGCATTAGTATGGACAGTTTCCTCTGCACAAGCACAAAAGTTAGCAGCTTTAACAGAAGCAGAATTTCTCAATGAGCTGCAATTAGCTTTCGGCTTCAGGTTGGGTAAATTTACAGGTGCTAGCCGGCGTCATAGCTACCCTGTTCGATTAACAACCAGTAAAGAACAAGTTCGGAGTAATATAGTTATTGTTGGAAATGCCGCTCATGCCTTGCACCCAGTTGCAGGACAGGGGTTTAATCTGGCGTTAAGAGATATAGCTGCTTTAGCTGACATTTTAGCAAAATCAGTAACTGAAGAAAAAGTTTTAGGCGAATATAGAGTCCTAGAAAATTATATTAAACATCAAAAGATAGATCAAAATAGGACAATATTTCTAAGTGATTTCTTGCCTACCGTCTTCGGAAGTACATCTCTTTTGATAAGGTTAGCGAGAAATATTGGGCTTGTGGCGTTAGATTCTATCCCATTGCTAAGAAGAAATTTCGCAAAAATGGGTATGGGTCTGCACACTAAAGCGCCGAAGATAAATATTGCTAGAACTATTGATTCAACTGCTTCTGACTCGGAATGATGTAATGGAAAAAAAAGAATATGATGTTGTTGTTGTTGGAGCTGGTCTTGTGGGTCTATCCTTCGTAAATATGTTGGTGTCTCATTTAAATATAAATTCAAATCACGATGGAGGTATTAAAATAGCTATCCTTGAAAAACAACCTTTTAAAAAGCATGATTCCTCCAATAAATTTGACTCAAGGGTGGTTGCATTAACAGAGTCCTCTCGTATTCTTCTAGAAAATATTGGCGTTTGGGATAATATTGCTAGTGAGAAAGTGTGCCCCTTTGAGCGAATGGAGATATGGGAATCTGACGGGACAGGACATATCGAATTTGATTGTAATGATGTTCGCCAAAATAGCCTAGGATACATCGTAGAAAATTCTTTGGTTGTAAAGTGTAACCTTGACAAGATCAAAGAATTAAAGAATGTTGAGTTGATCTGCCCTGCAACAGTCACTAGTTTAACTAGAGAAAGCCAATTTAACACTAGCACTATTACTTTAGACGATGGAACCACTATTGTTGCCAAATTGTTAGTTGCTGCAGATGGAGGAGATTCCAAAGTAAGAGATTTATGTGGATTTAAATTGCAAGAATGGAATTATGGTCATCATGCAATTGTTACTCGTGTTAATACAGAGAAGCCTCATAATTTTACAGCTAGACAAAGATTTTTACCAGATGGCCCCTTAGCCCTGCTTCCTATTCAATTTAAAGAAGGAGACTCAAAACAATGTTCAATCGTTTGGTCGCAAAAAGATAAAACTGCTGAAAAACTAATGCAACTTGATGATATTAATTTTTGTAAGGCGCTTGAAAACGCAAGTGGTCTTTGCTTAGGAAAAATTATTTCAGTTGAGCAACGGGCAAAATTTATGCTTAAGCAACGCCATGCTCAAGATTATATAATGCCAGGAGTAGCACTTATAGGAGATTCTGCACATACTATGCACCCACTAGCTGGCCAAGGCGTCAATTTAGGTCTACAGGATTCATTAGCTTTAGTTCAAGAAATAGAATATTCAGTATCCCGTGGATTGTCGCCTGGAAACGAATTTGGGCTTCGTCGTTATCAAAGGAAAAGAAAGCCGCATAATTTAGCTATGATTTCTATTATAAATGGCTTAAAAATGTTATTTGAAGATAAACATCTTCCTATACGCCTAGTACGCAACGACGGAATGAATGTTCTTAATCAAATAAGTTTCATTAAAAATAAGATAATGCGAGAGGCCATGGGGATTTTATAGGAGACAGTTTAGTCAAAAAAACAATTCTTAGATATTGAGCTTGTGCTTCAGTTTGAATTCAATCAAGGTTAAAATATTTTACATTAAATTATATTAAGTGTAGAAATATAAATAAAAAAATGAAATAAGGAAACTTTTCATGAATATAGATCCATCTGATTTGAAGTATGCTACTAGCCACGAGTGGGCTCGAGATAAAGGGGATGGCACTGTAATTGTCGGTATCAGTGATCATGCACAAGAAAGTCTTGGTGATGTCGTGTACGTGGAGCTACCACAATTAGGAACATTAATTTCTGCAGGAGACGAGGCTGGTGTCGTAGAGTCAGTGAAAGCCGCATCTGATATTTATACGCCAGTATCTGGAGAAATAGTAGGAACTAATGAGCAGCTTGAAGAAGAACCTGAGATTATTAATGGATCGCCATATGAGGATGGCTGGCTATTCATAGTGAAGATGTCTAATCCAGAAGAATTAGATAGTTTAATGAGTGCTGATGAGTATACGATCTCATCAGAAGAAAACTAGTTTAGAGCATTTACGGGCTGTGTAATAAAATGGATTTCAATAAAATAATAGAAGAAATAAAACTACTAAATCAGTTTAATTTAAATTCAAAATTATATGGTATAAAGATTCACCAAAGTAATGCTTTACCTGAAACAGTGAATGCAGCAACTAGGCTGTACGAAAAAGGCCTTATCGACCATATCGATGGAGGATATCTAACAGATTTAGGAGTCGAAACTGCAGAACACGCTCAAATACTTCTTCAAATTCTGAAAGATTAGCATATAAAAATTACTTTTTCGTTCAAAGTCTAGTTGAAAAATTCTCATAAATCATCGGTTGAGTATTTCGGCGGCCTCTTTGGCAAAGTAAGAAAAAATACCATCAGCTCCAGCTCTTTTGAAGCATGAGAGAGATTCAATAATAACTTTTTCTCGCTCAAGCCATCCATTTTCAAATGCAGCAACATGCATTGCATACTCACCGCTCACTTGGTATGCAAATGTTGGCACTTGAAGTTCTTCTTTAACTCTTCTTAATACATCTAGGTAAGGCATACCTGGCTTAATCATTATCATATCAGCGCCTTCTTGTAGATCGAGGACACATTCATGAAGTGCCTCATTTGTGTTCGATGGATCTATTTGATAGGTAGTTTTTTCTTTATTTCGAATATTTTCTGCTGAACCCACTGCCTCTCTGAAAGGCCCATAATAATTAGAAGCATACTTAGCAGAATAAGCCATAATTCGTGTATTAATGTAACCATTTTCTTCTAGACTATTTCTGATAAAACCGATTCTGCCGTCCATCATATCGGATGGAGCTATAATATCAGCACCGGCCTTTGCATGAGATGTTGATTGTTTTGCTAAGGTTTCAATAGTTATATCATTTAATATATAACCAGTTTCATCATCGATAATTCCATCTTGACCATGACTAGTGTAGGGGTCCAGAGCAATATCCGAGATAACACCAAGCCCTGGAATCGCTGATTTAATTTTTTTTATTGCTACTTGTATCAAGCCATCTGGGTTAAATGCCTCCTCACCTGATAGCGTTCTGCATTTTTGACTAGGAACAGGAAAAAGTGCAATTGCTGGTATCCCAAGACTTACTAGTTGTCTAGCCTCTTTTATAGCAAGATCTACAGAGAGCCTCTCAACTCCTGGCATAGATGCAATACTTTCGCGAGAATTTGTTCCTTCAATTAAAAATATAGGATAAATTAAATCACTCGGAGTAATCACAGACTCCTTTATTAATCTGCGAGAGAAATCATCATAACGATTTCGGCGCATACGAGTATTTGGAAAGACCCCACGGGATTTAATAAAACTCATAATTTTCTATACCTTAAGTTTATTTTATAAATTTTAAATCATTATTTTGATACAAAGAAGTTAAAAATTATCTGACTAAAGAGTTTTGAACACTTTTGATGCAGCTTCTAGAGTAAATTCTATATCTTCGTTTGTATGAGCCGCCGACATAAAGCAACCCTCATATGCTGCAGGCGCAAAGTATACTCCAGCATCTAGCATACCACGGAAGAAGCGTCCAAAACGTTCACTGTCACATGCCATAACTTGCTTATAGTTAGTAACGGCAACCTCTTGAGTGAAAAAGAAACCAAACATACTTCCTATATGATTGGTTGTCATAGGTATATTAGCTTTATTAGCCTCCTCTTGCAGACCTTTGATAAATTTCTCAGTTTGTGCGAACAAACTATCGTGAAATCTGGGTGCAGTAATAAGTTCTAGAGTTTTTAGCCCAGCTGTCATAGCTACCGGGTTCCCGGAAAGAGTCCCAGCCTGATATACCGGCCCGACAGGTGATATATTGTTCATAATGTGACGTTTCCCTCCAAAAGCTCCAACTGGCATACCTCCACCAATAACTTTCCCAAGAGTGATTAGATCAGCATCAATATTAAAGCGACCTACAGCACATCGAACATCAACTCTAAAACCAGTCATTACTTCATCAAAAATTAGAAGTGCACCATGTCGAGTGCAACATTCCCTAACAGTTTCCAAAAAACCATTTAATGGGGGGATACAGCTCATATTTCCAGCTACCGGCTCTATGATTACGCACGCTACCTGATTCCCAATCTCATCGAAGGTTTTTTTGACTTCTTCGATATTGTTATAAGTCAGAGTTGTAGTTAAATCTGCTAAAATTGAAGGAACACCAGGTGAGCTTGGGACACCCATAGTAAGTGCACCTGAACCAGCTTTGACCAAGAGAGAATCAGAGTGACCATGATAACAACCCTCAAACTTGATGATTTTATCTCGGTTTGTATAACCTCTAGCTAAACGAATAGCACTCATAGTCGCCTCAGTTCCAGAGTTGACCATACGGACCATCTCCATTCCCGGAACTAAAGAGCAGATTTTATCAGCTAGCTTAGTCTCGAGCTCTGTTGGGGCTCCAAAAGAGAGCCCCCTATCGATCTGTCTTTTTATAGAAGTTATTACGTCAGGGTGACCATGACCTAATATCATCGGACCCCAAGACTGAATATAGTCTATATAGCGTTTACCATCTGCATCGAAAAGATAAGCACCTTGTGCTTTTTCAAAGAATACAGGAGATCCACCGACAGCTTTGAACGCGCGTACAGGAGAATTTACGCCACCTGGAATGTGTACTTGCGCGGCTGTGAATAATTCTTGAGATTTTTCCATATTAGTTTGCTTTTTGTTTTGGGGTTAAATACTGATTATCTTTAATTACAGCTCTTTTAGCTAATTAAAAATCTAAAAGATATTACAACTAATTTTTTTTCTTTTTATATAGCATTAATTTTTCAATTGAAAGGCTTCACTGCAACTAAAATGACAATGCCTACTAGCATAATTACTGGTATTTCATTGAACCACCTATAAAAAACATGACTATGAGCATTTTCATTATTTTGAAATTGCCGCATTAAGTTCAGACATGCAAAGTGGTATATGACTAATAATATAACTAGTAACGATTTTATTTGAAACCAAGTGGCTGATATGTAGTAGTTTGGATTTGTATAGAAAAGAGCTACACCCATAAAAATAGTTACTATCATAGATGGATTTGCAATGCCTTTGTATAGTTTACGCTCCATAATCTTGAATCGTTCTATACTTATTTGGTCACTTGACATAGAGTGGTAGACAAACAATCTTGGTAAGTAAAATAGTGCAGCGAACCAGCAGACCATAGCAATGATGTGCATTGCTGTTATCCAATTGCGATTATCTATGAGCAATTCATTTATCAAAATCTACTATTCGCCTGTATTCGATTAGACTGCGTTTAATCTTGGTTTGTTTAGGTTATTATAAACAGCTATGAAGGTGAATGACATGAACAATGATAAAGTGATTAAAATAGGTGTTATTGGTGCAACAGGATATACAGGTATTGAGTTGCTTCGACTTTTGGCTGCTCACCCTAATGCCCAAGTAAAAGTAATCACATCTCGAGAGCACACTGGTATTCGTGTTGACAGTCTATTCCCTGCTTTGAGAGGCTTCTATGATCATCACTTTGTAGAACCAAATTCTGAGCACTTGTATGAATGTGATGTTGTCTTCTTTGCCACACCCCCAGGTGTTGCTCAAGAAGCCATACCTAATATTTTAAATAAGGGAATTAAAGTTATTGATCTCTCTGCTGATTTTAGAATTCGAGATGCAGCTTTATGGGAGAAATGGTATGGTAAAATTCATATTTGTCCCGAGCTTCTGAAGCAATCTGTATACGGTTTACCAGAAATTAATAGACAGCATATAAAAAATGCATCATTGATTGCTTGTCCTGGGTGTTATCCCACAAGTGTGCTTCTGGGTTTTAAGCCCTTGCTAGAGAATGGTTTAGTAGACACTAATAATTTGATTGCTAACGTTGCTTCTGGAGTCAGTGGTGCTGGTCGTGAGGCTAACCTAGATAACCTCTTAGCAGAGACTAGTGATAGCTTTAAAGCATATTCGGCTGAGGGGCATAAACATCTCCCTGAAATTGAACAAGGTTTAAAAGATATCGCGGGCAACTCGGTTCAATTGACTTTTGTACCACACCTGTTACCCATAATAAGAGGCATACATGCGACACTTTATGCAACACTCAAAGTTAAAGGAACTGACCTACAGAAAATTTATGAAGAATGCTATAAAAATGAATCTTTCATTGATGTTTTGCCTCCCGGGAGTCATCCCCAAACACGTTCAGTTAAGGGTACTAACACCTGCAGAATTAGCGTTTTCTGCCCCGGTGACGGAGATAAAGTGGTAGTTTTAGTTGTCGAAGACAATCTTGTTAAAGGAGCCTCTGGACAAGCAATACAGAATATGAATATATTGTTTGGATTACCCGAAAGTACCGCTCTTGATAATCCTGCATTGCTCCCATAACAATTTGGTCTCGGTATAATAAAATACTATAGAAAGATGCTATAAAAAAACTATAAACTAAGAAAATTAAAAAAGGAATTGATGATATGGCTAAACATAATAATGTTGATTTTTCATTAGGGGATACTACTCTTATCTCCAAAGACACCCATATAACTGGTGATATACAGTTCTCTGGGAATTTAGAAATAGAGGGAAAGATTACGGGTAGCGTTGTCTCCAGTGACGATGGAGGTAAGGTAAGAATTCTTCCAACTGGACATGTTACTGGAGATATTCATGCACCTACCGCTGTTATTAATGGCCGGATTGATGGAAATATTTACTCTTCTGAAGAAATTCATTTA
Source organism: Cellvibrionales bacterium UBA4435 (assembly GCA_002390525.1). GTDB lineage: Bacteria > Pseudomonadota > Gammaproteobacteria > Pseudomonadales > Porticoccaceae > Porticoccus. Next base: position 16,945 of record DGPR01000005.1, read on the forward strand.
GCATCTGATTCTTTTGTTGATGGAAATCTTTATTATGTTCTGATTGAGATAGAAAAAGGTGCACAAATGAACGGTACTTTTGTGTATCAGCCTAATCAAGATGATTTAAAAGTACTAGAAAGTCCATTAGAAACAAACGATTAGACATATAATATATGATATAGTGCAATTAAATATGGGTTATTTTTTAAGGTAAACTCCACGTAAATTTATAGGAATAAGAATGACTGGCATCGAAATTTTTAAACCCATGCCTCTTTATGTTTCAGAGAGTGCAGTAGCAAAGGTAAGAAGCTTAGTTAAAGAAGAGGGAAACCCTGATTTAAAACTAAGAGTTTTTGTTACTGGTGGAGGTTGTTCTGGATTCCAATATGGTTTTAGTTTTGATGAATTAGTGGCGGAAGATGACACTATTGTTGAGGAGAAAGGCGTCTTTGTGCTTGCAGATTCATTGAGTATTCAGTACTTGCAAGGCTCAACGGTCAATTATGAGGAGGGTCTTCAGGGATCAAAGTTTTCTATATCAAACCCTAATGCTACTGCAACATGTGGTTGCGGTTCCTCTTTCTCAGTTTAGGAGGGTTATAAAGACTTCTTATTTCGTGTAAATAGCTCCTAATACCGACGATTTTTCAGCCCCTGTAGCAGCCGGCACATTTCCGGGTAACCCTTCAACAGTTTGTTTAGCCAACCAAGCAAAAGCTGAAGCCTCTACCCATTCTGGGGCAATTCCAAGTATAGACGTATTCTCTACAACAATTGGTGCTATCAATTCTTTGAGACGATTAATCAAAACTGTGTTGTAGGCTCCACCACCACATATAAAGACCTCATTTATATTATATGAATAGAGCGATAATGCTTTACTAATAGTTTGCGCTGTAAATTCCAATAATGTTGCTTGAATGTCTACCGGTCTATATTTTGGAAGCTGTTCAAGAAGAGATTCAAGCCAATCGATGTTAAACAGTTCTGGGCCAGTGCTTTTTGGTGGAGATATAAACAGATAAGGAGTATCCATGAGATTTGAAAGAAGAGCTTTAATCGTCACACCTTGGGCTGCCCATGCTCCTCCTTTATCGTAATTTTTACCAATATTAATTTTAGTCCATTTATCCATCAATCCATTACCCGGACCTGTGTCATAGCCAAGAACTGACTTATGTAGACCATCTCCTGGTAAAAAGGTGATATTTGAGATTCCACCAATATTAATTATAGCTCGCACAGAACCAGTTTTTTCAAAAAACGCTTTATGAAAACCAGGAACTAAAGGAGCCCCCTGGCCGCCTAAAGCTATATCTCGACCCCGAAAATTCGCAACTGTCGTAATCCCTGTTTTTTCAACGATAGTATTTGGATCTCCCACCTGTAAACTATATCCTTCATATTTTTTTATGCTAGCGCTTGGCGGATGATGCCTAATAGTCTGTCCATGACTACCAATTGCTATAATATCAGTGTTCGCTAATTTCGATAAAATGAGAAGCTCATTTGCAGCTTGTGAAAAAAGTAATCCTAAACATTTATCAAGTTTACTCAACCTATGTATTTCATTTGAACCTGGAACAGCTAGTGAATATATCTCCTCTCTTATATCAGCACTAATTTTAATTGAATGAGTAAGCAGAATCTCGAATTTGTTGTATCCGAGGGCAATCAATACAGCGTCAATGCTGTCTGCGCTAGTTCCAGACATCAGTCCAATGAATTTTTTTTTGATACTCATATCTTATAATCCAGTTAATCAATATTTATATTTATTGTGTCGACAAGAAAGCTAGTTTGGATACCTTTTGATGCCTTTCAAGTTTTGCCATTAGGGGTTTTGTGATTCGATAAAATCTATCAAGCTCGTTTTTTTTCACAGGATCTGAGTGAGGAAGAGTTACATTGCGTGGATTTTTATGAGAGCCATTAACGAGAAACTCATAATGCAGATGAGGCCCGGTAGAGTAGCCGGTAGAACCTAGTATCCCAATTATTTGTCGCTGGGTAACCCTCATTCCTTTTTTAACTTTTCTTTTATGAAGGTGTAAGTATTTTGTGGTAATTCCACCACCATGTCGGATAAAAATATAGTTACCATTAGCTTTATTGTAGCTGCTAGCTATAACGCTCCCATCTCCTGAAGCAAAAACTGGCGTGCCAAGTGGAGCGACATAGTCCACTCCTCGATGCGCCATTATTTTTTTGTGGATAGGATGCATGCGTCTCAGGTTAAAATTAGAGCTAATACGAGTAAAATTAAGTGGCGCCCGAAGAAATGATTTGCAAATATTATGCCCTTCTGGCGTGAAGTAATTTACTTCTCCGCTACTATCTAGGTAACGAACTGCTTTGTAAGACTTCCCTTGATTGACGAACTCAGCCGCTAAAATTTTGCTTCCAGCAATCTTTTTTTCACTTAAATGAAGCCCCTCGTATAAAACAGAAAATTTATCCCCCTCCCTAACATCTAAAGCAAAATCAATATCCCAAGAAAAAATATTAGAAAGCTCCATAATTATATTATTTGGCAACCCAGATTTTTTACCACTAACAAATAGTGAATCTTTTATTATGGAATCACGATATATAGTAATTTTCTTAGGGCTAGAATCGATCTTTCTAGCAAAGAAACTGGCGCCCTTTTCACCATTCAATCTGGCATAAATGTAAGATTCTTTGTTAGATTTTATATATTTTAATTTTTTTAATGACCCGTCACTTGAGAAGCCGAACTGTATTTTTTGACCTGGATGAATTTGCAGTAAAGGACTAGATAGATTATCTGAAGTAAATTCAATAACATTTTTTGCGGTTAAAGATTTCTTTTTGAAAATTGAACTAAGACTATCCCCATGTCTTATAATATATTCACTCCATATTAATTCTTTTGGGACAATTTTTACTATATCCTCATCGTACGAAACTTCTGTTAGAGTTTTTTTATTATCAAGTTCATTAAGACTATTCACATAAGAGTAAACTTTTTTGTGTTCGATATAATCCTCTTGTATGGAAAAATACAATATTATGATCAATATGAGTAAACCACATATCAGTGAATAGATACTTGTTCTATACTTATCAACCAGGGATGAACATACCGAGGAAGATTTTTTGTCGTTGTTAAGTCTATTTTTTGGCATAATAAGTTTTGTGCTAGTTTCTCTAAAGTAGACATCATATCAATTTTCAATAGAAATCATTCTTAAGCATACAGTTGGTTTTTACAAGCCTGTTTACCTGATGTTTTTTTTTTCAATGAGATAAGGTATTGTTTGGTTTCTGTCGATTTTGTTACGTTAGAGATTTGAAGATGAATGATCAAAGTGAAAAGTTAATCGAGGACCTTCAGGCCAGAGGCCTCATCGCGCAGATGACTTCAGCTGATAAGTTAGTAGAGCACCTATCTTCTGATAGTCGCTCATTATATTGTGGTTTCGATCCTACAGCAGATAGTCTACATATTGGCAGCCTAGTACCTTTGTTAGTACTTAAGCGTTTCCAAGAAGCTGGCCACAAACCTATTGTGCTTCTTGGAGGAGCAACTGGCTTAATCGGTGATCCAAGCTTCAAAACACAAGAAAGAAAGTTAAACACACCTGAAATAGTTAAAGATTGGCTGCATCTTATAAAAAAACAGATATCTAAGTTTGTAGATTTCAGTATTGCGGATTGTCCTGCAAAAATTGTTAATAACTTAGACTGGATAGAAAAAATAGACTTACTGACTTTTTTAAGAGATATCGGTAAACATTTCTCCATAAATAATATGATTAATAAAGAGTCTGTTAAACAAAGACTTGAAAGAGATGGACAGGGTATATCCTACACAGAATTTACTTACATGTTGTTACAATCCTACGATTTTTCTGAGCTTAATCGTCGCCATAATTGCACTATCCAGATTGGCGGTGCTGATCAATGGGGAAATATTGTTGGCGGAGTAGACCTCACAAGACGCTTAAATGGCAGCCAAGTATTCGGTTTGACGTTGCCTTTAGTTACTAAGTCTGATGGTACGAAGTTTGGAAAGACAGAGTCAGGAACGATATGGCTTGATTCGAAAAAAACCTCTCCTTACACATTTTATCAATTTTGGATGAATACTTCAGACGCTGATGTATATACTTTTTTGAAACATTTTACTTACTTATCCTTGGATAAAATTAAAGATATAGAAACAAACGACACAAACACTCAAGGGAGAAAGTCTGCTCAGGCTATATTGGCTGAGGAGGTAACAAGATTAGTCCATGGCCCTGATCAACTCACCGCTGTAAAAAGGATAACAAGTGAGCTTTTTTCTGGAGATCTTATGTTATTGGAAGAAAATGATCTAGTACAGCTTCAACAGGATGGACTACCATCTGCAAGATTAAGTTTATCTGATCCGAATAAGCTAACCTTAACAAATTTACTATCAGATTGTGGTCTCGCACACTCTGGTCGCGAAGTAAAAGATGCACTTTTGAAAAATGCAGTATTTATTAATGGTATACCAAAAGGATATGAAGATAATATGCAGGTATCTGATTGCTTCTCAATAAAAAATGCTCTTTACGGTAAATTTTTTATAGTTAAACTTGGAAAGAAAAAATATTTTTTATTTGAGCTCGAGAAATAAAGAAAAGGTATTATTTATCAAACAAAAATTACCTCTTAAAGAAAATTTTCTTCTTAAGAAAATCATTAATAGCGTAAACATCAATACGACATAACAAGTAAATAAAAAAAAGAATTTATTTTATATAGAAATAGTTTGACACCAGTTTATTAATGGCTACACTGCGCGTCCGTTTCAAGGTTAATTGAGATCAAAAAATTAACAGCGACAAATTGTAAATTTTTTACTAAAAAAATCACAGTTGTTGTTGACTTTAGATGGGCGTTCCTTAGAATACCCAACCCGCTCCTTAAGTGAGCAACGTTCTTTAACAATCGATCAGATAATGAGTGTGGGTGCTTGCTGTGATGATCACGTGACAACGTATCATCAAATACAAGTAACTCACCAAAAATAATTACTTTAAATTTGGTAAGCTAAAGTGTTTGGCCATGTTTTGAGAAGTATCGCAGGTTTTTGTGAAACTACTCCCTCTTAGTCTAACTTTATAAAAGTTTGAAAGAGGTTAAAGAATATTGAACTGAAGAGTTTGATCATGGCTCAGATTGAACGCTGGCGGCAGGCCTTACACATGCAAGTCGAGCGAGAAATTTTCTTCGGAAAAGAGTAAAGCGGCGGACGGGTGAGTAACGCGTAGGAATCTACCTAGTAGTGGGGGACAACATGTGGAAACGCATGCTAATACCGCATACGCCCTATGGGGGAAAGCAGGGGATCTTCGGACCTTGTGCTATTAGATGAGCCTGCGTCGGATTAGTTTGTTGGTAGGGTAATGGC
>DGPR01000035.1:0-10437 GCA_002390525.1 Cellvibrionales bacterium UBA4435
TAAAAATTCATCAGCTTGGTGGAGTAATTATCGGCAATAGAGTTGAAATTGGTTCATGTACCACGATTGATAGAGGTGCATTAAGTGATACCGTTATCGAGGATGGTGTGATCCTCGATAACCACATACAAATAGCCCATAATGTGCATATTGGTGAAAATACCGCTATTGCTAGCTGTTCTGGCATATCAGGAAGTACAGAAATTGGAAAAAATTGTATCTTTGCTGGACAAACAGGAATTGTTGGACATTTAAAAATTTGTGATGGTGTAACTACGACTGGTGGTACAATTATTACAAAATCAATATCTGAATCTGGCTCTTATTCATCTGGTACACCATTAAGCTTGACAGATAAGTGGAAAAAAAATGCGGTCCGCTTCACACAGCTAAATGATTTAGTTCAACGTCTCAAGAGGCTTGAAAAAAAGATATAATTTTTCACATTTTAAAATTTTGAAGTTCCTAGAGATAATGCAATGGATATAAATGATATAAAAAAACGCCTTCCACAAAGGTATCCCCTTCTTTTAGTTGATAGAGTTGTCGAAATGGATCTAGGCAAGAGGATCCTGGCCTATAAAAACATTACAGCCAATGAAGAGATTTTTAATGGACATTTTCCAAATACACCAATCTTTCCTGGTGTAATGATTATTGAGGCTATGGCTCAAGCCGCAGGTGTTCTTGGATTCGTAACTGCAGATAAATATGCAGATGATAACGTCTTATATTTATTTGCAGGAGTTGACGGCGTTCGTTTTAAGCGACAAGTAATCCCCGGAGACAAACTGATGCTAGAAGCAAAAGTGGATTCAGTAAAAAGAACAATTTGGCGCTTTAAATGTAAAGCTACAGTAGATGACGAGCTTGCTTGTGAAGCTACTATACTTTGCGCATTAAAAACGGTTTAAAAAAATGTCTCTAATACATAAAACAGCAATTATTGACCCAACAGCTGAGTTAGATGAAGGCGTAGAAATTGGTCCATGGACATCCATCGGTCCAGACGTCCAGATTGGCTCTGGAACAATTATCCACTCACATGTTTTAGTTAAGGGCCCTACAACTATTGGTAAAAATAACCGTATTTTTCAATTTTCTTCAATCGGTGAAGATACACCAGATTTAAAATATGATGGAGAGCCAACTCAATTAGTAATTGGAGATAATAATACTATTCGTGAGGGTGTCACAATACACAGAGGAACTATTCAAGATAGAGGTATAACAACTATTGGAAATAATAATCTGATGATGGCATATGTTCATATAGGTCACGACTCAACAGTTGGCAGTAACTGTATTTTGGTCAATAACGCATCTCTATCTGGTCACGTTAACGTCGGTGATTGGGCGATATTGTCAGGGTACGTTTTAGTTCATCAGTTTGTTTCTATTGGGCCGCACACTTTGATTGGTCCTGCTGCATTCCTTCCGCAAGACGTTCCAGCGTATGTAACTGCATTTGGTTCTCCAGCTGCACCAAAAACCGTCAACACAGTGGGACTTAAGCGTCGCGGATTTAACAAAGATGCAATATTGGCCATCAAGCAAGCCTATAAGATTTTATATAGACAGGGACTTTCCTTAGATGATGCTCTTACCAAGCTTAATGAGCTGGCAATACAACAACCGGAAGTTCAGCTGATGCTTGATTCTGTGAAAGCTTCATCTCGCGGAATAATACGTTAAGTCATGGTTGATTCCTACAGAATAGGAATTGTTGCAGGAGAGTTATCTGGTGACCAGTTAGGGGCTGGATTGATTCGTTCATTGAAATTGCGTTACCCCGACGCAATATACGAGGGTATAGGCGGCTCAAAAATGATAAATGAGGGATTTTTATCCCTATTTCCTATAGAAAGGCTCTCTGTGATGGGGTTTTTCGAGCCCTTAAAAAGGTTGCCTGAACTGTTTCGAATTCGTAAAAATCTATTTAAACACTTCTGTGATAGTGAATTTGATCTTGTGATTGGAATTGATTCTCCAGATTTTAATCTTGGCTTAGAAAAAAAACTACACGCTAAAGGAATTAAGACTGCGCATTATGTAAGTCCTTCAGTATGGGCATGGAGACAGAGTCGTATAAAAAAAATCCAGAGCTCCGTTGATCTAATGATTACTCTTTTCCCTTTTGAAGAGGATTTCTATAAAAAAAATAGTATTCCAGTAGTGTGTGTTGGTCATCCTTTAGCTGAAGATCTAGCAGTTCAATTAGATACTAATAAGGCTCGCCAAGAGCTTTGTTTGGCTGATAATCCTGTGCTTGTAGTTATGCCGGGTAGCAGGGCTTCAGAGATAAAAAAATTAGGTAAATTATTTATAGATGTAGCCGCCTATTGTAAAAAAAGAATTACTAAACTTCAGATAATTATTCCAGCTGCTTCGCCAGAAAGAAAATATGAAATAGAAGATATTTTACAAAATTATCCTTCTTTGAAAGCAAAAGTTCTAGACGGACAATCACTTTTAGCAATGTCAGCTGCAGACGTAGTGTTGGTCTCATCTGGAACGGCAACTTTAGAGGCTATGCTGTTAAAAAAACCAATGGTTGTAAGCTACCGCCTAGGAGCGCTGACTTTTGCATTAATTTCTAAAATTATAAAAATAAAATATGCTGCATTGCCTAATCTTCTTGCTAATGAGTTATTGGTTCCAGAGTATTTAGAAAAAGATGCCACGCTAGATAATATTTCATCAGGAATAATGAATTTTTTTGATAATCCAGTTGATAGAAAAAAATTAGAGGAACACTTCGAGGCTCTTCATGAAACCTTAAAGTGTGGAGGAAGTGAAACTGCAGCAAAAGCACTTGTTAAGCTTTTGAGTAAAAAATGAGTACAAATCACAAATGATATATGATGACCTAATTTTAGCTGGCGTAGATGAGGTTGGAAGAGGATCTTTAGCTGGAGATGTTATTGCAGCCGCAGTTATTCTCTGCCCTAAAAATAAAATACCTGGTCTTATTGATTCAAAGAAACTTTCTGAGAAAAACCGTCAAAAATTTGATGTTCAAATTAAACATAAATCTTTGTGTTGGAGTATAGCAAGAGCTAATACACAAGAAATTGAAACATATAATATATTAGAGGCCACTATGTTGGCCATGAAGCGCGCTATCCAAGGTCTTTCTCTATCACCAGAATATATAATAGTTGATGGTAACCGTTTACCAAGTTGGCCATATCCCTCAGAAGCATTAGTCAGGGGAGATTCAATAGCCCCTTGCGTATCCGCAGCATCCATTATTGCAAAAGTCTTTAGAGATAAAGAAATGAGAGATTTAGATAAAATATATCCTGGATATGGTTTTTCTAGTCATAAAGGTTATGGAACAAAGAAACACATAGATGCCATAAAGCATCTAGCGCCAACCCCTATCCACAGAAGAACCTTTGAACCTATAAAGAGTATGATAACTAGAACACCTTAAAAGTTTCAATTTATTATATAATCTTGTGAGCACGTACTAAACAAATAATAATTACGATAAACTTGTAATTATAATTTATATATTTAATCCGTCCTAGCGCAAGAAATTAGAATGTTTTTTTGGATTTAATTATTTATGCCCCAACCTTCTTTTGTTCACCTTCGGCTTCACAGTGAGTATTCATTAATTGATGGCCTCATCTCTATAGATTCACTTGTTCACAGAGTGGCTGAACTGGGCATGCCGGCTGTTGCCCTTACCGATATAACCAATTTCTTTGGGTTGATTAAGTTTTATAAAGCTGCCCATCTATCAGGCGTAAAGCCTATATTTGGTGCAGATTTATGTATTCGTAGCACTATTGACGGTATACCACCATATCATATGACGTTTCTTGTAATGAATATGATAGGTTATCGAAATCTTACGAAACTGATATCTCGTGCTTATCAAGAGGGCCAAAGTCACGGTATTCCTATGATTAGTAGTGGTTGGATTAAGGATGCATCGGAGGGCCTTATTGTACTTAGTGGCCGTCAAAGTGATATTGGTCAAGCAATACTTGCGGGGAATAATCTTCAGGCCGAAAAATTTTTGCTGAGCTGGATTGGGGTATTTACCGATAGATTTTATTTGGAGCTAACTAGAACTAGAAGGATAGGCGAAGAAGATTTTATTCATTCCGCTATTGGGTTGTCACAAAAATTTAACTGCCCCGTTGTAGCCACAAATGACGTTAGATTTTTAAAATCTGATGATTTTGAAGCTCATGAATCACGAGTTTGCATTGGTTTAGGGTGTGTTCTAGACGACTCTAGGCGAGCCAAGACATATAGTGAAGAGCAATATCTTCGTTCAGAAGATGAAATGATCGAACTTTTTAACGACATACCAGAGGCTCTTGAAAATACGCTAGAAATTGCCTACCGATGTAACCTAGTGCTCAAATTAGGCGAAACTTTTTTGCCAGATTATCCTATTCCTGAAGGCTTAACCAAAGATAATTTTTTTAAAAAATTATCTATTGAAGGCCTTGAAGATAGACTTTCAAAGATTTCTATAGTCTCAAAAAAAGACCCCAAAGAAGATAGAAAAAAATATTTTGATCGTCTTGATTTTGAGCTTCAAGTTGTAATAAAAATGGGCTACCAAGGCTATTTTTTAATAGTAATGGATTTCATCAGATGGGCTAAGGAGAATGGAATACCTGTGGGCCCCGGACGAGGTTCCGGAGCAGGCTCATTGATTGCTTATGCGCTTGGAATTACAGACTTAGACCCTCTTGAATACGGTTTACTGTTTGAACGATTCTTAAATCCTGAGCGAGTATCAATGCCTGACTTTGATATAGATTTTTGTATGGATAACAGGGATAGGGTTATTTCATATGTAGCAGGTAGATATGGTCGTGATGCAGTTTCTCAAATAATTACTTTTGGAAAAATGGCAGCTAAAGCGGTAGTAAGAGATGTGGCCAGAGTGCAGGGTAAACCTTATGGTTTAGCAGATAGGTTATCAAAAATGATCCCAGCAGATATTGGAATGACTCTAAAAAAGGCAGTTGAAGAGCAGGATATTTTGAGAGATTTTTTATCTGAAAATGATGAAGCACAAGAAATTTGGGATATGGCAGTTCAGCTTGAAGGTATTACACGAAATGCAGGCAAGCATGCAGGGGGAGTTGTTATTGCACCGACAAAGCTCACAGATTTTTCTCCATTATACTGTGACGAGACAGGAGAGGGTCTCGTCACTCAATTTGATAAAGACGATGTAGAAAGTGCAGGGTTGATCAAGTTCGATTTTTTAGGACTAAGAACACTAACAATTATAGATTGTGCAGTCAGAATGGTGAATAAGCGCTTTCATGATTCTTCAGACAAAATATTAATGATAAATGACATCCCATTAGATGACCCTTTAGCGTTTGAACTCATTCAGCAAGGAGAGACGACTGCTGTATTTCAATTAGAATCACAAGGCATGAAAGATTTAATGAAGCGTGTAAAACCTAATTCATTTGAGGATATCATTGCGCTTGTAGCCCTCTATAGGCCAGGCCCATTGGAGTCCGGAATGGTTGACGATTTCGTTAATCGTAAACATGGTAGATCAAGAGTGGCCTATCCTGATGAAAAATTTCAGCATCAGAGCCTAAAGCCAATTTTAGAGCCCACTTACGGAGTTATAGTTTATCAAGAGCAGGTGATGCAAATTGCCCAAATTCTTGCAGGGTACTCTTTGGGAGAGGCAGATTTACTTCGTCGTGCTATGGGGAAAAAGAAGCCAGAGGAGATGGCTAAACAACGAGAAATTTTTGAAGAAGGCGCTAAAAAACAAGGGATTGATCCTAACCTCGCTATAAAAATATTTGATCTAGTGGAAAAATTTGCTGGATATGGATTCAATAAATCCCATTCTGCTGCATATGCACTTTTGGCCTATCAAACAGCCTACCTTAAATCACATTATCTGCCTGAATTTATGGCAGCAGTCTTATCTGCTGATATGCAGAATACAGATAAAGTGGTCAGATTGGTTCAAGAGTGTAATCATAGAAAAGTAAAATTGTTATCACCAGATATAAATCATAGCTATTTTATTTTTACCGTTTCTGGTAAAGGTGAGATAATTTACGGCCTCGGTGCAATTAAAGGTTTGGGGGAAGGGCCAGTTGAGAGTATTATCGCTGCAAGAGAAAAAGGTGGAAATTTTGTTGATTTATTTGATTTTTGCTCAAGAGTTGATGCTAAAAAGATTAACAAACGAACACTTGAAGCATTAATAAGATCCGGTGCAATGGATAGTATAGGCCCCGCTGGTGAGCCCGGTTATCAGCGAACAGTTATGTTGTCAGCTATGAGTGAAGCTGTCAAGACAGCAGAACAGCATGCTCGAAATGAAACTATCGGTATAACTGATTTATTTGGGGAAAAGCCAAATGACCCAGCCATAGAATGCAAATATAAAAAATTTAATCACATCTCCTCAGAGACCTCCAAGGAAAGATTAAGCGGAGAAAGAGATACTTTAGGTCTGTATCTATCAGGGCATCCAGTCGATGAGTATAGCGACGAGCTAGCTTGCTATATTAAAAGAAAAATATTTGAACTTAAGGCAGAGAGAACGCCACAAACTGTGGCAGGTTTAGTAATGGATATAAAGATGGTGAGAACTCGTAGTGGTGATAATATGGCAATAATATCACTAGATGATAAAAGTGCTCAAATTGATGTGGCAGTTTTTTCTGAAACTTTTAAAGAAGCTAGAGAAAAAATAGTTAAAGATGAATTTTTAGTCATTGAGGGGCAAATTACCTCAGATAATTATACTGATGGCGTGAAGATGAGGGCAGATAAAATTTATACTTTGTATGAGACTAGATCAAAATATTTGAAGGCTATTGTAATAGATATGAGTAAAGAAGATCTAAAAGATTTCTCTGTTGATGAAATTTCCAGAATCATGCAAGATTATTGCGATGGAAAATGTCCAGTCAGGATAAGTTATAATAATAGGGATGCTTTGTGCGAAATAGCTCTAGGTGACAAATGGCTTGTTTCCCCTAAAGATGAGCTGCTTCAGAAGTTAAAAAATAAAGTTGGAAATGATATGGTGCACTTGAGATTCTAACGAATTAAAAATTAGAAAATTAAAAAAATAAATTTATGCTTTTTTAAAAAGACCATATTTCTCTGCCAAAATATACTAGGTTATAATTGGTGACATGATTATTATAGGTAGCAATTTCATATGAATTTAGATTACTTAGATTTTGAGCAACCTATTGCGGAACTGGAATCCAAAATAGATGAACTTCGCTTGGTCGGCAATGATAGTGATATTAATATTGCTGAAGAAATAAAAAAGCTCAAAGAAAAAAGTCAAAAGCTTACAAAAAAAATTTATTTAAACCTTTCCTCATGGCAGACTGTTCAAGTTGCTAGACACCCTCTTAGACCATACGCGACAGATTATATTAGTCGTATTTTTACTGATTTTGATGAGCTACATGGAGATAGACAGTTTGGAGACGATAAAGCAATTGTTGGCGGTATTGGTAAATTGGAGGGAAGACCAGTAGTTATCATAGGTGAAGAAAAAGGTAGAGGTATAAACGAGAAGGTAGACAGAAACTTTGGTATGCCAAAGCCAGAGGGGTATCGTAAAGCTCTGAGGTTAATGGAGATGGCAGAACGTTTTAGGATCCCAGTTATTACACTCATAGATACACCTGGCGCATACCCCGGAATTGACTCTGAAGAGAGAGGTATTAGTGAGTCTATTGCTAATAACCTTGCTGTAATGTCTCGACTCAAAACACCTATAATTTGTACAGTTATAGGAGAAGGTAGCTCTGGAGGGGCTTTGGCGATAGGTGTTGGCGATCATATAAACATGCTTCAATACGCTACTTATTTTGTTATATCGCCAGAAGGTTGCGCAAATATAATATGGAAAACTTCCTCTAAAGCTTCTGAGGCAGCAGAAGCTATGGGAGTCACATCTACTGTTTTACAAGATCTAGGCATAGTAGATGAAACGATATTAGAACCTATCGGCGGAGCACATAGAGATATCGAGGCTATGGCAGTAAACCTGAAAATGTCTTTAATTAAACAACTTGATAATTTAGCTGCTATTCCTATTGATGAGTTAATAGAAAATCGCTATCAAAGATTAATGAGTTATGGCGACCAATAAAAGATATGTAGGCTCTTGGAGTTTATTTTAATTAATTAATCAAAAAATTATCAGTCCATTGTATTGATTGTCATTTTTGTAAATAGACAGTAACGTTATATTTTCTTTTTATTTTTAAGGTATCAATGATATTCGAAGTTAAACATCTTTTTGAGCATCTCGATAAGTTTAATGAGGCTAACCATTTATATGTTGGGTATAGTGGAGGTCTAGATTCACATGTATTAGTGCATGCAATGGTTGAGCTTGTTGGTAAAAAAAAGATAACAGCATTACATGTTAATCACCAGTTATCGCCCAATTCTAAAATTTGGCAAGAACATTGCGAAGATATATGTCTTGAGCTTGGTGTCGATATAATTTGTAAAACCGTAAGTATAAAAAATAGAGGAACTGGTATCGAGGATGCTGCTAGAGAAGCTAGATACGGCATATTTGAAAAATTACTTAAAAAAAACGATTTACTAATTTTAGCTCATCATGCAGATGATCAAATTGAAACCATGCTATTTAGATTATTTCGGGGCTCTGGAGTAAAGGGCATGTCTGGAATGCCAATATCACGATTATTAGGTAAAGGTGAGCTATTTAGACCATTGCTACCATTTTTTCGCAGGGATCTAGAATCTTATGCGTCAGCTAATCAAATTAACTGGATTGAAGACGATAGCAATTTAAATATAGCTTTTGATAGAAACTTCATACGGCATAAGGTGATACCTACAATAAAGGAGCGCTGGCCTAACTCTTCTTGTCAGCTTAATCGTAGCGCTAAAATTTTCGCAGAATCAAATTTTTTGATAGATGTATTGGCTCAGAAAGACTTTAAGACTATCACGGAAATTTTCGAACGAGTTGGTTGGAGTATATCGATTGATCAACTTAATAGCTTTGAAATAATAAGGCAAAAAAATATCTTAAGATATTGGTTCAATTTACATAATTTAACGTTGCCATCATATGCCGCGCTTGATAACGTATTAAATCAAATAATTGGCTCAAAAATTGATGCTGAACCTATTGCGTACTGGGATGATTTGCAGCTAAGAAGATTTAATAAAAAATTATATCTTTTGCCTTTCAACTTTGATGACCCAAATTACTCATTTAAGAAAAAAAAAGGGCGAGTACTATTAGAAAAAAGTCCTATAAAATGGGATGGGTTGACCCAACTAATTCTTCCTGACAGCAGTAGCTTATGTGTGAAACAAAAAATCAAGGGCGGTCTTAGAATGGATTTTAAAAAAAATCTAGAGATCAGATTTCGTAGTGGCGGTGAGCGCTGTAAACCAAAGGGGCGTAGCGGTTCTAATACCTTAAAAAAACTTTTTCAAGAATATTCTTTAGAGCCTTGGTTGCGAAATAATATACCCTTAATTTATATCGATAATCGTATAGCAGCTGTTGGTGATTTATGGGTATGCGATGAATTTTGTGCTGAACCAGATGAATATGGTATTCAGCTTGAGTGGCTATACCAATAAAAGCCATATAACGTAGTAATATATTGAGACAATCTACTATCTCTGTTAGTCTAATTTCCCATCGTTATAAAAAAGCAACTTCAGTAAACCTAAGTTATTCTTTCTTGTCCTAGAAGTTTAACTTAATTGAATTGCTTTTCAGTTCAATGTGCCTTTAGGGATTTAAATGACGCGTTATATATTTGTTACAGGTGGGGTGGTGTCTTCTTTGGGTAAAGGAATTGCAGCTGCTTCCTTAGGTACAATTCTTGAGGCCAGAGGTCTTAATGTTACTATCTTAAAATTAGACCCCTATCTAAATGTAGACCCGGGAACGATGAGTCCTTTTCAGCATGGAGAAGTTTTTGTTACAGAAGATGGTGCTGAAACAGATCTTGATCTTGGTCACTATGAGAGATTTTTATCTTCAAAAATGTGTAAGCTTAACAACTTTACCAGTGGTAAAGTTTATGAAACGATTCTGCGTCATGAACGCAAAGGAGATTTCCTTGGTGCTACAGTTCAAGTTATTCCACACGTTACCGATGAGATAAAAAGACGTATTTTGGCAGGAGGCGAAGGCTTTGATATCGCCATTGTTGAAATCGGAGGTACAGTTGGTGATATAGAATCACAGCCATTTCTTGAGGCTATACGACAGCTAAAACTCGACCTTGGCTTAAGCCGCTCGGTCCTCATACATTTGACTTTAGTCCCATATATTGCTGCAGCAGGCGAGACTAAAACAAAACCAACTCAACACTCTGTTAAGGAGCTCAGGTCAATTGGACTTCAGCCAGATGTATTACTTTGTAGGAGTTTTGTCGAGCT
>DGPR01000035.1:10541-23340 GCA_002390525.1 Cellvibrionales bacterium UBA4435
TTCTCACTAGGCTTGCCTTAGATTGCCCAAAACCCGACCTTTCCGACTGGGATTGGGTCGCTGAAAATCATTCTAATCCAAAACATGAGATAACAATTGCTATGGTTGGTAAATATGTTGAGCTTCTGGATGCATATAAATCTCTGAACGAGGCTTTAATACATGGAGGTATTAGAAACCAAACCAAGGTTAATATTCGATATATAGATTCGGAAAACTTGAAAGACCAAATATCACTTCTTGATAATTGCAATGGAATTTTAGTCCCCGGTGGATTCGGAATACGTGGAGTTGAGGGAAAAATTAATGCCGTCAATTACGCTCGTACTAAAAAAATACCCTATCTGGGAATATGTCTTGGTATGCAGGTTGCAATGATAGAATTTGCGCGTAATGTTTGTAACCTGAAGGGTGCAAATAGCACAGAGTTCGATCAGAAGACACCTCATCCAATTATTGCACTTATAACAGAGTGGGTAGACAGTTCTGGTTCAGTAGAAACACGTGATGAAGATTCAGATTTAGGTGGAACAATGAGACTTGGGGGTCAAGCCAGCTATCTGATAGAGGGTACAACCGCTCATGATATATACGGGAAAAATATGATTTTTGAACGACATCGACACCGCTATGAGGTCAATAATAATTATGTTGTCCAGTTACAGAATGGTGGTATGAAGGTTGGTGGCTGGTCAGAAAATAAATCTCTAGTAGAGATGATCGAGATATCTGATCATCCTTGGTTTGTTGCATGCCAGTTTCATCCGGAATTTACCTCTACACCCCGAAATGGACATCCGCTGTTCACAAGTTTTATAGAAGCATCACTCAAACAACAAAAATCCTCTGAGTTTCTTGGGAAAGCTGACTTATGACAACATCAAAAGCAACTACTCCGTCTGTAACAATCAATATTGAAAATATTCCAGTTAGTAATGATAAACCTTTTGTGTTGTTCGGAGGATTAAATGTAATAGAGTCAAGAGATCTCTCTATGCGGGTAGTTGAGCATTTTGTTACAGCAACGAATAAATTACGTATTCCTTATGTATTTAAAGCTTCGTTTGATAAGGCGAACCGTTCATCATTTCACTCATATCGTGGTGTTGGTATAGATGAAGGATTAAAAATATTCCAAGAAATTAAAGAATCATTTTCAATACCGGTCATTACTGATGTTCATGAGCCCCATCAAGCAGAGTTAGTAGCTGAAGTTTGCGATGTCCTACAGCTACCCGCTTTTTTAGCTCGGCAAACTGATCTAGTTCAAGCGATCGCTAAAACCGACGCTGTCGTGAATATCAAGAAACCTCAGTTTATGAGTCCCGCTCAGGTGGCTAATATCGTAAATAAATTCAAAGAATTTGGTAATAGTAATGTTCTTCTTTGCGAGAGGGGTACTTGTATGGGATACGATAACCTTGTTGTAGATATGCTTGGTATTAGAACGATGAAAGAAGTGAGCCAGGGATTACCAATTATTTTTGATGTAACTCATGCACTTCAAATAAGAGACCCTGATAGCTCTATCTCGGGTGGTCGCCGTCATCAACTAGCAGATTTAGGAAAAGCAGGCATTGCTGTAGGTTTAGCTGGCCTATTTTTAGAAGCCCACCCTGATCCTGATAACGCGAAGTGCGATGGACCAAGCGCATTGCCGTTAGACAAATTAGATAGCTATCTTTTACAGATAAAAGAATTAGATGATCTTGTAAAGTCTCAGCCATCACTTGAACTATAATTTATATTTTTTTATGTGTGCTTTATTAGCATAGATATTTTTTTGGAGATTTTTAGATGAGCAATATTTCTGACATCAGAGCCTATGAGGTATTAGACTCCAGGGGTAATCCAACAATAAGTGCAGAGGTTATATTAGCAGACGGAAGTACCGGCTCTGCCTGCTCTCCATCTGGTGCATCAACTGGTTCAAGGGAGGCGCTTGAGCTAAGAGATGGCGACAATAATCGATATTTGGGTAAAGGTGTTCTCAAGGCTGTTGATAATATAAATAAAATTATTAAGCCATTATTACTTGGTAAAAGCGCTCTTGATCAATGCGCCATAGATTTACTGATGATAGAGGCCGATGGAACTGAAAATAAAGCTAATTTAGGGGCCAATGCTGTCCTAGCTGTTTCTCTTGCTGTATCTAAGGCGGCAGCAATATCACTTGGTATACCATTATATGAGCACATAGCAAATATTAATGGAACTCCTGGTAAGTACAGTATGCCTGTTCCAATGATGAATATTATAAATGGAGGAGAACACGCAGATAATAATGTTGATATTCAAGAATTTATGATTCAGCCAGTATCTGCAAAAAGTTTTTCACAGGCATTACAGATGGGAGCAGAAATATTTCATTCATTAAAAAAAATACTAAGTAAAAAAGGTCTTAGCACTGCGGTGGGTGATGAAGGTGGTTTTGCCCCAAATTTATCTTCAAACTCTGAGGCTCTTGCTTGTATAGAAGAGGCAGTGACAGCCTCTGGATATAAATTAGGCTTAGATATCATGCTAGCGTTAGATTGCGCATCTTCTGAATTCTATAATAATGGTAATTATCATTTGCTTGGTGAAGATAAGATATATAGCTCTAAAGATTTCACTGATTATTTGTCGACCCTTTGTGATCAGTACCCCATCATCTCAATTGAAGATGGTCAGGATGAATCTGATTGGGATGGCTGGAAATACCAAACAGAAAAACTAGGAAAAAAAATTCAGTTAGTGGGCGATGATCTTTTTGTAACTAACACTAAAATATTGAGCAAGGGAATCGAGCTCGGCGTGGGGAATTCTATTTTAATTAAATTTAACCAGATTGGAACTTTGACAGAAACTCTTGCTGCTATAAAAATGGCAAAAGCAGCAAATTATACTGCCGTTATTTCTCATAGATCAGGAGAAACAGAGGATACAACTATTGCAGACCTTTCAGTTGGAACAAGTGCAGGTCAGATAAAAACCGGCTCCCTTTGTCGTTCAGATCGAACTGCAAAATATAATCGCTTGCTACGCATAGAATCTGATCTACAAGTCAAAGCTCCTTATAGGGGCATATCTGAGTTTAACTAGGTTAATTATTTTTAATATGTATTCGCGTTTTAATAGTGATAGAGGGAGAAAACATTAAGTTATCTTTAAACAAGAACACTGGCGAAATCGGTTAAGTCCGTTAAAATGAATATATGCGATGGCTACTAATCATTCTATGTGTCTTTATCTCTACCCTCCAATATCGTTTATGGTTTGGTGATGGGAGTCTTCCTCATAAATATAAACTTCAAAACGATGTCACTTCTCAACAGAAAAAAAATGAAAATCTAAGACAAAAAAACCTTGACCTAGCAGAAGAACTCAAGCACCTGACCAATAGTACGGATAGCATCGAAGAGAGAGCTAGAAGAGATCTTGGTATGATTAAGGATGGCGAAACCTTTTATATGATTGTTGAGGAGGAGAACTAAGTGATTAACAAGCATTTTTCAGAAGAATACTTACTAGAATTAAGTAAAAGAAAAACGTGGATAGTCATACCTGCAGCTGGAATTGGAAGTAGATTTTCAGAGTTCAAACCAAAACAATATGAGGAATTTTTTGGCCAAACGATTCTTGAATTCACTTTAAAAAAATTACTAGAAATTGAGCATATTAAAGTAATAATTGCTGTCAATCCTACAGATAGTTTATGGAGAACTTTATCCGGTTTAAAACACCCATCTGTTGAAATAGTTACAGGCGGCAAAACAAGAAGGGACTCTGTGTTTTTTGCGCTTGAACACATTAAAGGAAGAGCAAGTAGATTTGACTGGATACTAGTTCATGATGCAGTAAGACCCTGTGTTAAAGTTAACGACATAAAAAATCTATTCGATCAGACTTCTTCACCTAACGATATAGGCGGTATTCTTGCTACAAAAGTTGTTGGGACTTTAAAAAAAGTAGAGTCTTGCATTATTAGTGAAAATCCTCGTGTTTCTACTATTGAAAATCTTTCAATTTCTGAAGCACAAACTCCACAATTGTTTCACTTTAAATTACTTTACGAAGCTCTAGAAAAGTCAAAAATAGAAGATTGGGTGATAACTGATGAGGCATCAGCTATAGAAAAATATTTAGAGAGCGGTTGTCCAGGGCCCAGTAATCCAGTAATTGTTGAAGGAAGTCGAGATAATATAAAAATTACCCGTCCTGAAGATATTGCAATAGCTAAAGCCATAATAATAACTCAACAGGAAAAACTATGAGAATTGGTCATGGTTATGACGTCCATGCATTTGGGGAAGGCGACCATATTATTATTGGTGGAGTCAAAATCCCTTTTAGATACGGGCTTTTAGCTCATTCAGATGGAGACGTCCTAATACATTCACTTTGTGATGCGCTACTTGGAGCAGCAGCAATGGGCGATATAGGAAAACATTTTCCAGAAACAGACCCACGTTTTTTAGACATAAATAGCCGTAAGTTACTAAGATTGGTTGTTTCATTGATTAATAGTAAAGGATATTCAGTCGTAAATGTTGATATCACAATTATAGCTCAAGCGCCTAAGTTGGCACCCTATATAGATGCTATGATTGAAAACCTTTCATCTGATCTTGAGAGTGATGTAGATGTAGTTAATATTAAAGCTACAACCACAGAGAATCTAGGTTTTGAGGGAAGAGGAGAGGGAATAGCTTGCCATGTTGTTGCGTTGATTCAATAGGTATATAAGCTATCAAAAAGTATCATTAAAATTTTTATAGATAAAATTAATGCGAGGTAACCCATTGAGTGTTCTTGATTTTCGTGGAGTAGGAATGACATCGCAAAGAACCAGAGAGCGATTAATCCAACGTCTTCAGGACCAAGGAATTACTGATAAAAAAGTATTAAATGTCATTAGGGTAACCCCAAGACATCTATTTTTAGACGAAGCCCTGTCTCACAGGTCTTATGAGGATACGGCTCTGCCAATTGGCTTCGGTCAAACACTTTCTAGGCCATATGTAGTAGCACTTATGACAGAAATACTGCTCTCACTAGGGCCCAGAAAAAAAGTTCTTGAAATTGGAACAGGCTCTGGCTATCAGACTGCAATTTTAGCGCAACTAGTTGAAAAAGTTTATAGCGTAGAACGTATAAAATCTTTGCAAGAAAGAGCCCGCGGGAGGCTTGCTAAACTGGGCATCAAAAATATCAGATTAGTCCATAGTGATGGGAGAACAGGGCTAGCAGAATTTGCTCCCTATAACGCTATTCTCAGTGCTGCTGCTCCCCATGAGATCCCGGGAGATTTATTAAAGCAGTTAGCGCCTAATGGTATTTTAATTATCCCTGTAGGCACCATTGATGATCAAGAATTACGAGTTATCACAAGAGATGGTGAGAGTTTGAATTTTAGAGAAAAAGTAGCACAAAAAGTCCGCTTTGTACCACTTGTAAAGGGACTCTCTAATTAATATCAGTCTCATTAACAGATTATTTTATGACAATTGATTTTAAATTTTTTTTTAAAATATTATGTATACAAGAACTGAAAATAAAATAAGAAATCGGTTAACTCTCTTTTTTAAAGGAGCATTAATGGGTATTGCAGATTTAGTTCCAGGAGTTTCAGGTGGAACGATTGCTTTAATAAGTGGCATTTATGAAGAGCTTATTGAATCTATAGCATCTATTAATCTAAGATCAATTAAAATACTAAAAAAAGAGGGATTTTATAAATTTTGGTGCGCTATAAATGGTAGCTTCATTCTTGCTGTTTTTTCTGGAGCCTTATTTAGTATCATCTTTTTTTCTCGTATAGTGCACTATTTTTTAATAGAAGAAAGAATTTTAGTTTGGTCATTTTTCTTTGGGCTGATTTTAGCTTCAGCACTTTATATGATAAAGCAACTTTCATGTCTTCGCCTGAATGAGCTACTTGGTATAATTACTGGGATAGTTGTTATATTATTAATTTCAATAGCACCAACAGCCTCTTCATCAGAAGGTTTTTTTGTGTTGTTTTTTGGTGGTAGCCTAGCAGTTTGTGCAATGATTTTACCGGGAATCTCCGGAAGTTTTATATTATTATTATTAGGGATATATCCAATTATTATTGGTGCTATCAGCCAGTTTCAGTGGAATATTTTACTGATATTTAGTTTGGGCTGTATTTTTGGATTATTGGCTTTTTCACGAATTCTAATAATCCTTCTCAGAACTTATTATTCTGTATTTATTTCAACTCTAATTGGTTTTCTGTTGGGCTCTTTAATGATAGTCTGGCCATGGAAAAATTCGGCTTCACTGAATGCAGGCGATACTGATTCTGAGTTTAATTTATCTTATCAGTTGCTTTTTCCTACAGAATATTCTTTTTTAACAGAACAGAATCCACTGACTTATGCAGCAGTTAGCCTTATGATATTAGGCTTTCTGGTTGTTTTCAGTATAGACTTTTTAGCGAAAAGAGTAACAAATAAAGGGTGATTTAAATTTTATATGTTTAATTACTGCTTTGTTTTAAAAATTTCTACTTGGATTAGTTGTTTAGTTTTAATTATAGTTTTGCTATCAGGATGCAACACACCAAAAGCCCCAGTTAGTCATCGGCAGCAGCCTGCTACTGATAAAATAAATCACCACATTGTCTCATCAGGGGAAACTTTATTTTCGATAGCCTGGAGATATGAAATTGATACCAAAAAACTTGCTGGGATAAATAATATTAACCTGACAGATAAAATTTTTATAGGACAGCGCTTATCGCTTAATTCTAAAGACCTGAATAGTAAAAAAAAGATCAGAGAGTTCTCTGCAACTCAATCCATCAAGCGTTCACCATATTCGGTTAAAAATACAAAATCTCTATCTTTCTTGGATGGAGAGTGGGATTGGAATTGGCCTGTCAAAGGAAAAGTTTTGAAAACATTTAATAGCTCAAAGTTATTCAAGGGTATAAGTATCCAAAGTGACTATGGATCCCCTGTTTTTACTGCCGCACCAGGCGTTGTAGTTTACTCTGGAGATGGCTTACGAAGTTATGGCAAACTTATTATTATTCGTCATGATGAAAATTATTTAAGCGCATATGCACACAACAAACAAATTTTTGTTAAAGAAAACGAAACGGTCATAGCTAATCAAAAAATTTCAGAATCAGGTCATACGGAAACTAAAAACCAGAGCTTATATTTCGAAATAAGAGAAGGGGGTAAGCCAGTTGACCCGTTAAAATACCTACCAAAATTTTAGTGACCTAACTAAAGATATAAGTTTATGCTTCTAAAGACCCCAAGTGTTTTTGGACTATTTGTAGTGTTGGCTTAAAAAGTTTTGGAGTAGAGCAAACGATATTTCCATTACTAAGATAATTATCTTTGCCACTGAAGTCGCTGACAAGCCCCCCAGCTTCTTTTATGAGCAATATGCCTGCAGCAATATCCCACGGCTTTAGGTTCATTTCCCAAAATGCATCGAACCTGCCGGCAGCAAGATATGCTAGATCGAGTGATGCAGCCCCCAATCTCCGTATACCTGAAGATGACTCTGCTAGCTCATGTAGGCATTTTAGGTATTGGTTCATATTTTGTATAGAT
Source organism: Cellvibrionales bacterium UBA4435 (assembly GCA_002390525.1). GTDB lineage: Bacteria > Pseudomonadota > Gammaproteobacteria > Pseudomonadales > Porticoccaceae > Porticoccus. Next base: position 18,122 of record DGPR01000035.1, read on the forward strand.
GGCTCATTAAAAGGTATTCCTGTAGCAATTATACTTCCCGATAAAGATAATCGATTTGATACACGGATTCTATTTCCGTTCAAAAAAGCACCTCTGCCCCGACTTGCTATGAACTCCTCTTGCCGCATTGGATCAAGAATGACTGCATGCTCTATTTTACCCTTATATTTGCAAGCGATTGAGATAGCAAAATGAGGAATACCGTGGATAAAGTTTGTAGTCCCATCGAGTGGATCTATAATCCACTGATAGTCTTCTTCTGCACCTTTCAAGAGTCCAGCTTCCTCACTGATAATAGTATGTTCAGGAAAAGCTTTTTTAAGATGATAAATTATTTCGTTTTCTGCGGCATAGTCAATATCTGTGACAAAGTCATTACGACCTTTTTCATCAATATTAACTAAGTCTATACGTTTGGTCGCTCGAATAACTAGATCTCCGGCCTTTCGTGCAGCGCGAAGTGCAATATTGACCATTGGTTCCATTTTAATTTATTCCAACAACTAAAAAAAATAATTGTAACAGACGCCAGACATGTATGTTAGTTTTCACTGTTTAAAATCCATGATTTATAGGATATACCCTGTTAGAATATTTATATTAAAAAACGATAATTAATACTTATTAAGTTCAAACTTATTTGAGTTGCATTAAGTTTATTCCCCATCAATTTTTGAGTTATATAAACCCTTTTGGTTTTTATATTTTGAGTATTCTTATATGAAAAACTTTGACAATATTCGCGTTGTACTAGTGAATACAAGTCACCCAGGAAATATAGGTGCAGCCGCTCGAGCTATAAAGAATATGGGTTTGAATCAATTATATCTTGTTGACCCCCAAGATTATCCAGCAGATAAAGCCACTTGGAGAGCCGCCAATGCTATTGATATCCTTGATAATGCCGTAGTTGTAGACAGCCTAGACGAAGCTATTTCTGGTTGTGGATTAGTTGTTGGAACCAGTGCACGAGAACGAAGAATTCCTTGGCCATTAATGAATCCGCGCGAATGCGGTGTAAGAGTTTGGCAAGAATCTAATGTGCACGATGTCGCTATTGTTTTTGGTAGAGAAGATAGGGGATTAAGTAATGAGGAGCTTCATAAATGTACATATCACGTACATATTCCCTCAAATCCAGATTATAGCTCACTTAATATTGCTTCAGCAGTCCAAGTGCTCTGTTATGAGGTTCGAATGGCATCTTTATCAGATAGAAACGGGCTTCTTCCTGTTTTCGATGAATGGGACCAGCCTCCTGCAAAGGCTGACGATTTAGAATTTTATTTCAAGCATTTAGAACAGGTTCTAGTAGATATTGGTTTTCATGATACAAGCAATCCACGCCAAACCATGACTAGACTCAGGCGCCTATATGGAAGAATACGTCTTGATGAAATGGAGTTATCAATTTTACGGGGTGTGCTTACCTCAATTAGAAATGCGATTTATCAATTTAAAAATAATAAAGATTAATTATTTTCAACATTAAATTCCACACTAAATTAATAGGTTATTTACTTGACTAAAAGACTTGGTTTTTAGTATCATAAGTATGAATAGCTATTCTAGTATTATAATTTTAAATGATAATGGTTATCAAATAGTGAGGATCATTCATGAGGCTTACCACACGTGGCAGATATGCAGTCGCTGCAATGTTGGATTTAGCTATGCATAAAGAAGATGCCCCTATTAATTTGGCAGATATTGCAAAGCGTCAAGGTATTTCCAGAGGTTATTTAGAGCAATTATTTTCTAAATTGAGAAAAAATAATTTGGTTAATAGTTCAAGAGGCCCTGGCGGCGGCTATAGTCTGTCACGAAATATGCAAGACATAAATGTTGCAGAAATAATTGGTGCTGTTAACGAGTCTATTGACGCTACAAGTTGTAATGGCGCCGGTAATTGTCACAAGGGTGATTTGTGTCTTACACATCATTTATGGGATGACTTAAGTACTCAAATACATGTTTTTTTGTGTAGCGTTAGTCTTGATAGTCTTGTGCACAAGAATGATATCCGGCTGATTAATTTACAAACTAATAGTTGCTGAATTAAATATTTTTAACGAAAATTATCTTTTGGAAAAAAAGAAATGAAATTACCTATATACTTAGATTACTCATCAACAACTCCTATTGACCCTAGTGTAGCCAAAATGATGGCAGATTGTCTTATTGGTGAAGACAACTTTGGCAATCCCTCTTCTAGATCCCATGCTTTTGGATGGAAGGCTGAAGCAGCAGTTGAAGAAGCTAGGGGACAAGTAGCACAATTATTAAATGCAGATTCTAGAGAAATAGTATGGACCTCGGGTGCAACTGAGGCGAATAACCTAGCTATAAAAGGATGCGCTCACTTTAATCAAAAAAAAGGGAAGCATATAATCACATCTAAAATAGAACATAAAGCTGTTCTTGACGCTTGTAGGCAGCTAGAGCGGGAAGGTTTTGATGTTAGTTACTTGGTTCCTGATGAGGATGGAATTATTCAGCCTGAAATGGTTAGAGATGCCATCAGAGAAGATACAACTTTAGTTTCTTTGATGCATATTAATAATGAGATTGGAACTATCAATGATATAGCCGCAATAGGTGAGATTTGTCGCGCCAGGAAGGTATATTTTCATGTAGACGCAGCACAAAGTGTCGGTAAAATTCCAATTGACTTAGAAGCTATAAAGGTTGATATGATGGCACTTTCAGCCCATAAAATCTATGGCCCAAAAGGTATAGGCGCACTATATGTTCGACGTAAGCCTAGAGTCAGAATTGAAGCCCAGATACATGGCGGAGGACACGAGAGAGGAATGCGTTCTGGAACTCTAGCTACCCATCAAATTATTGGCATGGGAGAGGCTTTCCGTATCGCTGGGGAAAAAATGGAAGATGATCATCAGAAAGTACTATCACTAAGAAATCGGTTGTGGGACGGTATATCAGATATGGAAGCTGTCAGGGTGAATGGCTCTCTTCAACAACGCGTCGCAGGTAACTTAAATGTAAGTTTTGCATATGTTGAAGGAGAATCTCTAATTATGGCTCTCAAAGATTTAGCTGTTTCTTCAGGATCAGCATGCACCTCGGCTAGTTTGGAACCATCTTACGTGCTTCGCGCATTAGGATTAGATGATGAGCAGGCACATAGTTCTATACGGTTTTCGTTTGGACGTTTCAGTACTGAGGAAGAAGTAGACTATGCTATAAAAAAGATACGTGAAGCAGTCCTAAAGCTGAGAGAGCTTTCACCCCTTTGGGATATGTATAAAGATGGAGTAGATCTCAGCCTCGTTGAGTGGGCTGCACATTAAAAGTAATAAATTTAAAAATTAAGGAGCTTGATTATGGCCTATAGTGACAAAGTACTCGACCATTATGACAATCCTAGAAATGTAGGAAAGCTGGACGATAAATCAAGTAATGTTGGTACCGGTATGGTTGGAGCACCAGCATGTGGTGATGTGATGAGATTGCAAATCGAGGTTGATGCTGCTGGTATAATTCAGGATGCTAAATTTAAAACATATGGTTGCGGTTCTGCTATCGCTTCAAGCTCCCTTCTTACAGAATGGGTGAAAGGAAAAACATTAGATGAAGCTTCAGTCATCAAAAATACTGAAATTGCTGATGAATTAGCATTACCTCCTGTGAAGATTCATTGTTCAGTTTTGGCTGAAGATGCCATTAAAGCTGCTGTCACAGATATTCGTAAAAAGCGTGATATAGCTAATCAGGGCTCAAATATATAAGGGGGCAGTATGCCTATTTCAATGACAAGTGCAGCGGAAAAACACGTGATAAGACATCTAGAAAATAGAGGTCATGGCGTTGGTATTCGGCTTGGGGTAAAAACTACTGGATGTTCAGGCCTATCCTATATTCTGGAATTTGTAGATGAGATAGATGAAAACGATATAGCTGTTATAAGCGGAGATGCAAAACTTTTTATTGATCCAAAGAGCTTTGCCTTTTTAGATGGTACTCAATTAGATTTTGTAAAGGAGGGCCTTAATGAGGGTTTTGAGTTTAAAAATCCAAATGTTAAAAATGAATGCGGTTGTGGTGAGAGTTTTCATGTTTAATGAATTTGTATAGGGCTATACGAATTGAAAAATATAGAATTTTCTTGTGACTATTTTGAGTTGTTTGGGCTTCCTGTTAGCTATGAGATAGATTTAGCTTTACTTGAAAGACGCTACCAAGAATTACAGTTAAAATTTCACCCTGACCGACATATGAGAAGTACACCCCAAGAGCAACTCTTAGCGGTGCAGTATGTTTCTTTAATAAACCAAGCGTATACTGAACTAAAATCTACTTTATCTAGAGCACGATATCTATTATCTTTGCAAGACAAAAATTATTTGAATGATTCATATACATTACATGATCCTGCGTTTCTCATGGAGCAAATTGAATTCAGAGATGAATTAGCTGAAGTTTCGAAATCTACTAACTTCTGTGTGGCCAGAGCAGATCTAAATCAACGCGTAGAAGAACGATATGAAGAAACAAAAAATACCTTTAAAAATTATTTTAACCAACATAATTTTGAAGTTGCTGCTGAAGCTTTAGCAAAAATGCAATTTCTAGATAAATTTTTGACTGAACTAACACAGCTTAATGAAGAACTAGAAAACTTTAATTGAAACAACTTATATAAACGGTAAAGAAGTGGTCTTATTACAAATATCAGAGCCTGGAAAATCGCCCAGCCCCCATTTGCATCGTAGAGCTGCAGGAATAGATCTTGGCACAACCAATTCTCTTGTGGCTTCTGTCAGGAGTGGAACTCCAGAAGTTTTATTGGATAGCGATGAACGGTACTTGCTTCCTTCTGTAGTATATTTTGGGTCTATAAGTGAAGTTTTAGTTGGCCAAAAAGCATACCTAAAGTCATCAATAGACCCACTAAATACATTAAGCTCAGTGAAGCGATTTATGGGTCGTGGCATAAAAGATATAAAAAAATTAGGAAGCCAGCTGCCTTATGATTTCCTAATTTCAGAAGATGGAGGTATGCCGAAATTCAAAACTTCTGCTGGAGAAATAAGCCCAGTTGAGGCTTCAGCTGAAATACTTAAAGTACTTTTATCAAGAGCAGAGGAGTCCTTAGGTGGAGTCTTAGATGGAATAGTTTTAACAGTGCCAGCATACTTTGATGAAACCCAAAGACAAGCGACTAAAGCTGCAGCAACACTTTCAGGAGTCAAGGT
>DGPR01000032.1 GCA_002390525.1 Cellvibrionales bacterium UBA4435
AAACAAACAGATCAAAAACTTTGAAATTGCACTATTCTTAGGCATTGCATACGCCTCTTCCATTGGTGGGATGTCAAGCTTGATTGGCACAGCCCCTAATATTGTCTTTGCAGGCTTTATGCAAGAAAATTACAACATCGATATTTCATTTCTGGACTGGATGAAAATTGCACTCCCCATTGGGTTGATGATGCTAGTAGCGTCCTTCATCATTCTGACAAAAATTATTTATCCATCCACGTTTGAAATTAATACTGCGGCCAAAAGTAAAATAAATCAGGCCTTGAAAAAATTAGGGCACATCAGTCGAGATGAAAAAAAAGTTTTTCTTATCTTTTTGATTGCAGCGAGCTTATGGATAGGCAGGCCCTATTTGAAATATCATGAAATACTTTTAGGGCTTACTGACGCAGGTATTGCCATTTTAGCGGCCATTATTTTATTTATCTTACCGTCTGATAACAAGAAAAGTAATCTTTTAGAATGGGATGAAACAAAAAAATTACCCTGGGGGCTTTTGCTGTTATTTGGTGGCGGTCTCTCTTTAGCAAGCTCTATTAGTAGCTCAGGGTTAGGTCAGTGGTTAGGGACGTCATTTAGTTTGTTAGTGGAACTCAAGCCTTGGTTGATTATTCTATTAATCACAACCTTCATTGTCTTCCTTACCGAGCTAACTTCAAATACAGCCACCACGTCCACTTTTCTGCCAATTGCCACATCAATTGCTGTTGCAATTTCAGTTGCCCCTATATCGATTGCCATCCCACTCGTTTTGGCGTCAAGCTTGGCATTTATGCTACCTGTGGCGACACCACCCAACGCCATTGTTTATGGCTCAGGGAAGATTACGATTGCCAATATGATTAAGGCCGGATTTGTTCTAAATTTGATTGGGATTCTGATTATTACATTGGTAAGTCACTATCTCTTACCAGCATCTTTAGAAAAACTCTTTTAAAAAGTAGTCTCTTAAACTATTTATCAATTTTATTTATTTTACTTCCCTCTAGTGTGAGGTTATACATTAAGCCTTTTGGAGAAAATACAAATGCGACAACAGGCTCTTTAATTGATTCTACGTTAGCAACGCCACCTGCACCCCATACCGCCACTGCGACACTCGCATCTCCACCACCGCTCCATCCACTCGCATTCCTGAATTCTTTAAGTGCATCTGCTTTAAGGAACATATAAACTTCAGAGCGTTTTTCAACACCTATTTGAAAACCAATTGATCCAGCGATATTGTTGTAGTACTGAACCTTCTTACCTCCGATAATTAATGCGCCCTCACCAAATGAACCACCTATACCTAGACCCGCTTTTACAATACTCGGAAAAACGAGTATTCCTTTAGCCTTAGAGGCAAGATCTTTTGCAGCTGGCGTTGTTTTATATAACTGATCAAGAGCCGCTTTTATTTCTGCATCTATTTCTGCTTTGGATGCAGTGAAACCAGTTTGAGAAAATACCAATAAAATTGCTGCAATGAAGTGTGTTAGTTTGTGCATGACTTAAGCCTTAATATATAATTTTAATAACTATAATTTTACATCATTAACTTTAAAACAATTTTTTTTAAGAAAACATTTGGTATAGTCAATTTGATATGATAATTGATCAGATTATTAATTGGATGATGGGTTTAAATATCCTTGTCCTCAGTGTGACTGGATTTTTTCTTGTTATCGGTTTTCTATTCCTTGTGACCGCTATTTATTCCCTGATTTACGATAAAGCCTTTCGAAAAAATTACTTATTAAAGCTTTCTACATTAATTTTAATACTGCTAGGTATTATGGTTGGTCTATTTTACCTCTCAATAAAGCAGGGAGTCTTAATTCTATAGCGCTTTTCATTTAAAGCCTTTTAATAATTTTTCCATCTTCGTAAATTACTTCAGATTTAATATTTCCGTCTTTTTTCCAAGTTATCTCTTTGCCACTTTTTTTCCCATCAATAAATTTAACATTTTTTTTCATCTGTCCGTCTTCATACCACTGTCTCCATAGACCGTTGTACTTACCATTGATGTAATTTACTTCAATCTTCTTTTGCCCGTTTGGATACCACTGCTCCCAAAGACCCTCCTCATGATTATCTATGAAAAAACTTTCCATCATTTTATTGCCGTTCTCATACCAAAAAATTTCTTTCCCATTTTTTTTCCCATTCTTGTATGTAACTTGGAACTTAGGTTTCCCATTGTCAAAGTATTCATTTTGCGTATTGGTTTTATGATCATCGGCTACGACAAGAAAAGACAAACAAAGCCCTATTGAGGTAATTAAAAATTTCATAATATGTCCTAAGTTTATTGAATGAATTTGTGTGGCAACTTGCATCATCAAAAGTTTCTAAAAACAGACGAAATCTACCCTAGTTTTTTTGATAAGTACGTGGAAGTACGAGGTAAAAAAGCATTACTAATGCATCATAAATTACCCAAACAAAGCTTCTTAAGTCTATAATATATATAGGATTATCTATCAATAAAAATATAAAAATGAGAACAATATATTTA
>DGPR01000015.1 GCA_002390525.1 Cellvibrionales bacterium UBA4435
ATTGTCTTTGAATTAAAAGGCGGATTATATCTCACATATACACCGTATCTATCTACTAAAAATTCAGTAATTTCTTGGTTTGTTCTTCCTTCTTCAAGCATAGAATAAATTTGATTTCTTAGATCAATAGCTATTAGGGAGTTTGAATCTGCTAAATTCTGATTTTGGCATTTTGGGCAACGCAGCTCATCCACTAATTGATAATATCGAGTACGGTATTCATTTGCACTGAAATATCTAATTTCTTGAGCAAAAATTTCCGCGCTTAAATCGACGAATAAAAATAAAAGGATACTTGCATAGTATAAACTTTTTAACACCTATTTATTGCCTCAAATTCTTATCTGTTAACTACCAAAAACTTTTTTAGTTCTAGCTTTCAAACATAGATTCTGCTGCTCTAAAAGCTTCTTGAAGTGCAGGTGCACCAATATAAGGCGCTGTATGAAGCAATATTTCTTGAATTTCTTCTTTGGTGCAACCATTATTGATTGCCCCACGGATATGCCCCTTAAGCTCTATAGGTGCTTTTAAAGCAGCTAGTACTGCTATAGTAATGATGCTCCTTGTTTTAAGAGGCAGTGTTTGTCTGCTCCATATTGCACCCCAGCAGTGTTCGTTAATGTAATCTTGTACTGGCATATTGAAATCTTTTTCTTTACTCATTGCCTTATCAACGAACTTGTCCCCCATGACCTTTCGACGTATACCTACACCCTTTTCATAATCTTCACGAGCCATTTTTTTCTCCCATCACTCAGCTAAAAATAATATATTTGTAGTTGATAATTTCCTGGTAATTTAATACTAAATTCTACTTCAAACTTTTCCATATAGGCATTAGGGATTCACTCCAAACAAGATCATCTATGATACCAACATGTTTATGCCTAATTATACCTCTACTATCAATCATATAAGTCTCCGGTGCTCCAAAAACACCGAGATCCATTGCAAATATACCTTTCTGATCTACCAAACTAAGAATGTATGGGTCTTTTTTTTCGTCAAGCCAGTTCTTAGCTTTAAAAGTATTGTCTTTATAATTTAAGCCTATTATTCGTATGCCTTGTAATGAGAGCTGGTGCAAAAAGGGATGTTCGATCCTGCATGAAAAGCACCATGTTGCCCATACATTTAGCAATGACGGTTCTCCCATAAATATTTTTTCGTCTATAAATTCACTCTCATTACCTAAAACACTCAAAGAAAATGCTGGTACAGGTCGGTCAAGTAATGTTGATGGCATATAGTTTGGATCACGATCCAGGGCAACGATAAGAAAAAAAGTGATTCCAGTAAAAATGGTGAGAGGTAAAAAAAATTTCAACTTATTCACTAATTGCACCATATTAAATTAATTTTTGAGATATTTGATAAATAAAAATTTCAAAAGAGGTGGAGCTTTCAATGGTATGAAATATATACAATCTTATTCATGAATCCTATTGAATTTTTTTAAAGCGCCCATCAAGTGATGCTAACACTGCCCCCATCGCAATAAATAAAGCTCCTATCCATATCCACATTACAAAAGGTTTTATATAGATCCGAATAGCCCATGCATCTCCTTGGAGGGGCTCGCCTAATGCTATATAAAGATCACGAAATATACTGCTATCTATTGACGCCTCTGTCATAGTTTGCCCACTAGAAAAATATCTTCTTTTTTGGGGTTTAAGCAGGGCAATCGTAGAATTTTTTTTTGTTACTAACACTGTAGCCTGATCTGCAATATAGTTGGGTCCTTCATAGGGTTCTATTGTAACAAATTCAAATTGATAATTAGCTAAGCTGATGGTTTCTCCAGGCAACATACGGACATCACGCTGGATACTATAAGCGGTTGTCAAGCCAACACCAATAATACATATTGCAACACCGATGTGTGCGGTTACCATCCCCCAATAGCTAATTTTTATTCGCTTTAGACCATCTAAGATAGAAACTTTGGTGGAAGATTTATGTCCTATATCCCTCAACGTGATTAATATAATCCACGAAGATATAAATATAGATACTACTGCAATTGGCTCATATGACTCATACATTAATGGGAAGGATCCTCCTATAATTACAGATAAAATTAAAGGTCCATTAAAATATTTAAGTATGTTTAATCTTGGTGTTTTTTTCCATCTAAGAATCGAGGCAACTGGCATTAATAATCCAAGAAGCAAAGTTAGAGGCACAAAAAATAGGTTGAAGTACGGTGGCCCTACTGAAATTTTACCCCATCCCAAAACGTCTGCTATTAATGGGTATAAAGTTCCTAAAAGAATAACAGCGGTTATGATAATAAGAATTAGATTATTAGCTAATATAAATAACTCTTTAGATAGACTGGAAAATTTAGATGAAGATTTTTTAGTAGGACCCCTAAAAGCGAATAATAAAAGGGAGCCCCCAATCACAACTATTAGAAAAATAAGAATAAAAATACCTCTAGTAGGATCAGTTGCGAAAGCATGTACAGATGTAAGAACCCCAGATCGGACTAAAAAGGTACCTAGTAAACTTAGAGAAAAGGCCATAATTGCAAGCAGCAATGTCCAGCTTGCAAATGCTCCACGTTTTTCGGTAACAGAGAGACTATGAATTAAAGCTGTACAAACTAACCATGGCATGAGGGAAGCATTCTCTACTGGGTCCCAAAACCACCAACCTCCCCAGCCGAGCTCGTAATATGCCCACCAACTTCCCAATGAAATACCTAATGTTAAAAACATCCACGCAATTAAGGTCCAAGGTTTAACCCAACGGGCCCATGCAGAATCTATACTACCGTTTAGTAATGCCGCAACAGAAAATGCGAAGGCGACAGAAAGCCCAACATAGCCCATATAAAGTATGGGGGGGTGAAATATCAAGCCGACGTCCTGTAATAGTGGATTTAAATCAGCTCCCTCAGTAAGAAAATAAGGGAGACTTCTATCAAAAGGATTTGAAGTGAAAAGCATGAACAGGTAGAAGCCCACACTGATAAACCCTAGTACAGCAAGCACTCTAGCTACCAGTTGTATTGGAAGCTTAGAGCTAAACATCGATACAGCGAGGCTCCAAAAAGCGAGTATTAATACCCATAATAATAATGAGCCCTCATGTGCGCCCCAGACTGCACTGATTTTGTAACGATCAGGCAAAAGCGTATTAGAGTTTTCAGCTACATATCTAACTGAAAAATCATCGTTAATAAAAAGAAACACTAGACAAATAAAACTTAATAATATGAATAATGATTGAGCCAACACAAGTGGTCTAGCACATGACATCCAAAGTTGGTTTTTTATAGATGCCCCAATTTGAGGAATAACTGTCTGCATCAGAGCTATAAACAACGCAATAATTAGGGAAAAATGACCAAATTCAGCTACCATATTTTAATTCCGTAGACCCACTGTTAACTTGGGGTAAAACTTTAGTTTTATACTAAACCGTGGATTCAGAGCTTAGTTTTATTTTGCCGCCTCATCCAATGCATAAGTAACCTCTGGAGGCATATAGTTTTCGTCATGCTTAGCCAAAATACTTGATGCAATAAAAACTAAATCACCGTTGATTTCGCCTGTGGCAACTGCTCCCTCGCCTTCAGAAAACATGTCAGGAAGTATTCCGTCATAGTAAACATCAACCTCTGATTTGCCATCTGTCACCCTAAAAGTACTTTGTAAAGACTGTTTTGACCTGGTTAAGCTATCTTTGACAACCATTCCGCCAATGCGAATAGTTACATTTACTGGTGCATCGCCTGAGATGACACTTGACGGTGTATAAAAAAGATTAATATTCTCTCTTAAAGCATAACTCATTAAACCAACAGCAACAGATGTGGTTGTAACTATAAAAATTACCATAGTCAATCGATAGCGCCTTAAGGTATGCATGGGCTCCTCTTGAAAAAAAGTTGATTATCTTCATACCATTTTTGATAGAAAGTCATTAAAGAAATTCGAATTATTTTTTTCACAATAAGAATGATTTTTTAATGATTTTTTTTAATAATTTTTTGGATTATATTTTTTTTTCGGAATAAGGGCATTACAAAAATAAAAGCCATTATAATAAGTGACACAGAGTAAGCGGTCCAAACATACTGCCCATGCCCAGCCATATAAATAAAATCACTAAAGTTCTCAAATTGAAACATCATAATTACCTATTAATAAAATCTTGTTGCGAAACATATATCAGCATTATATTGGTCGTTTATCTTTTAAATTTAAAGCAAGCTCTTTAACCCAGCTAGTATTACGTTCTCTAAAAATTATTTCAGCTCGCATACTAACAATCAGGGCGGTCACATAAAAAAGATAGAAGCCTATAATCATTATTAATAGTGGCTGAAACATATCAGGATGCATTGAAGGAGCCTCAGTAAATTTTATAGTCGCAGGCTGATGGAGGGTATACCACCAATCTACCGATTTATAAATAATAGGTATATTTATAGTACCAACCAAAGCTAACAAAGCAGCTGCTTTGTTAGATAAGCCCTGTGCTGAATAAGCTTTTTGTAGAACTATTACACCAAGATATAAAAAAAATAATATCAACATTGACGTAATACGCGCGTCCCATATCCAGTAAGTACCCCAAGTAGGTTTTCCCCAAACTGCACCTGTTAAAAGAGCTATGAAAGTAAGCGAAGCTCCGATTGGAGCTGCCGACTTCATAACTACATCTGCGAGCTTTATTTTCCATATAATTGCAATTGCACCAGATATTGCCATTATATAGTAACCAACTAAAGCTAGGAAAGATGCTGGAACATGTATATATATTATGCGAAAACTATTTCCCTGCTTAGCATCCTGAGGAGCAAAACCTAGACCCCAGATTACCCCAATAATTATAGACACAAATGTCAAAAGAGAAAGCCAGGGTAACCATCTACCACTAATTTGATAAAACCAACGTGGTGATGCCATCTTGTGGACCCACTGCTGTGAGCTTTTAATTAATTTCTTCATTTTATATCTGGACCCTATCCATAGATGCTTAAGCGTAATGCGCATGAAGTCACATAAGGCGAAATGAGTAACGATAAAGCTAAAAGTGCTCCCATTATTGCTAGTGGACTCGCAATAGATAATCCATCTACTGCTAGTACGACCATGTTTGACCCAAATATAAGTACTGGCATATAAAAAGGTATCACGATTAAAGACAATAAGATTCCCTCTTTATTAAGTGGTAAGGTCAGCGCGGCACCTACAGATCCGATTAAACTTAAAATTGCAGTGCCTATTAAAAGACTCAACATTAAAGGTAGATATCCAGTCTCTGGCAATGACAGCATTAAACCTAAAACAGGGGCCAATAATGATAACGGTAGTCCAGTAACAACCCAATGCACAATGGTTTTAGCTAGAACCATAAAATACAAGGGCTGAGGTAAAATGATAATCTGTTCTAAGGTTCCATCTGCGAAATCATCTTTAAACAACCCATCCAAAGAAAGCAAAGAAGCTAAAAGTGCTGTAATCCAGAGCATGCCCGGAGCTATCTCACTTAATTCTTTTGAATCTGGAGTCAACCCTAGGGGTATTAAGGCTATAACTATAAAAAAGAAAATCAACGGATTAGCTAAATCACCACGGTAACGAACTGCCAATAGAAGATCACGACGTAAAATAGCTAAGAAACCTATATTATTCACTGGTAGCTCCACTTAAATCTGATATTGAAAAATATTTCATATTTTCAATTTTTAAATCTTGATGAGTCGCCAAGACTACAATACCGCCTCGTTTTAGATGACTGACAATTAATGATTTAAGTTTAATTGAAAACTCTTTATCAATTGATGTAAATGGCTCATCTAGTATCCATAATTTTGCTTCTGATACATAAAGTCTTGCTAATGCAGCTCTCTTCAACTGTCCAACAGACAAATAATTACATGGTTCATCTTTATGGTTATATAAGCCAACTTCTTCAAATGCATTTACATTTTTACTTAAATTAGTTTTATTAAGTCTACGCCACCAAACTAAATTTTCTTCAGCGGAGAGTAGCCTCTTTAAACCTGGCTGATGGCCAAGAAATAATACATCTTCAAGATAGGACTCGCGAATATCATTAACATTTTTTCCTTGCCAAATTATTTCCCCTGAGTATGGCCTCAATGCAGTCGAGATCAAACGAAGTAATGTAGTTTTTCCAGATCCATTTTGACCAAGTATTTGAAGAATATCGCCTGACTCTAAGGTTAAACTTATATTTGAAAATAAAAATTTTTCATTACGCTGAAATGAGAGATCCTTCAGAGAAAGAGTCTTAACAGAGGCTTGGTTCATCAAGATATTTTTTGGATCAGGCAAAAAATTATAGTCCGAATATAGGTTAGATGATTATTATGCCAAAAAAGGGGGCAGTGAAGAAGACAAAGACTCAATCATAATACAAAAAAATTTTATATATGGAGTTTTTAAGCTGATTAACATTATTCTTAATAAGAAATCTTAATAAATAAAAACTAATTAATGGGTAGTGCGTATAGAAAAAAATAGTCATAATCTCAACAGACTCGATGTTCTATTTAGGTTGAAAGTAAAGTATGCCAAAAAAAATTCTAGGGCGCTGGCTACCAGCCTATAGTAAAATAAAAAAAAGCCCTGCTCTTCATTGGATGGGACCCATATTTGCCAGACCAAATTTATTTCATATAAATAGGGCTTCTGTTTCTACCTCATTTTTTATAGGAATTTTTGTAGCCTTCCTACCTATACCTGGTCAAACTCTTATTGCGGCGTTTCTTGCTTTACTTTTTAGTTCTAACCTACCTATTGCTGTAGCTCTAGTCTGGATAAGCAACCCTCTAACAATCGCACCTTTATTTATTTTTACTTATGGGATAGGTGTATTGTTGCTTGGCATGGAATTTATAGACTTCACCCTTGAATTTTCTTGGAGCTGGATCATAACCCAAGGTAAACTAATATGGTTGCCACTTCTAACTGGCAGTTTTATAACTGGTTTAGTTTGTGGGAGTTTAGGTTACATACTTATAAACCTATTATGGAAATGGAAAGTACAAAAAAACTGGGTGGCTCGCCAAGGAAAAAGAGAAGACTGCGACTGAGGTAAAAATTAGCTGGTATTCACTATCTTTACTTAATAGTATTTTAGTTCGTTTGCTGGGCTAAGTTTAGCTGCCTTCAAAGAAGGATAGATTGTAACTAGCAAATTTAGGATTATTGCTACTGAGACTACTAAAAAAACGTCGCTCCATACTAGGCTGGATGGCAAATAGTCAATTGGATAGACGCTTGAATCAAGTAGACTAAATTCAAAAATTGACTCTATCTTGTTTATAATAAATGGGGCATTTAAAGATCCTAGTATACCTAAAGCTGCACCAAGAACTGAACCTATTGTGCCTATTAAAAAGCCTTGAGTTAAAAAGATCATAGTGATATCAGAATTTCTGGCCCCCTGAGTCTTTAAAACAGCTATATCAGAGTGCTTATCTACAACTGTCATCATAAGCATTGAAACTACATTAAAAACTGCAATCGCAATAACAAAAAATACGAGCAAGATAATCATTTTTCTTGACATCTTAATAGCCTCATAAAGATTTCCATGTGTTTGTATCCAGTCGGAAAAATAATAATTTTCTGATAAACTGCTTAATAACCTGTATCCTGTTTCTCTTGCATTAAAGATGTTAGCTAGTTTAATCCTAATACTCTGGGGATGTGACAAACCAATTATATCTGTAACTTTTGAAAGTGAGCCAATAACAAGCTTTTGATCAAGGGATGTTTTTGTAGCGAATACACCACCAACTTCAAAAGAAACGATCTTTGGTGTAAGTTTTGTATTTTCTAAAGGATTAGATTGAGGCACTATTAACACAACATTATCGCCTGCTTGCAGAGACAATTTATTTGCAACACCCTTCGCTAAAAGAAATTTGTTATCATCATTCCTGATTGATTTAATGAGGTCTCCGGCCACAAAATTACCAATAAAGTCATTACTTTTTAGTATATCTATGCCTAGCATTTGCACTGGCATCGCATTACCGTTGCTCGTCAGCAACCCGTCTATCTCAGAAAATGGTATTGTAGATACTACATTTTTGTCTTTTTCTATTAAATCAATCAGTCCCGAAAGATTGTCGATCCCATTAGTTTTGCTTATCTGTATATGTGGTATAGAACC
>DGPR01000009.1 GCA_002390525.1 Cellvibrionales bacterium UBA4435
CCAATACCATAACAAATTTTGAGGGGTATTTTAAAAAAAACATGCTTTTTTTCTTCCCAAGTCATAATCTATCCTTATCAATCAAAATTTTTTAAAGTTAAATCCTGGGAACAAGTTCCGTTTTAGCTTTTCTTTTAATTCGTAGCAATAGGATCAAATCACGAATAACTTAATTAAAAAATATTTTAAATATTTTGTAAAGTTATCTTATTAAAAGGTAAAAATTTCACATTTTTTCAAATTACCCTAAACTTAGCTTCAACAAATAAGTTATAAATCAAATCAATGTTTACAAAAATAGCCCCAAAACGTTTTCTTTTCTCGTTATCTCTAATTTTCATTTTTATTTGGCTTACGCTGAATAACCTAGGTGAAGCTGAAAAGCTATTTGCTAATATCCAAGAGCAGCTATCTGATAGCTTGGGCTGGTTAATTATTTTACTTGCTAATGGTTTTTTAGTTTTTGTGATTTATCTTGCCTTTAGTAAGCATAAAAATGTTGTATTGGGTGGCCCAGATGCAAAACCAGAGTTTTCAAATATGAATTGGATAGCAATGCTTTTTAGCGCTGGCTTAGGTGTCGGTTTATTATTTTACGGTGTAGCTGAACCAGTTCTTCATCTCAGCTCAAATGTAATTCATGATGCAGATGCTACTTTCTCAGAAAAAGCTAACCTATCAATGAATCTTGCATATCTGCATTGGGGATTTCATGGTTGGGCTATATATGGAATAGTTGGATTGTGTTTTGCTTATTTTACATTTAACAAAAAGCTACCATTCAGAGTGAGCTCTTTTTTCTCTGGTTCGTTTACAAGAAATATTTGGGGAAGAGTCTCCCTGGATGTTATTGCAATCATTGCAACAATATTTGGCATAGCAACTTCTCTGGGACTAGGTGCAAACCAAATTAATTCTGGCCTAGGTTATATGCAACTTCTTGAAGAAAGTTTTATGAGCACAGTTGGAATTGTCGTTGTTATAACTCTCATGGGCTTAACAAGTGTGGTTTTGGGCCTCAAAGTAGGCATCAAAAGATTATCTCAATTGAATATAGTTTTGTGTATTATTTTTCTCTCATTTATTTTCTTGGCCGGTCCAACCAGCTACATTTTAGACGGTCTTGTTCAAAATTTAGGATCTTACATACAAAACTTATTAAGTCTGTCTACAAACACACAAGGTTACACAGATTCTTCTTGGCAGAATGCATGGACGCTTTATTACTACTCCTGGTGGTTTGCATGGTCTCCCTTTGTTGGATTGTTTATAGCAAGAATTTCTTATGGCAGATCGATAAGGGAGTTTTTAATTGGTGTTGTGCTTGTGCCCTCCTCAATAGTTTTTATTTGGATGGGTGTTTTTGGCAATGCTGCTCTTTACCAAGAGTTTTTGGAACCTAATTCTCTCAGCACAGCTATCAATAATGATATAGCTGTTTCACTCTTTGTCTTTTTAGAACAATTTCCTTTTTCACAAGCATTAATGGGGTTAGCTATTGTAATTATCTTAACTTTTTTTGTTACCTCTTCTGATTCAGGGGCCCTGGTCACATCTATGTTAACTGCGGCCAAAAAAGAAAATACAAAAGATGAGCCGCCTATGGTACTCAGAGTGATTTGGGCTATATCACTTGGTGTGATAGCAATTGTACTCTTGGCCAGCGGTGGAATTGGAGCACTTCAAACATCGGTTATTGTAACTGGAGTTCCATTTGCAATTTTGGTATCTTTTGCAGCAAAAAGCCTTTTAGATAATTTGAATAAATAAGGTAAAAATATCGCTCAAAATAGCTATATAGTTTTTAAGTAATATTAAAAATATTATGATAAATTTCATCTATGAATAACCCATCCTCTAAATTTCCAAATGAAGCAGAAGTAGTAATAGTTGGCGTAGGAGGTATTGTCGGATCAATGGTTGCATACTGGCTTGCAGAAATGGGGCAAAAAAATATTGTAGGCCTTGAAAAATCTACCATTATTCCCTCAGACATAGCGTCAACCGCTCATGCTTCAGACTTCGTGTACAACACAACTCATGACAAGCTTGGCTGCTGGGCTACTAACTTTAGTAGAAAATTTTACGAAGACAATGGCTTTTTTTTAAAAAAAGGTGGTTTAGAAATCTGCCGTACTGATGACGATGCTCGGTGGGAAGAGCTTAAACGCAAAGTTGAGTCGGGCAAGGCTTTTGGAACTAACGTTAGATTAATCTCAGCTGCAGAAGCTAAAGAAAAATTTCCTTTACTGGATGAAGGGTCAATTCGAGGTGCAATGTGGGATCCAGATGCTGGCCTAGTAACACCTCGCTCACAAGATGTTGTTAACTTTGCAGTTGAGACTGCCAAAGATAAAGGAGCTCTGAAAACATTCACTGATACTCCAGCTACAGGTTTTGAGATTGAGGGCGGCCGTATAACTGGGGTAAAAACTGAGAAAGGATTAATCAGAACTAATAAAGTTGTTATTACATCCGGTATTTGGGGGCCCTTGATGGGCGATATGGCTGGAGTGCCAGTTCCGCTAATGCCAGTAGAGCACCCTTTATTATTTTTTGGTCCACTTCCTGAAATACAGGGTACAGAAGAGTTACTTGTGTATCCCTTGTTACGTGATCAAGGTAATTCAGCTTATGTAAGAGATACTGGTAGGCTCCATGGTGGGATGCTTGAGTGGGGTTATTACGAAGATAAGAAACCCAGACTGGTTGATCCAATGGATATAGGTAATCCTGAAAAGACTATGATATCTGACTCAATGAGATACTTGAATCTTGAAGAAGTTGCTGAACCCCTTGAAAAAGCATTTGAGACCACCCCTATTCTCAATGAATTAGGCTGGGATGAAAAAAGTTCATTCAATGGTCTTCTGTCTGTCACTCCTGATGCGGGCTCTTTGATTGGCGAAAGCCCTGAAGTAAGAGGCTTCTGGTTATGTGAAGCAGTTTGGGTTAAAGATGGTCCTGGTTGTGCAAGACTATGTGCTGAATCAATGATGTATGGTAAAACTCAGGTAGACATGCATGCGTTTGATATTGCTAGATTTTATCCCGCCCAAAAAGAAAAAGAATTTGTTAAAACAAGATCTTTCGAAAATGCTCAAACTATTTATACCCCCGCTGTTCATCCAAGAGAGCCTTACATTAGCCACAGAGAGCTTTATGTCAGTCCTTTTTATGAGAGAGAGAAAGAACTTGGAGGCTTCTTTGAAAATGAAGTTGCGGGTTGGGAACGTGCTCTAGCCTATGAGAGTAATAAACAAAAACTTGATCAGTATTTAAAAGAGGTTCCTGTAAGAGAGAATGAATGGGATCGTCGTCACGTGCCTTATGAAATTGCAAATGCTGAGCATCTTGCGATGAGCGATTCAGTTGGCATGATTAATCTATCCCACTTCCCTGTGATGGACATAGAAGGACCCGACGCAGAGAGAATGTTGGAATATTTATCACTCGCCAAAGTTGGCGGTAATACTCCTGAGGGGAAAATGATTTACACCAATTTTTTAGATGAGGATGGTGGAGTCCATGCTGATCTCACCATCTCTCGCCTAGGTCCAGATCGCTATAGAGTGGTAACCGGTGGAGCAGATGGAAATCGAGACTGGGTTACCTTAAGAAATTATCGAGATGATATGGGATTAAATGCTGACATTAATATTCGTACTCACGATATAGCAACTTTAGGTTTATGGGGTCCTCAGGCAAAAAATGCTTTAGGAAATTTTATTGATCCCAATGAATTAACCATAGAAAACTTTCCTTTTGTTGCTGCAAAAAATCTAACCCTAAATTTATCTGAAGGAAAGAAGATTGATGTTTGGGCATCTCGCATCTCCTATGTCGGTGAAAGCGGCTGGGAAATTTATCTAAACAACGATCCCGAAGAAGGTCTAGCGCTATATGACTCACTATTAGAAGTTGGAGTTGTGCCGGTTGGCATTGAAACCTATGCTAACAGCCGACGTCTTGAAAAGAGCTTTAGGCTTCAGGGCGCTGATTTAGAGTCTGAATATAATGCTTGTGAATCAGCCATTGAGAGACGCCTTGTTAAAGAGGCTGATTTTCATGGTAAAGCAGCTCATCTCAGTCATCGCGAAGAAGACCCCAGCGCAATCCTATGCACCATGACAGTAGATAACCTTAATGTATCAGGGGTCCCGCGCTATCCTGTTGGAACTTCGCCTATCATAGATCCAGATAATGGAGAGGTACCAGTAGATAGCAAAGGCCGCAGATCTTATACCACTGGTATGTCTTATTGCCCATCAATTAAAAAATTTGTTGTTATGGGCTACCTTCCTAAAGACATTGCTAAAAAAGGTAAATCACTTTTGCTTGAATACTTCAATGAAAATGGTGATGGTGTTTATCCTTTAACAGTACAAATAGTTGGCAAAGGGTCCTTGTATGATCCTAATAACGAGAGAGTAAGGTATTAAATTATTTGAGTGTTCCTCTTAAGCCCTTTCAAGCCATGGAAGATCAACAGTTGTAGCCAAAAGATCTTTATCTGGCGATGAAATAATAATATCCTGGCCACTCTGCGCATGTTCAATATCTATAATTGCATAGCAAATGTTCTTCTTTAATCTGGGCGAATAAACCATTGCTTTCATAGAGCCTACTTTTTTACCCTTCACAAGCACAGGCCAATGCTCCGCATTTGAATCCATAATAGGATCCCCATGAATTTCAGCTCCCATCAATTTTTTTACAGGGCCTTTAAGGCTAATTTCTCTTAGAGCCTCTTTACCAATAAAATCATCCTCTTGATCAAGATCAACTAGCCAATCTAAACCAACTTCATAGGGATTATTAGTTCTATCAATATCTGCTAAGTAACTTAAGATCCCTCCTTCAAGCCTAAGAATAATGTTGGGTCCACCGGCGCTAATATTAAGATCACGGCCCGCTTGCCAAAGAAGCTCCCATAAATCATTTCCTTTTGAGCTATCTTGCAGGAAAAGTTCATAGCAAAGTTCTCTGCTATAGCCCATTCTTGCAATGATCATTGGAATCCCTTCATGAGTTACATGCTTGAACCTATAAAAACCAAGATCCTTTATCCAGTCTCCAAATACTTTCGTCATTAATTTTGTAGAGTTTGGTCCTTGAACTTGAAGTGGTGACACGTCAGGTTCACCAATATCTACATTAAATTTATATCCTGCTGCAATGCCTTGGGCCCATAGCAAAGAGTCTCCATCAGAGACAGAAAACCAATAGTGATCTTTGTCCAGCTTCAGCATTACAGGATCGTTTAAGAATCCGCCATCAAAATCTAGAAGGGGGGTATACATTGCCTGCCCAATTGCACATTTTTTGATATTTCTAGGAGTTAACAGTTGCGACATCGCCTCTGCGTCTGGGCCTTGAATTTGAATTTGCCGCTCGACTCCTACATCCCATAACTGAACGCCGTTTAATAAATTTTTATAATCTTCGATGGTGCCCTGATAACTAACAGGCATATACATGTGGTTATACACAGAAAAAGCCTGAGCGCCGTAATTGATGGTGGAGTTGAAGTAAGGTGACTTTCTTATACGAGGGCTAAAAACTAATTTAGATGTCTTGTACATGTGTGGATGCTATCATTCTTTTTATTTTTGGTCAGTTCATTTCTTGAGATCTTGAAAAGTAAAATATTTTCTCTTCATTAGTTTATTATAAAAAATTGCAAATAGAACGATAAACGCTGCTCCCAGCGCAACTGGCAAGAGAACAAAACCCAACTCTTTTGCACCAAGAATAGCAATAATGGGATTAGCTCCAGCGGGTGGATGAACCGTCTTAGTCAGCATCATTGCAAATATTGCCAACCCTACCCCAAAGCCAACGCTTAGATAAGAAAAACCAAATGTTGCATAAACAATAACTCCCGACAGAGCAGATATTACATGGCCAAAAAAAACATTCTTTGGATGAGCAAGTGGACTTTCATGCACCGACATTACCAAAACCATGCTTGCACCAAATGGTGGTATTAACCATAAATTACTTTCATCAAAAGAATTAAGATATGCGAGCAATGAAATGCATAAAAATCCCCCCAAACCAGAAATAAAACTATTTTTCATCCAAATAGCATACCTAATATCATTGCGAATTTGTGGTTATTTTAATGCTCTAAATTAATGCGCCGAAAAAGCTTTTTTAATTCTCAAAATTTTTATTGCTCAAAAAATTTTCTAGAACTATGATTTCCGTATTGACTGGAGAAAAAATGAACTTTCAGCTTGATCAAACCTCATTAAAAATTATAAATAATAAAAAATTAGAATATGAGCTTCCTTTTTTATGGATTAGAGATAACTGCTCTTGCAATGATTGCAGAATAAAAGAAACCCAAGAAAAAAGATTTATGCTCAATTCTGTGCCTGCAGACTTGAAGCCCAAAAAAGTTGATGTGAATATAAAAAATATCAAAGTATTTTGGCCAGATGACCACAAGACAACTATTAGCTTTAAAGATATTGAATATTTAAAAGAAGACAGAAAGCCAAAAAAAATTCTTTGGATGAATGATTTTATCCCTAGCTATTATGATTGGTCAGATTTTCTTCAAAAGAATGATATTGCCATAGATGCTATTTCTGAATTTATTAGCATGGGTGCAATATGCATTAAAAATGCTCCTCAAACCCCAAATTCATTGGAGGATCTTGCTCCAAGGCTCGGGCCTATAAGGGAGGTATTATTTGAACGCATTCACAATGTCTCTGTAGATGGTCATGTTTATAACATTGCGCATACTTCATTAGAGGTTCCGCCACACAATGACTTTGCAAGTTACACCTGGCCTCCAAGCGTGCAAGCCCTGCATATGCTTAAAAATGATTGTGATGGCGGGCAATCACTTATAGTAGATGGCTTTAAGGTTCTCCAAGATTTGAAGAGAGATTGTCCTGAATTTTTTGAAATTTTAAGTAATTTTCCAGTTCCATTCAGAGAGTTTGACGAGGACAATGAAACATATGCTAATGAGCCCATCATAAGATTGGACTCAGCAAATGAAACTATTGGACTGAGGTATTCCAATCAATTAATGCAGATGATAAATCCACAAAAAGAAGATGTGGATCTTTTCTATAAAGCTTATCATGAGCTATGCGGCAGAATTAATAACGATAAATATAAATCTCAGTTTCGACTTGAAGCAGGACATATACTTTTAGTTTCAGCTCATCGAGTCCTTCACGGACGAAAAGAATTTATGTTAAATGGGAAACGGCACCTTCAGGATGCATATTATGAGATGGATAACATTGAAAATAATTTAGTTCTTTACAAAAGTTTAAGGGGGAATTAGGTTGAAGCAAAAAGTGAGTTTTACATCAATGGATCAAGGCACCAAAGAGGATTATGAGCTTATAGCAATCCATGACTCAAAAAATGAAAGAAGTTTATCAAATCGAGTTATAAAATGGCTTGAAATGATGGATGGGGAATCTCCGTATCAAATTAGCAGGCTGCAGCATTCCCTTCAAACAGCCACGAGAGCAGAAAAAGATGGTGCTGATGAAGAAACTATAGTCTGCGCTTTGCTCCATGATATAGGTGATGTCATATCTCCCTCTAATCATTCTCAGGTGTCTGCAGCAATTTTAAAGCCTTACATCAATGAAAAAAACTATTGGATAGTCCTGCATCATGGTTTGTTTCAAGGCTATTATTGGATGCATCATTATGATGAAGATAGAGATTCAAGAGATCTATACAAAGATCATCCATACTATCAAGACTGCGTAAAATTCTGCGCTGAATGGGACCAAAAATCTTTTGATCCAGATTACCAAACTAAATCCTTGGAATATTTTATTCCTATGATCAAAAAAATATTTTCCAGAAAACCAAATTCATTCGTTTAGAAAATTGCTAAACAAAGTTTCTGAAAATTAAAACTCAATTACAGAACGGATGCTTTTTCCTTCATGCATTAAATCAAATGCTTTATTAATATCTTCTAAAGGCATTTTGTGGGTAATTAAATCGTCAATGTTAATTTTTCCATCCATATACCAATC
>DGPR01000020.1 GCA_002390525.1 Cellvibrionales bacterium UBA4435
CTTAAAAATCTGAACCCAGAATATTTAAGATATTACTATGCATCAAAAATTTCATCAGGAATAGATGATTTAGATTTGAATTTAGAAGATTTTACACAGAGAGTAAATAGCGATTTAATTGGAAAAATAGTTAATATAGCAAGCCGATGTTCTAATTTTATTACTAAGGGAAATGATGGGCTACTTTCAACAAATATAGAAGATCGTGCTCTATGGTCTAAGGTAGTTGCTGAGTCTGAGCCAATTGCAAGCTATTATGAAAAACGCGAGTATGGTAAGGCTATAAGATTAATAATGGCTCAAGCAGATATTATAAATGAGTATATAGCTAAAAAAGAACCATGGCTTCTTGCCAAAGATCCTAATAATGAACAATTAGTATTAGATATTTGCTCCCTAGCAATCAATATATTCAGAGTATTGATGGTGTATTTAAAGCCCATACTTCCGGAAATGGCAACGGCTACTGAAAGTTTCTTAAATGAAAAGATAGACTGGAGCAGCCTATCAAGCCCACTGTTGGGTCATAAAATTAATAAATTTAAGCCTTTGATGCAGAGAGTCGATCAAAGTCAGATAAAATCAATGATTGAGAATAATAACCAAGCTATTACAACCCATGATAATAAGAAGAAAAAGGTGTCAAAAAATATGGATTCAAAAACTACGGAAGAGGTTTCCACTTTGGAACCTATTATCGATGAAATACAGTTTGATGATTTTATGAATATTGATCTTAGAGTAGGATTAATTACTAAAGCAGAGTATGTTGACGGGGCTGATAAGCTACTTAGTCTAGTCATTGATATTGGTATTGAAACAAGGCAAATTTTATCAGGGATACGGTCTTTTCATGAGCCACAAAATCTCGTGGGAAAAATGACAGTTATTGTTGCAAATCTTGCTCCAAGGAAAATGCGCTTTGGTGTATCTGAAGGGATGGTCATAGCTGCTGGTGATGACGATGGAATCTATCTAATTTCTCCTGATAGTGGCGCAAAACCAGGACAAAGAATCACTTAAGTTGTTGATTTATATACAAAGCCAGTAGGCTTAAAAATTTCGACCAACAAGGCACTAAAACTTCAACTTGCAATCTGTTGAGATGAAAACATGCAGGAATTTGCTGTCATCCTAATCAGCGCTATATTTGTAAACAATATTATTCTAGTTCAATGCATAGGACTCTGCCCTTTTGTGGGCTCATCAAATAAAATTGAAATAGCAATCAGTGTAGCTGGATCTACCACAATTGTTTTAACAATATCTGCGATATTGAGCTTCCTAATTGATAGATGGATACTGACACCATTAAATATTGAATATTTTAAGGCTATTTTTTTTATTTTTGTAATTGTAGTAATAGTTCAACTAATAAAGATGTATGTGGAAAAAAATAAACCCCTATTGCATCGAAGTATAGGGACTTTTTTACCATTGATCACTACTAATTCCGCTGTACTTGGTGTGGCCCTTCAAAATATTACGGAAGAGCACACCTTATTGGAAACATTTCTTTATAGTTTTGGTATATCTATAGGTTTTTCTCTAGTGCTAATATCATTTTCAGCCATGCGTGAAAGAATAACTTGTGCTGATGTGCCGAAGCCATTTATAGGCTCCTCTATTACACTAATTACAGCTGGATTAACGTCATTAGCATTCATGGGTTTTATTGGATTAATTTAGATATGGAAATATACGACATCATAATCCAAAAATCCTTTTATTCTGCCTTAATGGTGTTCGTCAGTTTTTGTATTTTTTCTGGTATGTTGCTTAGCTATGCATCCATCAAATTTAAGGTAGAGATTATTTCGGCTGTCGAGAAAATTGACGGTCTTTTGCCACAAACACAGTGCGGTCAATGTGGCTACCCGGGCTGTAGACCCTATGCCGAGGCAATCGCTGTTGGAGATGCAATAAATAAGTGCCCGCCTGGTGGCCAAATTACAATTAACGCCCTCGCAAGTTTTTTAGATATGAGTCCGCCTAGCCTGGATAATCAATATGGTTTTTCGACAGACATAAAAACTGTTGCCCTTATTCGCGAAGATGAGTGTATCGGTTGCACTAAGTGCATACAAGCATGTCCAGTAGATGCAATTCTCGGTGCAGCAAAACAAATGCATACAGTAATCAAGAAAGAATGTACTGGTTGTGATCTTTGTATTGATCCATGCCCTGTCGACTGTATAGATATGGTATCAGTAGAAAAGAATTTATCCGGCTATAAGTGGGATCAGCCACAATCAATAATTAACTCCGATAGAGCAAGGGATCGATTTGTATATCAGATAGAAAGAAAAGATAAAGAACTAGCCTCCAAAAGTGTTATTCGTAATAGGCGTCTAGCTTCCTCAAAAAACGACAAAATGACCAGTACAACTAATAATCTATTAAAAGAGGCTATGAAACAGATTGAAGCTAAAAAATCTACTCCAGAGGCCGATCATGCCAGATTTTTAAGGCGTGTTGCTAGAGCAAAAGATCAACTTCATACTGCTGAAAAAAAACTTAAAGAATTGAAGGTTTTAACTAATGACGATAAATATAAACGAGCTGTTGCATCTGTTGAGAGTGCCCGAATTCGTCTTGCAGCAGCCCAGTCTAGTGACTTATCTAAACTTAAGCTAAATGAGCACATAATATGACTTTAACCACCTCATTGGAATCAGAGACCGAATATAACAAGATTCCAATTACAAATTTAATATTCATTGCGATAATTCCTGGGATATTTACGCTTATATTATTTTTTGGTTGGGGCTCTCTTTTAAACATCGCTATATCGTCTTTAACAGCCCTAATCCTTGAAGCTCTTATACTTAAACTTCGTAAGCGCATGGTTATTTCTCATCTTAAAGATCATAGCGTGCTACTTACAGCCGTTCTGCTAGCAATATCTCTTCCCCCATTGACTCCTTGGTGGATACCTGTGATTGGAATTTTTTTTAGTGTTGTTATAGCAAAAAACCTTTATGGGGTTCATGGTTATCATCCGTTTAATCCGGCGATGGTTGGTTATGCAGTCTTGCTTATATCTTTTCCGACTCAAATGACTGCATGGCCAGCACCAATCAGCATGGATTTTACAGGTATTGAAGCACCTGATTTGTGGCAATCCATAAAAATTGTTTTCCCTTTTTTTAATTTAGATGCTGCAAATACACTCAACCAAGTGGATGCCTACACGGCTGCAACACCACTTGATGTTTTTAGGCAAAATTCGAGTCTCATGATTGACCGACTCTATAGCGATCAGCTGTATTTTACGAAAGGGATATTGGCAGGTTATGGCTGGGAGTGGATAAATATATGCTTTTTTCTAGGTGGTTGCTTATTGCTATATAAAAAAATACTCACATGGCATATTCCATTCGGAATACTTGGGTCCCTAATAATACTGTCATCTGTTTTCTATGATAGTGGAAGCTCATTAAGTCTTGGTTCACCAATATTCCATCTATTTAGCGGCGCCACAATGCTTGGGGCTTTCTTCATAGCATCAGATCCAATTACATCTCCAAATAGTTACAGGGGTAAGCTCTTGTATGGCACACTAATAGGTATTTTAATTTTTATAATTCGAAGCTGGGGAGGTTACCCTGATGCGATAGCTTTTGCAGTTTTAATAATGAATTTCTTTTCACCATTAATAGATAAATTAACAAGAATCAAAGAACATGAATAATAAAAAAGATGTGATCAATGTTTAGTGGTTCGGTGTGGAAGAATATCGCTGTTTTAGGTATTGTAGCCTTAATATCAGGGATCACAGTGTTCACAGTACATGCAATAACTAAAGGCTATATTATTAAGTCCGAAAGCAGGTATGCTAAGCGGTTTCTTTTTCAAGTTGCACCAAACGCAAATTATACTAATGATATATTGACAGATACAATTAATATTCCTAAAAAGTATTTTTCTATGTTAGGAATTGAAAGCGGAGAGATTCACCTAGTAAAGATAAATGGCAAGCTAATTAGTATTATAGTTCCTTCAATAGCGTATGACGGCTATAACGGAAAAATTAAGATTTTAGTCGGTATTAATCTTGATGGTAGCATTGTTTCTGTAAGAGTGGTTTCTCATAAAGAAACCCAGGAGCTTGGTGACAAAATGGAGGTGGTTAAGAGCGACTGGATTCTAAATTTCAACAAAAAATCTTTAAACAATCTAGAACCCAAGTCATGGAAAGTTAAAAAATATGGTGGATATTTTGATCAATTTACTGGAGCGACCATTACACC
This sequence comes from Cellvibrionales bacterium UBA4435, assembly GCA_002390525.1. Classification (GTDB taxonomy): domain Bacteria; phylum Pseudomonadota; class Gammaproteobacteria; order Pseudomonadales; family Porticoccaceae; genus Porticoccus. The sequence continues at coordinate 4,254 of DGPR01000020.1, forward strand.
TAGCGCGATAATTAAACAGGTTCATGAAACACTGAAGTACTATGAAATGGATAAATCAAGGATTATAAAGGAGCTCGATGTATTTAATGAAATTAAGGTAAGTAACAATTTTGAAGGCGGTAATTGATGTATATTCGCTCCTATAAAAGTATTTTAAATAATGGGATATGGGAGGAAAATCAGGGGCTTATTCTTTTTTTAGGGTTATGTCCGTTGATTGCAGTCTCCAACAGTGTAGTAAAAGCTTTAGGACTTAGTATAGCTACGATGTTTGTTCTATTATTCTCAAATATAACTATCTCGTTAATAAAAAAACGTGTTTCGGGCATACTAAAAATCCCAATATTTATAATTATAATCGCTACATTTACAACTATTATTGAACTATTCATGAAAGTCTTCATGTATGAACTTTATATATTGTTAGGTATATTTATCCCCTTGATAATTGTTAATGGATTAATCTTAAATAGAGCTGAAATATTTGCATGCAAAAATAGTGTAGTTAAATCTGCTTTTGATGGTTTGATTTTTGGTATGGGTTTTTCTGCCGTTCTTATTACTTTAAGTGCAGTAAGAGAAATCCTAAGTGTCGGTAAAATTTTTATAAATATGGATCTATTGTTTGGGTCAGCCGCAGTCGATTGGAGTATAACTATTTTCAGTGAGGGATATAGTTTTTTATTATTTATGCTTCCTCCTGGAGCATTTATTCTTTTAGGATTCCTCATAGCACTAAAAAATTTAATTGACGGTAAAGTTAATACTCTAAGTGGTAATGAAAGATCTTCTTTAAAAAAAGAAACAAAAAGGGTAAGGACTACAGGGCCTGTGGCCTAACCTAATATTGGCTATAGTTATTGCTAAAGATTAGCTGTCGCGAAACAAAGCATATAAGCGAAAATCCTTTCTCCAGCCAAACCATAGGCGTATACTTGCGTTTTTTAACAAACTCGGCTTTTTAGTCGTGAATCTAAGTAACTCGGACCTCACTTATGCTACCCCCCGATTTCGAATCACTGGGAATTATTGAATCAGTACTCAAGGCTATCAAGCAATTAGGTTATGAGCAGCCATCTCCCATACAAGCGCAAAGTATTCCTATATTGTTAGGTGGAGAAAATTTACTTGGTGTGGCTCAAACAGGTACAGGCAAAACTGGTGCTTTTGCAATGCCATTACTTAGTCGTCTTAATAAGGTACAAAAAGATCCCCAGATACTAGTTCTTACGCCAACTCGTGAACTTGCTATTCAAGTTGCAGAAGCATTTCAAACCTATGCAAGAAATATTAATAAATTTCAAGTCATACCAATATATGGTGGGCAGGATATAAGTATACAGTTACGCGGGCTTAGAAGAGGAGCGCAGGTTGTTGTAGGCACCCCTGGTAGAATCCTTGACCACATCAAACGCCGAAGCTTGGTCTTAAATAAACTTAATGCCCTAGTTTTGGATGAGGCTGATGAAATGCTTCGAATGGGATTTATTGATGATGTTGAAACTATTCTTGCAGAGACGCCACCCGAATGTCAAAGAGCTTTATTTTCAGCAACGATGCCACCAACTATACGTAGAGTTGTAAAAAAATATCTAGGAGATGCTAAAGAGGTAAGCATAGCCTCAAAAACAAAAACTGTTGAACGAATTATACAATTTTATCTAATTGTCAAAGGCCATCAAAAAATGGAGGCATTAACACGTATTTTAGAGGTAGAAAAATTTGATGGAATGCTAATATTTGTTCGAACAAAATCTGCTACGTCAGAAGTTGCAGAAAAACTTGAGGCTAGAGGTTTCTCGGCATCTGCTCTTAACGGCGATCTAAGTCAAACTATACGGGAACGTACAATAAATAGGTTGAAAAAAGGGCAAATTGATATTGTGGTTGCAACTGATGTTGCTGCCAGAGGGCTTGATGTTGAGCGCATCAGTCACGTGATAAACTATGACATTCCTTATGATAACGAAGCTTATGTCCATAGAATTGGCCGTACTGGCAGAGCCGGGAGAGATGGTAAAGCTATTTTATTCGTTGCGCCCAAGGAAAATCGTCTATTACATTCAATCGAGAAATCAACAAAACAAAAAATTACTATGATGACTCTTCCAACCGGAGATCAAGTAAGCGGTCAACGCATTCAGCAATTTGAAGACCGTATACTACAAAGTATTGAGACTAAGGATCTTGAGCGCTTCAAAGAGCTTCTTCATAAATTATGTGAAAATAATAATTTATCAATATCTGACGTAGCAGCCGGGTTAGCAGCACAAGTGCAACAAGATCGGCCTCTTTTTCCTAATATGCCTTCGATTGATACTAGATTTAACGAGAGAAAAATACACGAAAAATCTACAAATTCTAGCTCTGGAAAATCTAAAAGAAGATCTAGTGCATCCAAAAAAAATAGCTCAGGTGATTCACTTAATATGGTTACCTACAGGATGGAAGCTGGCAAAAATGATGGAGTCATGCCAAAAGATATTGTTGGCGCTATTGCAAGTGAATCAGGGATCGATGGTAAGAATATTGGCCGTATCATGCTATATGATGACTTCAGTACAGTTGACCTACCAGAGGGTATGCCAAACGATATATTTCAACACTTGAAACATAAAGTAAGAGTCAAGCAGCGCCCAATGAAACTTAGTGTTCTAAATAAAAATGATCAATTCGAAGAAAAAAAGAAAAAAAACAAATCATTCAGTGAAAAAAAACATACTAAATAACTGGATTTATTAAAGTTATTTAGTATGAAGAGTAAAGGCTTCTCTATTTTTCTCAAACTCTTTTTTATCAAATGAAAAACTGTCGCCGCTATCTATTTGAAAAGAATAACCAGATTTAATCATTAGAGAGCTAAATGTATTTAAGATTTCTTTGTGTGAAATCTTCTGTAGCGCAAATATCAATTTCTCTCTACGATCAAATGTATAATTACGTGTAATTATACACTCCCAGAATTGGGATAAGCTCTCCAATAAATTTTTAGGCTTTTCCTGTAATCTCAATAAAACTGATTCTTTTTGTTTAAGGAAATCTTCTTCAGTCATGATTTTTAATTTATCAAAAAAGTCTAATAAAAAATTATCTATCTCTTGTCCCATTCTAATTACTGAGGCCTCGGGTGATTGAATTAATAAACTGACACCTGGAATCCTATCAACTTTCTGATTCACCACAGCCACTATATAACCCAGTTGTTTTTTTGTGCGCAATTCGTGAAAAAAATCGGATCCTATGAGCTGTTTTAATAAGATTATTGAGGCCTCTTCCTTGGGGCTATCATTTCGTCCTTGATAATATTTTAGAATAGCCAAATCGTTATGATTGATTGCTAAAGATAAGTTCAATTTTTCTTCTGAACGAATTTTATATATCTGATGATCGCCACCGTAGGTCTTATTCTCAAAAAGGCTGACCGTCGGCGGAATGATAGATTTAGCGACTGAAGCTTCTATATTTCCACCTACAAGAAAATCTGTGGTTGCACCATAAAATATAGTTTGTATGAAATTATTAAATTTGATTATATCAAAATTTAGCATGGCTTCTGAAAGCTCTTCTGGGCTCCAAGATTTAGTATCAATCTGATGAGCTACTTCCCTAACAACCTGCTTATATGGGGAATCTTTTTTTGCATTCTGCCACTCTCTCGTTAACTCTGATTTCAGTCGATAAAATAGCTTATCTTCTTGCTCCCGATGTGGTGAAAATAACTCATTGGTAACCTCTTTTATCAAAAAAGGTAATTTGTTATCAAATCCACTCACAAAAATAATTATTTTATTTGCCTGCCTAAAAATACCATAATTTAACCCAGCTAGTGTTGCAGCATAATTAGCTTCTTTAAGTTGCTCATTAACGACCCTTAGATATAAATCAAGCATAGCAGCATCGTTGGCATTCTTTATTAATGGGATTTTTACTGATGCATAAAATTGAGCTTTGGGAACACCATAGAAATCATCTGGGTAATGCCAAAGACGATAATTTTCCTTATCAATTAATAATTTTGGTTTACCGGCGGATGAATTTGTTATCTTTGATTTTATTTCAAAGCTATCTGGAACAAACTTGTTTGGAGGTGGTAATTTTAAGGTATTTGCTAAATCAAACTCTCGAACTTGGTCAGTCTTAAATTTTTTTAAACTATATGGAGCCATATATAAGTTAGATACTTTATCAGTTTGAACTTCTGGAGATACAAGAGTAATTAAGGAATTATTAAGTTTCATTAAACTAAGTATTTTGTAAATAAGGCCTGGATCAAATTGGTTATGCAGGTAGGGGCCCCTGATAACTAAATGAGGAGGGTAGTCATGAAGCTGAGAAGAAAGCTGCATAACACGACTACTCGGGCTACTTGCCTCTTTATAACGGAATGCAGTCTCAGCTAATTTTTTTTGCTCGGCCCAGCGCCATTCTTCTATTCCATTTTGCGAGATGAGGTTGATTTTTTGAAAAATTAAATTAATAATTTTTTTGAAGCTTTTTGCTCCGTCAGGCGTTAGACTAATACTTATATCAAAAGAGCTTCCATTTAGATCAGATAGGCCTTCTCCAGCCATAAGTCCCTCAGCCCAACCTCTCTCTTTCAATAAAGATAAAAGACTACCATGACCCTCATCTCCAATTAAGCTGGCAATATAACTAAGGGGTTTTTCTCGATAATAGTCTCGCATAGAAGGCAAAGGAAAAGTTACTGTTAATTGACGCCGCTCCTGGATAGGCTCAATATTTAGCAGATAAGGCAATACACCATCTTTAAATAACGGTTGTTTATGTCTAAATTGTACTTTATCTGTATTTTTTACTTCATTAAATTTTGCAGTAACAACAGATTCCAATTCATCAAGACTTTTAGGAGCAAGAACAACTAGAGCCATCCTGTTTGCAGAATAATGTTTATTATGGAAACTTAGAAGATCATCTCGAACATTGCTGATCTTCTTATTGGATAAAATATCTAGATTTCCAACACTAAATTTTGCTGCAGGGTGGTTTGGATTAACAATCTCAGATAAAACATCTCTTTGTCGACGATAGTCATTTTTTATTCGCGCCATATACTCGGAGTGAACTGCATTCATCTCTTGATCAACATACTCAGAGTTAAACAAGGGGGCAATGAAAAATCTTGAGAAGCGATCTAGTGCTGACTCAATACTTTTAGGGTCAATATCAAAAAAATAATTTGTATGTTCAAAAGATGTGTATGCATTATGCGAACCTCCGTGCTGACTTATAAAGGACTGATATTCGTCTGGCGCAGGGTATCTATCTGTTCCTAAAAACAACATATGTTCAAGAAAATGAGCTAAACCTTGTCGATTTATTGGATCATGAGAACTACCTACAAAGACATCAAGGGATACAGCTGCCTTGTCGGCTTTCATATCCGAAATAAGCAGTACCTTCATTTTATTTGAGAGTTCTATATAACGGTACTCAGAAGAATCTGGCTTGCTTTTTTCTACTATAACTTGGTTAGTTTTTATAAGCTCTTGAGAGTTAATAAAAAAATCTACCGATTCTGAGGCGAGATTTTGAGCTGGGCTAAAAATTAGACTATAAATTAATACTATATATATTTTATTCATCTAGAAGCACATTAAAAAAGAATCAATTTTGGTTATTAGGAGGCATACTTGGATTTGGCCATGCGCCATAAAGAGCTTTAACTAGTGTTGCTAAAGGGATTGAAAAAAATACACCCCAAAATCCCCATATTCCTCCAAATAAAATTACAGCAAGTATAATTGATACTGGATGCAAATTCACTGCCTCTGAAAATAATAAAGGTACTAAAACATTACCATCTAGAGCTTGAATTATTGCGTAAGCTCCTAGTAAAAAAAATAGATCTCCCTCCCAGCCCCACTGAAGATAGGCCACCATAACTACTGGGATAGAAACAAGAAGAGCACCTATATACGGAACGATAACTGACAATCCAACTAATAAAGCAAGAAGTGCGGCATAATTTAACCCAAAAAATAAAAATGTTACATAACTAACAAAACCAACGATTACTATCTCGATTGCTTTTCCACGGACATAGTTAGCCATTTGAAAGTTCATTTCTTTCCATATTTTCCACATCATAGGGCGCTTAAGGGGAAGAAGATTAGATAAAAAGCTTAGTAGCTTTTCTTTATCTTTCAGCATAAAAAAAACTAGTAAAGGCACTAATACGACATACAGAACTAGCGCTAAAATACTTGGAAATGTTTCAAATGAAAAACTTACTAAATTTTGCGCAATACCACCAAGTTCTTTTGATGCTTGTGCCAATAGATCACTTGTTTGATTTTCAGAAAAAATTTTAGGAAATTTTTCAGACAGTAAAGAAAGTAACCCCTGAGACTGATCGACCATAGCAGGAACCTTTTCGACTAAATTTAATGATTGTCGGCCTATCAATGGTAAAAAAATAATTAAAACTGCTGAAAAAGTTCCAATAAAAAATAAAAATACACTTATTACTGCAACTATTCTGGGAATACCCAAAAGGGTCAAGCGGTTTACCCCCCCTTGCAATAAGAAAGCAAAAATAAGTGCTGCAATGAAAGGTGCTATTATTTGACCAAGTGTTATTAATACCACCAAAGCAGAAATTAACAATACGGCTAATAAAACTGTCTCTTCCTCGCCAAAATAACGGTTAATCCATCTACCTAATACTTTCAACATGAAACTCTCCAATCTTGTCATTAGATAATACATGCAATAAGGTACGAGATCACTAATCAAGCTATAATAATATTACTTAAGTTTTCTAAATCTTCGTGCCTTAGTTGTTAAAGTGTATCTATTGTTATAGATTTAATTTTATAATTAAAGTTACACATACAGTCCTATTGCCGCATATCAATCAAAATGAACAAGTTAATAACACTTTTTAACCATTTTCGGTATTTGATACTAATTTTTTTAGTCTTACTAGTTGTAGTTAGGCCAGCTTTGAGTGCTGAAATCAATCTTCCCCTACTAGGGGACGAGTCATCAAGTAATATTTCGCCACAAAAAGAGTTTGAATTAGGCCGAGCTTGGCTTAAAGCTTATCGAAGTAGAGTTAATGAAAATCATGATCCGCTTTTAAGAAATTACTTAGAAAAACTAATCAGCAAATTAGCGTCTAAAAGCCGTCTGGAGGATCGGCGTATTGAGCTTATTGTTATAAATAATTCAACACTAAACGCTTTTGCAGTGCCTGGAGGAATAATTGGAGTTCATACAGGATTATTTCTGTATGCAAAAACCGAGGATGAATTGGCATCGGTTATTGCGCATGAGATTGCTCATCTAAGTCAAAGACACTTTGCCCGTCGCTTAAATCAACAAAAGAAAAATAGAGTTGTAAGTATGGCAGGTTTGCTTGCGAGCCTCATTTTGTCAGCAACAGCTGGTAGTGATGCAGGTATGGCTGGCTTAAGTGCAACGCAAACTATGGGAATGAATACAGCTTTAAGATACAGCAGACAAAATGAACGGGAAGCTGATAGATTAGGTCTCCAAACAATGATTGCCTCAGGAATGAACCCAAGTGCTATGTCCTCTATGTTCGAAGGAATGTTAAAACTAAGCAGACATGCAAGTAGCAAGATCCCTGAATTTCTGAGGAGCCACCCACTTACACAAGATAGAGTTGTTGATGCAAAAAATAGAATAAATCAACTCAAGGTTAAAAATTATTCTGACAATTTTGAATTTCATTTGATGCGAGCCAGAGCAATTATTGCAATCAAGGAAGACCCTAATTTATCGCTAAACTACTTCAAAAACCAATTGAGTGATACAGGGAAGAATAAAAATGCTGCGATCTATGGTGTGGCTCTTTCAAATATGGCTATGAGGAATTTCACAACAACAGATAAATTAATTAATAAACTAATGAAAATATCACCAAATGAGCTCCTTTATAAAATGGCTCAGATTGAGAGTTATCGAAATCAAGAAAAATATACTACTGCAATCGAAAAAACTCTTTCACTTCTAAAATATGATACTAAAAGCTACCCTTTACGTATGTCTCTGGCTGAAACATATCTTAAGGCCAATCGTTTTTTTGATTCTGAAAAAATATTAAACTCATTAAAAAATAGTCACCCAAACAATCCTGAGGTATGGTTTCAACTTGCAGAAGTTCGTGGTCTCTCTGGAGATATACCAGGCGTTCACCTGGCGCGATCAGAATATTTTATACTGATTGGTGTCTTTGACAAAGCAAGAGATCAATTAATGTATGCAAGAAAATTATTGGTCAATGACTACAATAAAAAATTATTGATTGATCAAAGGCTTAAAAATTTAGAGAAGATTGAAGAAGATATAAAGAACTTATAGTTACTCGTCACGAAAATTTAACATTCTTTGTAATGAACTCATTGCTTTTATGCTAGTACTTTTTTCTACAAATATCTCATTCTCATTTAGCTCTAAAGAATTCATCAAGTTCTTAAGATCATTTAACCCCATCCAGGGACAATTTGCACAACTTCGACAGGTAGCGCCTTGTCCAGCAGTAGGAGCAATTATAAGCTCTTTATTAGGACATGCTTGCTGCATCTTATAAAATATACCCGAGTCAGTTGCTACGATCATTTGTTGATTAGGTAGATTCTTCGAGGCCTCAATTAGTTGTGAAGTTGAACCAACAAAATCTGCCATATCAATCATGGCTTCAGGAGACTCTGGATGGACAAGCAATGCAGCATCGGGGTATACATTTTTTAACTCAATAATTCCTTTTGACTTAAACTCTTCATGCACAATACAACTTCCATTCCACATAAGCATATCAGCACCAGTTTTTTTCTGAATATAACTACCTAGATACTTATCTGGCGCCCAAAGTATTTTCTTTCCGCAGCTATCAAGATACTCAATAACATTTACAGCTATACTAGAAGTAACTACCCAGTCAGCTTTTGCCTTTACAGCAGCTGATGTATTTGCGTAAACAACTATAATTCTATCAGGATTTTGATCGCAAAATTCACTAAAATCATCCACAGGACATCCAATATCTAAAGAACATGTTGCTTCAAGCGTAGGCATCAAAACTTTTTTTTCTGGCGTTAAAATTTTAGCTGTTTCTCCCATAAACTTTACACCTGCAACTACTAGTACAGTGGCCTGATGTGTGCTGCCAAATCTTGCCATCTCTAGCGAGTCAGAAACAATTCCGCCCGTTTCTTCTGCCAAAGCTTGAATCGATGGATCGGTATAATAGTGAGCAACTATTACTGCATTTCTATCTTTCAATAGTTGCTTAATTCTATTCCTGTACAAACCTTCTTCCTGGGTGGAGGGTCTTGGTTGGGCATATATAGATTTAAGATGAGACTCAATAATCTGATCAGTCTTCGATGTAGGCGTAAAGCTTAGATTTTTTTGATGCTGGTTAAGAGGTGTATTCATAATCAATTTTCAATAGAAGCTCATTTGTAATTTTAACATATATCTAATATGCACAAAAAATAAGTCTGACCATAGAAATTAAGAAGCTTTATATATGGTGGGTCGTGTTGGGTTCGAACCAACGACCAATTCCTTAAAAGGGAACTGCTCTACCAACTGAGCTAACGACCCGCTTGAAGAGACGGTTATCTTACTCATGAACAATGAAAAATCAAGTGTTAATTGAACTGTCAGTCTCCGACCGAAAGGTTCGTTAGTTGGACTCATTGTCTACCAAAACTAAAAATTTTCAGCTATAAAGTTTCGAGCTAATATAGCAGTGTTGGTATTTCCATCTGTAATACTATTAATTATTTTCTTAGCTTTCACTTTATCGCCTTGCATAAAATAAACCTGTCCTAATTTAAACGTCGCATCGGGATATTTAAGGTGTTTTGGATAGTCCTGATGAACTGTTAAAAATGCTTCATGAGCTAGACTTAGCTGACTTTGGAGTAAATATATTTCACCAAGCCAATAATATGCATTGGCGGCATAAGTTCCATTTGGGTATTTAATATCATGAGATTTAAAACCTGAAATAGCTTTGTCTATGTTACCTGACTTTAAATTCGCATAAGCATTATCATAGTATTCCTTCTCTTCTTTTGATAGAAGCAAAGGAAGCTTATTTTTATCGTCTATTATGCTGGTTGTAGTCTCTATAATTTTATTATTATCTATCTCTGAAGAATTATTTGCATATCCAGATTGACTGGATAACCTTTGGTCTAAATTTTGATAATTATCTTTCTGCTGTTTAGATATAAGGTCAACTTCATTTTTAAGTTCTTCAACTATACCTCTAAGAGATCTTACCTCTTGTTTGAGTAGTTGTGTCTGATAATGAGCATCGATATTTATAGATTGGGACATAGATTTGTTGATAATATGATTATTTTTATTCGAATTATTTTTGATATTTTCAACTGGTGCTGCAGCTATAATGACAGTCGAAAAAATCATTCCATATATTAGAATAAGGCCATTTATAAAATAGCATATCAATGAATTTATAGTTTTCATAAGAAAATATTTGATATTTGATATTATTTTAATTCTACTCTTCGATTCATAGCCCATGAATCCTCATTACTACCAGAGGAAGCTGCTTTTTCTTCACCATAACTAATAACTTCAATTAGCGAGCTACTCACGCCTTCTTGGATTAAAAAATCTCGAACAACATTTCCTCTATTTTCTCCTAAAGCCATATTATATTCGCGACTACCACGTTCATCTGCATGCCCAAGCAAACGAATTTTAGCTGGATTTGAACGTAAACTTTGCGCATGAAGTCTAAGGGCTGATCGTGCCTCAGAGCTGAGCATTACTTTATCAAATTCAAAATAAAATACACGAGGAACTTTGATATCTGTTTTTAAGGTAGAGCCCTGTATCGAATTATTTTTTATAGATCCAGTTGTAATGCGGTCATCAGTCATAGTAGCTACACTATTGTTCTTTGTTATTGAACAACCCACTAGAGATAATGACAAGACTATAGTGGCCAAACTATATTTATAAATTTTTTTCATTTTTTGTTTTTCCTTTTTAACAATATTTTGCTTTATTAGACGACATATACCGAATTTAGTTCTATTTTATTTTGGTGACCAAGCTGGTTCACGGACGTCTCCCTGTTTACTTGGGAGAAGAAATTTTACTCCTGCATCAAGAGAAACAGCTGCTAAAACTCCTCTATTATTTATCTTTGTAGCATAAAGTAGCATAGCACTATTTGGTGAGACTGTGGGTGATTCATCTAAACTAGTATTAGATAAAATTCTTAAATCACCATTTACTAAATCTTGTGTAGCAATATGAAATTGATGAGCACTTCTATGAATCATCACTAAAGTTCTGCCATTACTAGCTAGCCTGGGCCTAGCATTATATGATCCTCGGAAAGTTAGGCGTTGCACTTCTCCATTTTTGAGGGTTAATCTATATATTTGTGGTGATCCACCTCTATCTGAGGTAAAAACAAGAGATTTACTATCCGGTGCCCAATTAGGTTCGGTATCGATTGCAAAATGATTTGTGTGACGTATAAATTTTTCTTTTCTTAGATCAAAAGTATAAATCTCAGGATTACCATCTTTCGATAAAACTAGTGCTAATTTTTTTCCGTCAGGTGACCATGATGGGGCTCCATTCAATCCTCTAAAGTTGGTAAGTTGCTTTCTATTAGCATTAGCTAAATTCTGACGAAATACTGCTGGTCTTCCTGTTTCAAAAGAAACATAAACTAACTCTTTTGCATCAGGAGACCAAGAAGGAGACATAATAGGGTGATTAGACTCAAGTATTAGTCTTTCTCTAGCGCCGTCAACATCGGATACCATAAGTTTGTATAATGTTTTGTTGTTTGATTTTAAGGATGTCACATACGCAACCTTGGTAGAAAATGCACCTTCAATTCCTGTTATAGCCTCATATACCTCGTCGCTTATATGATGAGATAGATCCCTTAGTTGGCCTTTAGATCCTTTTGCAATCTTCGTAAAGACTAATCTTGAGCTGTGCACCTCCAACAAACTGTACGTAATCTCGTAAAAATCGCCACTTAATATTAAGCTTCCAATAACTAGATATTCAGCTCCTAGGATTTTCCAATCACGAAAATATATATCTTTTATCGTACCTGGAAATGACAACATATTTTTTCTTGAAATAGGATCAAAAAGACCACTTCTTTTAAGATTATCTTCGATAATTCTACTTGTATCTTCAGGAAGTTGATTTCCATAAAAAGATAATGGAGCAATAGCTATTTTTGTCGGATTGTCAATTCCCTTTGTAATATTAATAGATAGCTCAGCCGATGCTGATAAAGAAATAAAGGCAAATAGAATTATAATCAAATTAATTTTTTTCAATTTATTACAACCTCAAATCATTTGGTTTAAAAACTAACTGTAATTTCCTGAAATTTTTCTCAAATGTCTGGATATCTAATTGCTGTAACTTATCAAAACTACCAACTTTGTAAACAGCCTGCTCTGCTGATCTATCAAAGGCAATATTCCCACTTGTTTTGAGTAGCTTCACGCTTATAACTTGGCCTGTTGGAACTAATCTAATTAGTAATTTTGATTCCATTCCTCTTCTTGCACTGGGCGGTCTGTTCCAGTTAGCCTCTATTCTTTCAATTATGTATGCAGAATAGCTAGATACTATTTTTTTATTCTCTAGTTCTAATTGCTTGCTTGCTTGCAGGCTTTTCGTTTCTTGCTCATCAAGAATTTTATGTTTTATTTTGTTTTCATTATTTTTTTTAGGTTTAGGTTTAGGTTTAGGTTTAGGTTTAGGTTTAGGTTTAGGTTTAGGTTGTATTTTTTTTTTAATTTTTTCATCCAGATTTACCAGCTTGGCTTGCAAATACTTTGGGGGCGATACCTTTTGTATTTTTATCCCTTCGTCCCATTTATTAAAAAGAAAATAAATTACAACTAAATGCAGAATTAGACTCAAAGATATAGCCAAAATAAGTGAAGTGAGTCTAGTAAAGAATAAAATATTCAATTTCTTATAGGTGGTTCGGTTACGAGGCCTACAGACGGTGCCCCAGCATTTTGTAAACTGCTCATCAGCTCAACAACAGAGCCATAGTTTACTTTTTTATCTCCCCAAACTAGAACAGGAGTTTTAGGTTGCTGCGATAATACTTTTTTAACTTTTACTAAAATTGATTCCAGAGTTTCTTTTTTATTTTTTCCATTTCCTAGATCGATATAAAACGAACCGTCAGACTTAATTGATACAATTAAGGGGTCTTTGCTGTTTTTGTCAAGTGGTGCAGATGGGGCGCTAGGTAGTTCTACCTTAACTCCTTGCATTAACAATGGAGCGGTTACCATAAAAACTATTAACAAAACTAACATTACGTCAATGTATGGAACAACATTGATTTCAGCAACCAATCGTCGCTTTTTTTTCATAGTTTTAATTATCACTTACTATGAATCCTTCGGTGCAAAATAGTAGACAGTTCTTCTGCAAACGTTTCATAACTATTATAAATTGTTTCAGCAGCTGAAGAGTATCTATTGTAAGCCAGTACTGCTGGTATCGCGGCAAATAAGCCCATTGCGGTTGCGATCAATGCCTCGGATATACCTGGTGCCACTACCGCTAATGTGGCTTGTTGAACGTTAGCAAGTCCGCGAAATGAATTCATGATTCCCCAAACTGTTCCAAATAGTCCAATATAAGGACTAACAGATGCGACACTTGCAAGAAAAGGTAGGTTTTGATTAAGTGCTTCTTCCTCTCGGGCTAGCGCAACTCTCATTGATCTTTCAGTACCCTCCATGACCGCCTCTGGCTCAACACCAGCTTGCTGTGAAAGTTTGCTGAACTCCCTAAATCCTGCTCTAAATACTCCAGGTAACCCCTCACCAGCATCTGAGATTCTTATATCTTCATATAATTTATTTAAATCTATCCCTGACCAAAAATCATTCTCAAATTGACGTGAATTATATTCAGCCTCACGTAGATAAAGCCCTCTCTGAATAATCATTACCCAAGACACTACTGAAGCAAGGAAAAGAATCAACATTACAAATTGAACTAAAAAAGAGGCATTAAAAATTAAACTCCATAAAGATAATTGCTCTGTCATGAGCTAGCCCTCTTTATATTTACTATTCCGCCTTGAAGTTTTTTCAACATATTAATCGGTATCGCGCATGGAGTCTTTTTATCATGACTAATACAAACTACTTTTACTTCAGCATCTATCAGCAACTCATTGTTTCTAAGGACAGATTGAGCAACCATAAAAGAAGTCTTCGTAACCCTTATTATTTCTGCAGTGGCGATAATTTCATCGTCTAGAACTGCTGACTGCAGGTATTTAATGCTAACAGAGTGAACTACAAACTGAAGGCTTCCAAATAGTGCTGGTTTATCAAAACCAAAGGTTCTTATGAGCTCTGTTCTAGCACGCTCAATATATTTAAGGTAATTTGCGTAATAAACAATGCCTCCGGCATCTGTATCCTCTACATAGACCCGAATAGGTAGACAAAACTTCTGCATCATTTATAAATAAACCTCATATTTCATTTATAATCTTATTTTTTAATCCAAAATGCTCATATGCTAATCGCGAAACTGTTCGCCCTCTCTGCGTCCGAAGCAAGTAGCCTTGCTGGATTAAAAACGGCTCGATGACGTCTTCAATGGTATTTCTTTCTTCACTTATCGCTGCAGCCACACTATCAACTCCAACCGGACCTCCATCAAATTTTTCTATTATTGCCAGCATAACTCGTCGATCCATATGGTCAAATCCACAAGAATCAACATTGAGCATATTTAACGCCATATCAGCTATTTGTGATGAAATAACTCCATCAGCTTTAATATCCGCATAATCTCTGACTCTACGTAGTAATCGATTTGCAATACGGGGAGTTCCTCTTGATCGTCTGGCAATTTCTTGGGTGCCATTTTCATCTATTTTCACACCAAGTAATTTTGCTGATCTAGAAACTATCTTACTTAACTCTTTGTCTGAGTAGAATTCTAACCTTTGGACTATACCAAAGCGATCTCTTAAGGGTGAGGTAAGCAAACCTGCTCTAGTAGTTGCACCGACAAGAGTAAAGGGCGGTATATCCAGCTTGATGGATCGTGCTGCTGGACCCTCACCAATCATAATATCAAGCTGGTAATCTTCCATCGCTGGATATATCAGCTCTTCAACCACTGGGCTCAAACGATGTATTTCATCAATAAAGAGCACATCTCCTGACTCAAGATTTGTCATTATTGCAGCGAGATCTCCAGCTTTTTCAAGTACTGGTCCAGAGGTAGTTTTTAATCCAACACCCATCTCATTTGCAATAATATGGGCTAATGTAGTCTTTCCAAGACCAGGGGGTCCAAAAATCAAAGTATGATCAAGAGGCTCGTTTCTTTTAGAGGCAGCACTAATAAAAATCTGCATCTGATTCCTAACTATTTCTTGACCCACATAATCTTCCAAGCTTAACGGACGAATAGCTCGATCAAAACGTTTTTCTTGTTCTTCTCCTTCTGGAGATATTATTCGATCTGTCTCTATCATTTTTCTGTATACTCATACGAAAGTAAGACATCAAACAACCAATATTCAAGTCACTTGCTATTATATATTTGTTACATAAACAATTATGATTTTACTTTACTCTTTAAAGCCAATCTAATTAATTTTTCACTCACCTTCTTTTCATTATTTGCTATGTTTATATTTTTTGATGCGATAGCAATCATACGAGTTGCTTCTTGAGGCTTATAGCCTAATGCAATTAGTACACTTTCAGCCTCTTCTTGAGCACCTAATTTTTGATGAAATATTTCTTTTTCTCCTGAATCTACTTTGTTAGCATTCATTAAAGATATAGCAGGCAAACAATCCTTCATTTCAATAGCTAATCTTTCTGCTGTCTTTTTCCCAACTCCTGGAAGCTTAACGAGTCTCTCTATATCGTTTGTTTGAACTGATTCAAAAAAATCTTTTGTGTTCATTCCTGAAAGTATAGTAAGTGCCATTTTCGGCCCCACTCCACTAATTTTTATCAGCATACGAAACAGCTCTCTTTCACTCGCTTTTCTAAATCCATAGAGCTGTTGAATATCCTCTCTAACTACTAAGTGTGTATATAGAGTCACCTGTTCGTCGTTTTCCGGCAGATCAAAAAAAGTGGTTAGCGATACCAGTAATTCATAGCCGACCCCCTGAACATCAACTAATAATTGCGGTGCTTTTTTTTCAATCAAAACCCCTGAGATTCTTCCAATCAAACCATTTCTCCTATAAAAAACAATTCAGATTACGATAAAATTATCAATCCTCTTAAAAATTAACTGGATGTACTGATTTTTTGCTTAAATCGACCTTTTGAATAGTGCAATAATCCCTCTGAATTTAATCCAAAAGAAATAGTTTGAGCGTGACAAATAGCTGCAGCTAATGCATCGGCAGCATCTTCAGCGGGTGAAGAAGGCAAATTTAATATTGTTTTAATCATATGCTGGACTTGATCTTTAGTAGCGCCACCGTTTCCAACAACTGATTTCTTGATAGTTCGAGGTGAATACTCTCCAATTACTAAATTTTTTTTTATCCCAGCAACTATTGCAGCACCTCTAGCTTGACCAAGTTTTATCGCTGCGCTTGGATCTCTGGCAAGAAAAACCTCTTCTATTGCCATTTGTTGAGGATTGAATTCGTCTATAAGCTGGGAGATATTATCAAAGATCACTCCCAGACGTTCAGGCAGTGGCCCAGACGGCAAACGAATAATCCCACTAGTCACGTATTTAATTTGGGAGCTACTTTTGCTAACTATCTCTATAACCCCAAAACCAGTTTTACGAGAGCCAGGATCTACACCTATGATCAATGACATATAAATACAACTTTTTAATATACTGTATATTGTCACAGTATCCTAAAAAATAAAAAAAACAACCCTGATATACCCAGTCAACCTTAAAAAAATATAAAATTTTTTTAATATATTAAAAAAGCGGCCTTAAAAGCCGCTTAATACTGATGCAACAAAAAATATGTAATTAATTAAATCAATTAGTCTTTTTTTGCCGGTGCTTCTTCTACTGCCGGTGCTTCTTC
>DGPR01000030.1:0-23400 GCA_002390525.1 Cellvibrionales bacterium UBA4435
ATCATTTGTGGTAACAAATTTATGACGAGAATGAGGGTTAATTTTTGTAGAGCCAATATCTATGATTCCCCGTTTCATAGTAGCATCTTTAAACAAAAGAGCCCCTAGTGCTTTATTTTGCAGGTTTTGTAAATATCTTAATCTTCCGGTCAAAGTTCTTAGTGGAATTACACTTCGTGCATAGACCAGTGGCTCATTGTGACAATATAGAAAAACTTGTCTAATAAGTGCCTTTTGGCGTAAAGGGATTTTTAAGGCCCTAGTTTCTGATAGTGCTGGAGTGGAAATATTTTGCTTGAGAACTTTTACGCGAAAATTGCCCCTACTAAGTTTTATTAATCGTTGCGTTAAAGACCCCCTATCAAGTAGCCAACCCCTCATATTGAGTGAAATAGAGATATTAGGAGTTCTTTTATAGGCGTGCCAGTTAGGCTCATGTATAAATATTTGATTAGATTTTTTAGCAGCAGTCAATGTTTTTCCTATAATTACAAGTTGTGCAACAAACTTCTATTTTAGCCTGTATTTACATTTTATATTAGACACTATACCTGTCCATATTGTTCGTCACTACCAAGCCACCTTTGAATGAGGAGTTCGACATTTGATGGGTATTCAGATAGAAGTAATTGGGCTATTTTTTGTACTTCAGATATCAGGTGAGCGTCTCTATTCAAGTCCGCGATCCTAAATGCCATTTCCCCTGTTTGCTTAGTTCCAAGAACCTCACCTGCTCCTCGAAGCTTAAGGTCCATTTCAGCTATTTTAAATCCATCATTTGTTTGCCTCATAACTTTTAGTCTTTCACTGCTATTTCTCGATAAAGGTGGGCTATATAATAATACACAGTGACTTTCTTTTTTCCCGCGCCCTACTCTACCTCTGAGTTGATGAAGTTGTGCAAGTCCGAGCCGTTCAGGATTTTCGATTATCATTAAGCTTGCATTTGGTACATCAACACCAACTTCAACTACCGTTGTAGCAACAAGTAATTGAATTTCTCCAGACTTAAATGCTGCAATTGTGGTAGATTTTTCATCCGGCTTTTGTCTTCCATGTACTAATCCAATTTTTAATTTTGGAAGCAATAGGTGAAGTTCTTTTGCTGTCACTTCAGCTGCCTGAGCTTCCAGAATGTCTGATTCCTCAATGAGCGTACATATCCAGTATGCTTGACATCCATTAGCGCAAGCATGCTGTATTCGATCAATCACTCTTTTCCTATGCCTATCTAACATAACAACTGTATTGACTGGCAAGCGACCGGGAGGACTTTTATCAATAACAGACACATCCAGATTAGCATATGTGGTCATAGCTAGTGTTCTAGGAATTGGTGTCGCTGTCATTATCAGTTGATGTGGGACTTGGTTACCACTACGTCTTTTTTCTTGTAGGGCAAGTCTTTGATGTACACCAAATCGGTGCTGTTCATCTATAATAGTTAAAGCTAGATTATGAAAACAAACTTCCTCTTGAAACAGCGCATGTGTTCCAATAACGATTTGAGCTGAACCATCCTCTATGGAATCTAGCTGCTGTATTCTAGCCTTGCCTTTCATTTTTCCTGAGAGCCAACCTAACTTTACTCCGAGTGGATTTAACCAATCCTTAAAAGATGAAAAGTGCTGCTCTGCTAAAATTTCTGTAGGGGCCATCAAAGCGCACTGTTTTCCATTAGCTATACACTGAAGTGCTGCTATTGCTGCAATAACCGTTTTGCCAGATCCAACGTCACCCTGAAGAAGTCGAAGCATGGGTGTAGAGCTATTTAAATCGTTTTGTATCTCTAAACTCACCCTATTCTGTGCAGTAGTAAGCATAAATGGCAGAGAATTTAAGAATCTTTCATGCAGTATATTGTTCACTTTGAGAATTGGCCCTCCCCTTTGTTGTATTGATTGGCGAAGTTTCAACAAGCTAAGATTATGTGCTAGCAGCTCTTCAAAAGCTAAGCGTTGTTGTGCGCGGTGTTCTCCTCTAATCAATTCTTCAATTGGAGTATCACTAGGTGGCTGATGAATAAATTTTAGCTCATCTTTGAGTGGTAATTTTTGTAATATATTTGGTAGCAGTTCTTCTAACTTACCTGTATCTATCAAAGCTAGTGCCTGTAGCACTATATTCCTCATTCTTTGTTGAGAGATACCCTGAGTAGTTGGATAAACAGCCGTCAAATTTTCTTGAAGAGACGTGGGTTTATCCGGGTTAATAAATTGATATTCTGGATGGTATATCTCGATTCCTGAACTACCAATTTTGGTTTGACCATAACATCTTAGAAAAGTATTTTTTTTCAAGCACCTCTGAAGAGAACTATTAAAATGAAAAAAACGTAAACTTATAGTTCCTGTTATATCTTCTAACCGACAAAGTAAGCTTCTGCGTCGACCATAAATCACTTCAGACCCAATGATCTCACCTTCAATAACGACCTCTTGGTCAGTCTCTAGTGTTCCGATGGGAGATATTTGTGTTCTATCAATATACCGAAGTGGTAAATGAAACACTAAATCTTGTATGGTATAAATCCCTAATTTGGATAATTTTGATGAGATTTGAGCCCCCACTCCATTGAGGGTAGATACATGAAGCTGGTCAAGATTTGGACTGTTCATATATGCTTAATCACAGCTAGATAAATAGGTTTATAGAAACAATTCAGTTAAGGTTATTTATGATCTTTCATTTATAATAATAGCGAAAATAAGTAATAAAAGGAAAGCTAATTGAAAGTCTTGTTTGCTGGTTGCGGAGATATCGGTGTTCGGGCAATCCGAACGATTTCAGATAATAGCTTATATGATCATTGGCAAACACTTGCAATGCGGAGAAAACCGTCTGCCTTACCATCAGATATAGAAGCGATACAAGGAAATCTGTGTGACAGTGAAAATTTTTTATCTATATTAGATAATTCAAATGTTGATGTTATTGTTGTTACTTTAACTCCCGATTCTATGAGCGATCAAGGATACTTAGATAGTTATGTCAATGGTGCGAACGTTTTAAAATCAACTATTATGAAAATATCATATCGCCCACAGTTAATTATATGGGTATCAAGCACAGGTGTTTACGGTCAATCTTGCGGAGAATGGGTGGATGAATCATCAGTAGCTTCCTCAAAATCATATAGGGGAAAGAGGCTATTAGAGGCTGAAAATTTAGTTAAATCCATTTCTAAAGAATTAGTCACGAATAACAGCAAATTAATAAAGTCAGTCGTAGTGCGTTTTTCTGGCATATATGGTCCAGGTCGAGGGAGGCTATTGAATCAAATTAAAAAAGGAAATATTGCATCTAAGCATCCAGTATCCTGGACAAACAGAATTCATGTTGTAGATTGTGCCGGCATCATAATTCATATAATAGACCTGTATTCACAAAAAAAAGATATATCCGATCTATATATTGGAACTGATAATCAGCCAGTTCCGGCTTATGAAATACAAAGCTGGCTAGCTAGCCATATGCGAGTAAAAATAGAAGAAAATAATGAAATTCCTAAAAACATAGATAATAAGAACGTTAATCGTAGATGTAACAATAAACTAATAAAAGATAGCGGCTATAATTTTATTTTTCCAGATTTTAAAAAAGGCTATATACCATTGTTGTTAGAAAATAATTCTACTTTTAAATTACCATAATGGCGTCCATTTCTACCTCAGCTTCTTTTGGCAACCGACTAATTCCAATTGCAGCTCTTGCTGGATAGGGCTCCTCAAAATGAGAAGCCATGATAGTGTTGACTATAGAAAAATTGGCTAGATCGGTTAGGTATACGTTTAATTTCACTATATTTTTTAAGTCACCACCCGCTGCTTGGCATATAGCAGCCAGATTATTGAAAACTTGATTTATTTCAGACTCGATACCACCTTCTACCAGTTCCATAGATTTTGGATCAAGTGGGATTTGGCCAGATAAATATACAGTATTATTCACCTTAATTGCTTGCGAGTAAGTTCCAATAGCCGCAGGAGCATTCTCTGTATTTATGATGGCTTTATTAATCATATGGATGTCCTATGTTAGTTAGTTGTACGGTATACCCGTTGTACTTGTTTTAAAATTCTGATACGTTTGATAACTCGAGCTAAGTGAAGTCGACTTTTTACCTCAATTAGTAAATCGATAATCATAGAGAAACCATCTCTTTCTTCTGTTTGAATTTTTAGTATTGCGGCCTCTGTCTCTGAAATGCGTGAAGCTAATGAAGCAACGATACCCCTCTCAGAGGCTAATTCAACCTTTAATGCTACTGCAAAATCACCCTTTAACTTAGTAGACCAATTGAGAGGTATACACTTTTCTTTATTAGTGCGAATTTCATCAAGGTTCTTGCAGATATCTATATGGACAACAAGCCCTTTGCCGGGACTGAGGTGACCTAGTATAGAGTCGCCTGGTATAGGATGACAGCAACGAGCATAGTTTATAATTAAACCTTCTCTTGTATCAATCATAATAGGTGATTCGAATTTTTCGGGTATGATGTCTTTTCGCATTGACGGAGGAGCCATAAGATTAGCCAATGCATACGCCATTCTATCACCTAGACCAATTTGTTG
Organism: Cellvibrionales bacterium UBA4435; assembly: GCA_002390525.1. Classification (GTDB taxonomy): domain Bacteria; phylum Pseudomonadota; class Gammaproteobacteria; order Pseudomonadales; family Porticoccaceae; genus Porticoccus. The sequence goes on from DGPR01000030.1 coordinate 4,578, forward strand.
AAGTACTTCTTCAAATTTAGTGCAGCCTGTTTCTTTTAGAGCTCTTTTGATCCAAGATTTTCGGATACTTTTATAGTTTGTACCGAAACTACCAAGAGCCCTATCGAGGAGATTTTTTCCTAATATAACAGAATCGTCGTGTTGTTGATGCTTAAGAAAATGACGTATTCCACTTCGAGCTTTAGCTGTCATCACGAAATTTAGCCAAGATGGGTTTGGCTGGGCATCTTTAGCTGTAATAATCTCAATTCTGACCCCACTTTCAATTCTTTCCGAAAGAGAAATTAATTGACCATTACTTTTGCAAGCGATACAGGTGTTACCAAGTGCAGTGTGAACTGCATAAGCAAAATCTACTGGCGTGGCACCTTGAGGAAGAGAAATAATTTCACCTTTTGTTGTAAAAACATAAACTTCGTCTGGAAATAAATCTGTTTTTACATGTTCAATAAATTCTAGTGAATCGCCCGCCCGCTTTTGTATCTCTAATAAACCCTGTATCCATCTATAAGCTCTCGGATTTCCTTCATCTTGAGATTTATAAAGCCAGTGCGCAGCAATACCGTAATTTGCCATATCGTCCATATCTTTTGTTCTAATCTGAATTTCAATTAGTACCCCATGCATGCCTACTAAAATATTATGTAGGGATTGATACCCATTGACCTTAGGTATGGCAATATAGTCCTTGAATTCACCAGCTACTGGCTTAAATAGATTATGCATAATACCTAACGTACGATAGCAGTCGTCCACAGATTCAACAACGATGCGAAAGGCGAAAACATCCATGATATCTCGAAAGGATTTCTTCTTAGTTTTCATTTTTTGGTAGATACTCCAGAGATGTTTCTCTCTACCTGTAACTTCAGCCCCTATAGACTCCTTATCCAGTCGATTATCTATACTATCTTTAATTTCCTTAACGATTTCGCGTCGTGGACCACGTGCAACTTTAAGTGCTTCCATCATTCTTTTATGTCGGACAGGATACATAGATGAAAAACCTAGTTCTTCAAACTCTACCCTGACATTGTTGATTCCTAACCTTTGCGCTATGGGCGCATAAATTTCTAGGGTTTCTCGTGCAACCCTGCGACGTTTTTCTGGGCTTAAGCCCTCTAGTGTCCTCATATTATGAAGCCTATCGGCCAACTTTATAAGCATCACTCTTACATCTTTTGACATAGCAAGAGTCATTTTTTGAAAGCTATCTGCCTGTCTCTCAGCTCTTGACGTTGTTTCTATTTCATCTAGTTTAGTGAGCCCGTCGACTAAATCCGCAACCGTGTTACCAAAAAGATCCTTAAGCTCCTTTTTATTCACATGTGTATCTTCGAGAACGTCATGCAGTAGTGCAGCCATTATCCCTTCGTGATCTAAATGCATTTCAGCGAGAATTGTTGCTACAGCAAGAGGATGAGTTATATATGGTTCACCCGTCTGTCTGATTTGACCTTCGTGACATTGTTCTGCGAACTTATATGCTTGCAGGACACTATAGATTTGATTCGTTTCGAGGTATGGGGAGAGTTTCTGACCAAAAGCCTCGGCTACCTTAGAGGTTACCAAGATTTCATCTCCTCCATCTTGTTATACTGCTTCTGTGTTGTGAGGTGAGATAGAATTTTCAGCAGAAACATCGCTTTTTAATGAAGAATCATCAGTTGAATTATCATCATCTGAGTTGTGCTCGTCTGATTCAGACATTACTTCAGAACCCAAAGAAAAATCATTTGGCTTTTTCTCTATTAGGATATCAGCCGTTATCAAACCTTGCTCAATTTCTCGTAAAGCAACAACTGTAGGCTTATCATTTTCTATTGGCACCAAAGCTTCTTTTTCGCCCAAAGCAATTTGGCGCGCTCTTTTAGAGCTAACCATTACAAGCTCGAAGCGGTTATCTACATTTTTTAAGCAGTCTTCTACGGTAATTCTGGCCATGTGTGGATCCGTTATAGTTAGTATTTACAGTTAAAAAATTAATATCACAATTTTGATCATTCATTGTACAAAATTGCTGGTTTTAGGACAACAAGCTATTGAGTAAATTGAGATTTTTTTGTTTTTGAGACTGAAGTTTCAGACGTTCATGCAATATAATCGAGTTGAACTCCACCAATGTTTCATCAAATCCATCATTAATTAAAAGGTAATCAGCCATCATATAGTGCGAGATTTCCTCTTTTGCAGCAGCAAGACGTCGTTTAATAACGGTTGGATCGTCTTGACCACGTTTTATTAGTCGCTCTTCCAGTGCCTCAAGAGATGGGGGTAGTATAAAAATACTTTTACTTTCAGGTATTAAATCTCTAATTTGTTCAGCGCCCTGCCAATCGATTTCCAGAATTACATCTATTCCCCCAGATAGTGTTTTTTCAACCCATTCTTTCGATGTACCATAAAAATGGTTAAATACTTGAGCATGTTCCAAAAAGGCTTCTTTATTTATTAACGAAAGAAACATTTCTTCACTTACGAAGTGGTAATTGACCCCTTCTTTTTCGCCTGGTCTCATTGGTCGAGTTGTATGAGATATAGAAGCCTTTATATCAGGCATATTTTTTAATAGAGCTCCAACTAAAGTTGTTTTTCCTGCACCAGAGGGTGCCGAAACTATATAGAGTGTCCCTGCTTTAGACATCTAATTTACTTCCTCCAATTATTATTTTGTAAATGATAAAGAGATTCGATTTATGGAATCTATCGCTCAAAAATAAAATTATTTCATCATATATTAACATGAAGGTATATAAGCGAAATAAATCAGTTAAAATAAAAGTTCATTTTAAGGGAAGCAAATAATATGAATCGACCCAGTGGCCGTTCTTTAAATCAATTACGTGATATTAAAATTACGCGAAACTTTACTAAACATGCTGAGGGATCGGTTCTCATTGAATTCGGTGATACCAAGGTAATTTGCACAGCTAGTGTAGAAAATAATGTCCCACATTTTTTGCGAGGGAAGGGGCAAGGCTGGGTTACAGCAGAGTACGGCATGCTACCTCGCTCCACCAATTCAAGAATGAACAGGGAGGCCAGCCGAGGCAAACAATCCGGAAGGACGCAGGAAATCCAGAGGCTAATAGGTCGTTCTTTGAGAGCAGTGATTGATCTCAGTGTCTTAGGAGAAAATACTATTAAAATAGACTGTGACGTTATTCAGGCGGATGGGGGCACACGTACAGCTTCTATTACAGGAGCCTGTGTTGCACTCAGTGACGCCCTTATAAGTCTTCAACAAGCAGGGAAAATTAAAAAAAATCCACTCATTGGGATGGTTGCATCTGTCTCAGTCGGTGTTTTTGAGGGACACTCAATATTAGATTTAGACTATGACGAAGATTCAACAGCAGAGACCGACATGAACATTGTCATGAATAGTGACGGAGGGTTTATTGAAATTCAAGGTACTGCTGAAGCGGCTCCTTTTACGCACCAGCAACTTAATGAGATGTTAGGTCTTGCCAAAAGCGGTATTAATCATCTATTAAAACTACAAAATGAGGCATTATTGAAACAATAGACATCTAGATGCCAGCTACTATATGGGATGGCAACATAAGCTCTGTTGCTATTCCGTATATAAAGTAATCGATCACATTTAAGACTATAAAAAAAAGCATAGGCGATAAATCTATCATACCTAATGGTGGTATTAGCTTTCTAAACGGATCCATTGCTGGATATATAATTTGATTTATAAGTGTAATTGCGGGGTGTTGGCTTTGGGGTGCAATCCAACTAATAACAATTGTTGCAAGCAGACCATACATATAAATATTTAAAATCATTGATAGAATACCAACAAAACCCCAAGAAATAGCTATAAAAAAATTCACAACACCCAAATTATTAATAGTATAAGTGAGCTGTATAATTATCCATTGAAGAAGAATTGCAAGCACTAAGCTAGCTACATCAAAGGATCTAAATGCTGGCAGTAATGCTCGGATAGGGCTACTTGCTAATTGGGTCGCATTTACTATAAATAGAGATATAGGATTGTAGAAATCTGCTTTAACTAGTTGTAATAAAAAACGTAAAATTACTAGAGTAAGAAAGAAACTTCCTAAAGTTTGTACTAAATAAGTAGATACTGCACTCATTGTTGTCATAGGTATTTTTGCCGGTTAGTGGTGGCCGTATTCTTTATAGGGAAACAAGCTATAAATAAATTATACTCTAATTATGGGTGTTATTTTCAGCTTCTTTTGCCATTTCCGTAGCTCTTTCTAGAGCTTTATTCATTGCTTTATTAAATAGCCCCATAATATCTCCCTCAAGGAAAGCATTAACAGCCTTTTCTGTTGTCCCACCAGGTGAAGTAACGCAAGATCTAAGTTCGGAAGGATTCATGTCAGATTCTGCTGCCATTTTTGCTGCGCCTAATACGGTCTGTATAATCAATTTTCTAGAAATCTCTTGATCTAAGCCTAAATCTATAGCTACTTTTTCCATAGCCTCCATAAAGAGAAAAAAATATGCAGGTCCGCTTCCAGAAACTGCAGTAACAAGATCTATATCCTCTTCTTTTTCCAGCCAACAGCATAAACCAACAGCATCAAAAATTTCTTCAGCTAGATTACGTAATTTTTTATCAACTTTTTGATTTGCAAACATTCCTGCAGCTCCACTTTGGACTAGTGCAGGTGTATTAGGCATACATCTAATGATCGGTGTGTCTTCTCCTAACCAATCCATAAGCAACGATAGAGGTATACCAGCGGCAATCGAAATTGCCGGGGGCGTTTGATTTAAAGAAGCTTGGAGCTCCTTACAGACCGATTCAAGTATTTGTGGCTTAACACACAGCACTATTAAGTCAACGTCTTTAGCCGCAATAGAGTTATCTGAAGTAGTAGCTATACCAAACTTACGATTCAACTGGTCAAGATTTCTTTTTACTGGATCACTAACGGAGATACATCTCGATGAAAAACCTTTATCTATAAGGCCACCTATAAGGCTTTTAGCCATATTGCCCCCACCTATAAATGCTAGCTTTGGTTTATCCACATGAATGTCCTTAGTTATTAATTTTTTTAATAGTTATCTTGTGCCAAAAATAGCTGAGCCTAGCCTGACTATATTTGCACCTTCTTTAATTGCTCGTTCAAAGTCTGATGACATACCCATAGAAAGTGTATCCAGTGTGGCTGATTTAGATGAATTAATCCTTGTTTCTAGTAAAAGGTTTGACATAGTTTCGCACACTTTTTTATGTTCTTCATGACTCATATTATTTTTAGGCATTGCCATTAAGCCTCTGAGGTTTAAATAAGGGTAAGTTGAAATTATATTAGCAATTTTAATGCAGTCATGTAAGGAAACTCCCGATTTAGTAATCTCTTCGCTAACATTCACTTGCATGCATATATTAAGTAAAGGCTTGCTAGCGTCTCTTGAGTTACTCAGCCTTTCAGCTATTTTTACTCTATCAACAGTATGAACCCAGTCAAAATTATTTGATATCTTACTTGTTTTATTAGACTGTATCGGACCTATGAAATGCCAACATATATCTAATAAGTCGGCTAGTTCATACTGTTTTTTTTGCGCTTCTTGCAAATAATTTTCGCCAAAATGCCTTTGTCCACACTCATAAGCAACTCTTATGACATCAGACGACTGACCTTTACTAGCAGCAACGAGAATAATATCTTTTGCAGGCCGACCCGAACTTTCTAGAGCCAGATTAACTCGCTTATGTATATTTGCTAAATTTTCAGGCACGTCAGTCATATTCACAGTAAAAATTTAATTTTTATTAAACGCTTCGGAATCTTTATGGCTTTACACCAATAGACTGATCTGCCAGCCATGTTTCTAAAATTAATACAGCTGCAATATCATCTACGAGTATTTTTTTGTACTTATATCGTTGATTTTTAGTCTGATATTGATCTTTAGCCGTAAATGTGGAGAGCCTCTCATCTACCATGGCTACTTCCACCCCATACTTACCATGCAGTCTTCTACCAAATTTTCGAGCTCTGAGACAAAATTGACTCTCGCTACCGTTCATATTGAGCGGCAGTCCCACAAGAACTTGATTTGGCATCCAGTCATCAATTAATTTCTGAAGTTGGCTCCAATTAGGGATACCATCTTTTGCTTTAAGTATAGTTAAAGGATTAGCAGTCTTTAATAATTTTTGGCCACTAGCTACACCTATCTGGCGCGTACCAAAATCGAAGGCTAACACAGTGCAAGTTTCATTATCGCTGATCGCTTATCCCTACCATATTTAAACCATATAATTTTATAGCTGTATAAATATTCTAGATTCCATAGAAAAATCATAGTGATCTTTCGATCACATCAAATAATTTGCCACCAATATCGATCGACTTCTCGCGCTCTATTTCTCTGACGCAAGTCGGACTGGTGATATTAATTTCAGTTAAATAGCTACCAATGACATCCAAACCAGCAAGTGCGATCCCTTTCTCTTTTAGAAATCCACCTACCTGATTAGCAATCCAAAGATCACGATCGTTTAGTTCTTGTACAATACCTTTTCCACCTATTGCTAGGTTGCCGCGTATATCTCCTTTCGGGGGGATTCTTGCTAAGCAATATGGAATAGGTTCGCCTCCAATCATCAGTATACGTTTATCACCTTTAATAATATCAGGGATAAATTTTTGTGCCATTATAGTTTTAGTTCCTTTACAGGTAAGTGTTTCAATTATTACATTTAGGTTTGGGTCAGAGTTGCCTACTTTGAAAATAGAGGACCCACCCATACCGTCTAATGGCTTAAGAATTATCTCACCTTGCGTACTAAGAAATTTTTTTATTTTTCCTGAGTGGCTACTAACTATAAGAGGAGGTATACATTGGGGAAATAGCGTAGAAAAAATCTTTTCATTATAATCCCTAAGGCTCTGTGGTTTGTTTATGACGGTTACGCCTAATTTTTCTGCAGCTTCGAGTATATAAGTAGTGTAAATATATTCGATATTAAAGGGAGGATCTTTTCTCATTAAAATTACATTAAGATTACTTAAGGGTTGAAATTCAATATCGCCTTTAGAAAACCATTTCGCCTCATCATCTTGAACCTTCAATTCCACCATACTCGCACTAGGAATGTTATTATTAAGGTATAGGTCATTTTGCTCCATATACATAATTTTCCAGCCACGAGTTTGCGCAGTTAAAAGCAATAAAAGAGTGGTATCTTTGTATGGGGTAATTGATTCGATAGAATCCATTACAACACCGATAGTTTTCGTCATGCGCCTGCCTTTGAGTTAGCAAATTCTGTAAGTTTGTTATTTCAGATCCAAGGTATACCTATTACCATTAAATCATTCTTTATTTTTTAAAACTATATCAACTTGCTTATGTTTTTTACTCTTATATTATTTATTTGCTCGTAATTAAAAATTTTAGTTATTGGAATTTGTATTTAAGGTAAGATAATAATATAAAATATTTGGATTTTTTCCTCTGGAGACCGGCCAGCATGAATAAAGCAATACAACAGACCGAAAAATCCCTAACTTTGATAATAATGACTTTTATTTTGTTAGCTTTGCTGGGTTTCTTAGGCTACATGGCCTGGGTAGTATTTTCTTTACCACTTATGAAAGAGCAACTAACGAACACAATATCTGTAGTTTTATTATTGGATGATTATCAAAAATTTTCCCATCCTATTCTCTATGCCTTAATAGTAACCTGCCTGATATGTCTATTAATTATATTAGAGATATACCGGAGATCAGTAAAAAGAAAAGAAATAGAAAAGATTCATCATCAGGCCATACTTTCATTGTTAGATGAGTCATCATTTATTGGAGATGCTGATACTAATATTGGAGATGCTGATACTAAAAAAGATTTTGAGGTAAGTGAAGCCATTAATTTAGTTATCAGTCGACTCATGTCTCACAATAAAATCACCCAAGAGATATCAGCTTCTCTTAGTGCAGCGGTAAATGAAACTCGGGTAGTTTCGTCACAATTAGCTGAGTCCTCTGAACATCAATCAGAAGAAATAACAATTATAATTAAAATGATGAAAGATATGGCAGCATCGATGCAAACTCAATCTGCTGAGTTAAAGAACACAGTCATAGACGTTCAACAGATATCTGCTTTATCTAAAAAGAGCAATGTTATTATTCAAAACTCAGTAATAGGTTTGAGAAATACTCAAAACAAGATCAATGATAAAACTAAAATTATCAAGAAACTAAGTGAAAAATTTAAGGATATAGAGAGTGTAGCATTCTCTCTCGATGATATGGCAGATCAGGCTCATATACTCGGTTTAAATGCAGCTATCCAGGCTTCAACAGCTGGAGAATCTGGAAAGGGTTTCGCAGTAATTGCAGAAGAAATACAGAAACTGGCGGAGCGATCTGGAACATCTATTAAGCATATAACTTCAATGATCAGCAATATCCGAGAACAAGTTGATTCATTTGGCCTTTCGGTAGATGAAGTTGCACATACAATTACTAAAGATAAAAAAGTTTCTGAAGAGGCGAGCCTAACGATTAAAAAAATCGACGCCACTTCTTCACTTTTAGTTAATAAAATCAATATTGTGATTAATACTTTATTAGAACAAGAACAACAGAGCGCTAAAGCCACTAAAATGCTTAATGTGATTCAAGATATATCATCCCAATTACTTTTCGGAACAAAAAATACAGCTGATATTATGGATGAAATCGAAGATAAAACTTCATTAACTTCAAATAATAGTAACGAATTGGATAGATTAAAATTTTTAAATCAAAAACCAATAGCTGGTGAATAAGTTTCAACTCAAGCCCCAGACTTTAGTTTTAGTCCCAGTAAAAAAATAAATTTTTTTAATTTTAATGAGTGCTGAAAAGTTTCGCACGTACAGTTTCTCTGTATTTGCTTGGAGAAGCAGCATAATGCTTGCTAAAAATTTTACTAAACGACGCAGCATCTTGGTAGCCACTATGAGCTGCAATTTCGTAGATAGTAAGATTCGATTTTTGTAGTAACTCTCCAGCATTTTTTAAGCGTACAGCCTGTAGATATTGCAGAGGTGTTTCTCCCAAAGCGGCCTTAAAGCGTCGATTGAAGTTTCTAGTGCTAAATTGAAATTTTTTTGCCACCATATTGATTGAAATAGACTTACTATAGTTATCCTCCAGCCAGATTTGTGCTTGCACAACTTGTTCATCTGGATGTTGCTGTACTTCGTCAGAGAAGTAGCTAGTAGGTTTAAATGAACTACGAATTTCATGAAAGAAATTACGTTCAACTTGTTTAGCTGCATCTCTCCCATAAAGCCTTGCTGAGAGATGGACCATTAGTTCAGCCATTGCATTTACACTTGCAGCGCAATAAAGATTTCCAGCTTGTGTTATGAAATATTGTCTCTTCAATGAAACTTTTGGAAAGTCTTTATGGAACTGATCAAAATAATGCCAATGAGTTGTAGCTGGCTGGTTATCTAGTAGCCCTGCTTTGGCAAGAAAACAGACACCAGTACCAACAGCAACAAAAAGTGCTCCATTAGCAGCTTGATTAATTATCCAGGGTATATAATCTTTGTATTTAACTAATGCTGGTCTTGGGTTCCTCCATAGCGCTGGTAAATTAATAATATCAAAATTTTGTTCTTCATTTATTACAGCTGATGGGCGAATATCAAAACCTGAGGGAGAAGTTATAAATTTTTCATCAATGGAGAGAGTAAAGGCTTCAATTTTTCTAGTATTTTGATTTTTGGGTCTAGCTGATGCTTCAGCAGTACGTAGCATTTCTACAGGGAGTGTAGCACTAGTTCCGAGGATATTATTGTAAAGTAAAGTCGCTATACGTAGCGGAGGTTCTTTTTTTAGATCGCTTTTGTCCATAATTAACAAATATATGGCTATAAAAGACAAAAGTCAATAAAGCATAGCCTGATAAACTAATCTTATAGTGTACATTTTCAATTCTGTACGAAATTAATTCAAAAAAAGAGCGTTACTTCAATGCAAGCTTTGCCGGTTATCGTAGGATTTGGTGGATATAATGCTGCTGGACGAAGTTCTTCACATCAAGCCTTTCGGCGACTGGTGCTTGAGTCTTTGTCACAAGAAGAACAAGAACAAACAATCGTTAGCTTAGCCTGCCTTATGAAATTGGTGTCATGGAATGAGCAATTTTACACAGATTATCAAGAAGACAGTCTTACACAGACTCAAGTAGCGAAAAAATATAAAGATTTAGTTTTAAAAGGAACTCTCATACGACGCTTGGAAGATAATTTGTTCGATCCAAAAAAAGTATATGGACATAAGCGCGTAGTAGTAGAATCAAAAGATAAAAAAAATATATTTTTTAAAATCGCAAAGAGAGACCTGCCTCCAGTTATTCCAAGTCAATGGGATATAAAATATTTAGATGATGATATTTGCGAAGTTGGCATTGAAAATTCAGTTGATTTCTTGATTCCTACGTATACCGAACAGGCAGCCAAAGCTGGGGGCCAACTTCCCACAGGTTTTGATCCAAGTGCACAATATAACTCTCGTTTTCATCCAAGGGGTCTTCAATTAGCTCTACTAGGTGCTAGTGACGCCTTAGCTTCTATCGGTATTCCCTGGGAAAAAATAGCTTCCAGCGTGCATCCCGATGAAGTAGGAGTATACGGCACTAGTATTATGGGTCAGGTTTCCAAAGAAGGGCTAGGGGGACTTTTACAAGCAAGATTACTGGGAGAAAGAATAACTTCCAAACAATATGCTATGGGTTTAAATACAATGCCAGCAGATTTTATTAATGCCTATGTTGTAGGTAGTGTTGGTCATACCGCTGCAATAACAGGAGCCTGTGCATCTTTCTTGTACGTTCTACAAGGAGCAGTTCAGGATATTAAAAGTGGACGGAGAAGAGTAGCAATCATAGGTAGTGCTGAAGCTGGATTAACTCCAGCAGTTATGGAGGGATTTACCAGTATGGGGGCATTAGGAACAGACTCTAATTTATGCAAACTTGATTCTTCAAAAATCCCAGACTGGCGAAATGCCAGTAGGCCTTTTGGGGAAAATTGTGGATTTACAATTGGTGAAGCTTCTCAATATATTATTCTTATGGACGATGCTCTCGCTATAGATCTCGGAGCAGACGTTCATGGCGCTGTTCCTGATGTATATACTAATGCTGATGGAATCAAACGATCTATATCAGCTCCTGGCATTGGAAATTATGTATCATTTGCTAAGGCGGTGGCATCGGCAGTTTCAATTGTTGGTAAATCGGCTGTATGTGAACATAGCTTTATTCATGCTCACGGATCTAGCACTCCAGTAAATAGAGTTACAGAATCTAGAATTTTTGATCGTGTAGCAAAAGCATTTGCTATTAAAGATTGGCCTGTCACAGCAGCAAAAGCTTTTGTTGGCCACTCTTTGGCAGCGGCAAGTGGAGATCAATTAGCTTTTGCCTTAGGAACATTTAAATATAATATATTGCCTGGCATCAAAACAGTAGACAAGATAGCTGAAGATGTTTTCCAGGATAGACTTTTGTTTCCTTTAGAGGATTTGGATTTGACAGATCGAAAAATGAAAGTCGCATTCATTAACTCAAAAGGGTTTGGAGGCAATAATGCGACAGCTATAGTTATTTCTCCCTCTGAAGTAGAGAAAATGTTAAAAGTTAGACATAGCCGAATGTATGAGGAATACTCAAATTTAAGAGAGAAAACCCGTCAGGAAGCAAAAAAGTATGCTGAAAATGCAGATAAAGGAGCTATAAAAATAGTTTACCGATTTGGCGAAGAGTTAGTTGAAGAAGAAAATATTGAAATAACCTCTGACCATATAAAAATACCAGGTTATCACAAGAATATAGTATTTGATAAGAACAACCCGTGGGAGGATATGTGCTGAGTTCAAATTTAATGCAATTCATTACTGCATGAAGATTATTATTCAATCCCTAGCGAATCCCAGAGTTCATTAATTTTATCTTTGACTTTTTTATCCATTTCAATAGTTTTTCCCCACTCCCTGTTGGTTTCACCCTCAAATTTATTAGTAGCGTCAAAACCTACTTTTGAGCCCAAGCCAGAAACTGGTGATGCGAAATCTAAATAATCAATTGGAGTGTTATCAATTATAACCATATCTCTTTTAGGGTCCATTCGGGTAGTTACTGCCCATATTACATCTTTCCAAACACGTGGATTGATATCTTCGTCTACTACAATTACAAATTTTGTGTACATAAATTGTCTTAAGAAAGACCAAACCCCCATCATCACCCTCTTAGCGTGACCAGGATATTTTTTTTTCATCGAAACTACTGCCATACGGTAAGAGCAACCCTCAGGGGGAAGATAAAAATCAATAATTTCTGGAAATTGTTTTTGTAGTATGGGGACAAATATCTCGTTTAGTGCAACACCAAGAATAGCTGGCTCGTCTGGAGGTCGACCGGTATAAGTACTATGATAAATAGGATTTTTTCTATGAGAAATAGTCTCCACAGTAAATACTGGAAATTGTTCAATTTCGTTATAATACCCAGTGTGATCTCCAAAGGGTCCTTCTGCAGCGATGTCATCTGGATATATAAAACCTTCTAAAACAAATTCAGCGCTAGCCGGAACCTGAAGCTTGCTAGTTAAGCAATTAACTACCTTAGTTTTTTCTCCTCTCAATAATCCTGCAAAAGCATATTCTGAGAGTGTATCTGGGACTGGCGTAACTGCCCCCAAAATAGTTGCAGGGTCAGCACCTAAGACCACAGCTACGGGAAAAGGTTCGCCAGGGTTTGCAGCACTCCAATCTTGATAATCAAGCGCACCGCCGCGGTGAGAAAGCCACCGCATAATTAATTTATTTTTACCTATGACTTGTTGGCGATATATACCAAGATTTTGTCTATTCTTTTCAGGGCCACATGTTATAACAAGTGGCCAAGTAATTAGTGGCCCTGCGTCACCTGGCCAGCATGTCTGAATCGGCAACTTTCCTAAGTCGACATTCAATCCACTAATAACTTCGTCTTGACAAGGAGCTTTTTTTATAACGTCTGCAGGCATATTCAGTATCTGTTTAAATTTCCCCCTATTATCCCAAAGATCTTTTATACCTTTTGGTGGTTCTGGCTCTTTTAAGAAAGCTAATAGTTCACCTAATTCTCTAAGTGCATGAAGATTTTCTTTACCCATACCCATAGCAACTCTCTCAGGGGTACCGAAGAGATTTCCAAGTACTGGAATATCGAATCCTTTTGGATTTTCGAATAAAAGTGCTGGGCCTTTAGCCTTGAGCGTGCGGTCACAGATTTCTGTCATTTCAAGAACGGGATCAATTTCAGCTGAAATGCGCTTTAATTCGCCGCGCTCTTCTAAAAATGCAATAAAATCTCTTAGATCTTTATGTTTTTTCATCATATTAGGTAATTGTTAGAAATGAATGAGCATCAAATGTTACGATAATGACATACAATTGAAACTTCTTAGGACGTATTAAGCAAGTTAAAGTTTTATTATAAGGCTCGATTAATTTTTAACTTTTAACAAAGTGCTTTATAAAAATATAGAGGTGATAAATGAAAAATTTCCTTATAGCACCATCAATACTTTCAGCTGACTTTTCTAAATTAGGTCAAGAGGTTGACGAGGTGATAAGTGCGGGAGCTGATATCATACATTTTGATGTGATGGATAACCACTTTGTTCCCAATCTCACTATTGGCCCTATGGTTTGCAAGTCGTTGCGTGATCATGGAGTAACAGCAACAATAGATATTCACCTCATGGTTGAACCAGTAGATCAATTAATAGGCAGTTTTATAGATGCTGGAGCTGATTGGATAACATTTCATCCAGAGGCTTCCGCCGATATTGATCGCTCATTACAATCAATAAGAGATGGTGGCTGTAAAGGCGGCTTAGCAATAAATCCGGAGACAAATCTAGATAGCGTAAAAATTTTTTTAAATAAAATAGACATTATTTTATTGATGAGCGTGAACCCTGGTTTTGGTGGACAGAAATTTATCCCAAACACTTTAGAAAAGTTAAGAGAGGCTAGATCAATTATTGATAAAAGTGGGTTGAATATTCATCTCGAAATTGATGGTGGTGTGAGTTCAAAAAACATTAGGGAGATTGCAAGCGCAGGCGCAGACACATTTGTTGCGGGTTCTGCTATATATGGAACTGACGATTACCATCTTGCCATAAATAATATGCGTAGTGAATTAGAGGTTTAGTCAGCCTTACTTCACACTTTCAGCTGAATCCATTAGAATAGTTTAAATGTTCGAAATTATTTATTGTGGTTACTACACCTTAGCTGGATAACTCTTTTCTTATTTGGTAGTACTTAAAATTATAAGCTTTAAAGCTTCATTATTTAAATTTTTTTTATAGTAACAATACAGTATCAATCTGCTCAAGGAAGCAATTATGACCCCCGAAAAATTTGCTGAACTTGCTAGCCAAAACTATAGCCTTATTCCAGTCACACGAGAAGTTATAGCTGATCTTGAAACACCGCTATCCTGTTATTTAAAATTGGCAAAGGGTGCATACTCGTATTTATTCGAATCGGTTGAAGGTGGTGAAAAATGGGGGCGCTACTCACTAATAGGATTACCTTCAGATACCATATTAAAAGTCTTTGGTAATCAATTGGTAGTCGAAAAAAATAACAAAATAATTGAGTCGAAAACTACAAAAGATCCACTGGCAGATATTGAAAACTTTCAAGCCAGATATCAGATACCTGATTTGCCAAATTTACCTCGCTTTACGGGAGGTTTAGTCGGCTATTTTGGTTATGATGTTGTACGATATGTAGAAGAAAAATTAAGCGAATCAACACCAAAAGATGATTTAGGTAACCCTGATATTTTGCTAATGGTCTCTGATGAAGTAGTTGTTTTTGATAACTTGCTGGGTAAGCTAATTTTTGTTGTTCATCAGAAAGCTTCTGATACCGACGCATGGGTTAAGTCTCAAAATAAATTAGATGAATTAGAGAGTAAATTAAAAGAATCTGTTCCTGATCTACCTCCTTTGAACTCAAGTAGTGAACGAAGAAATGAGTCTAATTTCATATCTAGTTTTGGGAAAGATAATTTTCTTGCAGCTGTTAAGAAAATCAAAAACTATGTATTAGCCGGTGATGTTATGCAGGTGGTGCCTTCACAAAGGCTTTCAATTGAATTTAAAGCGGAACCATTAAATCTTTATAGGGCTTTACGTTCTTTAAATCCTTCGCCCTATATGTATTTTTTAGATATGAGCTCATTTCAGATAGTAGGCTCATCTCCCGAAATTTTAGCAAGACTTGAAGATGGTGAGGTAACCGTCAGGCCAATAGCTGGTACCCGTCGCAGAGGTCATACTCCTGAAGAGGACCTTTCTTTAGAAAAGGAATTAATAAATGATCCTAAAGAAATCGCAGAACACTTGATGCTCATTGATTTGGGCCGGAATGATATAGGTAAGGTCTCACAGATAGGTACAGTGAAATTAACAGATCAGATGGTGGTAGAGCGTTATTCCCATGTAATGCATATAACCTCCAATGTAACGGGTCAGGTTATACCAACAACGACTGCTATAAATGTGTTACGAGCGACCCTGCCTGCAGGGACTTTGAGTGGCGCTCCTAAAATTCGCGCTATGGAAATAATTGATGAAATTGAACCAGTTAAAAGAGGAGTATATGGGGGAGCCGTAGGATATATATCTTGGAACGGCAATATGGATACAGCAATAGCTATTAGGACCGCAATAATCAAGGATGGCAAGCTCTATGTCCAAGCTGGAGCTGGTATTGTTGCTGATTCTCACCCAGAATTAGAATGGAAGGAAACAATTAATAAAGCACGCGCTATTTTTCGTGCTGTCGATCTAGTTATTTAAGGTGCTTTAGTTATGATTTTAATGATAGATAATTATGATTCATTCACCTACAACGTAGTTCAGTATCTAGGTGAACTCAAGGCGGATGTTCGGGTTATAAGAAATGACGACCTATCGCTCGATGAAATAGAAAGTATGAGCCCTGAAAAAATCGTCATATCACCTGGACCTTGCACCCCAAACGAAGCTGGAATTTCTGTTTCTGCTATAGGCCATTTTTCCGGTAAAGTTCCTATTTTAGGAATCTGCTTGGGACACCAAAGCATAGCTCAAGCTTTTGGTGGCAAAATTAAAAGGGCTAGAAACGTCATGCATGGAAAAACTTCACCCATTTACCATAATAATGAGGGAGTATTTAGCGGGCTCCCAAACCCTTTTGAAGCAACTCGGTATCACTCTTTGATTGTTGAGCGTGAAAGCCTACCAAGCTGTCTTCGAGAGACAGCTTGGACAAAAAAACCATCAGGTCAAATTGATGAGATTATGGGATTCCGTCATAAGGATCATGAAATAGAAGGTGTGCAGTTTCACCCAGAATCAATACTTACCGTCAAAGGACATGATTTACTCGAAAATTTTTTAAAATACTAAAAGGCTATTATGGATATAAAAAAAGCAGTTCAACAAGTTTTGCTTGGTCATGATCTTAAAATAGATGAAATGCGTAAAGTAATGACTCAAATCATGTCCGGTAAAGCCACTGATGCACAAATAGGAGGTTTTTTAGTTGGTTTACGTATTAAGGGAGAAACAGTTGATGAAATCATTGGGGCTGCTCAAATAATGCGTGAGTTATCGCTAACTCTTAAAATAGATAGTCAAAATTTAGTTGATATAGTTGGTACTGGCGGAGATGAGGCCAGTATATTTAATGTATCTACTGCAAGTATTTTCGTTGCTGCAGCTGCAGGTGCTAATGTCGCTAAACATGGCAATCGTGGAGTAAGTAGTAAGAGTGGTAGTGCAGATCTATTAGAGGTTGCAGGAATTAACTTAAATCTGTCTGAACAACAAATAGTCTCGTGTGTAAAAGAGACTGGTGTAGGTTTTATGTTCGCTGTAAATCATCATGCTGCTATGAAGCATGCAGTAGGCCCCAGAAGAGAGTTAGGTATTCGTACTATTTTCAATTTATTAGGTCCTTTAACTAATCCAGCAAAAGTTCGAAATATGGTGCTGGGTGTTTATGATAAAAAATGGCTTCGACCATTAGCTGAAGTAATGAAAACACTTGGCGGTGAAAATGTTCTCGTTGTCCACTCAGAAGATGGATTAGATGAAATTAGTATTTCAGCAAACACACTGGTGACTGAATTAAAAAATAATAAAATTACGGAATATTCTATTTCTCCCGAAGACTTTGGAATGAGGAAGGGTGTTCTGAATGATTTGAGGGTTAAAGGCCCTGAAGAAAGCCTTGAATTAATAAAATCTGCATTAACCAAGCAGGTAGTACTTTCAACTAAAGTTGAAGCTGCATCCGATATGATTTCCATGAACGCAGGTGCTGCGTTATATGTTTCTGGAATAGCAAAAGATCTTAAAGAAGGTGTTATATTAGCTCAGGATTCAATTGGCAGTGGACTAGCGAAAGAAAAAATTTCGGAACTCGCCTCATTTACTAACTGCTTTAATTAACTTACTTGATGGATTAATTACTTGGAAACACCAACAGTTCTAAAAAAAATTCTTACTACTAAATCAGAAGAAGTAGCAATCAGACAACAGGCTATACCGCTAATCAAATTAGAGGAG
This sequence comes from Cellvibrionales bacterium UBA4435, assembly GCA_002390525.1. Classification (GTDB taxonomy): domain Bacteria; phylum Pseudomonadota; class Gammaproteobacteria; order Pseudomonadales; family Porticoccaceae; genus Porticoccus. Next base: position 22,216 of record DGPR01000030.1, read on the forward strand.
CAATGCTTTGGGAATCTAAAAAATAGAGAATTAAGAAGTTTTTCTGGTGCACTTTCTAAAAAAATAAAAGAGGGAGCGCCTGCAGTTATTGCAGAAATAAAAAAAGCTTCTCCAAGCAAGGGCATTATAAGGAAAAATTTTGATCCAACTGAAATTGCACTAAGTTATCAAGCAGGTGGAGCAGCATGCTTGTCTGTTTTAACAGAAAGCAAATATTTTTTAGGATCAGATGATTATTTGCAAAATGCGAGAAATTCCACATCACTTCCTGTTTTGCGAAAAGATTTTATAGTCGAGCCCTATCAGATTTATGAATCTTACGTTTTAGGGGCTGATTGTATTCTCTTAATTGTTGCAGCATTAGATCAGTCTGCATTAACAGATTTCCACGAAATGGCTATAGAGCTAGGGCTTGATATTTTAGTTGAGGTACATAACGAAGAAGAACTGGAAAGGGCAATGCTTATAGATAATCCAATGATAGGGATCAATAATCGAAATCTGCATACATTTGAAACAGATATCTTCACTACCATTAAGCTTTTATCCAAAATTCCCAAAAATAGAATTGTTATTACAGAGAGTGGTATTTTGACTCATAAAGATGTTGCCACAATGAGAGATCATCAAGTCAATTCTTTTTTGATAGGAGAAACATTTATGCGTGCTGATGAGCCTGGATTGAAACTGGCAGAAATGTTTACTAAATACTAGATTAAAATTATCTCGAGGGTATTTGATGTTATGAAAGTAAAAATTTCATGGAATGGAGAGGCTAGGTTTTTGGCTGAAGCAGAGTCTCATCATACTGTGCTTATGGATGGGCCACCAGAGCATGGTGGAAAAAATTCTGGACCACGTCCTATGGAAATGATGTTGATGGGTATAGGTGGGTGTGCAGCTTTTGATGTGGTACACATATTGAAGAAAGGACATCAAAGTATAGTTAGTTGTGATGCTCAAGTTGAAGCAGTAAGATCTGACGAGGTTCCTGCAGTTTTCACTAAAATCCATCTACATTTTAAGGTATCAGGGGACAAAATTAAGGAAAATATAGTCCGTAATGCAGTAAAATTATCTGCAGAAAAATATTGCTCTGCTTCTATCATGCTGAGTAAAGGTGGTGTCGAAATCACCCATTCTTTTGAGCTCATCTAACTTTTTTCTAATCATCGAATAAAAAAA
>DGPR01000030.1:23411-23858 GCA_002390525.1 Cellvibrionales bacterium UBA4435
TTAAATGCTAGCCATTCATTACTCAAATGTATTAATATAATATAATCAATAACTTTGGAGAATTATATTGGACACCAAAGCACTCGCTCGTATTGATTTAAACTTATTAGTTGCCCTTCAACGATTACTGGAAGAGGAAAGTGTTACTAAAGCTGCTGAGCGACTTCACATAACACAGCCGGCAATGAGTAAAACACTTCAGCGTTTGCGAGATACATTTGATGATCCATTATTCGTGAGAAGTGGCAGAGGCTTATCGGCCACCCCGAGAGCAGTTCAGCTAAAGAGGCAACTTCCCCCAGTTCTTACTTCTATAACAAATATGATGGCAAAAGATGAATTTGACCCTTCTACTTTTGAGGGTGAAATTTCTGTTATGTGTGCCGAATTTATAGCTGTTCAAGTCATGCCGACTTTAATACAAACTCTTATAAGGGAGGCTCCATT
>DGPR01000021.1:0-979 GCA_002390525.1 Cellvibrionales bacterium UBA4435
ATTAAAAACTCGGTGAACAACTTCAGATGTCTTGTAAGAAGTATCCGTCCAATTATAAATCCATGGCGCTTGGAAGTCGGGCTCATTTCCAGCAGCAAACCAAGCATCATCGTATGAAGCATCTAGACGCTCAAAAAAAGTGTCCAGACGCTTTACAGCAACCTTAGAGCCTCCAAGAGTGTCAATTAATTCTTTTAGATTATAGGGAACCATCCAAAAATAATTCTTGTATGTTGCTTCTCTCCAGTCATGCTCAATATCTTTCCACTTACCGTTAGGGTATTTAGAATTCAACCATTTATTTCTTGGATTATAAATATTTTTCCAGTTTTGAGATCTATCTATAAAATAAGAAGCTTCCTCTTTAAGATTTAAAGCTTGAAGTGCAAATTGACCTATAGCAAAGTCTGACGAAGTGTATTCCAACATCATTGATGCAAACGTATGACCATCTCTTATATATTCTGTCAAATAAGGTCGTATTTCCTGATCTTGAGAACGCAAAAGAGGAATAGTAGCTCCACGCTTCATGTATTTATAGGCTTTATTAAGTTCAAACTTTGTGGCTCCAAAAGCATATGAATTTGAAATAAGAATTGGTGTTGGGTCCCCTTGCATGATCCCTGTTTCAATATTTGCTAGAATCCAACGCCCATACCCCCCGCTTTGTTCTGCAAAATCAACCAAAGACTGCATCATATCACTGCTCTGATCTGGGTATAAGATAGCAACTAATTGAGCTTGCGTTCGGTAGGTATCCCAAACACTAAAGGAACTGTATTGTGCATCTAGTTTGGTTTTATAAACCTTAAAATCAGCTCCGATATATTCTCCATTTACATCGCTAACAATGTTAGGATGTATTAAAGAGTGATATAAATGGGTGTAAAATTGAATTTTACGATCTGTATTTGGAGATTCGATTATAATTTTTGACAAGCTAGAATCCCATGCGGCCTCTGCGTTTTTTTGGTAAGCA
>DGPR01000021.1:1024-2005 GCA_002390525.1 Cellvibrionales bacterium UBA4435
CGATAATTTACCTCACTATTTGTGGTCGTATCAAATGAAAAGTAAGCTCCAGATTTTTTTCCAGATGCTTCATTCACCCCTTCTGATAAAGCGTTTTTCTCCCAAGTACCACTAGAGGTTGCTGCTCTGTCAAATTCGGCAACAAAGTACAGTTTATAGTTTGTTGAAGAACCACAAAAATCTCCGCCTTCGGCAAATCCTTCACAACTTGAATCCGAAGTAATTGTAACCATTGCATTGTTTATATCCGTAGAACTAACCCCAGATCCAATAATAACTGTACCTACTTTTGTTGTTTCATCGAACTTAAAATTTGCTACTCCTGAACGCTTGTTAACTGTCAGGCTAGCAACTGTAAGGTCTGGCATTTGAAGAGATAAAAAACCTGCATGCGCTTCATTTACAAATTCATATTTTTTAAAGCTATCCATGTTTCCAGGGGAGCTTTTTAGTAGACCCGCAATTGGTAGTATAGGAAAATTTCCCATATGAGGACAGCCGGCTCCACTTAACTGATTGACTACGAAACCTTTTTGAGGTGAAAAAAAGCTGGGGGTAAACTGAACCATTCCAAAGGGGTAAGTCGCTCCAACAAAATTATAACCACAGCCCAGTCCACTGCCTTGAGAACCAATTTGTGGATCAACAACTTTAGATAATTGCTGAGCACTAACAGAAAAATTAACTGAAATTAGCAACAAAAAAGTATGAAAACAAGGTTTATAATTTATGTTCTGAATTATTTTAAGAATGAATCTAAAAAATAGATCAATGAAATCTGTATTTATGATCATAAATATAAATTGAGTTTTGTAATATTTATTTTATAATTTCTAAATATAATAGCAACAAATTAAATAAGGAATTAATCTTCGATTAATAAGAGATTAAATTATGTTTAATTTGATTAATTTATCAACAAATAGGATTAAAAATTGTTTCAGTAAAAAAGTTATGAATGAATGATATTTACAAGAAATT
>DGPR01000021.1:2042-3002 GCA_002390525.1 Cellvibrionales bacterium UBA4435
CCCAAAATTTAAGTTAGGAGTCGAACCCATTACAAACTTAAGCACTCCTCCGTTGACTAGATCTTTATGCGTTATGTAAGAGTATTTATGTTCAGCACCATTGAGTGTAACCTCCTGAATATAAATATTAGTGTCAGAGTTATTCTCTGCTATAATTTTCATGCTTTTACCATTTCCTAAATTGAGGTCAACTTGGTCAAATAAGGGACTTCCAAAAACATAAGCACCATTTGAAGGATTAACCGGATAGAAACCCATAGAAGAAAATATATACCAAGAAGACATTTGTCCACAATCTTCATTACCGCTTAAGCCATCTGGTTTATCTGAATACAAATTAGTAGTGATATACCTAACATTTTTAGGTATTTTGTATTGCTCTCCTGCATAGGCATACATATATGTAGTATGGTGGCTAGGCTCGTTCCCGTGTGCATATTGCCCAATAAGTCCGGTAATATCCATTGACGACCCTTCTTCTAAATCGGAAGAAATACTAAATAATTGATCTAGCTTAGTGGTGAAACCCTTATCACCTCCTAGTAATTCAATAAGGCCCTCGGGGTCTTGTGGTGTTAGCCACAGATATTGCCATGCATTTCCTTCACAATAATCATTGACTCTGTGTTGAGCAGACTTAGGGTCAAAAGGAGTTCTCCAGCTTCCATCAGCCATTTTACCTCTCATAAACTTAGTTTCAGGATCGAAATAATTTTTATAGGACTTCGAGCGGTTTAAAAAATACTCGTAATCTTTTGGCTTATTTAATTTTGCTGCAAGCTGCGCAATACCCCAATCTGCAATGGCATATTCCATAGTACTTGCGATTGATTCTGCCATGTAATCTGAAGGAATATACCCATATTTCATCAAGTCTTTTACACCAGGCTCATGGTCTCCAGTTGCACTTTCTTTCACTGCTGCATATACTTTTTCTAAGTCGATTCCTTCAAATCCTTT
>DGPR01000001.1 GCA_002390525.1 Cellvibrionales bacterium UBA4435
ATTTTTAAGCTTCCTTGGCTTAGGAATACAGCCACCTCAAAGCTCTTGGGGTTTATTGATATCTTATGGTGTTGAAACTATGGAGGAATATCCATGGCTTATTTTCTTTCCAGGCTTATTTTTATCTATAACTTTATTTTCACTCAATTTTTTGGGTGACGGGCTTAGAGATGCATTAGATCCCAGAGCCTCTAAAGATTAAGGCAGACAAAAAAACTAAAAGTAAAATACAATATTAATTGTATAAAATTATGAAAAATATGGAATTTAAATTATGTCTTTACTTTCAGTAGAAGACCTAACTGTTCATTTTCACAGCCGAAATGGAATTACAAAAGCAGTCAGAAACTTAAGCTTCGTTTTAGATTATGGCGAAACTTTAGCTATAGTTGGTGAATCTGGTTCGGGTAAGTCGGTAGCTTCTTATAGTCTCCTTGATCTTATTCCAAAACCACCAGGAAAAATAGAAGCTGGTAAAGCTATTTTTAATGGCAGCGATCTACTTACTCTGGAAACACTAGATCTACAAAAGATACGTGGCAATGAAATAGCTATAATATTTCAAGATCCAATGAGCAGTTTAAACCCGTATTTAACAATAGGCGAACAGCTTATTGAGCCAATAGTCTACCATAAAAAAAAATCACGCAGAGAGGCTAAGGGGCTTGCGTTAAGTATGCTTACTGAAGTTGGTCTTAATGGTCCAGATAATAAGTTTAACTGCTTCCCTCATGAGCTTTCAGGCGGTATGCAGCAGAGAGCCATGATTGCTATGGCTTTGATAACCAAACCAAAACTTCTTATATGCGATGAGCCAACAACAGCATTAGATGTTACGACCCAGGCCCAGATCATAAGGCTGATTCAAAAAATCCAAAAAAAATATAAGATTGCAGTCGTATTCATCAGTCATGATCTAGGTGTGGTTGCAGGTATAGCAGATAAAATTATTGTTATGAAAGATGGAGAAGCAGTAGAATCAGGAATTACAAATGATATATTTTATAACCCAAAAACACAATATACGAAAAAATTACTATCCTCTATACCTCGCGGGGAAAAAAGAGAGAAAAATTATACCTCGAAAAAGGTGTTACTTGAGGTCAACAATCTCGTAAAGTATTATCCAGTCAACCAAGACACATTTAGCTGGCAGACATTTAAATTATTTAGTGCAAAAAATACAGAAAAAAGATATGTAAAAGCAGTCGATGATGTATCTTTTGATATAAAACGAGGCGAGATATTTGGTGTCGTTGGTGAATCAGGATGTGGCAAATCATCGTTAGGGAAAACAATTCTTCAGCTTACCTCATTAGATGAAGGCCAGATTTATTTTTCTGATAAAAATCTTGTGAATTTACCATTATCAGAAAAGATTAGTATGCGTAAACATATGCAGATGATATTTCAGGACCCTTATTCATCCCTTAATCCAAGAATGACTGTTTTTGATACATTAGCGGAGCCTCTGCTCTATCATTCTTTGGCTACCAGCACCAATATCCAAAAGCATGTCTTGAGCCTCATAGACGATATAGGGTTGCCAAGAATATCAGCCAAGAAATATCCCCATGAGTTTTCTGGTGGACAGCGCCAACGTATCGCAATCGGTCGCGCTATTGCCACTAAACCGGAATTTATTATTGCAGATGAACCAGTTTCAGCTCTTGATGTAACAGTTCAGGCTCAAATTTTAGAGTTAATCTTAAATCTAACTGAAAAGCATAATATGACCATGATGTTTATTTCACACGACCTCTCTGTTGTTAGATATCTGGCTGATCGTATTGCAGTTATGCAGCATGGAAAAATAGTAGAACTTAATACAACAAGTGAAATTTTCTCATCTGCATCAGAAAAATATACGAAAGAACTTCTTGGTGCTATACCCCTTGCTGACCCTAAAGAAGAAAAGAAAAGACAAAATACAATTATGAGTGACAGGTAAGCAATTACTTATTGTTGCTTATCAACCTAACGCGAAAATTTCTACCTTTTAGCTTACCTGTTGACAGCTTTGTTAGCGCTATAGGGTAAACATCAAATTTAATAGCGACATAAGACCAGTTGTCTTTAATATTAATGTCTCCAATTTTAGTAGCTTTGATTGTTCCATCGCTTGTGAGGGCCCCAACAATATCTCCAGCACGTAGTTTTTGTTTTTTCCCACCATCGATTTGAATAGTTTTCATTTGAGGCTGAAATGGTGCATCCAAAAGAACACTAATCGATGGTAATTCTTTTGGAATTATTACTTGGTCGAAATGCTTCTCGAGAAGAGTAATTTTATGGCCCTCTCTTTCTGTATACAGAGTATAGATATTTCCACTAGATCCAGCACGACCAGTTCTTCCTATGCGATGAATATGAGAATTAACATCTCTTGCAAGCTTGTAGTTAAAGACTGCGGATAAGGATGAAACATCAATACCCCTTGCTGCTAAATCGGTTGCTACTAGAATAGATAAACTTTTATTAGAAAAACATAGTAACGTCTGGTCTCTATCTTTTTGATCAAGATCTCCATGTAAAGGTGAGGCGCTAAGGCCTAAGTCAATAAGATTATTAGCTACAGCTTGAACTTCTTTTTTTGTTTCACAAAAAACAATTGTTGATTTTGGTAAGTAACAAAACAGAATTAATTTTAAAGCATTAAACCTACTTGTTTCATTCTTAATTAGATAGAAATTTTGATTTACTCCTTGTTCTTCAATGACAGAAGCAGCTTTAATAATTTTTGGCTTCCTCATAATTTTAGTGGCTATGGATGAAATGTTAGCATCAAAAGTTGCACTAAAGAGCAAGGTTTGACGATCTGAAGGTAAATATTCAATGATAGCATCAAGTGAGGTTTGAAAACCCATATCTAGCATACGATCAGCCTCATCGAGAACGAGTGTATCAATACTATCAAATGATAAATTATTTTTATCTAGGTGATCCAAAATTCGACCAGGTGTCCCTACTATTATATGCGCTCCGTGTGCGAGTGATCCTTTTTGTGGACCAAATGCAGAGCCTCCACATAATGTGAGAACTTTGACATTATGTATCATGCATCCTAGCTTACGTATTTCGCCAGCAACCTGATCGGCTAGCTCTCTTGTTGGGCATAAAACTAGTGCTTGGATTTTAAATTTTGCAGCATCAAGTTTGTTTAAAATACCCAAAGAAAAAGCGGCTGTTTTACCAGAGCCAGTCACTCCTTGTCCAATTACATCGTATCCCTTTAGAATTTCAGGTAGTGTTTCTGCCTGTATAGATGTTAACTTGTCATAACCCAGTGATAAGGTACTTTTAATTAGATTGCTATTTAAAGCAAGAGTTGAAAATTGAGTGTACTTCAAATGCTCTGCTCTACTTTATAGGTTATTTACGAGAACAAGTTAGGCGTTGCAAAAAAAATCCCAACTAGTATAAAAGTTGGGATTTAAAAAATTCTTTTTTTATAAAATGACTGCTATTCTTCTTGAGAAAGCAACCACATGGTATGTTCAACGCTTCCTTCCTCAATACCTTCAGGGATTTCACGTAACTTTGGATTTTCTTTTGCAGTAGCGAGATCTCTATTTTTAACAACCTCTCCTTTCTCATTTACATACTCGCCTGGCTTCAAGTTTTTCGAAATAGCAAAAGCTGGAGCTGGAGCAGTAGACGGATCTGATGAGCTACCAAATTTTTCTGTATTGAATTTATCAATATTACTATTTCCAGTAGATGATTCAGTCGCCTCTGGAGCAGGAGCCTCAGCTTCTTCTGATTTATCGGCACATGCTACTAGCCCTAATACTAGTAAAGATACACCAAGTAATTTAACAATATTCATTCTCTCATTCCCCTTTAAAAATTATATTTAAAACTTATATTCAGCATTCAGAAAAAAGTGCTGAATCGCCAATATTTTTTTAATTTCAATAACAAAAAGTCAATTATGAAATTTATATATGACTATTACCGAAAATCGATTTTAATGACCTTTGTCTAACAAATCTATAGATATATGATGCCTTTATCAATTTTTTTTAAGGAATTATAATTTTTAATAAATTATATCATTAAAATCAATTATTTATAAAAAGAATAGTCTTGATTTAATTTGCATTTAGTCTGATAAAAAATCTTAATATACAATTATACATGTAATGCAATTCTTTAATCACCTATATATCTTGTTTTATGATCAACTTTTGAGCTGGAATATTTATCAAATTTTATTGGGTAAGCTATGGGTATATTTGATTCCTGTACCACCCAAACCACAGTAGCCATTTGGATTTTTGGCTAAGTATTGTTGATGGTAGTCTTCAGCATAAAAAAATTCTTTGTTAACACATACTTCAGTAGTTATTTCTCCGTAACCATATGTTTTTAATTGCTCTTGATAGAGATTTTTTGAAAATAACGCGTCATTAAGTTGTTTTTTATTATAACAGTAAATCGCAGAACGATATTGTGTGCCTGAATCATTGCCCTGCCTCATGCCTTGTGTTGGATCATGTGATTCCCAAAATATTGAAAGTAAGTGTTTCAATGTTATTTTTTTTGAATTGTATATAACTTTCACGACCTCAGAGTGCCCAGTTAATCCAGAGCAAACCTCATCATAGGTTGGATTTTGCGTATAACCACCTGAATAACCAACTGCAGTAGTGTACACACCATCCTGATTCCAGAATTTTTTTTCAGCACCCCAAAAGCAACCAAGGCCTAGAGAAATATCCTCGAGAGAATCTTGAAAAGGGCCTGTTATCGCTCGTTTATGGACATAATGCGCATTTGTTACCGCCTGTTTTTCTTGTCTTCCTTTTAATGCCTTATTTTGGGCAATAATTTGGTTTTTAAATGAAGTTTCTATCATTTTTTTCTCCATGAGACTTTAAATTTTTTCTTAAGGGATATTAGTTTTATGTGTTATTCTAGCAACTATGATTCTGATATAAAATTACGGTCTAAATGATGATTGAACTTTTCACTTCAGCAACGCCAAATGGTCACAAGATTAGCATAGCTTTAGAAGAGCTTGGTCTTATTTATACTGTAAATGAATTAAATCTCGGCGCAAATGATCAAAAAAAAAATAATTACCTAAAGCTTAATCCCAATGGGAAAATACCTGTTATTATTGATCATGATAATAATGATTTTGTTGTATTCGAGTCTGGAGCTATTCTTATATATTTAGCTGAAAAAACAGGCAAACTTTTACCTCTGAATGAATATGATCGATCAATAGCTATACAATGGCTGATGTTCCAGATGGGTGGAATAGGCCCAATGATGGGTCAAGCTAATGTTTTTTATCGTTATTGGCATGAAGAATATCAGCCTGCTATCGACCGCTATCAAAATGAAGTCAAGAGATTATTTGGTGTTATGGATGTCCACTTAAATGGCAGAACCTATCTCTCAAGTGAGCTAAGTATTGCAGATATTGCATGTTGGCCATGGGTGAAACTACATAAATGGTCTGGCGTAGGTCTGGGTGATTTTCCTAACTTGTCATCTTGGTTAAATATTTTGGGGGAACGCCCATCTTTCATTAAAGGAATAAACACTCCCGCATTAATTTTAAAAGACTCTAAGAAAGATGAATTTGTTGTGGGAGCGAGAAACATGCTAACAAAGTAATATGAACCTATTTTTACTCTAAAGAACTTCAAGGCCATTTAAAATATCGTTCTTGATATCACCTACATCTTCTAACCCAACCGCTATACGAATCAGATTTTCTGTAATTCCTGCTTCGATTTTTTGTTTTTCTGTAAGCCTACCGTGTGTAGTCGTGGCTGGATGAATTATTGTTGTTTTCGTATCACCTAAATTTGCGGTTAGCGAAATCAGCTTTGTTCCATCAATAACCTTCCATGCCTCTTTTCTAGAACCTTTGACTGTGAAAGACAGCACACCTCCAAAAGCTAGTTGTTGTTTAGATGCCAATGTATGCCCAGGGTGACTCTCAAGCCCCGTATAAAAAACCTTAGTAACCTGAGGTTGCTTCTCCAGCCATAACGCTAAATCAAGAGCACTACTAGAATGAGCCAGCATCCGAATCCTCAGGGTTTCTAGGCCTTTTAAAAATATCCATGCATTAAATGGACTCATTGTAGGCCCAGCTGTTCGAACAAAGCCTAAGATTTCACTTATCACAGTTTCTTTTCCAGCCACAATGCCACCAAGACATCTACCCTGCCCATCTAAATATTTAGTCGCAGAATGTATGATTAGGTCTGCACCAAGCTTAAGGGGCTGTTGTAACGCAGGCGTACAAAAACAATTGTCTACAATCATCATTGCGTTATTATCTTTAGCTATTTTTGATATAGATTTAATATCTGCAACATCACACAATGGATTTGATGGGGTCTCTAAGTACAAAATTTTTGTTTCGGGCCTAATAGCAGCCTTCCAGCTTTCTTCATCAATTAGTGGCACAAAGGTCGTTTCTATATTGAACTTCAAAAGGTATTTTTCTAAGAGAACAGTTGTTGCTCCAAATACACTTCGAGAGCAGATAATATGATCCCCTGATTTTAAAAGAGCCATACATGTGCTTAATATAGCAGCCATGCCAGATGAGGTAGCGACAGCTTTCTCTGCTCCCTCGAGAGCTGCAATTCTTTCTTCTAGTATGTTTACCGTCGGATTTGTATATCTAGAATAGACATTTCCCTCCTGTTCACCAGAAAACTTTGAAGCAGCCTCAGAAGCACTTTCAAAAACAAAACTAGATGTCAGAAATAAGGGTTCTGAATGCTCCCCTTCATGAGTTCTATTGTGCCCAGCCCTAACTGATAAAGTTTCAAACTTAAGGTCCATAAAAGAGTTGCTCAAATCGTCTTTGTCCATTTTTTCACTCAATTATTGTAGTGATAATAGTTTTTATAATTGTTATTTTAATAAAAATTTTACTCTGTATCTATGTCTGAATTATGTAAGCCCACTGATTGGTTAACTCCTGTGCTTTCATTAGCCAATAAAGTTTTTGAACAATCGTTTCTATCAATATCTAGCTTCTTGAGGTACTTGTCACTAATATCACCAGTAACATAGTGCCCATCAAAGACTGCGCAATCGAAGCTTTCGATATTTGGATTACCTTCCTTCACACTATCAACCAGTTCGCTTAAGTCCTGATAGATCAAAAAATCTGCGCCAATAAGATCTGCGATTTCACTTTCTGTTTTATCATGAGCGATAAGCTCATCTACTGAAGGCATATCAATTCCATACACATTAGGATGCCTTACAGGCGGAGCTGATGATGCTATAAAAACTTTGTTTGCCCCAGCATCTCTTGCCATTTCAATAATTTCTCTTGATGTTGTGCCTCTGACAATCGAATCATCTACTAAGAGAACATTTTTGCCTTTTAATTCAGCCTTAACTGGATTTAATTTTTGACGTACAGATTTTTTTCTTTCCTTCTGACCAGGCATAATAAAGGTACGGCCGATATATCTATTTTTCATAAAACCTTCACGAAACTTTATACCCAGCTCTTCAGCGATTGCTTGTGCAGATACTCTGCTTGTATCGGGTATTGGTATTATTACGTCAATCTCTTTACATACAGGTAAGCCTTTAATTTTTTTGGCAAGTTTTTTCCCCATTCTTAATCGAGCTGAATATACTGAAACTCCATCAATAACAGCATCGGGCCTAGAGAAATAAACATACTCAAATATACAAGGATGAAGCTTAGGGTTACTTGCACATTGTTTTAAATGAAGCTTGCCTTTTTGATCGACGTATAGGGCTTCTCCGGGCTTTAAATCTCTAACTACCTCATATCCTAAAACATCCATTGCTACTGTCTCAGAAGCAACTATATACTCGGTACCACTACCTGTCTCACGCCGCCCATATATTAAGGGTCTGATACCATAGGGATCTCTAAAAGCTATCATGCCGTAATTAGCTATCATACCTACTACTGCGTATGCTCCTTTACATCTTTTGTGAACTTTACTGACTGATTCAAAAATATCATCCGGTGAAGGTTGAATTTTTCCCTGTGAAAGTAATTCATGAGCAAAAACATTAAGCAATGCCTCTGAGTCTGAGTCTGTATTTATATGTCGAAGATCAGAATTGAATAGCAAAGTCATCAATTCTTCGGTATTTGTTAAATTACCATTATGGGCCATACAGATTCCATATGGCGAATTAACATAGAAAGGCTGTGCGAGAGCAGGACTTGAGCTACCAGCTGTGGGATATCGTACGTGGCCTATACCCATATTTCCTTTGAGTTGAGTCATATGACGAGTATTAAAAACATCCTTAACTAGACCAGTACTCTTTCTTTGATTAAAGCGGCCATTGTGACAGGTCATCATACCTGCTGCATCTTGGCCTCTATGTTGTAACATTGTTAAGGCATCATATAGATCTAGCTTAATGTCTTTTTTACTAAAAATACCTACTATTCCACACATTTATTTATTTGCCTTTTAGTTATTAACAACTTTGATATAGTTAACTTAAAATAAGTTCTTCAAAAAAATTAATATGGCCGTTCCTGTATCTTGTGCCCATCCTTGAAACGGTTGAAAATACGGTATTAACGTTGACTCAATCCACCACTCTGTGTGAGCAGCTGGAAATATTTTCGGAATTACAGTTAAAAAAACCATGGTAATAATTAAGGCTCGCACAATACCAAAGATTATACCCAACAATCTATCTGTGCCAGTTAAACTTGAGGCCTTTACAAATTTGCCAAAAAAATAATTGAATATAGCCCCTAAAAAAAGGCATAACAAAAAGATTGATACCCATGCTATGAGTGCTCTAAGAGACTGATCCTCAATAATATTTATGAGTAGAACCTCAATCTGATCATGAAACATAGACGCAATCAAGGCTGACAACAACCATACTAACAACGAAAGAGATTCTTTGGCTGCACCTCTTATTGCACTTATAAGCGTAGAGATACTCAAAAGTCCGATGATCGACCAGTCAATAGAATTCATAACCCAAATACCAAGTTGATTTAATAATAAAAAACTAGCTCAAATTAAATAAATTGTAACAGAGGCATCTCATTAGATCAGGGCTTAAATTTAATTAATTGTGAGTCTAGGCCATATTTTTCACTTAAGCTTTCTTTTTCTTTTAATATTTTATCTTTAGCAATTTTTGGACCGATATAAATATGGCTTACCACGACTCCACTGACAGCTGACTCTTTTATGAAGGCACTATATCCATTGGACAGAAGTTTTTTAGATAATTCAGTTGCAGTTTCTTTATCTTTGGGCCCATATACTTTCAAAATCCAGGCGATTGGTATGCCTTCAGAGTCCAATGACGGATCAGCGGGTGAAGCACGCTCATCTTTTTCTGCCGTTTCATTATCTAGGCTAAATGTTTCTTTAACTTGACTTACTTTGGTTTTTTTTGAACTTTCCAAGCCAGAAATAAATGATTCTATATTAGGTGATTGAGGAATCATTGAATCATCAATTATTTTCTTTTCCATTTGAATTTCAATACCAAAAAATATAATGACAATACTTAATGCAAGTAATGGAAAAATATTCATTAATCTATACTTTGGAAGTTTTAGCATCATAAATATATCTCCGTTGAAGCCTATAAAATTAATTTATTTTATTTAACCAATTTAGCGCAGCACCAACAATCAAAAAAGAACCGAAAATTACTATAGTATCCTCTTTATTGGATAGCTTGAGCGCTAATTTAATTGCATTCTCTACTTTAGGGTGCTCATATTTATCACAACTTCGAACTTCTATACTTGAATTTTGAGTATCAGAATCATCATAAATATAGGTATTTCTCGGATATTCAGTTTTACTTAATGTTTCAAATATTGCTGCTATTTTTTTTGCACTACAAGCTCTTTCGTTATTTGGGGTACTACAAAAATGCCAGCTGCTTGCAATTCCAACCAAGGGTCTCAGAATACCAATTATATCCTTATCTGACATCACTCCTGTAATTGCTATAATTTTATTTTTTAGTTTTAAATCTAATAGGCGTTCTGCTAATAGTGAGGTGGCTTGTGGGTTATGTGCTACGTCAAGAATAATATTTATACCTTTAAAGGTGATTTTATGAAAACGGCCGTCAATTTGAGTATTGCTTAATCCTTTATTTAGAACCTCCTTACTGATATTGGGGTTTATGATTTTTGAGGCTTTAACTGCGCATGCAATACTAGGGTGAGGAAGATACGTTGACTTTGATATATCAAAGTCATCAAAGCAAAAATCTTTACCATTAAGTAATAGCTTAACATTAAGGTTTCTAGCTGCTTGAACTAAACCATGAACTGGTTTTGTGTCGCCGTATAACATTACTATTCCAGGTCTTCCAATAGCAGCTTTTTCTCTAGCTATAGAATCAAGATCGTTACCAAGCCATTGTTGATGATCAAGCGCCACTCCAGTGATGATCGATAATTGAGGATCAATTAAATTAACAGCATCCAATCTACCACCTAATCCAACCTCAAGGATTGCGATATCTAGATTAGAATTTGACATTATTAGCAGAGCCGCTAAAGTTGTGAATTCAAAAAAGCTTAGGCTTATAGATTTTCTAGCTTTATTTATTTCTTCAAAAGCTAAACATATATCTAGATCTGATGAATGCTGACCATTTATAGTTATTCTCTCATTGAACTTAATGAGATGTGGTGATGTATAGCAACCCACTCTATATCCCGCCTCTCTAAGAATACTGTCAAGAACAGCAACACATGAGCCTTTACCATTTGTACCACCAATAGTAATCACTTTTGTTGCTATGGGTGACTCTTCAGTATTATTCGCACAATCCTGGTGGTCTAAAGGCCCATCGACTTGATGAACATTGACAGGTAATCCTAGCAATTTGGCAACTTTTCTTATTCGATCTAGTCCAAATTCTATCTCAACTGGATGTGATTTTTCTAAATATTTAAGCCACTCAGGGAGAGTTTTTAATGGCATCTTTAACGTCATATTTTGTTGAGTATGTTAACTTTGAAAGCAACGAAGCGAGGGTATTACGCATCTTGCTTCTAGCTACAATCATATCAATAGCACCATGCTCAAGAAGAAACTCAGCACGCTGAAAACCTTTTGGAAGTTTCTGACGGATAGTTTGCTCGATGATATTTGGGCCTGCAAAGCCAGCTCTTGCATTAGGCTCTGCAATATTAATATCGCCAAGCAATGCGAGACTTGCTGACACCCCACCATATACCGGGTCTGTCATTACAGATATATAAGGAATACTATTAACTTTTAGCTTTTCTATGACTGCACTTGTCTTCGCCATCTGCATTAATGAGATCAGCGCTTCTTGCATACGCGCGCCACCAGTTGCTGAAAAACAAATTAAGGGTGTTTTTTGCTCAAGAGCCATGTGTGCAGCGCGTGTAAAGCGCTCGCCAACAACATAACCCATAGATCCACCGTGAAACGTGAATTCGAACGCCACCACAATAACAGGAATGTCTTTTAGAGTTCCTTTAAATGCAATTAAGGCATCATCCTCTCCTGTGAGCTTTTGTGCTTCTGTTAGTCTATCTTTATATTTCTTAACATCTTTGAATTTAAGTCGATCAATAGGTTTCACTTCGGTTGCTATCTCTTGACGATTATTTTTATCCAAGAATATATCAATCCTTTTTCTTGCACTTATTCTTATATGATGTTGGCATTTTGGACAAACAAATAGATTTTTTTCAAGTTCTGGGCGGTACAAAGGCGAACTACATTTCGGGCATTTTGTCCAAATACCCTCAGGAACATTTTGGGTGCGGTCCTTCACTCTAGTAGCAGGACCCTTAGGTCGAATCTTTTCCAGCCAGCTCATAATAATTCTCGTTTCATAAATATATCAATATTATTTATCAAGGGCGCTTCTTATATCGCTTATAATTCTAGAGACTGCATCAACGTATACTGCAGGGTCGATTTCTTTTGTTTCGGCAAGTTCTGCAATTTTCTTAACTATAGCGCTACCGACCACTACACCGTTTGATATATCAGCAACAGCCCTCGCTGTTACGCCATCTTTTATTCCAAAACCAACGCACACAGGCAGTTTAGTTAGTGATTGAATGTTACCAACATGCTTTTGTACGGAATCAATTTCTAAATTTCCAGCACCAGTAACACCATTTAGTGACACATAGTAAACAAAACCACCAGCCATTTTCGTGACTTTTTCCTGTCTTAACTGGCTGCTTGTTGGCGCTAAAAGAAATATATTTTCTATATTAGAGCTTTTCAATTTGTCGTTAAAAGTAACAGCCTCCTCTGGTGGCAGGTCTACAGTAAGGACACCATCAACCTCTGATGTCGTTGCTAGCTCAATAAATTTATCGTAACCCATTCTCTCAATAGGATTTGTATAGCCCATCAGTATAATTGGTGTAATAGTATCAGATTCACGGAATTTTTTAACTAAAGATAAGGCTTCCCCGAGGTTACTTCCATTTTCTAATGCTCTCTCATGTGCCCTCTGTATTACTGGTCCCTCAGCAGTTGGATCCGAAAAAGGTATACCTAGCTCTATTATATTACTTCCACTTTTAACTAACGCATGCATAAGGGGAAGAGTTATATGTTTCATGGGGTCTCCAAGAACTATATAAGAAATGAGAGCTTTTTTATTTTCTTTACTAAGCCGCTCAAAACATTTGGCAATTCTATTCACGAAAAATTTCCTTTTTAATTGATATTTTTTAGTCACAAAATTTTATGGGGCAACTCTACAAAGAAATCCCATCTATTTCTGCCACAGTAAGAATATCTTTGTCTCCTCGACCAGATAGATTGATTATAATCATTTGATCTGGTCCCATTGATGCAGCAAGTTTTTCTGCATATGCAATTGCATGGCTTGTCTCCAGTGCAGGGATGATACCTTCAGTTTGGGTAAGAGAATAAAATGCAGACATAGCTTCATCATCATCAACAGTTACGTAATTAACGCGACCAAGATCCTTCAGCCACGAGTGTTCTGGTCCAACCCCAGGATAATCTAATCCTGCAGATATAGAATGAGTTTCAATGATTTGACCATTTTCGTCTTCCATTAAATAGGTGCGATTACCGTGAAGCACTCCCGGAATTCCATCATTCAAAGGAGCAGCATGCTTGCCAGTAGATACTCCGAAACCCCCTGCTTCGACTCCATACATCTCTACAGATTGGTCCTTTAGAAATGGGTGGAACAAGCCTATAGCGTTTGATCCGCCTCCTACACATGCGACAAGCGCATCTGGTAAATTTCCTGTTTGAGCTAATGACTGCTCACGAGCCTCACGGCCCATTATTGACTGGAAGTTACGAACTATCTCTGGATATGGATGCGGTCCACAGCATGTACCAATTATATAAAAAGTATCATCTACATTACTTACCCAATCCCTAAGCGCCTCGTTTAATGCATCCTTAAGTGTTCTTGATCCAGATGAAACAGGAATTACTGTAGCTCCAAGCAGCTTCATTCGATAAACATTTAAAGATTGACGCTGAATATCCTCTTCGCCCATGAAAATATGGCATTCCAAACCTAATCTTGCTGCAACAGTCGCCGTCGCTACACCGTGCTGACCAGCCCCTGTCTCAGCAATCACTCTTTTTTTTCCAGTATACTTGGCTAATAAGGCTTGGCCGATAGCACTATTTATTTTATGAGCACCAGTGTGATTTAGGTCTTCTCTTTTTAGGTAAATTTTGGCACCCCCTACATTTTTGGTCCATCGTTCTGCAAAGTAAAGAGGTGATGGTCTTCCAACATAATGGGCTAAGTCGTAATCAATTTGAGCTTGGAATTCAGGGTCATCTTTAAGTCTTTCATATAATGAAGTCAGCTGATCGAGAGCATAGACTAGCGTCTCAGATACAAATCTACCTCCATAAGGACCAAAATGTCCGTTTTCATCTGGCATTTGATCAAAATTTATAGTCTCGCAATCATCTGAAAAATTTTCCACGTATATCTCCAAAATATTAAGTAAAGGATTATCGACCTAGCACAAAGAGCATTTATCAACAAATATCTGCATTAATTTACTCGATTTTACTCCAGGTGAAATTTCTACACCACCACTAACATCTAAGGCGTAAGGATTTACGGTTGCAATTGCATCATCGATATTATCTGGGTTTAAGCCACCAGCAAGAATTACTTGCTGGCCATTTAGCTCGGAAAGCCTGCTCCAATCAAATATTTTCCCAGTGCCTCCATACTTATCTTTTGACCAGGTATCAAACAAAAATCCTAGTGCTGAAGGATAATCTGATATTGACTTATTTATGTCCATACCATCCTGCATACGTAATGCTTTTATATATGGTCTAGAGAACTGAATGCAATAGGCTTCATCCTCATCGCCATGAAACTGTAAGACATCTGGCTGAACCAGATTAATTATTTTTTTTACTTGATCAGCAGGTTCGTTTACAAATAAAGCAACTACCGATACGAAAGGACCTACTGCAACAGCAATCTTTGATGCGATAAGTGGATCAACATATCTTGGACTTTTTGAATAGAAAACCAGCCCTATTGCGTCAACTCCAATATTAGCAGCAAACGTGGCATCCTCTATGCTCGTGATACCACATACTTTTACTCTAATTCTTTTCATGATAGAAGCCGCTTTTAAAGTAAGAAATTTAAAGAAACATTGTATCAAAAAGGTGCTATGAAACCTATGATTTTGGTGTAATGCCCAAAAAGAGTATTTAGATTTCAATATCATATTGTCATAAAAATTTGGGCCCGAATTTGTATTTCGGTATAGAGAATTCTTCAGGGTATTTTATACCACACAGATATAACCCGTTACTCGGCGCTGTTGGAGCAGCAATAGTTCTGTCCCTTTTAAAAATTAAACTGCTTATCCACTCTGGCGGGCGCTCTCCCTTTCCAATTATTATTAGACTACCTACTATATTTCTTACCATATGATGAAGAAAAGAATTTGCAGTAATCTCAAAAATAACCAGATTATCTTCTCTCCATGCCTTAACAAATTGAACGTTCCTATTTGGAGATAAGGACTGACAACCTGCAGCTCTAAATGAGGTGAAATCATGCTCACCAAGTAAATACTTTGAAGCAATATTCATCAGCTTTTCATCTAAATTATTTTTTTCCCAAGTTAAGTGATTATGCTGAAGAGCGGATCGATAGGATTGATTAGAAATATAGTAACGATACGTTCTTGTAAGTGCACTATAGCGGGCATGAAATTCTGGTTTTTTTTCATCAATCCAATGGATTCTTATATTTTTTGGTAAATTAGCATTTACTCCTAGCAACCACTGTCTTGATGATCTTTCTGAAGTCGTATCAAAATGTATAATTTGATTTAGTCCATGCACACCAGTATCTGTTCGACCAGCACAGATTGTATCAATCGGTTCGTTTGCGACGCTAGAGAGAGCCAATTCAACTTCGTGTTGTATACTGGGGCTATGTATTTGTTTCTGCCAACCACAATATTTTGACCCATCATATTCGACTGCAGCTGCCATCCTAGTGAAGCCGCAAGGAAGCTCTTTGCCACTAGGAACAAGACAGTTTTTTTTATATTTCCAGATTTTATCGATTTCCTTTTATCCTTTGTGATATTTGATTGTGTGTATCTATATCAAAGCTACAGGAGCAATATGAGCATTCTTCTAAGAGGCTCTGCTGCCCCCCATAAAAGTTGATCGCCAACAGTAAAGGCTGATAGATAATTATCACCAATATTCATTTTTCTGAGCCTACCCACCGGAATAGAAAGGGAGCCACTCACTTTTGCTGGAGTGAGTTCTGTTAATGTTGAGTTTTTGTTATTTGGTATAACTGATACCCATTCATTAGCATCTTTAAGGATATCTTCAATTTCATCAATTGAGACATCTTTATTAAGTTTTATGGTGAAGGCTTGACTGTGACTTCGCATGGCACCAACTCTGACGCAGATACCATCAATTGGTATCAAATTTGATGATGAGTTACATAGAATTTTGTTAGTTTCAGCCTGACCTTTCCATTCTTCCTTACTCTGGCCATTATCTAACTGTGTATCAATCCAGGGTAGTAGACTACCTGCCAATGGAGCACCAAAATTATCTTTAGGAAATGCTGGACTCAGCATAGCCTTAGAGATTTTTTTATCTATCTCTAAAATCTCAGTTGTTTGATTTATGATATCGCCTTTTACGGATTTATAAAGTTCGCCCATCTGACATAATAATTCACGCATATTTTTTGCACCCGCACCAGATGCAGCCTGATAGGTCATGGACGAAGTCCACTCTATTAATCCTTCAGCAAACAGTCCGCCAAGGGACATTAACATTAAGCTAACTGTGCAGTTTCCACCTATAAAATCTTTAGAGCCGCTAGCAATAGCTTTTTTCAAAGAATTTAAATTTATAGGGTCTAGGCATATTACTGAATTTTTACTCATTCTTAGTGTGGATGCTGCATCTATCCAATAGCCAGTCCAGCCTGATTTACGAAGAGAAGTATGAATAGATTCTGTATATTCTCCGCCCTGACAAGTGATGATAATATCGAGTTTAGATAGTGATTGAATGTCATTGGCGTCACCAAGGGGCTCAGTCTGCCCACTTATTACCGGCCCAGAATGTCCAATTTGTGAGGTAGAAAAAAAATGGGGATCAATTTTAGAGAAGTCGCCCTCCTCTTTCATTCGATCCAGAAGCACGGAGCCCACCATTCCTCTCCAACCAACAAAGCCTACTCTTTTCATATTTATTTAACCATTAGGGTTTTATATCTAAATATTAGCACGTTAACTATCTTGGCCTTTTTTAATCGCTGTAACAACTGCGTTACCCATTTCAGAGGTAGTCACTATTTTTTCATCTTTGCTACAAATATCTGGTGTACGAAGCCCGGAATTTAAGACATCATTAACAGCTCTTTCAATAGAACTAGCGGCTTGTGGTTCAGACAGAGAATAGCGCAGCATCATTGAAGCAGACAATATGGTTGCTAAAGGGTTGGCGATACCAAGGCCTGCGATGTCAGGTGCCGATCCATGGCAGGGCTCATACAAGCCTTTTGAGTTTTTATCTAATGCTGCAGATGGAAGCATACCAATAGAGCCAGTTAACATTGCAGCTGCATCAGAGAGAATATCACCAAACATATTTCCGGTTACTATAACGTCGAATTGTTTTGGCTCTTTAACAAGTTGCATGGCTGCATTATCAACATACATATGTGAGAGGGCTACTTCAGGGTAACTAATGCTAAGGTCCTCCATGATTTCACGCCAAAGTATAGTAGCCTCCAATACATTTGCCTTATCAACCGAACAAACTCTTTTATCTCTTAACATAGCTGCATCAAAAGCAAGTTTACCAATACGATAAATTTCAGATTCAGAATATTTATATGTGTTATATCCCTCCCGTTCTCCACTCTCTAATGTCCTTATACCTCTGGGTTCCCCGAAATATATACCCCCTGTTAATTCTCTAACAATTAAAAGATCAAGGCCAGAAACCACTTCAGGTTTTAATGAAGAAGCATCTATAAGCTGAGGATATAATATTGCAGGTCTCAGATTCCCAAAAAATTCTAGTGATGATCGAAGTTTGAGAAGCCCTGTTTCTGGTCGCAAAGCTCTCTCAAGATTGTCCCATTTTGGCCCGCCTACAGAGCCCATAAGTATAGCATCACTTTTATTAGCTTTTTCAATTGTAACTTTAGGACATGGGTCTCCAGTTTTATCGTAGGCAGAGCCACCTATTAAAGCTTCAGTTATATCAATACTCAACGAATATACTTCTGCCACTCTGTGGAGCACTTTAACTGCCTCATTTACAATCTCAGGGCCGATGCAGTCTCCCTTTAGAATAAGAACTTTTTTGATTGCCATAAGAGATCCTCTAGTAAAAAATAAGATTTATTTTATAGCCCCAAAGACCCATGGCACTTTTTTCATATGCTTATTTTCGTATGCTTTTATTGTATCAATCTCCTTTAATGTCAAATCAATCTCATCAAGCCCATCTAGAAGGCAACGTTTACTAAACTGATCAATAGAGAATTTAAAGGCATTTGATGGAGTCAATACAGATTGGTTATCAAGATCTATTGTGAGCTCATAGCCTTCTTTTTTATGAACTTCAGAAAAAAAATTATTGATAATTTTCTTATTAAAAACAATAGGTAATATACCATTTTTAATGCAATTTATATAAAATATATCAGCAAAACTTGGTGCTAATATTGCCCTAAAACCAAAATCATCTAAAGCCCAAGGTGCGTGCTCACGACTAGAGCCACAACCGAAGTTTTCTTGCGCTAAGAGTATCGTAGCTCCTTTATAACGGGGCTGATTTAATGGAAAATCAGTAACTAGAGGTCTATCATCGCAAGGTTCTCCTGGTTTTCCTTCATCACGATACCTCAATTCATCAAAAAGATTTGCCCCAAAACCAGTTCGCTTTATTGATTTTAAAAATTGTTTGGGAATAATCATATCCGTATCTATGTTAGATCTATTTATACCTACAACTAGGCCAGTATGATTAATGAATGATTTCATTATGGCTGCACTCCATATTTGCGGACATCAATTATATGTCCTGCAATAGCAGCGGCTGCAGCCATAGACGGACTTAACAAATGTGTACGTCCCCCTGTGCCCTGTCTTCCTTCAAAGTTACGATTAGAAGTAGAAGCGCAATGTTGTCCAGAACCTAACTTATCTGCATTCATTGCCAAACACATTGAACAGCCAGGTTCACGCCAATCCATACCTGCATCTTTGAAAATTTTATCTAAACCTTCTGATTCGGCTTGTGCTTTTACCATCTGAGAGCCAGGTACCACTAATACCTGTTTTACTGTATTTGCAACTTTATTACCTTTTGCGATTAAAGCTGCAGCTCGCATATCCTCAATACGAGAATTTGTGCAAGAGCCAATGAAGACGAAATCAACTGGTATCTCTGTTATGGGCATACCACCCTTTAGACCCATGTAACTAAGGGCCTGTTTGATTGATTGTCTTTTTTGTGGGTCAGGCTCATCTTCTGGAGTAGGTATGAAACCGTTTACAGGAAGCACCATTTCTGGTGATGTACCCCAAGTAACTTGCGGCAAAATATCTTGTCCTGAAAGCTCTACCTCTGAATCAAAGCATGCATTTTCGTCACTTTTTAATGTACTCCAATAATTGGCTGCAATATCCCAAGTATCTCCTGTTGGAGAAAACTTTCTACCTTTGAAATAATCAATAGTTTTAGTATCTACAGCTACCATACCAATTCTTGCACCAGCTTCTATTGCCATATTACAAACCGTCATTCGACCTTCAATCGACATATCTAAAAACACCTGACCAGCAAACTCAATAGCGTAGCCAGTGCCACCTGCTGTACCAATTTTTCCAATAATAGCCAAAACAACATCTTTTGGAGTAACGCCCAAACCTAATTTTCCTGTTACTGTTACACGCATATTCTTCATTTTTTTTGTTACTAGGCACTGTGTTGCGAGAACATGCTCAACTTCTGATGTCCCTATTCCATGGGCTAAACAACCAAATGCACCGTGTGTAGCTGTGTGGGAGTCTCCGCAAACTACGGTCATTCCAGGCAAAGAAGCACCTAGCTCTGGGCCCATCACATGCACTATACCTTGCCCCATTTCATTCATACGAAACTCACGTATGCCAAAATAATCGCAGTTATAATCGAGAGTTTTTACTTGAATACGAGACACTTCATCTGGGATAGCATCGACACCAGCCTCTCTCTCTTTTGTATCTGTAGATATATTATGATCTGGAGTAGCAATGTTCATATCTAAGCGCCATGGCTTTCTATTTGCTATCCTGAGGCCCTCGAAGGCTTGAGGTGAAGTGACTTCGTGTAAAATATGCCTATCTATATAAATTAGAGAGGAGCCATCAGTTCTTTGTTTTACCAAATGAACTTCCCACAACTTATCATATAATGTTTTTTGGATGTTTTTAATCATTTGCGTATTCAGCTAATGCTGCTCATAATGTTAATTTTAGGGTGACGAAATTTAAAAATCCTTAGCATGGATAGCCATTATACTTTTTGAGCCATATTTTATCGCCCTAAGATAGCCAATATTTCTTGGTAAGATGTGCTCTGCAAAGAAAATGGCTGTTGAAATTTTGTTTTTATAAAATATACTGACATCAGGATTCTGCTTCATTATCGCATCAGCTGCTACAGCGCTTTTGGCAAGCATCGTACCTGCAACTGTTCCTCCCAATAACATCATCATATTAAAAGAAGCTGCAGGTACGGTAGACCAATCTTTTTTTTCTGCATTTAACAACAAAGCTGTTGCTTCTTTACACGCCTTTAAAGATATTTCTATATTTACTGCTATATCTTCAAAATTATATTTTTTTGCCTCCTGAGCGACTCCGTTAAGCTCAGCGAGTAACTCTGTTATAGACCTACCTTGGTCCTTCATCAACTTTCTACCTACTAAATCAAGTGCCTGTATACCACTAGTCCCTTCATAAATTGGCAATATTCTCGCGTCTCTTAGGTGTTGAGCTGCGCCCGTTTCTTCTATAAATCCCATACCTCCATGAATTTGAACTCCCAAAGATGTAACTTCAATACTATTTTCCGTACACCATCCCTTTATAATAGGTGTAAGTAAATCGATACGTCTCTGATGATAAGATACTTTCTGTTCTTCATCTAATTTCTCTTTGTGATCTATATGCATATATGCAGAGTAAGTTAAGGCTCGCCCTCCTTCTATTAACCCCCTCATAGTCATAAGCATTCTTCGTACATCGGGATGCTCGATTATAGGAACATTTTTGTTACCTGGTACATTCCCTTGTATTCTGTCTTTTGAAAAAGCAACAGCCTGTTGATAAGCCCTTTCGCTAACTGAAACTCCTTGAAGGCCCACAGCTAGTCTAGCTTCATTCATCATTGCAAACATACAAGCCAGTCCCTGATTTTCAGGTCCAACAAGATATCCGATTGCCCCATCATTTTCTCCAAAAGACATTGTGCATGTTGGGCTTGCATGTATGCCTAATTTACTCTCTATGCCAATACAAGATATATCATTTTTTTTCAAAATATTTCCATCTTGATCTATTAGAAATTTAGGTACGATAAATAAAGAAATACCTTTTACACCCTCTGGAGCGTTAGGAATTCTCGCTAAAACAAGATGTACAATATTCTCTGCAAGTTCGTGCTCACCCCAAGTGATATAAATTTTTTGGCCACTAAGAAGATAATGACCATCTACTGGTGTAGCTGAGGTTTTAACAGCAGAAAGATCAGATCCTGCCTGAGGTTCAGTTAAGTTCATCGTTCCAGACCATGTACCTGAAATTAATTTACTTAGATAAATTTCCTTCTGCTTTTCGCTACCATATAAGGTTAAAGCAGTGACGACTCCTTTTGATAGCATTGGACATAAACTAAATGCCATATTAGCAGAATGAGACATTTCATCAGTAGCTGCAGCTAGCAGTGCAGGCATACCTTGTCCACCAAAATCTCTACAGCATGCAAGTCCCGGCCACCCACCTTCGATAAGTTGTTTATAAACATCGTCTAATATTGGAGCTGTTATAACCTTATTGCCTTCTAACCTTGAACTCTGATAATCAGCAATTTTATTAGTTGGGGACAATACCTGCTCATAAAATTTAGCAGCCTGCTCGAGAATGGCTTCGACAAGATCAGGAGAAGCGTCTTCATATCCAGATAATTTAGATATTTCTTGAAAATTAAGCACGTGATCAAACAAAAATTTAATGTCTTCTACTGGTGCTTTATAAATTGTCATAAACAGATGTCCTAAAAAAATAATCTACTTTATTTATATCGAATATATTAGGCAGTATTATTGCAAAATAATACCAAAAGAAGTTATATTTTGTTCATGTCTATTATATATAAAATTTATGTGTTTAGTGTAATATGCTTCTCCTTATTTTTGTTGATACTTGCACAACAGCTTGATTTTTGTATGCTAAAGGATCGCTGATCGATTTTAAGAAAAAAAATTTAATTACGGAGAATTTGATGCTAATAGTAAAGCAGCTAACTAGGTTATATGGGGATATTACGGCCGTAAACAATGTTAGTTTTAAGATAAATAAGGGAGAAATAGTGGGTTTGCTTGGCCATAACGGCGCAGGTAAAACCACTATTATGAAAATGCTCAGCGGCTTTATTGAATCAAATCATGGCAGTATTGAAATCAATGGGGTGGATATAAAAGATAATCCAAAAAAAGCTCAAAAAGATATAGGATATCTATCTGAGAATTTACCTGTTTATCCCGAGATGTTTGTAGCAGACTATTTAGATTATGTGTGTGAAATTAGAGGTATTAAAGAAGATGACAAGGCTTCTGAGATAAGAAGAGTAATTATGGCTACTGATATTGAATCAAAAATCCTCTCGCCAATATCAACATTATCGAGGGGTTACAAACAGCGAGTTGGAATTGCACAAGCTATATTGGGTGAACCTAAATTACTTATCTTAGATGAACCTACTAATGGACTTGATCCAAAACAAACAAACTTAGTGAGAGAGCTAATTCGAGATCTTTCAAAGAATGCAACAGTAATCCTGTCCACTCATATCATGCAAGAGGTCGATGCACTTTGTAGCAGAGCCTTAATAGTTAGAGATGGTCAGCTAGTTGTTGATGCTGGGCTTAATGAATTAAAGAAAAGTAATACTTTAATTCTCTCTACTTCGTTAAATAAAGACTCGCTTTCTTCATCACTCAAACAATTAAATGGTATATCGTTAATTAAAAAAATTTCGAGCGGAGAAAATAATATTTCCTACCATATAGAGCTTAAAGATAATGTCCAAGTTGATAACACTATTGGGGAAATATCTAGATTAATTATTACATCGGGTGGCGCTGTTTATTCTATATACAAAAAAATAGTAGATTTAGAAACTCTATTTAGAGAAGCTAGCGAAATTCCACAAAAAACTTATAAGATGGAGGCTTAAAATGCAATGTATATCGAAAAATATGCAATTAATATGGCGTATTGCATCAAAAGAGATTACATTATTTTTTGCCTCACCAACTGCATACCTGTTTCTTGCAGCTTTTGGTTCTACCTCACTGTTTATATTTTTTTGGGGTGAATCATTTTTTTCAAGAAATATAGCTGATATTCGACCACTGTTTGAATGGATGCCAATTTTACTTTTATTTCTCACAAGCACTTTGACGATGAGGCTTTGGAGTGAAGAGAGAAGAACAGGAACCCTCGAACACATACTAACTCAACCTCTTCCACTCTGGTACTTCGTTGCTGGTAAATTTGTTGGTTGTCTGAGTTTATTGGCGATTGCACTCATTATTACACTCCCTTTACCACTCACAATAGCCCAACTGGGTCAACTAGACTGGGGGCCAATAGGTGCAGGTTATTTGGCTGCCTTTTTCCTCGGTGCAGCCTATTTATCAATAGGTCTGTTCGTCTCAGCAAAAAGCGATAATCAAATAGTAAGTCTTATATGCGCTGTCACTCTGTCTGGATTATTTTATTTAATCGGAACGCCAACAATTACTGATTTCTTTGGTAATCAAACCGGAGAGTGGTTTAGATTGCTTGGGACAGGCTCTCGTTTCGATTCGATTACTCGAGGCGTCATAGATATTAGAGATTTATATTATTACCTGAGTATAATTTTTATTTTCTTATCTCTTAATGTATTTACTTTAGAAAAAGAACGTTGGTCAAATAATATTCTGACCCAACACCATAAAGCATGGCGAAATATAATTATTTTAGCTTTAGTAAATATTATTGGAGCTAATTTTTGGCTAAATCAAATATCCTATATGAGGATCGATACAACTGAAGGAAAACAATACTCTATTTCTAGCCCAACAATTAAATATTTAGATCAAATTGAAGAGCCACTTCTAATCCGCGGTTATTTTAGTGGAAAAACCCATCCTATGCTTTCTCCTCTTGTGCCTCAAATAAAAGATCTTATCCATGAATACAAAGTGGCCGGTAACGGTAAAATTCGCATAGAATTCATCGATCCTGTTACTGATCTACAAATAGAAGAGGAAGCAAATCAAAAATATGGTGTCAGGCCAATCCCTTTACAGGTAGCTGATCGATATCAATCAGCGATTGTCAATTCATATTTCCATATTCTTGTTGGTTATGGAGAAGAGTTCGAGGTCCTGAACTTTCAGGATCTAATTGAAACTAGAGCTCAGGGCGATAAGAATTTTGAGATAGTACTTCGCAACCCCGAATATGATTTAACTAGAAGTATAAAAAAAGTCCTTAATAGTTACCGAAGTGGCGGAAATATATTTGATTCAATAGAAGGAAAATTGACTTTAAATGCGTATATTTCAGATAACTCACTCCTACCAGATGATCTTGTTTCGCACAGAGATAATGTTATAGAGATATCAAGTGAATTAACTGCTGAATCTAAGGGCATGTTTGATCTTAATATTATAGATCCATATGAAAACAATAGTACAGGTGCAAAAAACCTATCAAAGCTCTATGGCCTCCAGCCTCTTTCACTGAATAAGGGGTATGCTGGTGACTTCTATTATTTCCATCTCATACTTGAAAAAGATGGTATGGCAATTCAGATCCCACTAGAAGATAAAACAAAGTTAAGTCTAGAAAGAAATTTTAGAGCTGCAGTAAAGCGATTTGGGAAAGGCTTTATAAAAACAGTTGGAATAATAGGGCCTAAAGACGATCCAAAATTAGCTCAAATTGGTTTAACAGTCCCACAATTTAATCAACTCTCAAGTTTCCTAGGTACAGATTTGAATATTAGAAATGAAGATATTACAGATGGCTCTGTTTCAGGTGAGATAGATACACTTTTAATTACAGCACCAAATGGAATGGGGCCAAAAGAAGTTTTTGCTATAGATCAATTTCTAATGAAAGGCGGTTCTATAATAGCTATGTCCTCTCCATATACAATGACTCTAGGTCAAGGTCTAGGTTTAGCAAAACTTGAAGGCGAATTTAAAGATTGGCTCAAACATCACGGCCTAACGATGGACGAAAAGCTTGTCTTAGATCAGCAGAATAAAGCATTTCCTTTGCCTATCATGAGAAGAGTTGGCGGAAATCAGGTACAAGAAGTACGGATGATTGAATACCCATATTTTGCAGATATTCGTAATGATGGATTCAATCAAGATAATCCAATCACTGCCAATTTAGAGCAAGTTACTATGGCGTGGAGTTCGCCTATTCGTGTAGATGAAACTGTTAACGCAAACCGTCAAGTCATTGAGCTAATAAAAAGCTCGGATAAATCATGGCTTTCCGAGGATACTGAAATCATGCCTACAATTGATAATGATGGCGTTGCTCCATTTGCAATAACTGGAAATTTTTCTTCTCATTTACTTGGTGTAGCTACAAAAGGTAAATTTACTTCTTTTTTTACTGGAAAACAGTCACCCATTATTTCTAAGGATAATGATGAAAAAAGTGTAAATATATCTCGAAATGTAATAGAAATATCACCGAATACATCACAAATAATACTCTTTAGTTCTAACGATTTCTTGCGCGATCAAACTCTCACTATCGCTAACTCTGCGATTGGTAGTGAATATAGAGGCAGTATGGATCTTATAGCTAACACTATTGATTGGGCTCTTGAGGATGGGGGCCTCCTCAGTATCCGGTCTAGAGGAAAATTTAATAGAACATTACCTTCTATAGATCATAATACACAATTATTTTGGGAATACCTTAACTATGGACTGATTGTAATTGCACTAATTTTCATAGCTATAATAAGAGGCTATCGCAAAAAAATTAGAAAGATGCGATATATATCGGAACTAACTTAATAAAGGAAAACAAAATGAGACAGCTGAGGTTCTGGCTAATAAGTTTATTTTTCATACAGCTACTCATAGCAGGTGGTTTATTTTGGGGAAATTATATTTCAACTTTGAAAAATAAACCTGCCCAACTGTTAAATATAAATTGGGCTAATATAGATAAATTTACTGTCGAGGACACAGTAGGTGGAATAACTATAATAAAATCAGATGATTCATGGCTGCTGTCAAACCAGCAGCTGCCTATAAGTGATGCTGATATAAATAAATTTTTATACAATCTAATGACACTTAAAACTGGCTGGCCTATAGCTACACTTCGATCAAGTCATGAGAGATTTAAGGTATCAGAAAACAAATTTATTAGACGCGTAGAACTGTTTTCTGAAAATAAGTCTTTAGGTAAACTTTTATTCGGTACTTCTATAGGCCTCAGACAATCAAATGTCCGTGCTGTCAATGACGATAATATATACAACGCTAAACTAGATACACTTGATATAAGCGCTAACATAGAGGATTGGTTTGATAAATCTCTAATTTCCGCCAACGATATCAATCAAATAAAAGGTCGAGATTACAGCTTGAAAAGAATTGGTGCCACCTGGCAACTTGACCAATCTGGGCCCACAATACTTTTGGGGAAACAAACACTTGGAAGACTAGACCAAAGTAAAGTATCAAACCTAGAGCTTGCGCTTACTAACTTAAAAATTCTTAAGATCTCATCATTTAAGCCTAATTTACAAGACAATATATCTGAAAATTTCAAGCTGTATGTTGTCGATGATATAGGAGAATGGACTTACACTTTTGTTAAACACGATAGAAAATATTATGTAAATCGTAATGACAGAGAAAGGTATTTCACATTAAAAGAAGATGTCTATGAGAGCATAGCAGCGGCAGCAACACAATCTAAACTACTGGTTGATTCTCCTTAAGATGCTTAGAGGATAAAAAATTAAAGAAATAATTCACTATAATTATGTGCTGTTTTTTCGCAAACTTCCTGCAACGTAACTCCTTTAATTTTTGCCAAAGCCTTTGCTACCTCCAGAACATACTTTGGCTCATTTTTTGATCCCCTAAAAGGCACTGGAGCTAACCACGGTGAATCCGTTTCTATTAAAATTCGCTCCAAGGGTATCTCTTTGACGGTCTCTCTCAAAGTATTAGCATTTTTAAAAGTAATAATTCCTGAAAATGATATATAAAAATTTAAATCGATTGCATCAAAAGCCATCTTGGGTGTTTCCGTGAAGCAATGTAAGACACCGCCACATTCTGTATTAGCATAATTACGTAAGATTTTAATAGTTTCATTTTGAGCTGCTCTGGTATGAACTATAACTGGTTTTTTTAACCTATCACCTGCTTTTAAATGGGTGATAAAGCTATTTATTTGCCAGTCGTTAGATTCTTGTCCATAATAATTATCCAAACCAGTTTCGCCTATAGCTACAACTCTAGAGTTACTGGCTAAAGACACCAAATCCTCGATGCTTGGAACGGCGGGAGTACCGTCTTGAAGAGGATGTAAGCCAACTGATATGTCTATATCATCGTGGTCAGCTGTAATCTCAAGAATTTTTTTTGAGGACTTCATGTCAATACCAACACACAAGAAGCGCTCCACACCAGCCTCCCTTGATGATGCAAGTAAATGATCAAGTGAATTGTTATAGGGACTTAAATCTAAATGATCAAGATGGCAATGAGAATCTATTAGCAAAATATTAATCCTTGTTTTTAAATCTGACGGCATCTAATGTCGCCAATAAGTGTTAAGTTTAGTTAGCGAGTGGCGAACAAGTATTTCCAATTCACGAAAAGCTCCTCCCAAATTAATTGAAGATTTGGGTTAGCTGAACTTTGTATTAATCTTTTAGACTGAAAGAGCTTATCCATATAACGAAAAGATAAGTTTAATGAGGTAATTTTTTCTTTGGATTTGATTTCAAAAACTAGCTTATAGTAGAGCCAATCGATTATTAGCTCGGGATCATTTGTTTTATACAGCTCGGCTAAATCAACTGGCGAAGTTTTATTTAATGCTAAGCTGTCTAATAAATAATTAAATTCATTCCTAGTCTCTATCAAGTCTGTTTCTGTTAAATTCATAGCTAAAATGGGGCGCCCATTAGCGTGGTCTATTAGCTCATTGATGTTTTGGATATCTGGTAGCTTTTTCTCCAACCAAAATTTTACCTTAGACCTATCAGGTACTGGAAAAATTAATTTCTGGCAGCGGCTTTTTATTGTAATAAGCAATCTACTTGAGTCATGACAAACCAACATAATCAGGGTTTTTTCTTTTGGCTCTTCAAGAGTTTTAAGTAAAGCATTGGCAGCATTTGTATTCATAGACTCAGCTGGACTAATTATCACAATCTTCCAGCCACCCTGTTGTGATGTTTGAGAGAAGAATGTTTCAAGGATACGGATGCTGTCAACATTAATATTTTTTCTCTTTGACTCTGGCTTTATAATTACACAATCCGGATGATTACCAGACCTGCTTAAGTAACATGACTTACATTTTCCACACGGAGCTTTTTTTAGTGGTGACGAACATAAGATAAAATTCGCAAAAGATACGGCAAAATTTTGTTTACCTATAAAGCTAGGACCAATCAAACTTAAAGCATGAGGCAACTTTTCAGAATTCATTTGGGAAATTAGTCGCTCCCATTGAATGTCCTGCCAAGGAAAATAAATCTCGTGCTCACTTTTAAGGTTCGATTGCATTTTTATAGCTTTTTTTCAAGAATTCTTCAAGAATCACTTCAATTTTTAGCTCAACTTGATCTAAGTTTTTAGAGGCATCAATCACTTTATATTGTTTTGGAAATTTTTTAGATCTATCAATATAGGTCTTTCTCACTCTATCAAAAAACTCTATTTGTTCCTGTTCAAAACGATCTGGTTTACTTCTGCTTAAGGCTCTTTTCAGACCATCTTTTACTGGTATATCTAAAAGAATTGTCAAGTCTGGTCTTAGGGTGCCTTGAACAAAATTCTCTAAAAGTGAAATTTTTTTATCAGACATACCTCGTCCACCGCCCTGATAAGCAAAAGATGCGTCAGTGAACCGGTCACATAAAACCCATTTGCCTTGTTTTAAACTTGGTAATATGACTTGAGATAAATGTTGTGCCCTTGCTGCAAACATCAAAAGAAGTTCTGTATTTTCATTTATTAGTTCATCGCTTGGCGTTAGTAGAAGCTCACGTATATTTTCAGCTAGTGGCGTTCCTCCCGGTTCACGTGTTGAAGTATATTTAATATTTTTTTTATTTAACCAGTTTTCTATGAACAACATATTAGTGGTTTTACCAACCCCTTCACCTCCTTCAACAGTTATGAACATACCTAATTTGTTATTCATAAATACGGACCTTACTAAAAAAAACAATACAGTAATATAAATATTTAATTTTTATCGATAACATGAAAATTTTTCACATAATTTTGAATTAATTCTTTTAGTCTGTTTTCCCAACGGGAATTTACAGAGGTTTTCGACTGAGATCACAGGAATAATTCCATTAATAGAGTTGCAAATAAAAACCTCGTCAGCTAATAAAAAAGCATCAATATTCAAGCTAGCTTCTTTAATCTTAAAACCAGCAGATGGTAATAATATATTTATTAAATATTCACGCATGACTCCTGATACCCCGCATTGGTCAGTTTTTGGAGTTATCCAGCTTTCATTTTTAAAAATAAAAATATTATTACTCGTACACTCAATTATATTATCATCTTGATCTAACATTAACCCATCATAAAAATCGTCAGACCACTCTGNNTCTTGCGATTATTTGATCAAGTCGATTTAAATGCTTCAAGCCACCGAGTATAGGAGAATAGGGCAACCGATACTTGCACTTATGTAGAGTAACGCCCTCCCTCTTTACACATAACGGGATAGGTTTAATGGGGAACCACTGCATTATGTAACAAGTATCAACTGGTTTGCTATAAGCATATCCTCTTTGGCTGCTACCAGCTGTAATAATTATTTTTATAATACCCTCAGAGGGACTTAATTTAATGAGATCATAAAAATATGTCTCTATAGAGGTTTTATCAATAGATATGCCTAAAATTTTAGCACCATTTATCAGTCGATTCACATGAAAGTCAAGTAATAAAGAGTGGCCCGCTGAAATCCTTATTGTTTCGAACACTCCGTGACCGTAGGCAAGACCTCGATCCATTATCGGAACCTTAGTCTCCATTTCACCATTTATTGTACATAGGGAGCTATAATCAACTTTCATATCTAATTAAAACAAAAATAAAAATAAATTGCAGGCATAAAAAAACCGCTATTAAGCGGTTTTTTTTATTAAAACTTTCTTAGACTAAGTAAGATTAGAATTAATATAATCAATAGCGTTTTGAACAGTCGCTATTTTTTCAGCATCCTCATCAGGAATCTCTGTATCGAACTCTTCCTCTAAAGCCATTATTAACTCAACAGTATCTAAAGAGTCAGCTCCAAGATCCTCAACAAAAGAAGATGATGATTTAACATCTGCTTCTTTGACACCTAGTTGCTCTGCAACCATTTTTGCTACGCGTTCTTCGATGCTACTCATGATATATGTAATCTCCTATGTCTTAAAAATAACTGACTTTATGTCTCAATTTAAGTTAGATACTTTTAATTTAAAAAGTTCCAAAAAGAATTTTACCCATTATTGGGAGTAAATGAAACAACCAAAATATCATCCTACAGTGCCGCATTCTACATCGAAATAACACACCTTGTAAGCATTTCAGTAAAATACATTATTTTATATTATATTACATATGTTTATGGCATAAACATGCCACCATTAACATGTATATTTTCGCCAGTAATATATGCTCCTGTGTCTCCTACGAGGAAATTTACAACCTCTGCTACCTCACCAGGGCTTCCAAATCTACCTAATGGCACAGCGGTCAAAAGTGCTTCGCGACTTGCATCTGGCAATTTTTTGGTCATATCTGTATCTATAAAACCTGGAGATACACAATTGACAGTAATGTTTCTTGGGCCTAGCTCTCTAGCTAGTGATTTGGTAAAACCTAGGACTCCTGCTTTTGTAGCCGAATAATTAGTCTGCCCGGGATTACCAGTTGAGCCAACAACAGAACCAATTGTAATAATTCGTCCCCAACGAGCTTTAGTCATACCTCTAAGACAAGCTTTTGAGAGGCGATAAATAGCATTTAGATTGGTGTCCATCACATCTAACCACTCTTCATCTTTCATACGTAATAAAATATTATCCTTAGTGATTCCAGCATTATTGATTAAAATCAAAGGCGCTTCATATTTAGTTTTGATTGACTTCATAATATTATCAATCGAGTCGTTATCACTAACGTCTAGTATATGCCCTTCTCCTTTAATATTGAGGCTTTCAAAACGATCTGATATTTTCTTTGCACCATCACTTGTGGTTGATGTAGCAATCACCGTTGCCCCTACCGATCCTAAATTATCTGCAATTGCAGCGCCTATACCTCTGCTTGCTCCGGTAACTAGTATAACTTTATCTTCAAAATTCATATTAAAACCCTTTTAATAAACTAATACCGTTTTAACTAAAGACTTGACAAAGTCTGACTCAATGAAGATGCGTCTTCGGTAGAGTAAGCTTTTATGGAGCTATTAATTCTCTTACATAACCCACTTAAAACTTTTCCAGCACCACATTCGACGATATTAGTAACCCCGTTATTTGCCATAGTTTCGATGCAATCAACCCATAATACGGGCTTAAAAATTTGTTCTATTATAAGCTCTTTAATAGATTCTGGTTCTGATTGAATCCTAGCATTGACATTATGGACTACAGGTATCGTAGCTGGAGAAAATTTTACTATTTCTATATCCTTAGATAATTTTTCTGCGGCTGGCTTCATTAAATTGGTATGAAAAGGTGCGCTTACTGGTATTGATAGTATTCTTTTAGCGCCTGCATCCTTGCAACTGACCATAGCTCTATTAACAGCCTCTGTATTACCAGCTATAACTACCTGACCAGGAGAATTAAAATTAACGGCACTAACCTCTTGGCCTTTGCAGCTTTCAAGACAAATAACCTTAATAATCTCATCATCTAAGCCAATAACTGCTGCCATGGCGCCAGCTCCTAAGGGAACTGCATCTTGCATATAGGCCCCCCTTTTTCTTACTAAACGAACAGCAGCATCAAAACTTACAACCCCTGAACAAACTAGAGCAGACCATTCACCCAGGCTGTGACCAGCCATATATGCAGGAGAGGGGCCACCTGATTTACACCATAATCGCCATATAGCAACACTAGCTGTTAGCAAAAGGGGTTGTGTGCGCTCAGTTAACATAATATCTTCTTTAGTTCCATTCTGTGATAAATCCCATAGATCATATGAGAGAGAATCGGAGGCCTCACTAAAAGTCTCTATTATCACTGGATGGTTTTTTGCCAAATCAGATAACATTCCAACTTTTTGTGAACCCTGACCTGGAAAAATTAAACCTAGGCTTGGACATAAAGTATTTTTTTTCATCTAAAATCCTAATATTATAAATTTTTGAAAAAATAATCTTTCTATCTATCGCTTCAATTTAGAAGCGCTTTTTCAACCCTGTTAGGGAGATCATTCTTGACTTCAAGCATCGCTGAATTTAGTGCAGAATAAAAACCATCGATATTTGTATTTCCATGACTCTTTATAACTACTTTATTTAGACCTAAAAAACTTGCACCATCGTATTGATTGGGGTCTAACTTTCCATAAAATCTCTTTAAAGATCTGTTGATTAAAATTTTTCCAAGCTTTCCGAGATAAGTAAGAGATAACTCTTTATTTAGATATTGATGTGATAATGCAGCGAAACCTTCCATTGTTTTTATAGTTATATTACCAGTAAATCCATCGCATACTACAATATCTACTTTATCTGTAAAGAGAGAACTTCCTTCAATGAAACCAAGATAATTTATATTTTTATCAGCCTTAGCTAATTTCGCAGCACTCCAAAGTTCTTCATGGCCTTTATTCTCCTCGATGCCGATATTTAATATAGCCACACTGGGTGAATCGATATGATGAACCAATGAGACCATGCGTGAGGCCATAAGTGCAAACTGGTGCAATTTTTCCCCCGAACAAACTACATTAGCCCCTAAGTCTAACAAGTAAGTACAGCCATTTAATTTAGGAATCTTTGAACAAATAGCTGGTCGATTTATACCCTTTATACAACCAAGTTGTGATATAGAGATAGCCATTAGGGCACCAGTGTTTCCAGAGCTGATACAAGCTGAATTAACTTCATCAGAGAGAGATTCTATTGCACGCCACATTGATGAGTTTTTTTGATTTCTTAAAGAGAAAGAAGGCTTTTCTTTCATTGAAACTTCGGATTTACAATGAAAAACTTCAAAGCGATCAATTAAGGTCTTTGTGAGGTCGGGATAGAATCTGATCTGTTTATTTATTTGAGTCAAGTCACCATAAAAACTGATGAACACTGAAGAGTTATTTTTTAAAAAAATAAGGGATGCGGGAATAGTAACTTCAACACCAAAGTCACCACCCATTGCGTCAACTGCTAATCGCAAGATATTAGTCAAAAAATTACTATCGATTTAAAGTGCAATTAGTCGCTGGAAATTTCAGCAATTTTTTTTCCACGATAAAAACCGTCAGCGGTCACATGATGTCTGTGGTGTTTTTCACCGCTAACCGAATCAGTCGACAATGTTGGTTCTGATAGAGCATCATGAGATCGACGCATGCCGCGCCTTGCTCTAGTTACCTTACTTTTTTGAACTGCCATGGGTTAACTCCTAATAATATTTGTTATTTTTCTATTATTTTACCTTTGAGAATTTTCAGAGCTTCAAAAGGATTACTTTCTGTATTAATTTCTTCAGTCTTATTACTTGACTTTGAAAGTAAAATTTTTGTATCTAAAGATTCGCATTCCTCTTTTTTGTGGTAGGAAATAAAAGGTAGTGCCAATAATAACTCATCCTCGATTAAATCTATTAAATTTCCCTTATCCTCATGTACGATCCATGCTTCTAGGTTCTTAGGAAGTGCATCTGCTTCCTCTTCAGACCATACAATACAAAGAATTGTATCACACTCAAGTTGAAGCGGCATCGAAGATAGGCATCTTTGACAAATAACTTTTACAGACCCAGAAGCTCTTATATTTACAATTTTACGACCCTGTTCCTCTAAATAAAAAGATAAACTAGCCTCAATTGTAGAGCTTATTTCTTTTACAGCTTCCTTAACTCTGCTACAGAGACTGATATCAACCGAACCGGTCAATGTTTTCCCCTGTATTGATAACCGCCTAGGATCAACATATTGGGGTAAATGGCTATATTTCTCACTGATCGGCATAGTTAGGCAATAATAGTGATGACATCTGACCCTGTCAAAGAAAAAATTCATAAAAACTAATTATACAAATCATTAAAATCATATAAATATATTTTAGAAATATATTTGTTTAGCAAAAATCAGTTTAATGCTCTTTAAATAGAAAATACCTATGAAAATTTTATTTTGCTAACTAACAGAGTTGGTTATAGCNNTAAGTTAAATAATTCTTTAGTTTTAGCCTCCATAAAAGAGATTAATCCAGTAATTATCGCTAAGCCGAAGAATAAAAAAGCTGTCTTTGATCAACTAAAACTTTAATCTAGAAAAAAGTAATATTTTTAACAAGCATCTCAGTCTTAAATACTAGCAACAGCGAAATAGAGGTAAGTGTTTTTAGTGCAAATGTAATATTTAGAAGACCTAATGAAGAGGAAATTAATGATTATCTCAACCATGAAATCACATATGACTGTGCTGGTAGCTTAAAATCCGAAAGTCTAGAATCAGGCTTCTTGATGCAGTATATAACTCAGATCCAACAGCCCTTGTTGGTCTACCACTTATTCAATTCAGTAAAATGCTTAGAAGTAAAAAATATAAAACACATTAAATAATAAATTTAAATTATTGTTTTCAATAGAATTTTTATATCTGAAATTCTATCAACGCAGAATAATGGTCGATATTTTTTAAAACGCTCGGGGTTATGTGCTCCATAATTCACACCTATTGAGTGAATACCTGCATTTGTAGCCATCTCAAGATCGTATACTGTGTCTCCTATCATTATTGCATGCTCTGGCAGGATATCGATTTCGTCAAGTATTTCAAACAGCATTAATGGGTTAGGTTTGCTTGCTGTTTCATCAGAGCATCGACTAGCATCAAAAAAACTATTTAATTTTTTAGCCAAAAGGGCCCTTTCAAGACCCTTTCTACTTTTTCCTGTGGCAATAGCTAGATGATATCCTGCTTTTTTTAAATCATTAAGTGCATCTAGAGCTCCGTCAAAAAAGGGGGAAGGATCATTATCTAGCTTGATAAAATTTCGTGAGTATGATGTGCACATTGCAGTTACCTCCTCATTACTAGCTTTATCGAAGAGTGTTTGAAAGCTTTCAAATAAGCCTAAGCCTATGACCTCTTTCGGATCGATAGACTTAGATAGAACAAAGCCGTTTTCTTCTGCTGCTAAAACAACACAATATGAGATTCGAGATAATGAATCACATAAAGTACCATCCCAGTCAAATATTAAAAGTTTAGGGTTCATCGCGGCAGTCCAATTCCATTAAGTGCTCTGATAAGTCACTTGGCATAGGTGCTTCAATAAAAATATTTTTTCCACAAGGCAAAGAAAATCCTATTTTTAAAGCATGCAGGAACATTCTTTTAAGACCAGATTTACGTATATCTTTATTTATATCATCAAGGCCATATTTATTATCACCAGCTAGCGGACAACCAATATGTTGGGCATGCACTCTGATCTGATGAGTTCGCCCAGTTTCTAATAATGCTTCCAGTAATGTAAAATTACGGTATCTTTTCATAACTGAGAAAATTGTTACTGATTTTTTGCCCTTTGGATTCACGCGTACAATTTTCTCACCGGTTTTTTGCTCAAAAGCCATGAGAGGGAGATCTATTCTCCTCATACCCCTTGGCCATTTACCAGTAGCAAGAGCACGATAAACTTTACTTATTCTCTTACTACGCATCTGCTCTTGCAAATATCTTAAGGAAGATCTTTTTTTAGCCACTATCAAGCAACCAGAAGTCTCTCGATCTATACGATGAACTAATTCAAAATAATCTGTCTTAGGCCTAATTAATCTGAGAGCCTCTATCAATCCGAGTTTTATTCCGCTGCCACCATGAACAGCCAGGCCAGAAGGCTTGTTTAACACTAATAATGCATCGTCTTCGTATAGTATATTTTTTTCTAGTGAGTATTGAAGTTTCTTACTAGGCAAAATAAAGGCCTCTCTTTCTGCAATACGTACGGGAGGAATCCTAATTTTGTCACCTTCATTTAATTTATAGTCTGGTTTTATACGAGAGCCATTAATACGAATCTCACCTTTTCTTATTATTCTATAGATACGGGATTTTGGGACACCCTTAAGAAGGGTAAAGAGGTAGTTGTCTATCCTCTGATCAGAATGCTCAGATGTAATTTCGACAAACTTAACTGTTAATTGCCCTTTCATTGAAATATCCACTGAACCTCATAATTTGATATAGCCGCAATAATTTAAACTAGCATATGTAATTTACTGGTAAATAATAATATTTTTTTTAACATCTTAGCATGTAACTTATTGAGTGATTAGTTAGAAATATGATCGACTTAAGACTCTCGAAATACATATAGTTTGCTGATCACCGACATCACTGATACTATGTAGCTGATTTAAACGATTTTTTTCGTAAGTGAAGTTCAAAAGAATGCACATTTACGTTTTTTCAGCCACAGATAGTGACTGACAAATTTATGCTTATTGTTTATACAATAGCTAAAAAATAGATTTTAGGAATGATTGCATGCGTTTTGCAGTCATCATTTATAACTACACCAAAGGTGCATGAGTTATAGCACATAGTACATAGGATAAAAATATTTTTTATAAAGGTGAGACGAGCGGTTTAACCAAAAAATTAAAGGTTTGCCTCTGATGTTGATAATTTAATGCGTATACTTAGAAGATTTAGTCTTGCCACTAAAAATTAAATGGTTAAATAAATCAGATAATAAATCCTGATGGGGTTAACTGTTGATATTACATAATACCGCATATAAAAGTAATACTTGTATAATCAGGTGAAGACTTTTTGTGGTCTTTTGTTCGTCAATCCTTTGTTTGCTTATGTGTTAACTCCCCTGCCCTAAATATAGGACAGAAATTTAATGAAACGTATGCTTATTAACGCAACTCAGCCTGAAGAGCTAAGAGTTGCTATGGTTGATGGTCAACGCTTATACGATTTAGATCTTGAAAACAGGACAAGAGAACAACATAAATCGAATATATACAAAGGAAAAATCACAAGGGTTGAAAAAAGTCTAGAGGCTGCTTTCGTTGACTATGGTGGAGAGCGTCATGGCTTTTTACCCTTAAAGGAAATCTCTAAAGAATATCACCCAAAATCAATTAACGCTGAAGATCAATCTAAAAATCAAGACCTTATTAAAGAGGGTTTAGAGGTAGTTGTTCAAGTTGAAAAAGAAGAGCGAGGAAATAAAGGTGCAGCTCTTACGACATTTTTAAGTTTAGCTGGCAGATATCTAGTTCTAATGCCTAATAACCCAAGATCTGGAGGAATATCTAGAAGAATTGAAGGTGAAGAAAGAAACGAGCTAAGGGAAGCTTTAAAAAATATAACAATTCCAGTTGGTATGGGTGTTATTGTCAGAACAGCAGGAATCGGCCGATCATCAGAAGAGCTTCAGTGTGATCTCGACTATTTAAAGCAACTATGGGAAACCATTAATAAAGAAGCAGTTGCTGCTAAAGCACCACAATTTTTATTTCAAGAAAGTAATATAATCATTCGTGCTGTACGAGATTATCTGAGAGAGGATGTCAAGGAAGTATTGATCGACAACAAAGAAGCGTATGATTTGGCTTCAGCGTTTGTCGCACAGGTAATGCCTAATTTCACATCGCGCGTCAAGCTATATGAAGAAAGTTCCCCGCTTTTTACCCGCTATCAAATTGAAAATCAAATTGAAACTGCATTTGAGCGAGAGGTAAAGCTCCCTTCAGGTGGAGCTGTTGTAATAGATCTAACAGAAGCTCTAATATCCATAGATGTAAACTCGGCTAGAGCCACTAGGGGTGTTGATATAGAAGAAACTGCCCATAGAACCAACCTGGAAGCAGCTGATGAAATTGCACGTCAATTAAGGTTGAGAGACATGGGTGGTCTTGTAGTAATCGATTTTATAGATATGTCATCACAAAAAAATCAAAGAGACGTTGAAAATCGAATACGTGATGCATTGGAAATAGATAGAGCTAGAGTGCAAGTTGGTAGGATTTCCCGATTCGGCCTTCTTGAAATGTCTAGACAACGCTTGCGTCCATCATTGAGTGAGACCACCTCAAAGTTATGTCCAAGATGCCTAGGCCATGGAACGATAAGAGGAACACGATCCCTTTCTTTATCAATATTAAGATTAGTCGAAGAGGAAGCGCAGAAAGAAAATAGTGCAGAAATACGCACCATCGTCCCAGTGTCAGTGGGAACCTTCCTGCTCAATGAAAAACGTAAGGAAATTTTTGATATAGAAAAAAGGTATACTGCGAAGATTGTAGTTATCCCTAAGGAAAATCTTACAACTCCACATTTTGAAGTACAAAGAATACGAGTACAAGATGATGTTAATTCTGAATATAGCTACAAATTAACAGGCACAATGACACCAAAACTTATTCCTTCTGAAGCTGAAGAAGTACAACCTGTTCCGCCAGCTCATCAACCTGCAGTTAAAAATGTAGCTCCACCGAATTTTCCCCCGCAAGCAAAAAAATCTAGTAATAAAGATAACACAAGCTTCATAGGCCTTATTTTCCAAAAAATTTTTGGAACGACAGGTAAGACAGATCAAGAAGTAGAAAAGAAAGGCTCTGCAAGACGCCCGCAAAGAAGGCCAAACAATAGAGGCAGAAGACCGGATAACAGAAATAGAGGTAGGTCGCATAAGAGTAATATCGATAGTCGTAGTCAAGCAAATGATATTGAAAATAAAATACAGGATATATCAACTGAAAAGACTTCCAAGGTAGTTGCAAATATTTCTGAAAGTGAAAGTATTGCAAAGCATAGGCCGCCAAAAAGAGAAGGAGAAAAAAAACGTGCGCCTCGACCTAGACGAGAACGACAAGATGTTCCAGAAGAGTTGCTAGAAAATACAGATCTAGTGAAAAAAAATGCTTTGGTTGAGAAATCTTTACCCAATGATCAGCCAAAATTGGCAGACTTGAAAACAGATGATGTTGAAACAAAACCAAGTAAGCCAAAAACTAGGGAGGCAACATCAAAAAAAGAGCAAATAGAAAGTAGCCCAAAAGATATTCTTCTTACAACAAATGAAGATGAAAGCAGCCAAGAGGAATCAAAAAAGACTACTTCTAAAACTGTAACAAAAAAGAAGCCAAGAAAAAAAGTAGAAAGTACAAAAAAACCTAAGAGTGAGTTAGAAGCAGCAAGTAAAAAAGATACAAAAAAAACAACTAAGGTTACAAAAACTCCTTCAAGAGCCAGTAATGATCCAAGAAAAAAACCTAAACCAGTTAAAAATGTAAAAATCGAAACAGTTGTTATTGAAGCTTTTAAAGCTAAAACAATTGATACCTCGGATCTTTCAATAATGCCCAGCATAAGCAAGAAAGTCCCACGACCTGCTAATGATCCACGGGGAGAAAAATAAATTCGTCTAACCTATATAGGGCTCTGATAATTACTATTTACTCTATTGAATCAGGGGCAAACAACGGTATAATCGCCCCTTGTTTAACAAAGCCTAAAAAGGTAGGAACGCTTTACAATCTAAGTATAGAA
The DNA here is from genome assembly GCA_002390525.1 of Cellvibrionales bacterium UBA4435. Classification (GTDB taxonomy): domain Bacteria; phylum Pseudomonadota; class Gammaproteobacteria; order Pseudomonadales; family Porticoccaceae; genus Porticoccus. Next base: position 39,838 of record DGPR01000001.1, read on the forward strand.
TTTACAGGAGAGGTGGCAGAGTGGTCGAATGCACCGGTCTTGAAAACCGACGTACCGAAAGGTACCCAGGGTTCGAATCCC
>DGPR01000024.1 GCA_002390525.1 Cellvibrionales bacterium UBA4435
CTGCAACTTTATCTTTGAGCAGTATCCAATTTTCTGGGACACACAAACCTTTTTCTTTCTTAGTTGTTTCGACATAAATATAACAGGGGCTCGATAGTAATTTATTTTTTTCCAGTATCTCGCAACATACAGGAACTAGATCAGACATAAAAGGAGGATCTAAAAAAACTAAATCAAAAGTCGCCCCGTTGTTTTCCCCACTGATCCATTTTATAGCATCAGCCTCTATAATAGTTATATTTTTTATATTTAGTCGCTCGCAGCTATTTTTTATCGCTAAGAATGCAAAGTGGTTTTTCTCAATCATTGTGACACTTCTAGCCCCGTGTGAGATAGACTCAATTCCTAGCGATCCTGATCCAGAGAATAGATCTAAGCAATTTGAGTGCTGGACATGCTGCCTAATCCAGTTGAATAAAGTTTCTTTAATTCGATTCCCAGTTGGCCTTAAACCTGAGGTATTTGAAAAAATTATTTTTTTTCCGCGAAGGCTACCTCCGTTAATACGAACTTGGTTGTTTGATTTATTCTGTGAAAATGTGGGGTTATTTAAGTTTTTCAAAGCGTTTTTCTCGTCTTAAAGTGATAGCATACATTGTTACTTTTCACAGAGGGAAAATAATGTCTGAATCAGGAACAAAAAAAAATTCTTCGAGTGAAAAAGATGTTGCGATAGAGCCTGCTAAAAAAAAGACTTTCTTGCAGTTCTTTTCACGGGAAAAAATACCAGAGTCGAATCCAAAAAGACCACTAAAAGATATTCGTGATGAAAATGACGATCTAGTTACAAAGCATTTGAGTGAAGAATCGCAGCAGACTCATGATTTGAATATGCAAAAAAGTAATGTTCGGAATAAATTTCTTAGTGCCTTAACAAAAACAGGGCTTAAAATTAATGATTTTTTTCAAACCGAACAAAGAATTGACGATCAGCTCCTCGAAAAACTAGAAGATAGATTAATCCTTGCAGATGTTGGTATAGAAACGACCGAAGACATAATAAAAGAACTATCAGGCTCTTTCAAAAATACAAAGTTAGTGGATAGGAATACTCTATACAAAACCTTGCAAAGTATCTTGATGCAAAAGCTTATTAGTGCACAAAAAGACTTGGAAATAGATTATGAAGAATCACCATTTATAATACTCGTAGTTGGTATTAATGGAGTTGGTAAAACGACAACTATTGGAAAAATTGCTAAATATTATAGTCAAAAAGGTAAATCGATAATGCTTGCAGCTGGAGATACGTATAGAGCCGCAGCCGCTGAACAACTTCAAGACTGGGGAAAAATCAATAATATACCGGTAGTTTCGCAAAGAGAAGGATCAGATAGCGCATCAGTAATTTTCGATGCTATAGAATCTGCTAAATCTAATAATATTGACATATTATTAGCTGATACAGCAGGCAGGCTTCATACAAAAAATTATTTGATGGAAGAGTTAAAAAAAATTAAACGTGTTATCAGAAAAATTAATCGTCTGGCACCCCATGAGGTTTTATTGGTCATAGATGCAGGGACCGGTCAAAACGCAATCAATCAAATGAAAGAGTTCCACAGCTCTATTGCTGTGACTGGATTAGTCTTGACTAAACTTGATGGAACAGCAAAAGGAGGAATTATCTTTTCATTAATTAAGAAATTTAATGTACCAATCAGATTTGTAGGACTAGGCGAGAATCTTGACGATTTGCAGCCGTTTGATGCTGAGCTGTATGTTCAGGCACTTCTTGATGGTAGTAGCAATCGGAATTATTGATATATGATTCTTTTCGATAAAGTTAATAAGCGCTACCCGTCTGGCCATCAGGCAATAATAAACTTGAGTTTTGAATTAGAGGCTGGGGAAATGGCTTTTCTAACCGGACATTCCGGCGCTGGAAAAAGCACACTTCTAAAGCTCATTATGCTTTTGGAAAGATCAACTAGCGGACAACTACTAATTGATGGAAAAAATCTTAGCCGTATAGATCGTACACAAATTCCATATTATCGCCGCAATATAGGTGTTGTATTTCAGAATCACCAGCTGCTTTTTGACAGAAATATATTCGATAACGTTGCATTACCTCTTTTCGTTTCCGGCTTGCGACCTCGAGATGTTGGAAGAAGAGTCAGAGCTGCGCTTGATAAGGTGGGCTTATCTGGTAAAGAAAAAATGAATCCAATTATGCTATCTGGGGGCGAACAGCAACGTCTTGGAATAGCAAGGGCTGTTGTGCATAAGCCAAAAATTTTACTAGCTGATGAGCCTACTGGAAATCTTGATCCGCAGCTATCTGAAGAAATCATGGGTGTTTTTAACAAATTTTGCGAAGCTGGTTCTACAGTTTTGGTTGCTTCACATGATTTAGAGCTTGTTTCATCAATAGCACAACGTTTATTGAGATTAGAAAAAGGTTTTTTAGTAGAGGATAAAAAGACCGTATGATCCAGAATCGTAGACGTAACAGTAAAAGTTCCTCAAGTCTGCTTTCCGGCCATGATTTTAATAATCAAGCACTTATTAATAGGCTTCAAAGTTATTTCTATAGCCATTATTTAGCTTTTAGTAGCGCAACAAGCAGGCTAAGTTCTCTACCTTTTCGGTTTTTAAGCATTTCTCTTGTAATAGCAATAGCATTGAGTTTACCCGCAGGTTTTTATGTTGCAGCAATCAATCTTCAAAAAATAACAAATATAACCGATAACTCAAATACAATTTCAATATTTTTAAAAACTACAGTAACTCAGCCCCAAATTGAGTTATTAAAAGAAAAAATAAGCTTAGAAGAGGGTGTTGAAAATATTAGATATATATCAAGCCAAAAGGGTCTCGATGAATTCCGTATAGAATCTGGTTTCGGAGATGTATTAGAGATGTTGGACGAAAATCCATTGCCACCAGTTTTTCTTATCGAGCCAAATAGGAAGTTTCAAAACAACACTGAATTTATAAAAAAACTAGTTTTTAAATTAAAAAAAGAGCATCTTATAGAAAATATTCAGATTGATATGATGTGGTTAAAGAGGTTGCAAGCAATATCATTGATTGGCGAGAGGTTGTCATTCATGCTCGGAGCGATTTTAGCTTTTGGGGTTTTATTAATTATTAGTAATGCAGTTTCACTCTCTCTTGATAGTAGAGGTGAAGAGGTCGTTGTAATAAAGCTTGTAGGTGGAACTGATAGTTACGTTCGAAGACCATTTTTATATACAGGTTTTTGGTATGGAGCTGTTGGCGGAATTTTATCATGGATTTTTATAGCTATTGCTGTTTACTGGTTATCTATGCCTGTAGAAAAACTCTCTGCGCTATATCAAAACTCGTTAGAATTAGAGGGTTTGGGGTTTTTCGGCATGATATCGCTCGTATCAATAGGCGTAGGCCTCGGCTTATTAGGAGCCTGGCTAGCAGTTACTAGACAGCTGTCAGGCATAGAGTCGAAATAATTTTTATTGATTTAAAACAGTCAGTTATGTTATATTAATAAGCATATGTTAAATTAAAGCTTGCTAGGTAATTGCCTCAATATTTTCGAGATTATTATGAGTAAAAATTTACAAATTTTAGACTGGATGGCTCCAGGAGCAAATATTACTGCATATATACAGGGAGCTAATGCGATTGCTCTTCTCTCTGCCGAGGAAGAGCATTCACTTGCCGAGGATCTTTATTACAACGAAGATCTTGATGCTGCGAGACAATTAGTTATGTCTCATCTTCGCTTTGTTATATATATTGCTCGATCTTATAATGGCTACGGCCTACCCTTGGGAGATCTTATCCAAGAAGGAAATGTAGGCTTAATGAAAGCAGTTAAGCGTTTCAATCCAGAAAAAAACGTTCGCTTAGTTTCTTTTGCTGTACATTGGGTTAAGGCTGAAATACATGAGTATGTTCTAAGAAATTGGCGCATAGTTAAAGTTGCTACAACGAAAGCACAGAGAAAATTATTCTTTAATTTGCGTGGTGCAAAAAAGAATTTATCGTGGCTAACCAACAGTGAAGCTAAAGCAATAGCTGGGGATCTAGGAGTAGATGTTTCTCAAGTCATGGAAATGGAGAAACGTCTCTCAAGCCATGATGAGTGTTTTGATTTTTCTTCAGACGAAGAAGATAACCCCTATCAAGCACCTGCTCTCTATTTAGAAGATAAAGAAGCTGATCCGGCTACATTAATTGAGTCCGCAGAGTCGATAAATAATAGCCATGATCTTATGACCAAGGCATTAGATAAACTAGATGAGCGAAGTCGAGATATCATCAAGAGCCGTTGGCTAAAAGATAAAAAAGATACTTTGCATGAGTTAGCAGATAGATATAACGTTTCTGCAGAACGTATAAGACAACTAGAAAAAAATGCAATGAAAAAAGTTCGTATGACAATGGAAGTATAATTCTAAATAAACTGTATTCTTAAAAAAAGGCCGCACATTGTGCGGTTTTTTTTTAATAACTTTGATTACTTCTATCGGTTAACTAACAAAAAGAACTTCAAAATGAAAATATTGGCGGGTATGACAGCTACATTAGGTTTCCTTGCCGTTGCATTAGGGGCTTTTGGGGCACATGTGCTTAAAAACAGTATTTCTTTAGAAATGATTAGTGTTTGGAAAACTGCTGTTCAGTATCAGATGTTTCATGTACTAGCATTATTGTCAATAATCCTTTTGGAGCAAAGAGACGATAGAGCTCAATGGCAAATTATTGGTTGGTTGTTCGCAATAGGATGTATTATTTTTTCAGGTAGCCTCTATTTATTGGCAATCAGCGATATTAAAATTTTTGGTATGATTACTCCGATAGGTGGAGGTATGCTCTTAGTTGGCTGGCTACTTCTGCTCTTTTCTTTAATAAAAGATTCGAAGAAAAAATAAATTTCATCGCCCTGATTGATAAAAATAAAAAGTTATTATGGAGCGACTAAAGTTGAAAATTATTAAACCTGAATTTAAGAAAAAATCTGTACGAAGTTATGTTTTACGAATAGGGCGAATGACACATCGCCAAAGGTTGGCCTTCGATCATCATTGGCTAAATTATGGTGTAAGTCTTCACGATGGCCTATTTGATTCTAGTCTTCAATTTAGCCGAAATGCTCCTCAAGTTTTAGAAATTGGGTTTGGAATGGGTGAATCATTGTTCAAAATGACTCAACTTGAACCAGAAAAGGATTTTATAGGCATTGAGGTACATCTGCCTGGCGTGGGACGATTGATTAATAGCGCTGGAGAGCATAAATTAAAAAATCTGAAAGTGTATATGGCTGATGCAAAAGACGTTTTGGAGGATTGTATTATTGATGACAGCCTTCATCGTATCCAAATATATTTTCCTGATCCATGGCATAAGAAAAAACATAATAAGCGTCGTCTAATACAATCGGAGTTTATAGATTTTTTAAGATTTAAAATGGAGATAGGAGGCGTTATCCATTTAGCTACAGATTGGAAAAATTATGCAGAGCAGATGTTAAAAGTGATGGAAAATGCAGAGGGATATAAAAACCTAGCTGGTCAAGGTAATTACTCAGTGAGACCAAACTTTCGTCCAATCACTAAATTCGAATCTAGAGGAAAAAGATTGGGTCATGGAGTTTGGGATCTTTTGTATACTCGAGCTTCATAGTTTATTGTAGATATTATATATTTGAGCTCCATGTTGATGATTAATAATTAGTAAGGAGATATTTTGAAAAAAAAAGTGGCGGTAGTTTTGTCTGGTTGCGGAGTTTATGATGGCTCGGAAATTTATGAAGTAGTCATCACACTCTTATATCTGGACAAAATAGGAGTAAAAGTACAGTGTTTTGCTCCAGACATCCCTCAAATGCACGTCGTAAACCATATTACTGGAAATGTTGTCAAAAGTGATGAAAGGAACGTACTTACTGAGTCAGCACGGTTGGCTCGAGGTGATATAAAAAATTTATCTGAGGCTAGGGCGATAGACTTCGATGCAGTTATTATACCTGGTGGTTTTGGTGCAGCAAAAAACTTATCTGATTTTGCAATCAAAGGTTCAGATTTATCGATAAATAAAGACTTAAAGTGTTTTGTTCAACAGATGCATAAAGCCAAAAAACCTATAGGAGCTATGTGTATCGCCCCAGCTATGGTGGGGGTCTTGTTTGGCAAGGGGGTCATTTTTACGATTGGTGATGATAAACCCACCGCTAAATCTATTGAAAAAACTGGAGCAATTCATCAAAAGTGCAGCGTAAATGAAATATGTGTCGATGAAGACAATCTTTTAATAACAACCCCTGCTTACATGTTAGCAAGCAGTATGAGTGAGGCAGCAACTGGCATCGAAAAATTAGTTTTAGCTGTTTGCGAAAGAATAAAAAGTTGAGAAACTATGCAATTTGAGTCGTATGATAAACTTCAAAAAAGATAGCCTTTGGTCGTATTCCCAAATACAGTATACTCAACCAGGTGTTGAAGAGTATTGCTTAGAACTGCAAAATACATACAGAGGTAATGTAAATATATTACTATTTTGTAGTTGGCTGGGATATTGTGGCATAAAAATATCAATCAAAGATGTTATTTTGGCAATTAGTACTATTAAGGATTGGGATCTTAATGTTGTTCAATCCTTAAGAAGAGCCAGAAAATATTATACTGAATCTCCAATGGCAATAGAAAATAATAATATTAAAAGTGACCTTAAAAAATTAGAACTTATCTCAGAAAAATCTGTGCAAAATACTTTATATGAATGGACCCTTTTGCAGAACTTCAAGCCTAGTATTGCAAAAGATTTAAAATGGACAATAACCAACATTAATAAATACTTAGTTATTTTAGATGCACCAATTTTATCAGAAAAGAATAAATTATTTTCTCATGAGAATTTCACTTGATTCAGTTTAAGCATGGGTTATTATGCGGCATATTTTAATTACTTTAGTTTGAGACAAAAAGGATAATTTCATGAAACTTGCTTACCTGGTCGCTATTATCGTAGCAATATTTGGTTTAATTGCTTGTACTGAGAAACAAAATTCAAAAGCTGTAGATGTCAAAGCAAACGAAGTGTCCACTTTGAACGGCACTGAACCAGATAATCAGCTAAAGACAGATATTGAAAAATTTAGCTATATAGTCGGTGGGGATGTAGGTCTTCAGTTTTTTCAGTCACAAACTAGTATCGATATGGATGCATTCACACTCGGTATGCAAGATACATTAAATAACAAACGACCAAAATTATCAAAAAAGGAAGCAGAGAAGGCGGTAAAGAAATATTATGAAGAGCAGCAAAAAAAGGCTGCTGAATTCCAAGAAAAAGCGACAGTAATAGCAGAAAAAAACTTTAAAGCAGGTCAAGAATTCCTAACAAAAAATGCTAAGAAAGATGGAGTTATTACAAAGGATAGTGGCTTACAATATAAAATAATCATCCCTGGCTCAGGGGCATCGCCAAATTCAAATAGTGATGTTCTTGTACACTACAAAGGCACCTACATAGATGGACGCGAATTTGATGCATCATCACAGCATGATGGTGCAAAAGCGGTGAAAATAAACCTAAGTCAAGTTATACCAGGATGGACTGAGGCACTACAGTTAATGAAAGAGGGTGCTAAATGGGAGATTTATTTACCACCGAATATTGCTTATGGTGAAGCTGGCTCAATGCCCACCATTGAACCAATGACTACTCTTATTTTTGAAGTAGAACTAGAGCAAGTTATAGCTGAATGATGCCAATCTCAATTAATTGACAATCAGCAATACAAGATATGGTAAAACTAGTGCAGTGAAAACTCCCGTCATTCCAAGACCGAGTACCGCGAATGAGCCACATCTGCGGTTAATTTTAAATGCTCTAGCACTTCCTATGGCATGTGCAGAAATCCCAAGGATGTAACCTCTGATACGGTCATCCTGTATGTTTAATATTTTAAATACAATAGGCCCAAAAATTATACCCATTAACCCAGTTGCCACTACTATCCCCGTGGTCATACTTGGGTCCCCTCCAATTTCTTCAGCGATACGAAGTGCTATTGGAGTTGTTACAGATTTAGGGGCGATTGATGTCAGAACGTTTACTTCTAAGCCAAAAGCAAATGCGAGTCCTAGTGCGCTAAAACTAGCAAGAGAAGCAGCAAATATTAAAGTCAAAATTAAGGGTTTAAATATTTCTTTGAACTGCTTCAGTTGATTATATACAGGTATTGCCAATGCAACGATCGCTGTATCCAGAAAAAAATAAAAAGGTTCATTTGCAATTCGATAAGATTGATAATCAACCTCCAGTGATATAAGGAAAATATATACTAAAAATGCACTCATAATCATGGGATGAAATAAAATATGAAAAAAAGAAACGCTAATAGAAATTTTTGAAAGCCAGTGGGTTAAACTAAAAATTATAATGGTTAGAGCACAAAGAATAATTGTGTTTATCATTTCCATAGTCATCTATTTATTTTAATTTTTTGATCATGCCTTACAAGAAAAAATTTCATTATAAGACTACCAAAAAACAACGTTAAAAGTGTAGACACGAAAGTACTAACTAGTATGTATAGCCATATACTCAAATCCTCCTGTATTAAAAATAAACATCCCACGCATGAAGGAACTAAGAATAGATATAAAAAACGAATTACTAGATCTGAAGATTCCTCAACCCAGAGGGGAATTGTGATATTTGTGGCTAGGAGGGTTAAAAAAAATAACAACATACCAACAACAGAAGAAGGTATCGGTATATTTCCCAAATAGACAACGTATTCGCCGATACCCTGAAAAATCAGTAATACCAAAATTCCTCTTAACATGTTTTATTGTTTCGAATAATTTTCAATACAGATAAAGTGGCGATAGCTATGAAGCATATCAAAGTCCAACCAGGAATACTTAAACCTATAAATGTCCACTGAACGGCTGCACAATTTCCATCACCCTGAATTAAAATTTTTATCGCCTCGCTAACGTTAAATGAATCAAAAAGATAGTTTACTGGGGGTCCACATGAAGGTATTTTCTCAGGTGGAAGACTTTGAAGCCATAATTGCTTTGAGGCAAAATAACCACCAACAAGGGCACTAAGAGTTACTATTAACCCATAGATTTTAGGACTCCTATTGTGAATAAATGCTAATAACGAAAATAAACCAATAATTGCTATAAAAAACCTTTGGGTAATACAAAGGTAACATGGACTTAACCCCATTATATATTGCATAAAAAAGGCAACCCCAAGAAGAATTATACAAGCTATAAAGATTAAAAAATCTATTTTTCTTTCATTTGCCATGCTGCGCCTATATCCTTTTGTGTGCTCGAATAACCAATTCCAAATTAACAGTAAATTACAGTTTTTTATTTCTATATAGATTTTGTAATTTTTTATAAATATTCCACGATTTCAAGGTTATCTAGTGAATATTCACTATGAAATTTTAAGCCTAGGTACTTAAAAATTTGTTTCCAACCTAGTGGATTACAGCTCCATAGTGTGTAGAATACATAAAGAATTCATATATTATAATGAATATTTCATTGGCAAACTTAAAATATTTTGTATGCTAGCAATTAAAAAGGACTTTAACTAATGGCCAGAGTTTTTTGTTTCGTTATTTCCCTAGTTTTTTTTATAGTACCAAACTTTGTTTCACCTGTTTCTTCCTATGCAAGCTTGATGCCTGGTGGCTCCCCTACTGGACTCAGTGGTGCGCACAATAGTCATACTAGAACAATGAAAAATGTTGATAAAAAATTCAATCAGGGCAAATTAATTTATAAGGGTATGGATAAGAAAGTTGGC
>DGPR01000023.1 GCA_002390525.1 Cellvibrionales bacterium UBA4435
TAATGTGTATAGAACAGTGTATTTTAGCTTGCGGATTTAGTCAAGTGGGACGTTATTATGCCCAATATTTAGAGTAGTTTTTATTATAAAATCATCTACAAACTTGTAGGCTCATTCCCGGCCTAACAAATCTGATCCTTGGATTCATTTCTCGAATTGAATCAAGCTTTAGATTAAACTTCTTTGCTACTTTAATTAAAGTATCGTGTTGTCTTGCTTTGTAAAATTTTTTATTACAGTTAACGCTATTTTTTGTATTTATATTCTTGTAAGTAAATTGAGTATCACTTAGTGAAAAGAATTCTTTAAAAACTTTAGTCGGCACGAGGATGCTTTTATTTGCTTCTATATCACTATTTACATCAAATCCATTGATATGTAGTAAAACATCTGGACTTATATTCGCTAAATTATTCACAACTAGATAATTTCTTAAATCTTTTTGCTTAATAATTTCCAGATAATTTTTGTTAGGAAATTTGTCGAGAATCTGTCTTTTATAATTAGTTTTTATTAGTCTATTTAAGTGATGAAAAGCTAACAAATACCTTCTGGTTTCTTTTGGCAATAAATCGATATTGATTTTTTTGTTTCTAACTAGGCCTTTTTTTAAAGATTTTTTGACATTGCCGATTCCCCAATTATAAGCAGCTAAAGCAAGATTCCAATCGTTTAGTTCGTTATGTAAATATTTGAGGTATTTGATTGCAGTTTTTGTAGATTTAATAACATTCCTTCGCTCATCGTTATCAATATTATTTATAAGCCCCCACTCTCTAGCTGTTGGTGGGATAAACTGCCACAAACCTAAAGCATCTTTGGGTGACTTTGCTTGAGGGTTATTTCCACTCTCCATTAATGGGATAACTGCGAGATCTATCGGAATATTTTCTTGATTAAGGATATTAGTATAAAACTTTATTGAAGGCGTTGAGGAGGCAATTAAATCTAAGTTATAAAAACTATTAATATTTTTATTTAAGTTTGAGCTAAGTTTGGTGTGAGAAATCCTCTGATTTTTTGAATAATACTCATATAGAGAATCTGCATGGGATGAAAAAGAGAAAAAAATTAAAAAAAAATAACCTTTGTCATACGGCACTACCCATTAAGAAAATTGGTTGATACATTGCTACAAGGATAAAGCCAATCACAATACCTAAAAAGACAATCATAATTGGCTCAAGCATTGAAGAAAATGCTTCAACTGATGAATCAAATTCCCCCTCATAATACAATGAAACTGTAGTTAGCATATCATTCAGCTTACCCGTTTCTTCGCCTACCTCTATAAAACCACACATTGTTTCTGGAAAGTCTTTCGTTTCTCTCAATGCGACTGAGAAAGGTCTACCAGAAAATATTTCTCTTTTTACTTTTTCAATAGATGCTTTTATTTTTGTATTTGCAATTGAGTTTTTTGTTATCTCTGTCGCCTCAATTAAGTTTACCCCACCAGCTATTAGGTTAGCTAAAACCATTGAAAATCTTGCCATAATTGCATCCCTGACTAAATTACCAATAACAGGCAATTGCATTAATTTCTTATCGAAAGCTTGCTGGAGGTTGTTATTTTTTCTAATGATGATTTTAATGACTTTAATTATCGCGTAGCCTGAAAAAATTATAATAGGAGCCATCCAACTTCTTAAGAAATCACTGATGGCCATCACTAACTTTGTAGGTCCTGGTAATTCAATATTTGCATTACCAAAGATTTCAACGAATACAGGTACAACAAAAATCATCATAATGCCGACAACTGATAAAGCAACCGTAAGAAGAATTATTGGATACATCATCGCACTTTTAATTGCCTTTTTAATCTTTATTGTTTTTTCCAAATTGACACAAATTCTCTCTAAAAAAGTGTCTAGATTACCACTAGCCTCCCCTGCTTTGATCAAGTTCACATAGACTATATCAAAGAGATTTGGGTAAGATTCTACTGCTTCGGATAATGTAACGCCTGCATTTATCTTTTGTAATAAATCATCAATAATTGGAGTAAATTTTGGATTCTCTGATTGCTGCTCTAACATTTTAAGAGCGGGCACTATCGCAAGGCCTGCCTTCATCATGGTTGTTAATTTTTTTGTAAAGAGCAACAGCTCTTGATCTTTAATTTTGAGTTTTGATGATGCCTTGATTACTTTATTTGTTTTTTTCTTTTTTATATCCTTGGTATTTGAATCAATTATTTCAATTACGATGACGCCATCTTTTTTTAGTGCAAACATCGCCTCATCTTTGTTTTCTGCTTCAATTTCACCATCAACAAAAGCGTTGAGCTTTAGGCCCTTCCATTTAAATTTCATTGTGCTATTTTTTTTAAATTAATCATCTTGTGGAATTACGCGTAAGTATTCTTCAACTGACAATGTTCCATCCTCAACAAATCTCACCGCTGATTCAGCCAAGCTCATAAATGAATTTTTTTTTGCAATCTCAATGATTTCTTGATCTGATTTGTTTTCAGTAATGGCTACCTCTATTTCAGGAGAAATTGTTAAAACTTCATGAACCCCCATCCTTCCCTTGTAGCCTGTTTGGTTACAAACCTTACAACCTTTACCTTTCATAAGTTTTGCTGTGGCACTTATATTGTAACTTTTGATAAAATCTTTAACTTCAGCGGTATCTTTTTTTATTTCTATCTTACAACTTTCACAATTAACCCTTACTAACCTTTGTGCGATGACCGCAGCTAATGCACTTGATACAAGATAAGCAGGTAGGCCCATATTGACTAATCTACTGATAGCTCCAACAGCGCTGTTTGTATGAAGTGTACTTAACACTAAGTGCCCTGTTAAAGCTGCTTTTGACGCTATATCTGCCGTTTCAGCATCACGAATCTCTCCAACAAGTATTATTTCTGGATCTTGCCTTAAAAAAGACCTTAGCGCACTAGCAAATGTTAAGCCGATATCCTCTTTAATTTGCACTTGCGATATACCAGCCATTGTATATTCAACTGGATCTTCTGCAGTAAGAATATTAACGTCAGGTTGGTTAAGGAAGTTCATCGCTCCATATAACGTTGTTGATTTACCACTACCTGTTGGTCCAGTCACTAAAACCATTCCCTGTGGTGCTGAGACAGCAGAAATAAATTCTTTTTCCTGGTTTTTTGTAAACCCAATAGCACTGATTGTTACCGCAAGTGATGAGGAATTTAATATACGTATAACAACCCTTTCCCCTAAGCTTGTTGGTAGAATTGATATTCGAAAATCAACCTCAGTATCATCATTGGCGATGTATGATATCTTTCCATCTTGTGGAAGTCTTCGCTCGGCAATATCAAGATTAGCAAGAATCTTTATTCTTGCGATCACAGCATTATAATTTTTTTCTATAAAGGATTTATACTGACTTTGGGCAAGTAAAGTACCTCCATTCCTAAATCTAATTTGAGCAAAATCCTTAAATTTCTCTATATGAACATCACTTGTCCCATCAATTACCGCCTCTGACAGCATTTTGTCAACAACAGAGACCACGTCACCCGTTATATCAGCTACTATTTGCTCAGTCTCTTTTTCAATCTCTTTTTTTACTTCGTTAGGTTCTTTTTTCTCAATAACTTTATTTTCTTCATCTGGTAAATTCAATTCAATAATTGGAGGTTCTGTCTCAGGCACTTTAAGTTCGATTTCCTCGTCTTTTTTATACCCTAAATTATCCTCTGCTTCTTCTAACTCAAGTTCTATTTTTTTTGGTTGATCATTATCTGTTGTTTCGATTTTTTCATCTTCAATCAAATCAGATTTTGTAACATTTACTTTAGTATGAATATGTTTTTGCAAAATTGCCTCAAAAATATAATCCGGAGGAATAAATTTTGCCGAAGTCTTTTTCCCAATCATAATGCTTAAATTTTTTAACACATTCAATGAATTGGGAATGCATATGCCAAATTCAATCTCTGTCTCTGATTCTCCAATTGGAATAATTGCATTTTGTAAGCAATATTTTAGAGGGAATTTTTTTATTTCTGGCAACATCGGTTCAGGATTTAATTCTGATTTTACTGTATATTTTTTTGCTAACTGGCTTAATAGATCTTCAATTTTAAATGCATTTTTGTTTACCAACACATCATAAATTAGTTTATTTTGGTTTTTGGCATTTTTTAATTGAGTGTCATATACTTTTTTGTCTACTAAATCGAGCTCTTTTATGAGTTCACCAAGCTCTTCCTTTATAAATTGAACTTGATCTTTAGCCACTAGTTATATAACCTCAGGCGCTATAAAGATATATAAAGTATTCTTGTTATTTTTATTTTTATTGGATTTAAAGAGATTTCCTATGAATGGAAGATCTTTTAGGAATGGAACGCCATCCTCAGCATTTGTCTTTTCAGTTTGTGTAATACCACCAATCAATGCCACCCCACCATCTTTAATCAGTAATTTAGTTTTGAGTTGTTTTGTTGAAATTGGAGGTGGGCTGCTTCCTGCTAACGGTGTGTCTTTGTTGACAGAAACATCTAGATATATATTTCCATCATCAATAATTTGCGGCGTCACTTTGAGTGTGAGTGCGGCAGTTTTAAATTCTGTAGTTGGAGTTGAACCTGCTTGCGCAACCGTATTATAGGGAACCTCTGTTCCATCTTCAATGAGTGCTTCTTCGTTATCAACAATGAATAACTTTGGATTAGAGACTATCTTAATTAAATTTTCCGTTTGCATTGCTTGCAACTCAACTCTTAAGTCCACAGAGCTTCCAGATAATACGCCTGCAATAGCACCTGTTGGGTTTGCAATCGGATTATTAGAGACGGAACCTCCGGTAGTGGCTGTTGTAATCTCTCCTACCGCGGTTGGTGTTGCTCCCCCTAGCGTTCCTGCAACGGTAGCAGTATCATTACCTATTTTTGAACTGTTAAAAATTCCAACTCTTGTACCGAGCTCTGCAGCAAAATTATCTGTAGCCTCAACTATAAATACTTCTACCTTAACTTGTTTTGTTGGTTTATCAAGGGAGTCGATAGTCTCTTTAATCCATATCATATCGGAGGCGGATGCTTGAACAATTAATGAATTACTTCTTTGATCAACTACAAATGAAGCTGTAGCGCCACTATCTGATTCAGCACCTGCAGCGAGTGACTTTACTACATCATCGAGTTGTTGAGCCAATGTCTCAGGTTGAGCATAGTTAATTTTGTATATGGCCGTCGTTTTTGTCTCAAGCGTAGCAAGTGAATTAATTACTTTGATTTTTGCAGTCAGAGCTGTATCAAATGAGGCACTTTGTTTTTCTACCCACTCATGTGTATGCACTGTGATTACATTTCCAGCAGGATTAACATCATGTATTAAATTTTCCTCTTTTAAAACCATCACCATGACTTCATACCAATCAACATTTCTTAGCTCAATACTAATATCCCCATTGACCTCATCTCCAACAATAATGTTATGTCCTGTTAAATCTGATAGCACTTTAAAAAATGTCCTAATTGGAACGACATTAAGATTAAGTGTAATTGGATAAAACTCCCATGAGGAATCCTCAAATTTCAACCCTCTTTCCTTACCAGCAATTTTTAAAATCTCTCTTGGCTGCAGTGTCTTTTCATTATCGTCCTCAGAACCATAATCTTCCGGAGTAATGGAGGAATCATCCCTCATTTCCATGACATCATCTTTAACCGAATCAGCTGGTTTATTAATATCATCTTTCTCAACAAATTCAGTTAAGCAGCCACTTAAGAATAAAGTAAAAATAATTAAAAGAGATCTCTTATTTAATCTCATCACCCACCTTAATTAAATCGAAGTTTTTGCCTACAAAAATTTGATTGGCTAAAATTTTATTTATAACAATTTTCTTATTATTTTTTGTGATGTAATCACCCTCGACATAGTACCTAGAGTTACCTTCGGGAGATATGATGATACAAAACTGTTTTTTATCAGAAACCAAAGTCCCTGAAAGAAAGAAAGTTTCATCAATTTCATCATAGTTATCGCTACTTTTCTTTAACGCCTTAGGTGTATTATTTGGCTCAGCAAATGGGTCTCGTAAGTCAGAAGATGGGTCTGTTTCAGCATCAATAAAACCAACTTTTTTAAAATTATCTCTACTATGGTTAACTCTTGGAATGTCTGACCAGGTATAGGTGTCGCTTAAAAAAGTTTTATTTTTAAAAATGGTTTCTAATTTAAAGTTTGATGATAGCGGATTGACTGGGGGTGGTGAAAAATTTATATCCACTTTTAATAGTAATAGGTTTGATTGTCTTACTTTTGAGACTTTTACTTCATTAATTTGAGTAGCTGCTAAAAGATTATTTAATTCACTATTAAAGCGAATGATATTTAAGAACTTTCCCTTAACTTCAAAGGTCATTTTAGGGTTGGATGAAACACCACCTTGGTTTGTTTTTAAATCCATATTCTTTATTTCTAGTCCATAATTACCAATCAATTTTGTGATTTTTGAGGATAGCTCTGATTTAGTTTTTGAGGCTTTTGAGAGCTGCTTAATGTATGTTTTGTTTTTACTGTTTAAACTTTCAATTTCTTTTTGTGTATTGTTTGCTTTGTTTGAAGCAATGTTAAATCGTTGCTTTTGTGATTCATATGCATCTTGATTCACGTAAAGCCCGTATATCAAGTAGGACAATATAAAAAAAAGAAAAAATGAAGCGGCTACAGAAATAAACCATTTATTTTTTAAAATAGTTTGAAAATTTATCTTGTTGAAGATATCTTTTACGTCAAGCTGCGATAGGTTTTTTCCTTCTGCCATAACTTATATCATTTTTATCATTGGATGTAATTTTGATTAATTAATTATACATATCAAATATACTTTAAATAACATATTCATCTTATAAAGAAATTGACAGATATTGTATTTAAATCTTTATTGCTCGAAGGTGACTTAATTTCTTTAAGCGTCACATTTTTAAATTCGCTACTGAGCGCCTTTATCACTAGTCCTGATACCGCTGGATCTTTGGCTCTAAAAACAAGCAAAGAAGGTTTATTTCTTTGATGAATAATTTCAGTGACGTAGATAACACTAGGAAAGCTTGCCGTGTAACTTAAATCCAATAGTCGTGAGTTGATTAGCCCTGAGGTTTGTGTCCATTTTTTTAATTCAGCTAGCTGATTTGTTTTTTTAGACAATTTTTGCTCAGCAACCACTGCTTTGTTTTCCATATCAATTGTGTCATTAGTGCTATACATTGAAGTTGCCATGAAAATATATAATGCAAAAGATGGCCATAGCAATAATGACGATATAACCATTAACTT
>DGPR01000038.1:0-3265 GCA_002390525.1 Cellvibrionales bacterium UBA4435
CCCTCCTGATTGCGAACGCTTATTTTATAGGCTTTGTGGCTAAATGCAATATCTCATTACGCTCTATTGAGCCTTCTGACGTCATTTAAAATTTTACAAAAGTATGTTGCTAATAGTTTGCTTCACGCCATTAATGCCAATGTAAGTTGTGAATAGAGAAAAAATAAAAATTATAATCAGAACACTATTAGTTAGCCATGTGTTTTCATAACCATTCATCAAACTTTTCTTATTAGTAAGATAAAAAATACTTGCCACCGTTATAGGTAAAATAAGTGAATTAAGTGCCTGAGAAACTATCATTACTAATACAGGTCTAGCATCAAAAATAGGCACTACCAGACCTAAAAGAGAGATTCCTAATACCATTAATCGAAATTTTAGCAAACTCATATCCCTATCGGTATTTGTGTAATCACAAATAAGCCAAGGCAACATTAAAACGTTTGGCAGTTGAGAAGATACGCCTGCTGCAATAAGACCAATTGCAAAAATAGAGACAGCCAATGAACCGGCTAATGGTTCAAGAAGTGTAATCATTTGAGAGGCTTTGGATAAGACCAAACCTTCGGTATGGAGTGAAGCTGCTGATGCTGCCATAATTGATGCACTAATAACGAACATTAGGCATACAGAAACAATTGCATCATTTCTTTGTTTTTTGTAATCAATTAAAGTCCAGCCAGCTTCCTTAACCAGCGTTGTGCGAATAATAAATAATCCTGAGAACACAGTTGTACCAACCATTGATGCGATAACAAGAAAAGCGCTTTTATTTGAGTCTTCTAAAACGCCAGGGATGCTTGGCATCAAGCCTCGAAAGATATCAATAGGAGGAGGCATCATTATAAAAAAGTTTGCTATAAAACAGATCGCCATTACTGCAACGATTGCTGCTGCACTTCGTTCAAAAAACTGAGTGTTACCGTTCCAAAAAATATAATAAACCAAGGATATAAATACAATTGAAAAATAGATAGGCGGAATACCTTCATCAAAAATAGATTTTGACCATTCAGATGATATTTCAGCAACTATACCCATAACGCCCATAACGCTTCCGCAGACGCCAGCGGTTAAGGTTATTATAAAAAATAGTCCTAGTGTTGGATGTATGTGCGTTCTGAATGCGTGAAGAGCTGTTTCTCCTGTGATTAATGTATAGCGGCCATATAGATTGATCATAAAAAAAGTGCAAAGACAGGATATAACAATGGTCCAAAGAAGGGACATTCCATAATCTGCCCCTGCCTTCGCCATAGAAGTTACACTTCCCGTCCCTATATTAAAGCCAAGTAAAAAAATACCAGGAAGAAATAAAGACAATCCAGCTAAAAATCTCTGTTTAAAAGTTTTCATATTAGTTAATTTGGCTGTATTAGTTTTAGTCATAAGGATTTACCAATCTTATCTGAAGATAAAGCTCTTATTACTCCCCGAATTTCTGCTAAAGCTTTCATTCTTCCTATCTTGGAGTAGCCAGGATTAACAACCTTATGAATATCATCCATCATCAAGTGCCCATGATCGGGACGAAAATATATCTCATTATTAACTAACCCATTGGATTTTCTTCTTTTCTCTTCATTAAGCAACTCACTTATTATCTCAACCATATCAACATCACCATCTAGATGAGAGGATTCATAAAAAGATCTATGTTCGTTTAGATCAATGCATACATTTCTCAAGTGAGAAAAATGTATACGAGATGCAAATGTTCTAGCTAGTTCAGGAATATCATTATCTGGTCGGCTACTATAAGTTCCAACACACAATGTCATCCCATTAGATTCGCTCGGCAAGCTACTAAAAAGCATATTAAGGTCATACTTTGTACAAATAATTCTAGGTAAACCCAGTAAATTTCTAGGTGGATCATCAGGATGGATTGCAAGTTTTACATCTAACATTTCACATCTTGGAAGTACTTTACTAAGAAAACTAATTAAATTAGAGCGAAGATTTTCAGCAGAAATGTTCTTGTATTTACCAAGCATAGTCTTAAAATCTTTAATATTATAAGATTCTGTCATTCGCCCGGGCAGGCCAGCAATAATATTATTAGTAAGTTCTTTTCTTTCGAGCTCCGACATTAAGTTAAAAATATCTCTTGCTATTGATACATCCTTGTCAGAGTAATCATCTTTTGCATTGTCTCGTTTAAGAATGAATAAATCAAAGGCAGCAAATTTATTATGATCAAAACTAAGAGAATATGCCCCGTTTGGAAGCTTGTATTTAAGGTCTGTACGAGTCCAGTCAATAACAGGCATAAAGTTATAACATACTGTTTTTATCCCACACTTTGCCAAATTTTCTATTGATGAAATCCAGTTTTCTATGTAGATATCATTACCAGGAAGTCCCAATTTAATATCCTCATGCACCGGAATACTTTCAACTACCGTCCATGAAAGATTGCTCTCTCCTGACTCTGTGAATTGAATAAATTTTTGATGATCTTTGATTGCCTCTTCTGACCAAGTTTCCCCGATAGGTATGTGGTGAAGTGCACTGACAATATCGGTTGCACCAGTCTGCTTAATATCATCGATCGTAACTGGATCGTTGGGACCAAACCACCTCCAAGACTCTCTCATCTAAGATTCATTAGAATTAGCACTAAGAGAACTTAAGTTGCTCTTTGGTAATATTGCTCCTTTTGTTTGCACAACTCTTGCTGCCAAAAAGTGCCCCGCCTTACAAGCCTCATCTTGATTTAATCCACTAAATCTTGAGGCTAGATAAGCTGCATTGAATGAATCTCCTGCAGCAGTTGTATCAACAACGTCTACAAGATTAGATTTAATATAGACAAACTCATGATTTGTAAAAAACATACACCCTTCTACGCCAAGCTTTATAACAACTTCTTCAACTCCAAGTTTGGTAAGTGAAATCACCGTTTCTTTTTCTGACTGGAAGCTAAATAACTCTTTCTCATCTTCAAACGTCGGAAGTGCTATGTTTGTTAATCGGTACATATCTATATAGGCTTCTTTTGCTGTTTTTACATCTGGCCATAAAGCTGGGCGGTAATTGCTGTCAAAAATAACCTTTCCGCCTTTAGTTTTATAATTGGTCAATAAACGAAATAAAATAATGCGGGTTTCTTTATTCATTATGGCCAAGGTAATTCCAGACAAGTAAATATAATTAAAATTAATCAATGCGAGAAATGTCTCTTCAATTAGAGCTTTGTTGTTAAAGAATTCTCTTGCAGCAGAGCTACTTCTCCAATACATAAAAGAACGTTCACCTT
>DGPR01000038.1:3352-4026 GCA_002390525.1 Cellvibrionales bacterium UBA4435
GGCCTAATGCTGAAACATAACTAACATCAATGTCGTGCCTAGATAAATATATAGCTGTATTCAATGTATCTCCTCCAAAAGATAATTTTCTTAGGTTGTTATCATTGCCTATAGAACTTTCTTCATTTGAAAGTTCCAGCATACATTCACCTAAAATAGCTACAGAGATAGACATGCTATATTTTTAAATCTTCTGCTAGTAGAGACTAAGAGAAGACCAAACCCCCATTGGTGTCTAGATTAACACCTGTTAAAAAAGATGATTCATCAGACAATAAAAAGCTAACTGTTGTTGCCATTTCATCTGGCCTGCCTTCTCGTTTTAAAGGAGTGGCATTAGCCACATTAGATCTGACTTCGTCTTTTGTGAAAGTGTCATGGAATGCTGTGGTAATCATCCCTGGGCATAGTGAATTAACACGGATGCCTTGCTGTCCAAGTTCTTTGGCCATTGATCTAGTAAATGTCATTACCGCGCCCTTCGAAGCTGCATAAGCGGATGCCCCGGGACCTCCGCCATCTCGTCCTGCTTGAGAAGCAAAATTAACAATGGAAGAACCTTCTTTCATATAAGGTAACACCTGTTTGGTGGCTAGAAATGTTGAATTAAAGTTTAATTGGACTACTTGATTTAGAAAACTCTCATCCATTTCATCTATTTTTTTTCTCTGAAC
>DGPR01000012.1:0-2784 GCA_002390525.1 Cellvibrionales bacterium UBA4435
CCAGAATCTGCAACTTTCTGTTTGCCAGTATAAAAAGGGTGGCAAAGAGAGCATACATCGAGATGAATTGAATCAGGTTTTGTTGAGCCTACTGTTATCACATTACCGCAGCGACATGTGGCTGACATATTGCCATATTTTGGATGGATATCTGTTTTCATATTTTCATTGCCTCAATGTCTTGCATACCGCCACTTAACCATCATACTGTTAGCTACAGGATGACTCTGTTGAACTGAGTGAGCATATTACCAGAAAACTCCACTCATTCAAGGATTTAAAGAAAATACTCGACAATGAAAATGATGATCAATACTAATGACCAAACTATCTACCATGTTGCAGTACCGTCACCATTAAGGCGACTGTTTGACTATTTAGCACCCGAGCAATTACAAGATGCCTCCTGTGATAAAATACTTCAACCTGGTATTAGAGTTTTTGTACCATTTGGAAAAAGAGTGCTTGTTGGAATTATTGTAAGAAATAGCAAGACGAGCTCTATTCCAATATCTCGCCTTAAGTGTATACAATCAATTATCGACACTGAGCCTCTGATCCCCAAACATCTCTTTGATTTGTATATCTGGGCTGCCAAGTATTATCATAACCCAATTGGGGATTCCCTGTTTCAGTCTATCCCAAACCTTCTGAGAAAAGGAAAAGAATTACCTTCTTTGAAAACACAATGCTGGATGCTAACAAAGAAGGGAATCGAGCTTCCGCTCACAGATTTATCTAGGTCACCTAGAAAAAGAGAATTCATCTCTTGGCTGAAAGAAAAGAAAGCTATAACTATAGGGGAAGTAAAGCAAAAAAAAATTTCACCCTCAACTCTTAAAAAATTAACTGAAGAAAAACTTATATTCTTGAGCTCATTGCCAGAAAATTCCTATCATTTTAAGGATAAAATTTCCTTAGCGGAAAAACCACAAAATCTTTACCCTGAACAGCAAAAAGCCCTAAAAAGTATCAGTATGGAAGACTTTAATGCATATTTATTGTTTGGAGAGACAGGTAGCGGAAAAACTGAAGTCTATCTTCAGGCTATTGAAAAAATAGTCTTTTCCGGCAAGCAAGCATTGGTACTCATTCCTGAAATAAGCTTAACTCCACAAACATTGAGCCGTTTTGAAAATCGCTTTGATACATCGATAGTGGTTCTTCATTCAAAACTAACAGACAAAGAGAGGGTTTTTGCATGGAATATGGCGCGTATGGGAAAAGCTTCTATTATCATTGGTACTAGATCAGCAATTTTTACTCCTTTAAAATTTCCAGGGCTGATAATTATCGATGAGGAACATGATAGCTCTTATAAACAACAAGAAGGGTATCGATATTCAGCCAGAGATTTAGGTGTTATCCGTGCCCAGAAAGAATCGATACCTATTATTTTGGGTTCCGCAACCCCATCAATGGAATCTTTAAACAATTGTATAGAAAATCGCTACACTAAATTAATATTATCTTGCCGGCCAGAGAAATCCTCTCGCCCAAATTGGTTACCAGTAAATATCAGGAAATCTCAACTCATTAATGGCTTCTCACAAGAACTAATTGAATCTATCAAAAAAGTATTATTTGAGGGTGATCAGGTTCTAATTTTTCTAAATCGACGAGGATTTTCTCCAACACTCTCCTGTTATGATTGTGGTTGGATTTCTAATTGTCCAAACTGTGAAGTAAGGCTCACAGTTCACAAAAAACCAAGCCGATTACTATGTCATCATTGCGAATATACAATTCAAGTTCCGTCAATATGCCCTTCTTGTTATAGCTCTCAGCTTGAGTTTATTGGTCACGGAACAGAGCGTATTGAAGGTATTCTTGAAACATTATTTCCAAAAATACCAATTTTGCGGGTTGACCGGGATACAACTCGAAATAAGACAGCTATAAAAGATGTATTGTCCACTATCCATTCAGGTGAATCTTGTATACTGATAGGCACTCAAATGTTAGCTAAAGGGCATCATTTTCCTAACGTCACATTAGTAGCAATCTTAGATGCTGATGGTGGACTTTTTAGCCCTGATTTCAGGGCTCCAGAAAGAATGGGGCAGTTAATAACACAGGTTGCTGGTCGATCTGGTAGAGGGGAAAAACAAGGTTCTGTAATAATACAAAGTAATTATTGTGATCATCCGTTTATTTCTTCGCTAATCTTCCAAGATTATCAAAATTTTATTGATGAAATATCTAAAGAACGGGAACTTTCAAGCCTCCCACCATTTAGCCATATGGCTCTTGTAAGAGCAGAGTCAATAAGCAACGAAGATGCTATAAATTTTTTGGAGTATTGTAGAAAACAAGCTGAAAATATATTACCCCCAAATAAAATTATTACCTACCTAGGTCCTTTACCTGCCCTAATGGAAAAAAGAAATGGACGCTTTAGATATATATTTAGCATATATTGCAAAGATCGAAAACAAATCCAAAAACTTTTGGAGAAGCTTTGTCAAAGAGTCGATACTTCACCTCTGGCTAAAGGCATCAGATGGTCTATTGATGTTGATCCGCAGGATATCAGCTAGAAAAAATTTAGTGTAAAAAGATTAATCAAAGCTAGCCTAAATCTTATCTAAGCAATACAATATCTTTAGTTTGGGAGTCCTTAAAACATGACGAGAGATTATGCTAAAAAACCCACCAAAGTTAGAACAACAAAAACAATTCGAAAAAAAAATCCAACGAAGATTGAACGCCTGAGCTTTTTAGTAGTAGGGATTTTTTTTGGTGTATTAATTTCACCTCTATTGGAGCTACCAAAGCTCCTAA
>DGPR01000012.1:2832-14497 GCA_002390525.1 Cellvibrionales bacterium UBA4435
TAGCAGATATATTTATACTACAAACAGGGTCTTTTAAGACTAGTTTAGAGGCAGACACTTTAAGAAAAAAACTGGAGCTTCTTGATTTAAATACATCAGTTGAGATGTTCACTACAAAAAAAAATGAAGTTTGGAATCGTGTAATGGTAGGACCATTTTCTAGCTTAGCAAAAATAGCTGAGACTCAAAAAGTCTTGAATGCAAATAAAATTGACTCTTTGCTACTGAAGAGAAAAAAATAGAAGTAAGATTTCAAACAAATTAAATTAATATGTTCTGTAGTTATTTAGTAGCACATAAGTGGCTCCTGTTCCTCCATGCTGAGCCTTGGCGCTATGAAGGGCTCTTACTGTATCAATTTCTTTTAACCAACTATTCGTCCAACTTTTTAGTAGGGCAGGTTTTTCCCTCCCCTCCCCTCGTCCATGCACGATAAGTACGATACTAAAATCTTCATTTATGCACTCTTCTATAAAGTTAAGTAACTCGATTTTTGCTTGGATAACACTCATACCATGAAGGTCAATTGATGACTGGATAGGAAGCTTTCCCTGACGTAATTTTTTAAAAATTCTGCTATCAAGATCTTTTTGTTTGAAGCATAAAATCTCTCTAGGATCTACTTGATCAAAAACATCTTTTGGCAAAATACGTTCAGATCGCTCCATAGTCTTTTTTTGTGCAGATTCACTTCGAGATCCTAAATCTAATATTGTGGGTTTTTTTTTTGACAAATTTACCCTATTGGCATTCAAACGCTTCACGCCAGACATTTCTTTCTGAAAAGATTCTCTATCATCTTCGTGCATGAAAAAATCTCGTTAGTATTTAATTATCTGTATTAATAGCTTGATTCATTTCTCTTGAAGGCTCATCTTCCTCTGGACATCCAACAATCTTAGATGGGACTCCAGCAACGGTGGTATGAGGCGGAACTGCATCAAGAACAAGACTTCCTGCCCCAACTTTTGCCCCAATTCCTATTTCTATATTACCAAGGATTTTTGCACCTGCTGCGATCATCACTCCAGTCCTAATTTTTGGATGCCTATCGCCATCCCCTAAACCTGTTCCACCTAAAGTAACAGAATGTAAAAGAGAAACATTGTCATCTATAACTGTTGTTTCTCCTATAACCAAACCAGTGGCATGATCTATCATGATTCCCCCGCCAATTGTTGCAGCAGGATGGATGTCTACAGAAAAAATCTCTGAAGCTCTATTTTGTATGTATAACGCTAGATTTTTTCTATTTTTTTTCCATAGAGAATGAGTCACACGATACACTTGAAGTGCATGAAAACCTTTAAAATAAAGCAGAGGCAGATGATATTTCTTACAGGCAGGATCTCTTTCGATATATGCAACAAGATCCATTCTAATTTGCCTTTTGATAGTATCATCTGTAGAGAGAGTTTCGCCTATTATCAATTTCAAAGCATCCAAGGAAACAATATTGCTTTTTAGTTGTTCTGCTAGAATCCAAGCCAGCGCACCCTCTAAAGACTCTTGTTTTAATACCGCATTTTGCAAAAACTGGTGAAGTAATTTTTCTTCTTTAACGCATCCTACACACTCTAAAATGATGGTAGCCCACAGTGAATCGTGAGTAATTAATTTTGATGTACTGTTATTATTTTTCATATTTGATTTTTAATTTTTTTATTTAAAATAAACTTGAGGAATATTTCTTCAAGATTGCTAGCCACAATACTACTGAACAATAATTTATTTGGGTCAATGATCTTTTCCACATAAGAAATATTTAATTCATTTTCAAGCTTTTCAGCTATAGGAGTATAACTTAAATGCCAAGGCTCTATAGCAACACCCCCATTATCGACAGAATATGGAGTATTAAAATTGAAATTTATTGAATTAATTCTCAGCCACTTTGATAGCTCATAAAAAGGTCCTCCTACATCATATTCTGCAGTAATAAGCTGAGGTTGATATTTCTCAGGAACGGCAGCTGCGTCCCAGACATCAATATCAGTACCCCAATGATGCCTTGAGCAACCTGGCAATGCAGACCAACGTAAAATTGCAAAGACTTTTTGTGCTTCTGATAGACTATGAAAATCCATAGATTGACCATGATAATCAAGCACTTCTCTTTTTCCTAAGGCTTTCTCATTCCAAATTAATAACTGGCGCTCATAAGAGCGAAAACCGCTTGCTATCCTGAGATCGAAACCTTGTTTTCCAGCGGCAGCTTTTAACAAATTGAAGGGCTCCATAATTTCTGTGTGTATTAAGCATTTATTGTCAAGACTTGCTAAATGTAATTGCGTTTTTCCGCTCACAATATCTGTTATTTTTTGCATTTATAAACCCAGGAATAATATTTTTGTTGAGACCAAAATTATAAAAAATGTCTTACACTAATTAGTAAAAGGCTACAGGTTATATTTATCAGCTAAATTAATTTGCCCAGATTTCTCTGAAACAACTGGAAGCTTCCACCATACAGAGCTTACTTTAGTAACTAGATCATACCTAATAATCCCATCTTTATTTTTAATTGCTGACTCTAAAATCCTAAGAGCTGAAAAAATATTCACGTTAACCTTAAACTGAACCTGTGTTTTTCCAAGAGCAGAGATCGGCTTTAGGCCGTATACTACACCGCTTATTTGCTCAATATTTTCTAAATCTAAACGGTAAGAGAATCGAGATATATGTAGATCTTCATTCGTCGGATTTTCAATTGTGAAATGAACTAAAATTACTTGGTCAAGGCCCTTGCGGTCTAGGGACTGGAGGTGAGTTAATTCAATATCTGGTGTTTGATATGCACTGCTTACCAGTGCACATGAAACTAAAAGTACACTTGATAGCAAAAGTAAGGCTGCTTTTATCTCTCTCATCAAGTCTTCTTAATCAGGTAGAAATCTATAACTACTCGTGGAGTATTAATATTCATATTACCTACATTACCAAATACATTAATAGTTTCCAGTAAAATAATCTTATATTTATTTATTATGTCATTATGTTTGAAGGGTAGTATTTATTACATATGTTTTTTTACTATTGAATTTAGGTAATTCAGTCCCCATTAAGAATGTATAGTTAAAAAAATGATTCACAAAAGGAGAGACCCTTGGAGCAATATCGCGGTACTACAATCCTTTCGGTTCGACGAAATGGCAAAGTAGTTATAGGTGGAGATGGTCAGGTGACCTTCGGGAATACAGTCATGAAAGGTAACGCAAAAAAAGTTAGGCGACTTTATAATGACGAAGTCATTGCTGGTTTTGCAGGTGGGACCGCTGATGCTTTCACACTTTTTGAGAGATTTGAAATTAAGCTCGAACAGCATGAAGGTAATTTAACTCGTGCAGCTGTAGAGCTCGCAAAAGACTGGAGATCCGATCGAATCTTAAGAAAATTAGAAGCTCTGCTTGCTGTTGCAAATAAAGATGCATCTCTAATAATTACGGGCAATGGTGATGTAATACAACCTGAAGATGATCTAATAGCTATTGGTTCTGGTGGTCCTTTCGCACAAGCAGGTGCAAGGGGATTAATCGACAATACAGATCTTGACGCGAAGTCCATTGTACAAAAAAGCCTTGAGATAGCCGCTGATATTTGTATTTATACAAATCATAACCGCACAATAGAAGTATTAGATTGCAGTGATAAATAACCTTAAAAAATTACACCTTAATGAGGCCTTATGATTATGTCCAATATGACACCTCGTGAAATTGTTCACGAATTAGATACCCATATAATAGGTCAACAAACAGCTAAGCGATCTGTTGCCATTGCTTTAAGGAATCGGTGGCGACGTATGAATCTTGATGGAGATTTGCGATCTGAAGTAACACCAAAAAATATACTCATGATTGGTCCAACAGGTGTAGGTAAAACTGAAATAGCTCGCAGATTAGCTAAATTAGCTAATGCTCCTTTCGTCAAAGTCGAAGCAACAAAGTTCACTGAAGTTGGTTATGTTGGAAAAGATGTAGAATCTATAATTCGAGATTTAGTAGAGGTCTCAATAAAAAAATTACGCAGCCAAGAAATACAAAAGGCTCAGCACAGAGCTGCCGATAATGCAGAAGAGAGGGTCTTAGATGCCCTATTGCCTCCCTTAAAAAATAATCCAACTGATGATCGACAAAAATCAACAAGTCGGCAGCTTATGCGAAAAAAACTCCGCGAGAATCTCCTGGATGACAAAGAAATTGAAGTCGATGTGAGTAAGATTTCCCCAGGCATTGAAATTATGTCTCCTCCTGGTATGGAAGAAATGACAAGTCAGCTACAAAATATGTTCTCATCTATAGAAAAAAATAAAACAAATAAACTCAGAATGACTGTAGCCCAAGCTATTGCAAGACTCACAGAAGAGGAGGCTTCTAAGCTTATCAATGAAGAGGAGCTCAAGGTAAGAGCGTTAGAGTCCGCTGAAGAAAATGGGATTGTTTTTATCGATGAAATTGATAAAGTTGCAAAGAGTGGAGGGAATTCCGGTGCCGATATTTCAAGAGAGGGGGTTCAGCGTGACCTTTTGCCTTTAATAGAAGGTTGCACTGTTGCAACCAAATATGGAATGATAAAAACAGACCATATTTTGTTCATAGCTTCCGGCGCATTTCATTTATCAAAACCATCTGATTTAATTCCAGAAATGCAAGGTAGACTTCCGATAAGGGTTGAACTCAGCTCACTTTCAAGCGAAGACTTTGAAAAAATTCTTACGGAGCCTAGAGCTTCTCTCACAGAACAATATCATGAACTACTTGCAACAGAAGGACTAAATGTAGTTTTTCATGCCGATGGGGTGAAGCGTGTTGCTGAAATAGCTTACGAAATTAATGAGCGCACAGAAAATATTGGTGCACGTAGACTGCATACTATTATGGAAAAGCTTCTTGAGGAAATCTCTTTTAGTGCATCTGATCTTGCACAAAAGGGGAAAAATATTGATATAGATTTAGAGTATGTAAATAAACAGTTAGATCACATATCACAAGATGACGATCTATCTAGATTTATCTTATGATTTAAAAAATTTATTAGGCATAAATAGTATGAAAAATAGGATATAAGTGACTCCAAAGCAAATCAAGCTAAACAAAAAAGAAGGGAATTTATGCTTATACTTTGAACTAATAGGTAATTTTCTTCTGTCTGGCGAATATCTGCGTATCCATTCACCGAGTGCAGAAGTCAAAGGCCATGGTAAGGGGCAAGGTGTTCTTCAATATGGAAAAGAATTTGTCAAAATTTCTTCTGTTGAATCTGTTGGAAACTATGCCTTAAGATTAACATTTAGTGATAATCATAGTAGCGGTATATACACATGGGAATATCTCTATGATCTTGCTATTAACTATAATAAATATTGGGGCGACTATCTGGAAGCATTGAGTAAATCTGGTAAACATCGTGACCCAAACATTCAGACTATTGAGTTTATTTAAAAAACTTGAGGTCATCTAAATATAAATTTAGATGGATAATTAAAATTCAGTAAAAATGGAGGGGTTATGGCCGGTATTCGATGGATTTTAGGGTCTTTGATATTATTTCTAAACTGGGTTTTTTCTCCAAAATCTATAGTAAGGAATTCTGTTTTGCAAAAAGAAATAGACCAACAATTCTCAGGTTTTACATTATTTCACTATCCTGCTTGTCCTTTTTGTGTAAAAGTCCGCAGAGTGATGAAAAAATATAATCTATCTTTAAAGCTTGTAGACCCAAGAAACTGTGAAACTGGGATGCAAGATTTGATTAAGGGTGGAGGTAAGCTTAAAGTGCCTTGTCTAAGAATACAAAATAACAACGAAGGTGCAATCTGGATGTATGAGTCATCAAGCATTATAAGCTTTCTTAAATCCCAAATACCCGAAGCCCAAGAGATCAATGATGCAAAATAAAGTAACCAGTGGCTCTTGTCTATGCGGCAAAGTGTCTTACGAATTTTCAGGAAATTTAGGCATTTTTCAATATTGCCACTGTAGCAGATGCAGGAAGTTTACGGGTAGCGCTTTCGCTTCAAATATATTAGTTGCTTTAGATGATTTCAAGTGGATCACTGGTAATGAGTTAGTTGGAAGATTTGAACCAGAAGAAACTAAGCACTTTGCAACATCTTTTTGCAAAAATTGCGGCTCTTCACTCCCATGGAAAGCTAAAACAAATAAAGCTATTGTCGTTCCTGCAGGCACAACCGATACAAATCCCCCAATAAACCCCTCACAAAATATTTTCTGGGACTCAAAGGCATCATGGTTCAAAGATTCAAGCGACTTGATAAAACACGACAAATTACCAGTAAAATAAATACTAATCATTAAAATTATAGGTTGTTTTTTATTCGCCTGAAACTTCTTTTTCTTCTTCACCAGCAAAGGTTATTTCATTTACTAATTTTTTAGTCACATCTTTCAGGAGTCCACCAACAACCTTTTCATACTTAACTGGATCAATACGCAGGTCATAAGATCGAAGATTTTCGTTCTTTTCTGATAATGTTGAAATCCAGTCCATAGCCTTTCCTCCAAAATCAAGGGCTTGGGACTTAAGATTTGTATCACTAGGACTTGTTTTTTGTTTTAATTGTTTTGTCGGAGATGTGCTAGCAGCTCTCTTGAGGATTCCAACTTTTGAGGAACTTTTAACAGATTTTCCTAATTTAACATTCACAACAGGGCTTGGACAATATCCCTCACATTTCGATGCCTGCAATCCAAAAAACTGCATCCGAGATCCTTTGACAACAGATATCTTTTGTTCGACATCTATACTGTAAGGAGATTGAGATCTAGGATCAATTTTTTTGTCAATATGAGACACATATAAAGTTATATTCATAACCGAAGCATTCATCTCATCCATAATTTTGCTGATTTGCTTACCTCTACTCTCATCTAAACTAGATGATCTCATCCCTGTTGGCGATACAGATTTTGCTGCTGGACCAAAAACTGTCTCTTTAAGCTCTATCAATCCTGGATTTGTGAAGCTAGCATAAGTTGGAGAGCTAATTAAAGACTCAATCGGAAGTATCTCGATACCTTGTTTTTTGATCTGTAATATAAAGTCTTCATAAGCTTCATCTGTAATCTTTTGCATCAATTTATCTGATAACTTCAGTATCTTTGATTTTATTATCTCTTTTTCTGCTCCAACCTTGGTGTGTACAGGGTTGTTTTTGTTGTAGAAAATAACCTCAAAATAAGGAACTACAGCTCGATTTTCTAACTTAATGGTATTTTTATCCCCAGACATTTCTATGCTTTTTGGAGGAGGAAGAGGCATAGATGTCTTTTCTTTTATGAATGAAGTCAAATATTCTGAATCTTTTAAAGCTGAACATGAGGACATCAAAAGGACAAGTAGAGATATTGCAATTAAGTGCATTTTTTATGTGCCTTTAAATTTTTTAAGGTGATTAATTAAATTTTATTATAGTAACATACCAATTTACTTATCATTATAAGATATTAAGCGCATAAAATTAATGGTTGTAAAGAAAATTGAAATCGAATTTAGTGGAAATAAATAATAATGGCTAAATCGTCAATCAAAACCACAGGGACACTCGATCACAGCAGGTGTATAATAAATTTTTCTGACAAAATATATTTTTATAATGAAAGATAATAAAACAACACATTTTGGTTTTAAAAAAGTTCCTGTTGGAGAAAAGGCATCTAAAGTTGCTGATGTATTTCACTCTGTATCCGGGAAATATGACCTGATGAACGACTTGATGTCTGGTGGCGTTCACAGATTATGGAAGCGCTATGCTATCAGCTTATCAGGGGTTAGAGCTGGCCAGTCAGTTTTAGATGTTGCCGGTGGTACGGGTGATCTGGCTGCTCAATTTTCAAAAATAGTAGGTAGTAATGGTAAAGTTGTCTTAGTTGATATCAATGAGTCTATGTTAAAAATTGGGCGAGATAAATTAATCGATATGGGCTGCTCAAACCAAGTTTTTTATGCACTAGGTGATGCTCAAAATTTGCCGTTCCCAGATGATACATTTGATTGTTTAACCATTGCTTTTGGTCTAAGGAATGTGACTGATAAAGATATGGCCCTTAAGTCCATGTATCGTGTCCTCAAGCCAGGCGGCAGATTATTAATATTAGAGTTCTCCAAACCGTCTAATTCACTCCTAAAAAAAGCATATGATTTTTATTCATTTAACTTACTCCCAAAAATTGGAAAATATGTAGCAAATGATTCTGAGAGCTATCAATATTTAGCAGAATCAATACGTATGCATCCAGATCAGTCCACACTGGAAGATATGATGATACGAGCTAATTTCTCGAGCACAGAATACTATGATATGACTGGTGGGATTGTTTGCCTTCACAGGGGTTTTAAAGCTTGATTCTAAATTTTATGGTAAAAATATTTTCTAGGCTCACCAAGGATTCTGAAATAAAAGCGCTTGAGTCGTTAGTAAATAAAGCTATGGACTATGATCCCTCTACTCAATCTGGCTTTAGAGATTTGCATGGGAGAGTCATCAAAATAAAATGTATGGCCCCTAAACTATCGTTGTATATTTTATTCAAAAAGGAGTCAGTTCAATTAAAAAAACAATATGAAGATTTCGTAGATCTAAAACTTACTGGGACTGCTCTGTCTTTTGGGGCTTTTTCTATTAATGTAGATGAACAAGTATCATTTTTCGATTCCGGTATAGATGTTTCTGGTGATCAAGAAGTGTTAAGCCAGCTTCAAAAACTACTCAAGAATTTAGATATCGATTGGGAGGCTGCGCTCTCTGACATAATTGGAGATATTCCTGCATATGCAATTGGGAGATCAGTCAGGTCATCTCTTCAATGGAAGAGAAATATACTTAAACGAACCACTGAAGTGGCTGTTGAATTCGGACAGGAAGAAATCCAAATAATACCAAGCCCTGTGGAAGCTATTGATTTTGCTGATTCCGTCAAAAAAATTCAAAATGAAGTTGAGCGTCTTAATCTTAAGGTTAATAAGCTTACAACTAAACTTAATAATTCAGTCCCAAGCAAAACTATCATCCTGGGTGAAGAAGGGGTGAATTAAAGAATAATGAAAATTAATCGATTAACTACAATTATTGGTGTATGTATTCGCTACCGTCTCGATACTTTTATCAAGAAAGGCAAGCTCCCTTATAGATTAAGAATGTTACTGTTGTTCACAAAAATATTTCCTAAGGCTAAAAAAACTAGAGGGGAAAGACTAAGATGTGCTCTTGAGAGTCTCGGGCCTATATTCGTAAAATTTGGGCAACTCCTTTCCACAAGACCAGACTTAATTCCCCCAGATATCTGTAGTGAACTAAGTAGACTTCAGGATGATGTTCCTCCCTTTGATAACGAAGTTTTCATGAGTATCGTAGAAGAAGCCCTTGGTAAAAAAATTAGTGATCTTTTCTTAAGTTTTGACCGCCAGCCACTCGCCTCAGCATCAGTTGCACAAGTCCACTCTGCTGTATTACCAAATGGTGAAAAGGTGGTAGTAAAAGTTATTCGGCCGGGTATTGAGCGCATCATAGAACAAGATATTGAACTAATGCTTTCTATAGCTAAATGGTTAGAAAATAATACTTTAGATGGACGAAGAATGAAGCTTACAGAAATAGTAAGTGATTATAAAATAACAATTTTTGATGAATTAAATTTACAAAGAGAAGCGGCTAATGCTTCTATGCTCAGACGTAACTTCCAAGACTCCACAATGCTGTATGTCCCCAGTATTTATTGGGAGCACACCAATCAAAAGGTTATGGTCATGGAGCGAATTTATGCTGCACCTGTAACCGATATAGCTACATTAAGAAAACATGATGTTGATTTTAAGATTTTGGCTGAAAGAGGTGTTGAAATATTTTTTATGCAAGTTTTTGAGCATAATTTTTTTCATGCTGATATGCATCCGGGAAATATTTTTGTTGACTATAGCAAGCCGAAAGAGCCTAAGTATTTAGCAATAGACTGTGCAATTATAGGGACTCTTTCAGATGCTGATCAGTATTATCTAGCAAGAAACTTACTAGCTATTTTTCGACGCGATTATAAGCAGGTTGCAGAATTACATATTTTATCTGGCTGGGTTCCCGAAGAAACTAATGTAGGTGACTTTACCGCAGCTATCAGATCGGTGTGTGAGCCTATTTTTGGCCTCCCATTAAAGGAAATTTCATTTGGTTATCTTTTGGTTAGCCTATTTCAAACTGCTCGACGGTTTGATATGGAAGTTCAGCCATCTCTGGTGTTGCTCCAGAAGACACTGCTTAATATTGAAGGACTAGGTCGCCAGTTATACCCTGATCTAGATTTATGGGAAACAGCTCACCCTTTTCTTGAACGTTGGCTTAAGAATAGATTTAAACCAAAGGCCTTTATAGAGAAGTTAAAACGATATGGTCCTGAGTGGTTAGAGCAATTACCGCAGATACCGCAGATGATTTTTCAAAATCTAGAAAATATTCAAAAAAATAATAAAAAATCTGGGGAACTCGTTCCAATAAAGTCTAAACCAAAAAAGTTTGTTTTTTATCGCTGGATTGGCTTCACTTTTATTGGAGGCGGTCTCAGTTTGGGCTTTTCAGATTGGGTAGAGATAACAAATAATATCCCCCAAAATAGTCTACTACTTGTTGGAATTGGATTATTAATACTACTTTTAAAGTAGTGCTCCTTTTAATAATTATATACTCCTAGAATATTTAGGAGGAAATGAATATTGCTGTTATAGGAACAGATGTCATAATGTTAACTATGAATAAATTTCTTAATGACATTATGTGGACTGACGATGGCCTATTTCCCGTTATAGTTCAAGACGACACCTCAAGTAGAGTGCTCATGTTTGCTTGGATGAATAGGGAAGCATTAGAGCTCACAGTGAGAGAACAACGTACAGTTTTCTGGTCTCGATCTAGAAAAAAATTATGGCGTAAAGGAGAAGAATCGGGGCATATACAATATATAAAAGAAATTCGCCTAGACTGTGATGGTGATGTATTAATTATAAAAGTTGAGCAAGTAGGTGGGATATCTTGTCATACAGGCAGAACGTCATGCTTCTATAAAGTTTTAAAAAATAATGAATGGACAAGCATCGACCCTGTTATTAAGGATCCAAAAGAGATTTATAAATGAATATTGATGTGTTGAGCGAACTGACTGAGATCATTGAAGATCGGAAAAAATCTGACCCTGCAGACTCTTATGTAGCATCGCTAAATCACCAAGGATTAAATAAGATTTTAGAGAAACTTGGTGAAGAGAGTGTTGAAACTCTTTTGGCTGCTCGTGATGCAGAGCAAAGTGGAAACACCGAAAAACTCGTCTATGAAACAGCAGACCTTTGGTTCCACTCATTGGTTATGCTCTCTTATTTAGGTGAAGACGCGTCTTCTGTGCTCAAAGAATTGGAACGAAGATTTGCTCTATCTGGTCTTGAAGAAAAAAGACAACGTAAAAAGAAATAGAAATTTAGCTAGGATGATTTAAATAAAAAAAGAGAAGCTACTATGATACCTGGATGGCAAGAATTACTGATTATCTTAGTCATAATTGCAATAATTTTTGGAACCAAAAAATTACGTAATATAGGCTCTGATTTAGGAGGCGCTGTTAAGGGTTTTAAAGACTCAGTGTCTAATGATGTGTCAAGCAAAGATAGC
>DGPR01000012.1:14607-23276 GCA_002390525.1 Cellvibrionales bacterium UBA4435
TAAGTCTCTGGGTCGGGAGAATCAAGCAAGTTTTTTCCACAGCCCGCCAGCAACTTGAAGATGAGGTAGGCATGGATGATATTAAGCGGCAACTTCATAATGAAAAAATCATGCAAGATCTCAATACATCAAAGACTGAAAAAAAAATATTTGAAAAAAATACTCCTGAAAATACCTCAAAATGAACGTTAAAGAGTCCTCAATAAAACCGATGGTTGCACATCTTTTAGAGATGAGAAACCGATTACTGCAATGCGTACTCGTTGTGCTTTTAATTTTTTTAGGATTATTCGCTTATAGTAATGAATTATATTTGTATTTATCCGATCCTTTAGTTGCGAATCTTCCATTAAATTCTTCGATGATTGCCACGGACGTTACCTCACCGTTCATGACTCCATTCAAGCTAACGCTAGTGTTATCAATATTTGCAGCAATGCCATTTATTCTCTATCAAGTTTGGGCTTTTGTTGCTCCTGGTCTATATAAACGAGAAAAAATGATAGTAGTTCCATTATTTCTCTCCAGTGTGTTGTTATTTTATGCTGGGATGGCTTTTGCCTACTATCTTGTTTTCCCTTTAGTTTTCACATTCTTCACGAGCGTAAGCCCAGATGGTGTGCTTGTAATGACCGATATCCGCAGTTATTTAGATTTTGTCCTTAAACTTTTTTTTGCTTTTGGATTAAGTTTTGAAATTCCTGTAGCGATTGTTATTTTGTCCTGGATGGGTTTGGTGGACCCCAGCCGTCTTGGAAAAAAACGCCCCTATATATTCGTATTGTGTTTTAGCCTCGGTATGCTATTAACACCACCAGATGTGATTTCACAAATTCTTTTAGCGATACCAATGTGGTTGTTATTTGAACTTGGTTTAGTGTTGAGTAAAGCTATTTCAAGTAAATCAGAGGCGTAAAATAAAAGCTCTAAATTAACCACGCAAAATGCCCCACAATTTGTCGATTCCTTGCTGAAGAAATAATAAATCTTTGGTGAACTCACTCTCATAATCAAGGCCATACAATCTAACCAAATCTATGTCTGGATGACCAAAAGCAGAGTATTCCCAATCTATAAGAAATATTTGATTATCTTTTTCTATTAAGTTTCCAGGCACAATATCTTGATGATTAATTACTGGAGACCACACTTTACTATCAAGAGTAACTGCTACAGCCATCAATTCATCATAAAACTTATTTTTTCTGAGATTACTAGTGGCTACTAATTGCTTAATATAGTTTTGACAATATTTAGAATATTTTTGTCTTTCCAGAAAAAAAGGAACTTTAACATTTTTTATCTTATCTATAACCGAGAAGACTTTCTCTTTATTTGAAGGAATAACAAAATCTTTGTTTGTCCATTGATATCCTTCAATGAAATCACTAACTAATACATTATTGTCAGCAAAATAAATTTTAGGTGAAATATTTAAGCTTTCAATTAGCGCGAGAATCTTGATCTCTCTTTGGCGATCAAAGCCTAAATTTTCGTTATTTTGGTTATTCACTCTAATAACAATCTTATTTAAGCCGGATACAGCCAGAAAAGATCGATTAGTAGACCCTCCCAGCAACTCACGTTCAACCTCGGGCTTTTCTGATAATGAAATATTCCAGTTTTTCCAGCCAGCTATTGCTTGTTCTAATAAGTACACTTGCTTACTCAGGATCTATTATATGTATGAAAGATAGCGCTTACGCCACTCATAATAACCCATTATGGATAAAATCATGTATAAAACAAAAAGTATGGCTGTCTGATAGAGATCTTGACTTAGATATAAATATATCGAAACTGCATCTATAGCAATCCAATACAACCAATTTTCAAGTATTTTCCTTGCCACCATTATTGTTGTTACTATTGATGATAATGCAGCGAAAGAATCTAAATATGGTAATTTTGAGTCAGTATATGACTCTAAAAAATAACCTATAATTAACGATAAACTAATCACTGAAATAACTATAAATATATGATGAGATGAGCTAAGACATTTAATAGGTAGGCCCGACTTTTTATCGCCACCTTTGCGCCATTGATATAAACCATAAATAGACATAAGAGCATAGTAGACATTTAGTAATGAGGCCATATAAAGGCTAGAATTGATGAAAATCCAAATATAAATAGCTGCACTTAAAAAAACAAAATACCAACACAAGCTATTCTCTTTTATAGCTAAAAATAGGTAAATAATCGCCAGGACAACCGCTAGCGTTTCAATACCAACCCAATTAAAATTTATAACATTTTCCAAAATCAGTTAATCTCATAGATAAGGTTAAATTCGTATAACTAGAGACTATATTTAGCTGTAGCCCCAATCACTCTTGGTTCACCATATTGATAATATGGCTCTAGTGCATAATTTTTTCTTGGATCATTACCAAAAGCACCAAACCCTCTCACAATGACATCACGATCATTAAGATTTCGACCCCATAGAGAAAAACTCCATTTACCAAACCGATAATTTAAATGAGAATTCAACAGCTCATAACGATTAGATTTTGCATTATGTCGAGGAGAAAGACTAAATTCCTTTTTTCCTTCAAGCTCTACACCCATAGTGATATTATTTGTAATACGTACATCCGTGCCGAGTGAAAACTGGTAAGAAGGAGCATGGGCTTGCTTATGCCCGCTCATATCTTTCGGTGACGGATTGGCTGCAAATTTGTTAACATCAACATGTGAATAACTTTTATAATCTTTAAATGTTGCTCTAAGCAGCCCCAAGCTGCCATAGACATCTACATAATTTAGTGCAATCCACCTAAACTCCATTTCGGCACCATAATTTGTCCCCTTTTCGGCATTCTCAATATAATCAGTAAATGTACACACTTCTCCAACCTTGCAGTCTACTAAGGATTGTTTAACCTGCATTTTACGACGGTCCTGATAGAAGATAGCTAACTGGCTATTGAGTGTTCCATCAAGCCAATCTGCTTTTATACCAGTTTCATAGTTCCATAAATATTCGGTATCGAAGCTTCTATTTTTTGAATTTAATGAAGAACTACTATTGACCCCACCCGCCTTATAGCCACGTGAAACTAGGCTATAAATCATAATATCGTCGGTCATTAAATACTCTAGTCCAATCTTACCACCCCATAAGCGCTCTCCATTGTCGTAATTGGCCGACGAGCTTCCCGAGTAATCTCCTTGTCTATACTCTAATCTTAATCCTGAAGTTAACCTTAATTTATCATTAAGCTGGGTACCCAATTGTCCATAAATAGCGAAATTTTTTGTATCGAAATCACTCAAAAAGTCTGAATAAAATGTCCGCTTACGCAATAGCGATTCTTCCTGATCTTTAAAATAAATCCCTGTTACCCAATCGGTTGATCCACTAAAAATTAAACTCTTGGCTTTTGACAATAAGCGGAAATCAACTGAAGTTGTCCTTTTATCACGAATATAGTTATCAAACGATTCATATGCAGCACTACCGCAAGAGTAATCTGAACAAATTGAGTTATAGCTCCAGTCCTCGTCAAAACCATATTCTAAATCACTACTTGAATGGCTAAAAAGAGAAATTACGTCAAATTTTTTATTTTCTGTCCATCTACTCTCGAGAGAAAATGCAATAGTTTCTTGACGATCGTGACCAGGTTGATCGGATAAAGTATCGCGTGTATTGTCTAGCGAAAATGTGTCATAGCCATTATCTGCATCAAAATATAATCCAGAGAAACTGAAATTAAGGTATTCATTAGCTTGAAGATTTAATTTAAGTCTCAAAGTTTGTTCATCAATACCATTAGTATCATCTCGACCAAGAAAATCATTATCTGTATAACCGTCTCTTTTTGACCGTTGCATAGCAAAGCGGTAGCCTAAATCACTAGTTATGGGACCACTTAATATAGTAGAAACAGTCCTTTTCTCATATTCACCAATTGAGGAGTCTATGCTGCCTTGAAATTTTTTTGATGGATCGTTAGATCGCATATCAATTAATCCAGCCATAGCATTTGCACCATAACTTGTGCCCTGAGGACCTTTAAAGACTTCAATTTGTTTTATATCTAGAGTAGTTGCAGCGCCACCTAAACCGCTGAAGTCAATTCCGTCTATGTAAAGGCCTACAGAGGGGTTTATTGGTTCGACATATTGACCTCGTTCGCCAATACCACGAATTTGAAAGAATTTGCCTCTTGACGAGCCACTTGAAAAATTCACATTGGGAGCTAGATTAAGAACCTGCTCTATGTGCTCTGCATCACGCTTTTCAAAATCCTTAGTATCGATAACACTAACGCTATTAGCACTATCCATTATATTGATGTCACGAAATTCTGCTTTAATGATAATTTCAGAGAGTACAGACAACTCTTCCCTGTCTTGAGTCTTCTTAGAATATTTTTTAGTATCAGTTCCAGGTTTTATAGGTTCTAAGATATCTATGGTACCTTGAGCATGTGCATTTAAATGAAGTATAGCGAAGAATATCACCATCAAAATTGTTGATATATTTATATTA
Source organism: Cellvibrionales bacterium UBA4435 (assembly GCA_002390525.1). Lineage (GTDB taxonomy): Bacteria > Pseudomonadota > Gammaproteobacteria > Pseudomonadales > Porticoccaceae > Porticoccus. Next base: position 19,115 of record DGPR01000012.1, read on the forward strand.
CCAATTTGCATATTTAAGCCTCGTTAACAAAAGTTAAGAGACCCGGAAAGGTAAAAGATTGAACGTTGAAAAACGCGTCCTATCCCTACGCCGGTACTATCCGGATCAGGTTCAAAGGGTCCATCCGAAGATGTCTCAGGTCGTAGCCTCCCCTTAGGAATATCACTTATAAAGTGATTCGAATGATTTTACATTGTCTATTTCTTATAGCAATAAGTAATGATGTTTTATTTACAAGCAATAAATTTTAATTCAACCGAGGGTGGCAATAAGCACATCTCAACAGTATAATTCCTGCACTTCTTTGGAAGATTTTTTAGGATGAACTACATAAATTTATATCAAAACTACTAACTAAGAGAAAAAAGATGAGCTACAACAAAATTCCAGCAGGCAATGATCTTCCAACTGATATCAACGTAGTTATTGAGATACCAGCAAACCATGATCCTATTAAATACGAGGTGGATAAAGACTCTGACGCCATTTTTGTAGATCGATTTGTAGCCACTCCAATGTTTTACCCTGCTAATTATGGTTATATCCCTGAAACATTATCTGAAGATGGAGATCCGCTAGATGTTCTAGTTGTGACACCCTACCCCGTAATGCCAGGCGCAGTAATAAGAAGTCGGCCTATTGGTGTATTGAATATGTCAGACGAATCTGGTGTAGATGCAAAATTGCTCGCTGTGCCTCATACAAAACTTTCCAAATTATACGATCATGTAAACGAAATATCCGACTTACCTGAACTCCTAATCAAACAAATTCAACACTACTTTGAAAACTATAAGGCTCTTGAGCCAGGAAAATGGGTTAAAGTTGAGGCATGGGACGATGCTGCTGCAGCACGCAAAGAAATCTTGGCGTCACGCAAAAGGTTTTTAAATTAATAATTTAGATTGTTTTAGCAACCTTGTGGCTATACATAACAAGTTTTAACTAAATTTTTGTGTTCTTTTTCATTCTAATTTTGCATTATGATGAACATGTTGAACATCATCTAGCTCATTAAGCATCGTCATAAATTTCTCAAACAAAAGAATGTCGTCTCCAGCAATATGAATATACTCGTGTGGCAAGTACTGTATTTCATCAATTTCAAAATTCAGATCACCACAGCTATTTAATATTGCTTGTTTTGCCTTAAAGTAATCAGTATTTGAAACAAAAATTGATATCCTACCGTCTTCGCTCTCGATATCAATGATGTCTATATCTGAGGCTATTAGAGCATCAAAAGGTATTTCTTCATTATCAAAGTCAAATACAAATATAGCTAAATGGTCAAAGTGATGAATGACGCTTCCTTGTGTGCCTATTTTGCAGTCTGTTTTTGTAAACGCGAGGCGGACATCTCCGAAAGTTCTATTAGGGTTGTCCGTCAAGCATTCAATGATAGTCATCATTCCGCCAGGGCCATATCCTTCATATCGAGCTGCTGAAAAATCTTCCCCTGACCCACCTTTCGCTTTTTCAATAGCTCTATCAATTACATGGGCGGGAACTTGATCTTTTTTTGCCCTATCAATCAAATTACGCAACAACAAATTTCCACTAGGATCTGGGCCTCCTGATTTAGCTATTACGTAAATTTCTCGTCCATAGCGACTGTATACTCTAGCCTTCATATCAGAAGTCTTAGCCATCGATTCTTTGCGATTCTGATAAGCTCTACCCATATCATTAATACCTTTTTTAAATTATGAATCCCTAAATAAAGAGACTATTTATTCAACCGATCATTAATTAGATCATCAACTACAGATGGATCAGCTAATGTTGAGGTGTCACCCAAGCTATCAAGTTCATTAGCTGCAATTTTTCTTAGGATACGTCGCATAATTTTACCTGAGCGAGTCTTTGGTAATCCTGTCACTAACTGAACATAATCTGGTTTTGCAAAAGAACCTATTTCTTTTTTACATATGTCATTCAAACCAGAAAAAAGTGCATCAGTTAATTTTGCATTTGACATAAGTGTAACGTACACATAAATACCCTGCCCTTTTATATCGTGAGGACAACCTACAACTGCTGCCTCAGCAACATCAGCATGAAGAACTAAAGCACTCTCTATTTCAGCAGTACCTATTCGATGCCCTGAAATATTTAAAACGTCATCAACTCTACCAGTGATCCAATAATGTCCATCTTTATCTCTTCGAGCTCCATCTCCAGTGAAATAATAACCTGGGAATGCACTAAAATAGGTATCTCTAAATCTGCTCATATCACCATATACACCCCTAATTTGAGATGGCCATGAAGATCTTATAACTAAGTTTCCCTCCCCGGGGCCATCTATTAATTTTCCAGCATTATTTACTAGTGCGGGCTCAATACCAAAAAATGGAGCAGTCGCGCAGCCGGGCTTCATGTCGTGTACGCCTGGAAGAGGAGTTAACATATGTGCTCCTGTTTCAGTTTGCCACCAGGTATCAACTATGGGGCAACTTGAATTACCAATAACATGATAATACCATTCCCAAGCTTCTGGATTGATTGGCTCTCCAACTGTTCCGAGTAATCTTAGGGATTTTCGGCTTGTCCTTTTTACATAGTCGTTGCCTACGGCCAACAGTGAACGTATAGCCGTTGGTGCTGTATAAAAAATAGAAACCTTATGTTTATCAATAATTTGCCAGAAACGAGATGCATCAGGATAAGTTGGAACCCCCTCAAACATCAGAGTTGTAGCTCCATTACAAAGGGGCCCATAAACAATATAGCTATGACCAGTAACCCAACCAACATCTGCGGTACACCAATAAATATCATTGTCTTTGTAATCAAAAACATATTTATGAGTCATAGCAGCTTGTAGTAAATATCCTGCAGTTGTGTGTAAGACGCCCTTTGGCTTTCCTGTCGAACCAGATGTATAAAGAATAAAAAGTGGATCCTCAGCATCCATAGTTTCGGGTAGACAATATGTTGTTTCTTTTTTTATAGCCTCGTGATACCAAATATCTCTCTTATCGATCCAATCAACTTTACCTTTTGTGTGAGATATAACAAAACATGTATGCACTAGAGGGCATTGAGACATGGCTTTATCTGCGTTAGCTTTTAAAGGTATTCTTTTGCCCCCCCTAACACCCTCATCAGCAGTAATAACAACATGACAATCGGAATCTATTATGCGATCTTTTAGTGCTTCCGGAGAGAAGCCCCCAAATACAACTGAATGAATAGCGCCAATTCGTGCACAAGCAAGCATTGCATATAATGCCTCAGGAATCATAGGCATATAAATACACACTCTATCTCCNNTTCTTAACTCTACGAGACCTAAGAGCATTAGATAACTTATTTACATGGTCGCTAAGTTCGCGGTAAGAAATTATTTCACTATTTTCGGGATTATCACCTTCCCAAATAATAGCTGCTTGGTTTGCTTTAGTTGGTAAATGACGGTCTATGCAATTGACCGATGCATTTAGTTTGCCCTCAGAAAACCATGAAGCCTGACCTGTAGAAAAATCATAAGAACTCACTTGATTCCAAGATTTTTGCCAATTTAAAAATTCTTTCGCCTGTTCAGACCAGAAGATATCACTATTCTCAATAGATTCGAGATACATACTATTATAAGTTTTAAGTTCTATATTAGCTTGTTTTTTAAAATCTTTATGTACAGGGTATATTTTCATATCAGACATAATTCAAACCTCCCCTCTAAATTTTTTGGTTCTTTAATACAAACGATAAATTCTGTGATCACGCAAAAAATTTAATTGCATTATGGACACTAATCCCTGAAATTATCGAACTGAAATGGCTGACCTAAATCTTCGCCACGCACAAGAGCGATAACTGCTTGTAAGTCATTACGATTTTTACCGGTAACTCTTAATTTATCACCTTGTATTGCAGTCTGAACCTTCAGTTTTGTATTTTTTATTAGATAAATAATTTTTTTTGCTACTGTTTGATCAATTCCTTTTATAAAACGCACCCTCAAAAAAAAAGATTTTCCACTATGAAGTGGTTTTTCTTCCGGATCAATAGCATCAGGGCTAATTTTTCTTCTTACTAAGTTGCTCCTAAAAATATCTAATAATTGTTGGCACTGAAAATCTGCTTCTGCAGAAAGTATGACCTCATCTTTATTAAGCTCAGCACTAGCATCTACACCTCTAAAATCAAAACGAGT
>DGPR01000050.1 GCA_002390525.1 Cellvibrionales bacterium UBA4435
TCGTTTTCATGATGAGGAAATGGAAGATCTGGCCCACCTCCATGAATATCGAAAGTTGGCCCAAGACAGCAAGTAGACATTGCAGAACACTCAATATGCCAGCCTGGCCTCCCTACACCCCATGGTGAATTCCAGCCAATATCTTGGTCATCTGTCTTTTTCCATAATGTAAAATCACGTTGATCTAATTTATCAGGATTTGAGTCGATTCGTGCTGTTGAAATCATATCCTCGATATTACGCCCACTCAATCGACCATAATTTTTAAAGCTACTGACGCGATAATAAACATCACCTTTTTTTGATGTGTAAGCAAACCCTTTATCGATTAAACTTTTTACCATAATAATAATTTCATCTACATATCTAGTAACTCTTGGTTCCATGTCTGGGGGAAGAACTCCAAGTAACGCCTGGTCCTGATGCATTGCGTCTATCATACGATTAGTCAAAGTATCGTAAGGCTCATTATTTTCTTCAGCTCTAATGAGAATTTTATCGTCAATATCTGTGATATTACGTACATATTTAAGTTTCCAGTCCTGAGATCTAAGGTATCTAGCGATCACATCAAATGAAACCAACACCCTAGCATGCCCAATATGGCATAAATCATAAACAGTCATGCCACAAACATACATGCTTATTTCACCCTCAACTATGGGCTTAAAAAATTCTTTCTGACGAGTCAGGGTATTATATATTTGGAGTGCCATAATTTAGTGCATTCAGCCTCAGAGGGGAATAATGTAAGTAAGCTCTAGTCCTTATGTTCTAGCCAATTTGATCTTAGTGCAATAGTTTGATTAAAGGTAATTTTCTTTAAATCACTATTTTGGTCATCTTTACAGAAATAACCCTCTCTTTCAAACTGATAAGGTTTACCAACTTCTGCTTGAGCAAGACTTAGTTCAGCTTTACAATTTGTTAAAATTTTTAATGATTCCGGTTCGACTGTCTCAAGAAAATCTCTGCCATTTCCATCCGGTATTGGTTCATGGAATAAACGCTCGTATAAATTAATGTTACAGTCGATACACTTATCGGCTGAGACCCAGTGAATAACTCCCTTGGGCTTAACTCCATCAGCTGGATCCTCTCCGAGAGATTCAGGCAAAAGAGATACATTAACTTGAATAATCTCACCTTTTTTATTTTCAAGGTAGTCATCTGCCTCAACTATATAACTATTCCGTAATCTGACTCTTTTTCCGAGTGAAAGCTTCTTTTTAAACTTTTTACTGTACTCTTTTTTAAAATCACTTTCGTCAATAAATATTTCTCTTGTAAATGGAAGGATCCGTTCACCTAAGCTCAATTCTGGATGACAGGGTACACTAAGATCTTCAGAATGATTTTCCGGTAGATTTGTAATTACAACTTTTAGGGGGTTAATGACCACCATTGCTCTAGATGCACTTTTATTCAACTCATTACGAACAAAAAATTCAAATTGAGAAAGATCAACCAAGCCATCAGTTTTTGCGACTGCTAAGCTATCACAGAAATTACGAATTGCAATAGGCGGTATACCGCGACGTCGTAGACCGGAGATAGTTAACATACGAGGATCGCTCCAACCATCTACAAAACCAGCATCTACGAGCAATTTAAGTTTTCTCTTGCTGGTAATACTATAGCTCATATTTAGTCGGCCAAATTCAAATTGACGAGGTTTAGAGGGCACTGGAAGATTGTCAATAAACCAATCATATAATGGTCTGTTGGATGAAAACTCGAGTGTACAAACTGAATGAGTAATACCCTCAATGGCATCCTCAAGACAGTGAGCAAAATCATAAGATGGGTATATATTCCATTTGTCGCCCGCCCGATGGTGAGGTATTCTTTTTATTCTGTATATTACTGGGTCACGAAGATTTATGTTGGGTGAGGACATATCAATTTTAGCCCTCAAAGTCATAGAGCCTTCTTCAATATTACCAGTTTTCATACTTTCAAGAAGTTGTATACTTGAATCTATGGATCGATCGCGATAGGGGCTATTTGTTCCAGGTAAAGTTAAAGTACCACGACTTTCTTTCATCTCTTCACTGTTTAGCTCACAAACATAAGCTTTATTTTTCATTATTAGATGTTTAGCCCAAATATAAAACTGATCGAAATAATCTGATGCATATCTGATATCACCGTCCCATTTAAACCCAAGCCACTCAATATCTTCAATGATAGACTTTACGAATTCTTCATTTTCTTTTTCTGGATTTGTATCGTCAAACCTCAAATGACACATACCTTCAAACTGCTCTGCTAAACCAAAATTCAAACATATAGATTTAGCATGGCCGATATGGAGGTAACCATTTGGTTCTGGCGGAAACCTAGTAATAATCTTATTGACCACAGATTCCTTTAAGTCATTACTCATTATCTGCTGAATAAAATTGAGTGGTTTATTCTCGTCTGTCATACTGACGGTCCCAATGTTGATTCTCTATGATTAAGAAGTGTTATTAAAAAGCACTAATTATAGCCCTCAGAATGTTCTCTATAAACTATTGAAGTGAGAGTCTTACAAGTTTCTCATGGATGTCTGCTAAATTCGAGAGATAAGACTATGATTAATTCAAACACTAAAGCGATTATATACCTACAATTGTGTCTTGTTTCTTTTTTAATAGGCGATATCTTATTAAAAATTTTATTCGATAGTGTTCCTTTAGGTCAACTTGTATGGTTTCGAACAATTGCATCAATAACTTGTTTGTTTATTTTTATAACCAGCACCGGACGAATACACTTACTTAGAACAAGAAATCTTGGGCAACACGCGCTTAGAGGAATATTTTTTGCTGTAATTAGTAT
>DGPR01000018.1:0-4623 GCA_002390525.1 Cellvibrionales bacterium UBA4435
AACCTGTATGAACTGTAACCCAATGTTTATCAATATCTGTAATGACTCCGGTGATAATGGAACCGGAATTCATCTCAATGGTTTTTAAACTCTCTTCGAATAATTCTGCGAAACTTGAACTCATAGGAGCACCTTGTAGGAATGTAGAGCTTATTGTTGAGTAAGCTCTTTTTAACCACATTACCAGTTATGTGGGCTATTTATAAAAAGTATAAGTAAATTTTCTCTGGTTAAAGATTTACATATACTGCGTTTATATAATGTTTAGATGCCATTATTTTTGGCAATTTTTAATACTATTTGCAACACTTCATCAATAGTCATTTTTGAGCTATCAATAACGAAGGCATTTTCTGCAGCAACCATCGGCGAGAACTTACGATTTATATCTCTCGTATCGCGCTCCTTAACCTGCTTTACAAAGGATGCAAGGCTAACATCTTTATTTGTATCCTTCAACTGATTATAGCGTCTCTCTGCTCTGATTTCAGGGCTTGCAGTGAGAAAAATTTTTGCTGTTGCGCCAGGAAATACAACTGTACCCATATCACGACCGTCTGCTATTAAACCAGGGGATTTTACAAAAGCACGCTGTCGATCTAATAAAGCAGTTCTTACCTTCGGATAAGCTGCAATGATCGATGCATCAGTTCCAATATTCTCAGACCTAATAGCCGAAGAAACATCCTCGCCCTCAAGAATTATTTTTATCTGATGATTATCACTGGCATTAAATGTTACATCCATATGCCTCGCTAATAGGGCAACTGAGTCTACGGTATGAACATCTACTTTGTGCCTTTTAGTGGCTAAGGCAAGCAATCTGTACAAAGCACCACTATCAAGATAATGAAATCCTAAGTTTATGGCTAATAATTGACAGACGGTTCCCTTTCCAGAGCCACTTGGCCCATCTACTGTAATTATTGGTGGATGCTTAGTCATTATCTAAGCACCTCAGATATAGTTAATCCTGACTTATTTGCTAATTCAATAAAGTTTGGAAAAGAAGTGGCAACATTCTTACAATTTTTAATTAAAATACTATCTTTAGATATCAATGCAGCAATACTAAATGCCATAGATATTCGGTGGTCGTCGTTGCTATCAACCTCTCCACCAGATAGTGTACCTCCCTGAATCTCTAAGCCATCAGGCTTAGTTGCTACGTTTATACCAAGTGATAATAGGCCAGCTGCCATTGCTTGAATTCTATCGCTTTCCTTAAATCTAAGCTCTGAAGCCCCATTGAGTGTAGTTTTTCCATCTGCGCAGGCTGCGGCAATAAATAAAGCAGGAAATTCATCTATTGCTAAAGCAACTTGTTCCAAAGGAATCACAATTCCACGTAAAGGGGCATAGCGAACGCGAATGTCCGCAACTGGCTCCCCTCCTACTTCTCTTTGTTTAAATAGCTCTATATCAGCACCCATCATTTTTAAAATATTTATGACACCGATTCTTGTTGGGTTGACCCCAACAAAAGGTAAAATAATATCTGAGCCAGGTGCGATAGATGCAGCGACCATGTAAAATGCTGCTGAAGAAATATCTGCGGGGACGTCAATTTTTGTAGATATCAGTTCATTGCCGCCTTTAATAGTTATAGTTGAGTTATCTTTGCTAATTTTACAACCAAAGGCACCAAGCATCCGTTCTGTATGATCTCTTGTAGTAGCACTCTCTTTTACAATAGTATTACTTTTAACATACAAACCTGCTAGCAAAATACATGATTTAACCTGCGCGCTTGCCATTGGCAATTCGTAATAAATAGAGTTAAGTGCTTTGTTTCCTTTAATCTTGAGGGGCGGAAGTCCTGACTCAGCTGCTTCTATAAAAGCACCCATCATTTTTAGGGGTGTTACCACACGACCCATAGGTCTTTTTGATAAGGACTCATCTCCCGTTAAAACAACATCAAATAGTTGGGCTGACAGTAATCCAGACAGTAGTCTCATTGATGTACCAGAATTTCCCAAGTAAAGTGGACCAGGGGGTTGTTTCAAGCCATTTAGTCCGACACCATATATTTTTATATTCCCATCATTTGGACCTTCAATAACAACGCCCATATCTCTAAATGCCTGAAGTGTTGCTAGACTGTCCTCACCCTCTAAAAAGCCAGTAATATATGTGGTTCCCTTAGCAATTGATCCAAGAATAATTGCACGATGGGAAATAGACTTATCCCCAGGCACTTTTATAGTTCCCTTAATACAACCACCTGAAGAAGCTCTATAATCAATGATCTTTTCAGTAGGCTCTATGTATGCTTTATCTTCTCTTATTTTCTTAAAATGATTTCTCGCTTCTTTTGCACGTGTAAAAATACCTATCAAGCATTTACCATCCTTGTTTGCTATTGCTTGTTTTATTTGATCGATATGGCCACTAAAATTATTCAAAGCTGATAGAACAGCTTTATCGTTCGCTAAGACAATATCGTGCCACATGACAGGATCACTGGCTGCTATTCTTGTAAAATCCGAGAATCCTCCTGCAGCATATCGAAATGCTTCCTGATTTTTTCTTATACCTGACAGCATTTCAACTAAACCATATGCAAGCATGTGCGGTAAATGACTAGTAGCAGCTAAAATTTCATCGTGATCAGTGGTCGACATTTCACTGACTGTAGCTCCAATACCTGCCCAAATTGACGAAACTTTTTTAATATGACTTGCATTTGTCTCGGTTAGTGGAGTTAAAATTACCTGATGATTTTCAAATAAAAGAGAATTAATTGACTTAATGCCGCTTTTTTCTGAGCCAGCTATGGGGTGGCCAGGAACAAATTGTGGTGGATTAAATCCATATATATCATGTACGCATTTAACTATTGATCCCTTTACACTTGATACATCTGTAATTGTTACTGAACGATCAAGTAGTTTATGAAGCTTGATAATTACGCCTTCAACCGAAAGTGCTGGCACTGCTATGACAACCAAATCATTCGCACCTAAATCAGCTGGAAGATCATTTATATCTCTAATAGTTTCGTCCACAACACCTAATTTAAGTGCTTCGACTAATGTCTCATGACTTCTAGAACAACCTATAACCCAACTACAAAGCTTACGCTCTTTTACAGCTTTCGCTAAACTTCCTCCAATCAAACCTAAGCCAATCACAAATAAACGATCTAATTTTTTTGTCATTGTTTTTTCTCCCCAGATACAAGCAGTTCTCTTAGGTTATCAAGAAGAGTAATATTTTCGTTGTGTGAACCAATCGAAATTCGTAAGTGATTAGGCATGTCATAAACATCAATCATACGAGTTATTACCCCTTTTTGAAGAAGTCTTTTATGGATAAATGCAACACTTCCAGGTATTTCTAATGTTACAAAATTACCCACAGAAGGAATGAATGCTAATTTTAATTGTCTGAAACCATCTGTTAATTGCTTATAACCGCTATTATTAATTTCAACAGTTTTTTTCAAAAATTTTTCATCATCGAGGATTGCCGTAGCTGACACCAAAGCTAGACTATTAACATTAAATGGCTGTCGAACGCGGTTTAATAATTCTGCAATATCGGGGTGTGAAATAGAATATCCAATTCTAAGGGCGGCCAAACCATATGCCTTTGAAAAAGATCTTGTAACAATGATATTAGGAAATTGAGCAATTAAACTTAATGCTGATCCATAGCCATCAGAATTAACGTACTCGAAATATGCCTCGTCTATTACGACTAGGATGTTTTTTGGGATACTTTCCATGAAATTATATATTTCATTGAGCTTAGTAAAGGTACCTGTTGGGTTATTAGGATTTGCTATAAATACTAGTCGGGTATTATCTTGAATTGAGTCAAACATCTTAGGTAGATTATGACTCCAGTTCTCTGCATCTACAACGATTGATTTTGCTGCCTGTGCAGTTACAACAATTTTATAAACTAAAAATGCATGTTGAGAATATATTGCGCTGTGGCATGGCCCTAAAAAAGATTTTGCAATCAATTCAAGCAAATCATTTGATCCATTACCAAGTGTAATTTGATTTATATTTACCGATAATTTTTTTGCCAGTTTTTTCTTTAAATAGTATCCATTACCGTCAGGGTAACGATTGCTAGAATCTAAGGCATTAATGATTGCTGACTTAGCTAAAGGACTAAGGCCAACTGGGTTTTCATTGCTACACAGTTTAGTTGCTTTGGAAATACCGAACTCGCGCTCAACTTCCTCGATAGGTTTTCCACCTTTATATGGCAGGAGATCACGTATTCCTGGTAAAGCTAAGTCTTTAAAATTAATCATCATAAGTTAAATATATCTGCTCGCTATAGAACTGCTTTCGGATAAGATCCAAGCACCCGTAAATCAGTCGTATTCTGGCTTAACTCAGATAGAACTTTTACTATACCTGGATCATCTTTGTGGCCCTTAAAGTCAATAAAAAAAACATATGTCCACTTTCCTTCTCGTGAAGGGCGAGTTTCAACACGAGTTAGATCTATTCCTTCTCTATAAAATGGTTCTAAGAGTTTGTATAAAGCTCCAGGCTGATTTTTAGAGGCAACAATTATAGACGTCTTATCATCCCCGCTTGATAAAACATCTTCTCTTCCAACAATCAAGAAACGGGTTGAATTATCTGGTCGATC
>DGPR01000018.1:4788-25156 GCA_002390525.1 Cellvibrionales bacterium UBA4435
TCTTGTAATTTTGTCTTTATGTGTGTTGTGACCAACAAGAAAATTATGATGGATACGTAGCTCGACCTCACCACAAATTTTCAAAGAAGATGCTAAAAAAGCATCTAAAGTGTGGTTTATAACTCCCTCGGTAGAGTTTTCAACGGGAACTACTCCATAATTTGCCGATCCAGCATCAACTTCTCTGAAAATCTCATCTATTGCGTTCATTGATTTAGTAATCGCAGAATGACCAAAATGCTTAATTGCGGCTTGTTGTGTAAAAGTACCTTGTGGCCCTAAGAAAACAACTTTAATAGGTTGCTCTAGAGCTAAGCATGCAGACATGATTTCACGAAATAATCTTGCTATTTCTTCATTTTCCAAAGGACCGTTATTTCTGTCCATAACACTTCGTAAAACTTTTGCCTCACGCTCAGGCTTGAAGTATATGTCGTCTCCAAGCTCTTCTTTAACAATTGCAACCTCTTGAGCATAACTTGCACGCTTATTAATAAGGTCTAATAGCTGACTATCCAATGCATCTATTGAGTCTCTTAGCTTAAGAAGCTTATCTTCATCTGACATATTTGCTGCCTTCATACTTAGATAGTAAATTTTATTCTTCTAGTCTTTAAACTCAAAATCATCAACATAGTCCTGCTCTTCTACTCGAGCCAAACCGACCATTATCTCTTGATCTCTAAGCCTTATAACTCTAACTCCTTGTGTATTTCGTCCTAATACAGAGATTTCGTCGCACCTAGTACGCACCATCGTTCCCTGATCTGAGATCAACATAATTTCATCTCTATCAAATAATTGCACTACCCCAACTAAAGAGCCATTCCTTTTACTTGCTTGCATCGCAATCATTCCTTTGCCACCTCGACCTTTTGTAGGAAATTCAGTTAAGTTGGTTCTTTTACCGTACCCGCTAGCTGAAACAGTTAATGCGTAACCATTATCTGCAGGAATAATCATGGATAACACTTTATGTTCAGCGGGCAAACGCATACCGCGCACTCCTTTAGAAACTCTCCCTACAGATCTAACATCTGATTCAGAGAATCTTACAGCTTTTCCTTCGCTACTGAAAAGCATCACGTCACTATTTCCATCCGTTATAGCACTGCCAACGAGGTAATCGCCTTCAACTAAGTCAACTGCTCTTAAGCCAACACTTCGCGGTCTAGAATATTGATCTAGAGATGTCTTTTTTACTGTTCCATTGGCGGTAGCCATGATTATATACTTATTTTCGTCATACTCTGAAACCGTTAAAATACTGTTTATGCGCTCGTTCTCGTCAAGAGGTAAAAGATTTATCATGGGTCTACCTTTGGAATTTCTTCCTGCTACAGGTATTTGATATACCTTTAACCAGTAGACTTTGCCTAAATTTGTGAAGCATAAGATTGTACTATGAGTGCTAGCAATCAAAAGATGTTCTACAAAATCATCATCCTTTACAGCCGTTGCCGATTTACCAGTACCTCCACGATGCTGTGACTGGTAATCACTTAGTGGCTGTGTTTTTGCATAGCCACTGTGGGATATTGTTACTACTCTATCTTCTTCTGAAATTAAATCTTCTACTGTTAAGTCATGCTGTGACTCTGAAATAATAGTTCGTCTGTCATCGCCAAATTCATCACTCACGATTTGTAGTTCTTCTTTTATGAGCTGCATGAGGACTTTTGAATTATCTAAAATTTCTAAATATTTAATGATTTCATCTAACTTTTCTCTATATTCGGAAAGCAACTTATCATGCTCCATTCCTGTTAAGCGATGAAGTTTGAGTTCAAGAATTGCTTTAGCTTGAGATAGGGATAAATAATATTTACCTTGCTTTATACCACAGCTTGGATCCAAGTCTTCAGGCCGACTCGCTGCTCCCGCTTTTTCCATGAGATCAGAAGAAACAGATGCATCCCAACCTGTTGCAATTAGTCTATCTTTGGCTATTGCCGGTGTGGATGATGATTTAATTAATTCAATGATCTCATCTATATTAGCTATTGCAACTGCCAACCCCTCAAGAATATGAACTCGATCACGTGCTTTTCTTAAAAGATAAACAGTTCTTCGGGTAACTACCTCGCGCCGATGTCGGACAAAATGATGAATCATTTCTTTAAGATTTAATGTTTGAGGCTGACCATCTACTAAAGCAACAACATTAAAGCTAAATCCGTTTTGAAGTTGTGTTTGTGCATATAGATTATTTAAAACAACCTCTCCAACCTCTCCACGCTTAACCTCAATAACAACTCTTAAGCCATCTTTGTCTGATTCATCGCGAAGCTCTGAGATACCCTCAACTTTCTTTTCTTTTACTAATTCAGCTATGCGCTCTATAAGTCGAGCTTTATTAAGCTGATAAGGAAGCTCTGTAATAATTATAGTTTCTCGACCCGTCTTTTCGTTGGTTTCAACAAAAGCTTTAGCCCGGATCACAATGCGACCACGTCCAGTACGGTAGGCTTCGATTATTCCGGCCTTACCATTAATTATAGCGGCAGTTGGAAAATCTGGTCCTGGTATATGCTCCATGAGCTCATCTACCGTTATATCTGTATTGTCTATGTATGCAAGACAACCGCCTATTACTTCTTTTAGATTATGCGGAGGGATATTTGTAGCCATACCAACTGCAATTCCAGATGAACCGTTTATTAGTAGATTTGGTATACGGGTAGGCAGGACAATTGGTATGAGCTCATTTCCGTCATAATTTTCCACATAATCTACTGTCTCTTTATCAAGATCTGCAAGTAAAGAATGGGATATTTTTGCCATTCTAATCTCTGTGTAACGCATTGCAGCTGCTGAATCTCCATCTACAGAGCCAAAGTTTCCTTGTCCATCGACAAGCATATATCGAAGAGAGAAATCTTGAGCCATGCGAACAATTGTATCGTAGACAGCAGAATCACCGTGTGGGTGGTATTTACCAATCACGTCACCAACAACTCTTGCTGATTTCTTGTATGACTTATTCCAATCATTGTTCAGCACACTCATCGCGAACAGAACTCTTCTATGTACTGGTTTTAGTCCGTCACGAACATCTGGGAGGGCTCTTCCAACAATTACACTCATAGCGTAATCAAGATAAGATTTTTGAAGCTCATCTACAATATTTACAGATAAAGACTCTTTTATTATTTCGCTCATGATACAAGTTTTCCTTATCTGGCAGTGAATAAAAAACTACAAAAACAATCTTGTGATTATAACATAGAATATTTATTTTTTTCTGAGGAAAATCCTTGTTTAATGATCTATTCTTAAAGCGTATAATATCAAGTAAATTAGTACTAACAAGCTACCATGGAAATTCATCAATGAGCAACCCAAATATAGATAAGGGTGAGATACGAAAATTTGAGGCACTTGCGAGTCGCTGGTGGGATAAAGAAAGTAAGTTTAAACCCCTTCATGACATCAATCCATTACGAGTAAACTGGATCGATAGCCGGTCGCCTGTTGCGAATAATAAAATTTTAGATGTAGGTTGCGGTGGGGGGATACTTTCAGAATCTATGGCGCACAGAGGTGCTAATGTTACCGGAATAGATATGGGGGACGCCCCTCTTGCAGTAGCAAAACTTCATAGCCTAGAGACAGGCATAAAAATTAATTATCAGAAATCCACTGTGGAGAGTCTTGCGGAAGAGGAAGCAGAGCAATACGATATAATTACGTGTTTAGAAATGTTAGAGCATGTACCTAACCCAAAGTCAGTTGTTGAGGCTTGCGCGAAACTAGTAAAGCCAAGTGGGCATATTTATTTCTCGACTATAAATAGAAATATTAAGGCTTACCTGTTCGCAATTATTGGTGCCGAATATATACTAAATCTTTTAGACAAAGGAACTCACGATTACACTAAATTTATTCGACCTAGCGAGATAAATAAATGGGCAAGAGATAGCGGTCTAGAGCAAAGAGAAATTACGGGGCTTACTTATAATCCTTTCATGAAAAGTTATCGATTAAATAACAATGATGTTGATGTTAATTACATGATCCATACTGTGAAACAACTCTAAATTATTTGAGCAAAAACTGAGATCAAAATACAGAGATGATGAAAGCAAGATTTGAAGCGGTATTATTTGACTTAGATGGTACTTTATTAGATACAGCTCCTGATTTTACTACGGCTACAAATATACTTTTAAGACAAAAAAAACTTCCTCAAATAAAAGAGCAAGATATACGAACATTAATCTCAGATGGCTCAGCAGGAATAATCTCTAAATTATTCGCCATGAACTCAAGCAATCCTCAATATGAAAAAATAAGGCATGAACTTCTGGACCTTTATAGTCGTCACCTAGCAGATCAAACGCTTCCTTTCAAAGGGTTAGTTGAGCTTCTAAAGAAATTAGATGTTCATGATATTCCATGGGGTATAGTTACCAATAAACCAGAAATTTACACAAATTCTATACTTGAAAAACTAGATTTAGCCTCATACCCTAAGGTAGTTGTATGTCCAGATCATGTAAGGTTCACAAAGCCAAATCCAGAACCAATTATTTTAGCTTGCAATAAGCTTGGCATCAAACCAGAAAATACTGTATATATCGGAGATCACATTCGAGATATCCAGGCTGGAGCAAATGCAGGAGCGATTACAATTGCTGCTGCCTACGGATATATTGAAAAATATGATGATATTTCTAAATGGCATGCAAATTTTATAGCCAACCAACCAGAGGATTTACTAAAATTAATATTCCCCTAAGATTAGTTAATGAAGATAATACTAGAGCTACGCGGAACAATTGAGTTGATTATTAATGAAACAAAGAATATTCAAAGCCCCTAAAGGCTATTTACAAGGAAAAGTTATAGCCGTCACAGGTGCTAGTGACGGAATCGGCGCCGTTGCGGCAAAGACTTTTGCATCATACGGTGCAACGATAATATTAATTGGACGCTCAGTACCAAAACTTGAAAAAGTGTACGATGAAATTGAGACGGATGGTGGGCCAACTCCCGGCATATATCCCATTTGTTTCGAAAAAGCATCTGAAAAAAACTATTCTGAGCTACACAATGGAATTGCTGCAGTGTTCGGTAGTATTGATGGCCTTTTACATAGTGCAGCATTACTTGGTGAGAGAACCCCAATAGCAAACTATGCTGCTAAATCATGGGAGGCTGTTATGCGAGTAAATGTTTCCTCGCAATTTATGCTTACAAAAGCGCTACTACCTCTTCTAAAAAATTCAGAAAATGCGTCTATAATATTTACCTCATCAGGTGTTGGTCGCGTTGGAAAAGCCTACTGGGGTGCATATGCTGTGTCTAAGTTTGCAATTGAAGGACTGTCACAAGTGCTTTCAAATGAACTAGAAGGAACCTGCAATATTAGAGTGAACTGCATTAATCCTGGTCCTTCAAGAACACGTATGCGCGCTAGTGCATTCCCTGCAGAAAACCCAAATACGATAAAAAAGCCTGAAGAAATTATGTCCTCATATTTATATTTGATAGGTGACGAAAGTATACCTATTTCTGGACAATCGATTGATGCACAATAATATTCTGGGTTACCCCCCAGAGCGGAGTCGTTTAATTTGTCTCTCTCTCTTCTTTTTATCCTCTAAAGACATGCTCTTATTTTTTCTTGGTATGATCATCCTTACCGTGGCCAATAGGTCATTTAATGGAGTTTCATCAAGCTCTATCCATTGACCTTTACGTACATAAGATGGCAAAAAAATAGGTCCGAAACGGACGCGCTTAAGTCTATTTACCTGCAAACCTTGTGACTCCCATAATCTTCTTACTTCCCTATTACGCCCTTCAGTAAGAGCAACGGTATACCAACCATTTGTACCGATTCTCTCTCCAATAACTATATCACTAAATTTTGCTATACCATCGTCTAACAGTATCCCTTCTCGGAGTCGTTGTAGCATTTCTTCATCAACTGCTCCATGGACTCTTGCTAAATACTCTCGGTCAACTTTTGAAGAAGGATGCATAAGCTTATTTGCTAAATCTCCATTATTGGTAAACAATAGTAATCCTGTGGTACTTATATCCAAACGCCCTACAGCTATCCATCTTTCCCCTTTAATGACTGGCAAAGAATCAAACACAGTCTTACGCTTTTCAGGGTCAGATTTTGTGCAAACTTCTCCTTCCGGCTTGTTATAGACAAGTACTCGAACTCTCTGATTTTCTGACATATAAATATTTTTACTATCGACTCGAATAGCATCTTCCACTGAAGCGCGATCGCCAATAACAGCTGTTTTTCCATTAACTGTTATGCGCTCCTCTCTAATCCAGCGCTCGATCTCTCGACGCGAACCACAACCTGCCCTTGCTAATATTTTTTGAAGTTTTTCAGAAACCATTAATTGTCACCCTTAAGGCCATCAACCTAGTTATTCTGACTAGGTTTGTTAGTTGATCTCTTTAGTTTCAGCTATATCGTCTGGAACTAATTCTGGTTTAATTTGTGCAATATCCTTTATATCTTCAAGAACAGGAAGCTCCTTGAGGTCTTTAAGATTGAAGTAGCTAAGGAAATTTTTTGTCGTAGAGTATAGAGCTGGTCGACCCGGAACATCTTTGTTGCCTACAATTTTTATCCAATCACGCTCCATTAAGCCTCTAATAGTATCAGAGCTAACTGATACACCTCTAATTTCTTCTATTTCCCCTCTTGTAACTGGTTGCTTATAGGCAATCAGTGATAGTGTTTCCAAAAAAGCCCTAGAGTACTTTTTAGGTTTTTCTTCCCATAAGCGACTTATCCAAAAAGAGAGCTCGTCTCTAATCTGCAAACGATAACCACTTGCAGTTTCCTTTAGTTCAAAACTGTGGTTTTCGCAGTTAAGTTTGATACTTTGAATAGCAGAGTAGATATCCTTTCTAGACGGTTTATGTGCTTGTAAGAATAAATTTGCTGATGCAGCATTTAGCTCCTCAAGTGGAACATTTTCATTATCAAAAATACTTTCTATTTGATTTATATCCAAAGATCGCTGAGCAGCAAGCAGCAAACCCTCGATAATTTTTGTAAGTTCTGTGTGATCCATTTTCATTCCTAATAAAAAATTTTAACGATGGCACTTAATATGTATTGGTGCATATGATTCGCTTTGGACTATTTCTACCATTGACTCTCTTATAAGCTCCATAAGAGCTAAAAAAGTACCTATCACCCCTGCTCTTCCCTCTGTTAAATCGAACAAGCTATTGAAGGGTAAATAGTTTTCACTATTTAAGGAACTGAGGATCCTAGACATCCTCTCTCGAGTAGAAATCATATCAAGCTTAATTTTATGATGCTCATGCATATCAATTCTTTGCAAAACGCTCGACATAGCAAATAGAATTTCTTGGATAGCTACCTCAGGATAATTTTTAATTATTTTCATATCTGGATCCTCAGCTGTAGCTAAAAAATTGTCTCTATTAAGCCTTGGTAGGCTATCTATATCTTCTGCTGCCTTCTTAAACCGCTCATATTCTTGTAAGCGGAGAATTAATGTAGCCCGAGGATCATCTTCTTCAATTTTTTTTTCTTTTGGTAGAAGCATTCTTGATTTAATTTCAGCGAGCATTGCTGCCATCAATAGATATTCTGAAACCAACTCAAGCTGCATTGCTTCCATTAAATTTATATAGCTCATATATTGATGTGTAATTTCAGCTACATTTATTTCTAATATATTAAGATTTTGACGTTTTATCATATAAAGAAGTAGATCAAGAGGGCCCTCAAAAGCCTCTAAAAAAATCTCTAATGCATTTGGTGGTATATATAAGTCTTTTGGTGCTTCGGTAATTGACGACCCGAAAAGAACTTTAGAAGATCTTTTATTATCCTCTAATTCTTTCGAGGCATTATTATGGGGATATCCAGACTCTTCTTCTTTTGACATAATTTTTTTTAAAATTAAACATTAACACATTATACTGTGATTAATTTATTCAGCTAGCAGCTGATTAAATACATAGGTTTCTAAAACACTTATTAACAAAATTTAAACTATCAAGCTCTTAAATCACCAATCCCTTGTCTAATTATTTCAGGATAAGAGCTACTTAGATCTACTATAGTGGTTAGGCCTTCACTGCAGTTTCCACCATCTATAATAAGATCAACAGCATGCTCTAATTTAATACGTATCTCACGAGGGTCGGCTATAGGATAACTATCTCCTGGCATAAGCAGACTTATACTCATAATAGGCTCACCCAGTGCCTTAAGTATAGCTGATATAATCGGACTCTCAGGTACCCTAAGGCCAATTGTTTTTCTTTTTTGATGTAACAACCTTCTGGGAACTTCTGCTGTTCCATTAAGTATAAACGTGAAAGGCCCTGGAGTATTAGCTTTAATTAAGCGATATGATTGATTGTTAACTTTAGCATATAGTGAAAGCTCTGAGAGATCTTTACAGATTAATGTGAAATTATGCTCCTTATCTAGCTCTCTTATGGTTCTAATTCTATCTAATGTTTTTTTTTCGCCAAGCTGACAACCGATAGCATACGATGAATCTGTAGGGAAAATAAATAACCCGCTTTTTTTAATAATTTTTATAGACTGATCTATTAATCTAGATTGAGGGTTTTTAGGGTGAATTGAAAAAAATTGGCTCATCATGTATCTCACGGAGATAATTTATTTTTTTCTATACATAAACAAAATCTGCATTTATACAGCTTCCATTTAAATAGATTGGCACTTCATGCTCGATAAGTCAGTGATGATGACTTACAATAACTAAAAGTTTTGAGTATGTTGNNTAACTTATAAAGTTTACCTACAAAATAAGAAAATGCCAAAAAATCAGGGTACAAACGATAATCTCTTACTGAATATTGCTTGCAATATAATAATACCTACTCTCATTCTAATTAATCTGAGCGATGATAATTATCTTGGAATAAGGTTCGCTATAGTTACAGCTTTGGCTTTTCCGGTCTTCTATGGTCTGAAAGATTTTATAAAGATAAAGAAACTAAACATTTTTTCTGCAATAGGAGTAGCCAGTATTATATTAACGGGGGGCATCAGTTTGCTCGAACTTAACCCAATTTATATAGCAATAAAAGAGGCTGCAATACCAGCAGTTCTTGGATTAGCAACCTTGCTTTCATTAAAAACAAAATTTCCTTTAGTCAAAACATTTTTATTCAATGAAAAAATTATGCAAGTATCGAAGATATCCAATATAGTTGAAATTAATGGCAGTAAAGCAAAGCTCGAAGCCTATCTAGCAAATTCTTCATGGATAGTGGCTTTATCTTTTTTCGTTTCGTCATTACTTAACTATGTTTTAGCTGTAACAATAATAACCAGTCAGCCAGGAACTATAGAGTTTAATGAACAGTTGGGTAAAATGACTGCTTTAAGTTTTCCTGTCATTGCAGTTCCAGCAATGTTAGTTCTAATGGGAGCTTTGATTTATTTGTTTAGAGGTATAAAAAAACTAACTGGTCTTAAGCTTGAAGAGATAATTAAAAATAAAGATTCACACCAGGAAGGATAAACAGATGTGGTATGCTATAAGTAGTGAAGATAAACCTTTGAGTTTAAAAAAAAGGTTGGCGGCTAGGCCTTCTCATCTAGCCCGACTAGAAGAATTAAAGAATCATGGACGGCTGTTAGTTGCAGGGCCTCATCCAGCTATTGATAATGAAAACGCTGGTGATTATGGTTTTACTGGTAGCCTAATAATTGCAGAATTTGATTCTTTGAATTCCGCAAATATTTGGGCAGCAGATGACCCATATGTTAAAGAGGGTGTATATTCTAAGGTCACTGTCAAGCCATTCAAAAAGGTATTACCGTGAAAAAAAATCTGTATTACAACAAATATTTACTAAAATTTCTAAGTTCAGCTACCTTAATCATTGTGATTACTATTGTTCCTTATGTAATATCAGAAGAATCCCTACTGAAAAGTGGGGTTTCAATTGAAGAGCAAAATAAAATTTTAACTCAGAAGAACTCTATCCTCGAAAGTGAAAATGACATTTTAAAGGGTCAAAATGATCGGCTTTCTAAAAGCCAAAGGAATACATGGTTTTTATATGGAGCGCTCGCGGTTTTAGCAGGCTCACTGTTGACATCATTTCTATCATCTTTTACCCGAAAAAATAAATATGATGATTGGAGATGATCGAAAATATCTAATTCTAAAACTTAACGATGAAAGGTAATATTTTATGTACAAAAGGCTACTATTCACTCTTTTTTTTATGGTTTTTTCGCAACTATCCGTCAGCTATGAGCATAGTCATATCAGTACTAATGAGTCAATCAAAAAAATTACTAAAAATTCAAAAGTTCTTTTAACGACAAATATGGGGGAAATACTTTTAGAGCTGTACCCAAATAAGGCACCTCTAACAGTTGACAACTTTTTAGCCTACGTTGAAAAAAAATATTACGATGGATTAATTTTTCATAGAGTTATCCCTGGCTTTATGATTCAAGCTGGTGGTTTTAATGAAGATATTAGTCGTATGACCCCTTTTGGCGGAAATATACCTAATGAATCACATAATGGTCTGAAAAATAAAAAGTATACGATTGCGATGGCGCGTACTTCAGATCCAGATAGCGCTAGAGCACAGTTTTTTATCAATGTTGTGGATAATAGTAGTTTGGATGCGACTTCAGGAAAAGCTGGCTATGCTGTATTTGGCAGGGTTATCCGTGGCATGAATGTAGCTGAAAAAATATCACGGCTTCCAACTCAAAGAGCAGCTGGAATGAGGGATGTACCAACTGCAACAATAAAAATTATTAAAGCTATAATCATAGAAGATAAATAATTTTGAAAAGATCACTAAGTATTAATTTGAATAAAATTGCTCTTATTCGTAATTCGCGAGCAGGTAACTATCCAGACTTGCTAGCCCATGCAGATGTATGCATCAAAAATGGAGTGGATGGTATAACCGTACATCCAAGACCTGATCTCAGACACATAACACCCAAAGATGTCTGTGATCTCAGCAATCTAATCTCAAACACAAAGAAAGTAACAAATAAATCAATTGAATTTAATGTGGAGGGCAACCCATTTGCTTCAAAAAAAAATAATTATCCTGGATTTATAGAAATTGTAAATTCTGTAATGCCCCATCAATGCACACTAGTTCCTGATAGCGCAAGTCAATTAACATCAGATCATGGTTTCGATTTAAAAGTTAATTCCGACAAATTGTATCCAGTTATACAAAACTTAAAATCTAATGGTATTCGTGTGTGCCTCTTCATGGACCCAGAAGAAGAGCAAGTTAGACTTGCGAGAGAGTTAGAAGTAGATAGAGTCGAGCTATTTACAGGGCCATATGCAGCTGCATGGGGTAAAGGAGATATTAGTAATATATTTGAAAAATATCGTGTTTCAGCGAGTATTGCTAACAAATTAGGTATGGGTGTTAATGCTGGACACGATCTAAATTTACTAAATCTTACAAAGTTCTGTACCATTCCGGACCTAAAGGAATTTTCTATTGGCCATGCATTAATAGTTGATGCTATCTCAATGGGTCTAGATAAAGCGATTGGGTCATATATAAAGATAATTAAAAGTTCATAACTATCTTGAATCCTTAGAAGTTTATGGAGTAATTGTGGCGGATACCAAAGAGTACCTAAACCGTAAAAATTTTTATGAAAAATTTCTCACAGTTTATGGAAAAAATCCAGTACTAGAGGCCCTAAAAAATCCTGATATAATTTTTCATAAGATACATATAGCTGAAACAAAAAAAATAACAGATTTCAATAAAACAATCATAAAGGTTGCAGAAGAGCGTGGCATCGAAGTAATCACTCATACTCGAAAATCATTATCAAGAATATCCAAAAATATTAATCAAGACCAAGGTATTGCAGCAGACCTGTATTTCGATAACTATCGTCTGTTTCCCGATTTTATAAACTCTATGCCAAAAAATAATTTTACCCTTATTGCGCTAGATGGAATTACTAACCCGCAAAACTTAGGCATGATTATTAGGTCCGTAACGGCCAGCCCCTGCTATGGAATTCTATTGCCTAATAAAGGTAATGCAGCGCTATCACCACTTGTTATTAAAGCTAGTGCGGGAACATTATTCAAAAGTACTTTGATAAAATGTAATAGCTTAGAAGAAGCTATCCCGAGATTAAGGGATAAGGGGGTTTTAACTTGCGCCTTGTCAGGAGCAGGAGAAACATCAATTAGTGAATTTAAAATCGAATCTCCTGTTGTGTACGTTTTGGGAAATGAGACTACAGGAGTGTCTAAAAGCGTAAGTAATCTTTGCACGCATCAGATTAAAATTCCAATGAGTGGCGGAGTAGAGTCACTGAATGTATCGGTAGTAGCAGCCCTCTTAGCTTTTAATACCTGCTTCTAGATTAGGATAAATCAACCATCAGTATAATTTAAAACAAGCCATATTCTTCAAGAAGGCTCAGTAACGAACTCTCGTCTATTATTTCAACTGACAGTTCCTTTGCTCTTTTTAGCTTAGAGCCAGCGCCAGCGCCAGCAACAATGAAATTAGTTTTTGATGAGACGCTACCTGAAACTCTTGCGCCTAATAACTGAAGTTTCTCCTTTGCCTCGGCACGGCCTATCTCATCCATTCCACCAGTAAGAACCCATATTTGGTTTGATAAAGGTAAATCTCTATTCTTATCTGCTAACAGATCAGGCCAATTAATGCCGAAGTGAATTAGTTCTTTTATGATCTTTAAGTTTTCCTCTTGGGAGAAAAAGCTATTGATAAATCCTGCTACTATAGGCCCTATATCTGGAACCCCTTCAAGATCTTCTAATTTTGCAGCTTGTATTGCATCGAGACTTTTAAAGTAACTCGCTAATGAGAGTGAAGTTGCATCGCCAACCTCTCTAATGCCCAGCGAGTAAAGAAAACGTGGTAGAGTAGTTTTTTTAGATTTTTCTAGCGCATCTAATAAATTATTAGCTGATTTCTTACCCATTCTTTCTAGATTGCTTATCTGGTCAACATTTAGACGATAAAGATCAACTATAGAAGCTATTAAGCCTTCACTAACGAGCTGATCAACCAATTTTTCTCCCAATCCATCAATGTCCATAGCCTTTCTTGATGCAAAATGTTTTATTGCTTGCTTCATTTGTGCAGAACAAAATAAACCGCTAGGGCATCTTATGGCTGCTTCTCCCTCTATTTGAACTAGAGAAGAGTCGCATTCCGGACACCTTTTAGGAAAGATTATTTCTTTTGTTATTTTCGGCCGTCTTTCAGGAATAATTTTTACGATTTGAGGGATTACATCTCCAGCTCGACGAACTATCAGATGATCACCAATTCTAATATTTAGCCTTTTCACTTCATCTTGATTATGAAGCGATGCATTACTAACGGTCACACCCCCAACAAAAACAGCTTTAAGTTTTGCCACAGGGGTTATGGACCCGGTCCGACCTACTTGAAAGTCAACTGCCTCTAGTTCAGTAATTTCTTCTTCAGCTGGAAACTTTCTTGCAATTGCCCATCGAGGTGATTTTGCTATTGAGCCAAGACGTTCTTGATAATTGAGATCATTAACTTTGTATACAATACCGTCAATTTCATAAGGCAAGCTATTTCTTAAATTAAGGATCTTCTGATAATAGTTTGCGCATGACTTAATGCCTTTAACTAAAATTGAATTTGAATTAACAAGAAATCCCCACTCTTTTAATAGTTCGAGAGTTTCCATATGTGTGTCTGGGGTGGGATATCCTTCAATTCTACCAAGGCTATAAATTGACATCTCGAGAGGTCTAGATGCAGTAATTTTTGAATCTAACTGCCTTAGGCTTCCTGCTGCAGCATTACGTGGATTAACAAAAAGCTTACCATCATTCAATTTAGCTTGGTAATTGATTTTTTCAAAACCTTTCTTGGGCAGATAGATTTCACCTCTAACTTCAAGCAAAATTGGGGGTTTTTTTACTTTTAATTTTAAAGGAACGGAGTAAATAGTTCTTACATTTTCTGTTATATCTTCTCCATCCTTGCCGTCACCACGAGTTCCACCTCTTACTAAGACCCCATCTTCATATAACAAACTGACTGCAACCCCATCGAGCTTTGGCTCACATACATATGATATCTCATCTTTGGCCTTTATACGGTCAAGTATACGATTATTAAAATCTATAAGCTCTTCGTTGCTAAAAGCGTTATCTAATGAAAGCATAGGTGTATGATGGGATATAGTTTTAAACTCTTTTAAAGCCTTCCCTCCGACTCTCTGAGTAGGAGAATCTGCTTGCTTCAGTTTTGGATTATCAGACTCAATAATATTAAGTCTTTTAAGCAGTCGGTCGTATTCTATGTCGGGAATAGATGGATTATCTTTAACATAGTATGCGTAATTATGCTTATTTAACTGCGCCCTTAAAAGTGCAGCTTCAGCTGCAACCTTATCGTCATCAGTCATATTATATTCCAGAGATTTGTATTCTGTTGAAGTCAATTATCCGCTGACGATAATGATCCTCTGTTTGCTTTGTGAAAGCACTACGACTGTCATCTTTTAGGTCGCCATCTAGTTCTACAGCAATTTTTTTAGCTGAATCAAGCAAAATATTCAAAGCAGCCATGGGATTTAGGTGGTCCTCTATGATCAAGAATAGACTAATACTGGGTGTAGTTAGACTTGACATTTGATCTAAATCGAAAATTCCGGGTTGCATAGAATTTGCTAGGCTAAAAATAATCGCATCTGAACCACCATCACTTTCATGATAATGAAAGATTTTCTTGGTACCGTAACGCAATCCATTTGCAAGAAAAATATTCAATAATTTTTCTCCATTAAATACTGTATTTTCTTTCGCCTCAAGATGAAGCACCACGATACTATCTGCTGAATACTTATGGCTAGAATTTGCATCTTTTATTGATTTTTTTCGATGAACTTTTAGTTCTTCTTGCGCTAAACCTGAATGATATGTGGAGTCTATATTCAAAGTTGAATCATTAATATTAATTAAATTATCCGGATTACTTTGAGCCTCTAAGTTATTATCATCTCTAGCAACAATACGTGCTCCACCACTCGGGAATTCAGAATGATCCCCATCAGACCATTCAGTTACTTCTTGATCTTCATTGGAAATAGAATCATTTTTTTTATTTGGCATTTGTATATTTTCATAGCGAGAGCTTCGTATACGACGCATAATTTGTAACGTAGTTGCTAAGGCAACCACAGCACCTAATGCTATTATCATTTCTCGCGGGCCTACTTCAATCATTTAGCGCCTATGACTTATTAAAATTAAAAGTTACTTTAATACAACTTACCTAAAATTAAAATTGTATATTTCTAATTAAAAATACTTCATCGTTTTTTTCCTACTTAACCTTAGCAAGCTCAACTGCTTGATCAATATCAACACTTACAAGTCTAGATACACCTGCCTCATGCATAGTCACACCTATTAGCTGATTTGCCATTTCCATCGCATTTTTATTGTGTGAGATATACACAACCTGAACATTAGATGATATTTCCTCAACTATCTTTGCATAACGAAGTACATTTGAGTCATCTAACGGTGCGTCTACTTCATCCAGCATACAAAATGGTGCAGGGTTAAGCTTGAAAATTGAAAATACAAGGGCAATTGCTGTCATTGCCTTTTCACCACCTGAGAGCAAGTGAACTGTTGTATTTTTTTTTCCTGGAGGCCTAGCCATTATTGATACTCCAGCTTCAAGCAGATCATCGCTTGTAAGCTCTAGATAAGATTTACCTCCACCAAATAACTTAGGGAATAATTCCTGAAAGGTAGCATTAACTAGATCATATGTTTCTTTGAATCTCGAACGTGTCTCTTTATCAATTTTACGTATAGCACTTTCTAAGGTTGAAAGTGCCTCCTCAAGATCATCATTTTGTTTGTCTAGATACTGTTTCCTTTTAGTTTCAGTATTAAACTCATCAATTGCTGCAAGATTTATTGGCCCTAATCGTTGTATGCGATTGGATATTTTTTCTAAAGCGTGATCTAAGTCATCTAAAGTTAATGTATCTGGAAGCAACAGTAGTAGATCTGTCAAATTAAATCCATATTCAGTAATTTGTTCAGATATAGTCTGGCTACGTGTTTCAACATCTTGGGCTAATATTTTCTTTTGTTCGAGTACACTTCTTTCATGCTGAATCTCTGTCTCCAAAAGATTCTTTTTTTGCTCAATATCACGCATCAAGTTTTCGAGATTTTCAACCTGATTTCTAGAGTCTATTAGTTCTTTTTCAACTTTAAGCCGCAGATCTAACTGAACAGAAAGATCTTTTTGTAAAGTTTTTTCTGGATCATCATCTCGATTTTTTGCTTCAAATAGCTGCTGTTTTTTATCACTCAAGCGACTCTTTTGATTTTCTAATCTATGGATACCCTCAATTACTGATTGTAGTCTTGTGCTCGCTGCTCTTTCTTTTATTGCTATCTCGTGAGCATGATCCTTGTATTTTCTATATGTCTCCCTAGCGGAATCTAGTTTGATTGTTTTGTTTTCTCGATCAGATGATAGCTCATCCCTATCTTTTGAGTTATTTTCTATCGCAACTAAAGATAAATTCAATTCTTTATGGCTGTCAGATAATCTTTTTTGCTCCAATTTTTTTTGATTTTTTGTTTCTCTTAAATCAGCAATCATTCTCTCTCGATGAGCTGTGATATTATCTAGCTGTATTTCAATATTACTTATTCTTATATTTAGTTCTGCATGTTCATTTTGTCTTATAGCTAATAATTTAATATCTTTCTCTCTTTGCTCCTCTAGCTCTCGAAGAGATTTTTCGTTAATTCTTTTTTCTTCTTCAAGTTTTTCTACATCCGTGCGCGTGCTCTTTAATTCTATTTGCAATGATTCTAATTCTTGTTTTCTTTTTAATATGCCCTTAGTTACATCTTTTTTACTTGTGGTACGAATCCAATCTTTTCCAAGCCAGACTCCATCTTTTGTAATTATTGACTGGCCATTTTTTAGTTGTTTTCTGGTCCTGAATGCAGAGCTCAAGTCATTCTCAACCAATACATTCTCAAGTATAGATTTAAGGTAGCTAGTAAAATATTTTCCGTCTACTTTTGCCAGAAGAGATGCAGTTTGATTTTCAACTATATTGGAAACCTCGCCATCATTCTTCTCTATCAAAAATAACTCGTCTTCGATTGAAGTCTCCAAGCTACCCTTGAGACTATTTATACTTTCGACATAAACTGCCTGAAGAGAATCACCTAAAACTACCTCTATGGCGGTTTCCCAACCAGAGGAAACCTTAATTTTTTCAGATAACCTATGTCCTTTTTCGATTTTGTTAGCTTTAAACCATATCTCTTTTTTATCACCGATATTAAGAATTGAGCGCTCAAGTGATTCAAATGATGATTGTTTCCCTAATAAAGACTGCAAACGGGTGCGCTTCTCATTAAGACCAGAATCTAGCAAGTTTGAATCTTGGCGCAATTTATCGATCTGATGTGTAGAATTTTTTAAGCTAGTTTCTTTTTCGGTTATAAGTAAGTCTATTTTTGATATTCTTAATTGTAAATCTGCTAAATCGCTCTCAAATGGTTCTTTAACTAAACTCTCAGTCTCCTTGGATAAATTAACTATTTTTTCATCTTGTCGATTTATCAGCTGCTCTAGGTAATCTATTCTCGATTGTTGAATTTCTGCTTGTTGAGCAGGGCCTGATGAATTTTTTATAAAGTCGTCCCAATGAAGCTGGCAGTTTCTCATTTGTATTTCTGCTTCCTGAAGCAATAACTCAGATGAAAGCTCTTTTGACCTAGCTTCTTGAAGCATTGGTTGAATTTTTTTTAACTCAATTTCTAAGGTATTTTTAGTTTTTTTATCGAGGGATAAATGCTTTTCGTTCTCAGTAAAATTTTGCTCAATTTCTTCTAAATCTTTCTTTAGTTCACTTGCCTTATCACGAGCATATTGTATTGACTGTTCAATTCTAGTTACATCAGATCCTACAGAATAATACTGACCTTGAATTGTATTCAACTCATCGACTAGTTCTGCATAGTTAATACGATGTTTCTCTAGGGCACTGCTACACTCACTTCTATTTGCAGAGATTTTTTCAATTTTTATCTCGTAATTTGCAATAGTTTTTGATAGCCCCAATGCATCAGAGTCTATGTCTCGCCATCTGAAAGCTAAATGTTTAGCCTTATTTTTTCTTTCGTCTTTTTTTAGTTCAGTAAATTTTTCTGCAGCTTTAGCTTGTCTTTCAAGTTTGTTGATTTGATTACTAAGTTCCTGTCGAATATCATTAAGTCTATCTAAGTTTTCTTTAGTTCTTTTTATACGATTTTCAGTATCTCTTCGGCGCTCTTTATATTTAGAAATACCGGCCGCTTCTTCAATATAAACTCTAAGCTCTTCTGGTTTCGCGTCAATCAGAGAAGATATCATACCCTGTTCAATAATTGCATAACTTCGAGGACCCAAACCAGTCCCCAAAAAAATATCAGTAATATCCCTCCTGCGGCACTTATCTCCATTCAAATAATAATTTGACTGACCATCTCGAGTTACCTTCCGTTTAATTGAAATTTCACCCCAACTGGCATATTCCCCACCTAATCTACCTTGTGAGTTATCAAAGATAAGCTCTACAGAAGCCTGGCCAACCGCTTTTCGGCTACTAGATCCATTAAAAATAACATCTGTTAATGATTCACCCCGCAATTGTTTTGCGGAACTTTCTCCCATTACCCATCGAACAGCATCTATAATGTTAGACTTACCACAACCATTAGGTCCAACCACTGCACATAAATTACTTGGCAGGACAACTGTTGTAATATCCACAAATGATTTGAAACCAGCCATTTTGATACATTTTAAACGCATATATCTCTTCTTATAATAATTCAATTACATGCTAAACTAGCTTATCTACTGCCACAAGCAGTAAGTTTTACTACAGCTCAATATTGATATTTATCTTTGCTTTTTTTTGCTCTTTTGCATTAAATTTTCCTGTCGACCCTTGGTAATCTCCTGGAAGTGGAGTAACAGATCCTGAAGCAGAGATCCTTGCTATAATTTCCAAAAATTCAACTGAAGACAGGGTCTTAGGTCCCATCATACCCATACTATCATCCAAGAGAACCACTTTTGGTAGGTTGGAAAGCTTAAATTTAACTGCAGCTAGAGGTTTTGGGGAGCCCTCCCATTCTCGTGCATATATATAAATAATATTATCTTTATTTATTCTGTATTTCTCAGGAATTTCTATTTCCACGGAAAGCCTATAATTATTTACATTAGTAAATTTTTTAGCATGTAAAATGCTTGTATTTAAAGCATTAGCCTCTGGTGTATTTTTTTTTGTTACCTTTAATGCATTTTCCCAGCTTTTTATCGCCAAGCGATAGAGGCCTTGCTCAAAGTAATTGATTCCATTTAGGCCTAATGCTACTGCATTATTTGGATTAAGCTTTATAGTTTTATTTATTATAGATTTCACTTCTTTTGTAAATTTTCTATTTTCTGAGAAGTATAGAGCTTGTGCATATTCAGATAAAAGATCTGAATCATTTGGCCTCAACTTAAGTATCTTTAGATATGACTCTTTTGCACCTAAAAAATCTCGATTTTCCATTTTTAATTGAGCTAGCGTGATTAAATAGTATGCATGGTTAGGCTTATCTTGAAGTCTCTTGTAAATTTTTTCCTGTAGATTTTTATTAAGCTCTACACGCCCTAATTTGCTGAGACCTAAATTAGATCGTTTTTCTAATAAATGAGCGATATTTAGATCAGCACTCGCTCCTAGGGAGTTATACATACTGAATACAAATATAGGCATCAACAATAAACACAGGAGCAGTATCCAGGATCCTTTATTATCTGAAATATTAGTTGTTGGCTTAGAATATCCATCAGCATCTCTTAGCGAAATACGCTCATACTCCAAAATTAACTTTGAATATTCAGTAATATCTATTAGACCATCCTCTAGCATTTTTGATAACTTTATTTTTTGCTCCTTAAAAACTGAGTTATTTTCTAACTGCTCCATATTTAATGAGAGAGACTCATTTTCAATTTCTTTTTTAAACAAAGGTAGAATAATAAAAAAAGCAGCCAATGAGACTAATAGAGCAAAAATTAACCACATCATTTTTCAGTCTCAGTAGAATCGATACTATTGGGGTCATTAATAACTAGATTATCTAAATATTTCTTTTCGTTAGGCTTGAGTTTCACCTGCTCTTTTGATCGAAGGGGGGATTTATATATATAAAAAATAATTATTATACCAAGTAGGAATAAAAATACTGGCGCAAGCCATAAAATCATTGTCTTTGAATTAAAAGGCGGA
>DGPR01000004.1 GCA_002390525.1 Cellvibrionales bacterium UBA4435
AAGGGTATGGATAAGAAAGTTGGCAAACAAAAATGGTGTTTAAAGGTTGAAGACGAGCTAGTTAAACTGAATATTTTTAATTTGTGGAAAACATATAAATTATTTAGGGGTGTAACAACAGATTATTTTGTTGATAATTTCTACGTTTGCGATAGACCAGAAAATACTGCATACGAGTTAATAGGAAAACAAAATATGCAAAGAGTCGTTTATTATCTCGATAGGAGATTTAAGCTCTACTTAACTGAGCGTTCAATTGCATATCTCTATAAGAAGGGCCCATAAGTTTACAATTTTTTTTCGTCATACTGTTCATAATATTTTTTAAGGAATTTGCTAAAACTCATTGAATCAGCTTTCTCGATTATCGATTGGTTTTTATGAGACTGGATCGCCATATCTGTATATTCCTTAATTTTCTCTGGTCCAAACTCTCTCTGCTGCAAATACTTACGACTTTTGAGTGAAAGATCCATTGCTAATTGAAAAAAAGTTTTTTTACTTTTCTTCATAGCGCCCAGAATCTTTCCTGAGGGAGTTAGAGAGGGACTCTCTATTAATATTTCGAATTTTTTCAAAACCTTATTGTATCTCTTTGTTTGAATTTTTTTATCTAAGATATTTGCCAGTACATACATTTCTTGAAAAATAGACTTACCCCAATCTTTAAAGGATCGCATTCCATCTGCATCATGAAGCATTAGATTAGGACTCCTGCCCTTTTCAACCATTATCTTTTGATTGACCAGTATACGGGTGTGTTCATCTTGATCTGAAGGCAAACTCTCTGATAACAAACATGTTAGTAAAAATAGATCCATAAAGTCTATCTGATCGCGGTCGATACCAATTGGCAAAAAAGGATTAAGATCAATGCACCGAACTTCAATATACTCCACCCCTTCTTCAGACAAAGCCCTCAGAGGTGCTTGTCCTGTTTTACTCGATCTTTTAGGTCGTATAGGGCTATAAAATTCGTTTTCAATTTGTAAAATATTTGAATTCAGTTGCTTGTAATTTTTATTAGAATCTTTTAACCCGATCAGCTCATAATCTATAAACGGCTTAGCTAGCTGACTCCTGAGTGTCTTAATGTAACTATCTAAGCTGTTGTAGCTAATTACCAGGTCTGCTTGTTTTTTACTTTGATACCCTAAATCACTCATTCTTAAGGACGTAGCATAAGGGAGATGTAAACTGTGCTCATCATTAGCAAATTTCATGAGGCTATGTCTCCTGTTTCTTGCAAAACTGCGGCAAACTGCAGGGGATGAACCAAATAGATATAAAAGTAACCAATAATGGCGACGAAAATTCCTTATTAATGAAAAATAATTTTTTGTTTTAAAGTCCTTTAGGGATAAGTCAGATTTTTCGGCCTTCCTAAATATATCCATCATATCGTCCGACACTGAAAAATTATAATGAATACCTGCTACAGTTTGCATTAACTTTCCGTATCGATGACCAAGCCCTACTCTATACACATGCTTCATTTTTCCAATATTCGAGGATCCATAAATGCCGACAGGTATATTGCTATCACCATTTAGTTGACATGGCATGCTGCTTGTCCAAAGTAACTCATCAGAAATATTTTGATATGTGTAGCAGTGTGCATCCTCTAAAATTTGAATAACTTCGTCTACATCCGTTAATGGTGGTGTGATGAATTCAAGTAGGGCTTCTGAAAAATCAGTTGTTATTCGCGGGTGGGTAAGAGCAGATCCTAACGACTTAGAATGAGTATTTTGAGATAAAGTTCCTGATTTTGTTACACGCAAGCTTTCTTTTTCAATTCCCCTGGTGATATCTAAAAGAATTTTGGAAGATCCATGCTCACTGAGTAAATTTAGGCGATCTTTTGATAAAGACAAATTTTCTTCCTTGAGCAAAACTGATGAAAAAACTTCAGAGTGCAAGCAATATAACATAAGCTAGATAGAATATAGCCTGACCAAGGGCATAATAATTAAAATTTATGCAATTTTTAACCCCTTTGAGTTTTAACTACTTTTTTTTGCTTTTTTAAAGAAAAAATAATTAACAATTAACAATTAACTATAAGCGCACATCTGTCTTAAAAATAAAAAATTTAAAATTAATAACTTACCGGTGTAATTTGCAGCAAATGATAATTATTATCATTTGTATACTTATAAATCTAAAATGTAGCTTATAAAATTATTGGACACATTTGACTTCTCATGGTTTAATTTGTGTCCGATTTCATATTTGCTAATACTTTATACATTTAATGTATTTAGACAAATGGCAAATTTTGTGTATCGGTTTTGTTTATAAATTGATGATATATATGTAATTTTTCACTAATATATAAATATAAAAAAGTAGTATCTGAGGGTATTTTTTGTTTTTCTAGCGTGATTTAAGTATTTGTAAAAATCGATAGAGATCGATACGAGGCGCAGAAAAAAATATTTAAAGCAAAAAATATGAAGTTAGAAACTCATAAAAATAGAGGATATAAACTTGAACGATTTAAATAACCCCGTCGAGGTCCTAGGGATCGATGCAGGCGGAACTATGACAGATACGTTCTTTGTGCGAGCAGATGGCTCTTTCGTTGTCGGTAAAGCACAAAGTGATGCAGATGAAGCT
Source organism: Cellvibrionales bacterium UBA4435 (assembly GCA_002390525.1). Taxonomy (GTDB): domain Bacteria; phylum Pseudomonadota; class Gammaproteobacteria; order Pseudomonadales; family Porticoccaceae; genus Porticoccus. The sequence goes on from DGPR01000004.1 coordinate 2,623, forward strand.
AAAGCTGTACTTACATCTAGTGTTGATGCACTAGCACACTGGGGACGTACAATTGAAGATACATACCCGGAAATGGTTACTTGCGTATTTTCTGGAACTGCGATGCTTAACCGTGTTGTGGGAAGAAAGGGATTACGTACAGGCCTAATAACAAGTAAAGGATTTGAAGATTTTCATAGAATGGGTCGAGCCATTCAATGTTATCTAGGGTATGCATTCGAAGATCGCCTACACCTAAATAGCCATAAATATGATGAGTCTTTGGTTCATATCCACGATACTCGTGGTGTTACTGAGCGTATCGACTGTAAGGGTGCTGTTGTTATACCTGTGAGGGTAGAAGAAGCAACACAAGCTGCTAAAGAGCTTGTTGATCAGGGCGTTAAAGCAATCGCTATTAGTTTGCTCAGCTCTTATCTAAACCCAGCACATGAGCACGCGGTACGTGACGCTGTTGAAAAAGTGATTAAAGATAGCGGATCAGATATACCAGTATTCGCATCTGTTGATTACTATCCAGCACGTAAAGAAAGTCATCGTACTAATACTACTATCCTAGAAGCATATGCTGCTGAACCCTCAAGAAAAATTCTTGGTAAGTTAAGCGATACTATGCGTGCTAAAGGTGGTAAATTCGATGTGCGCGTGATGGCTACCCATGGTGGTACTATCAGCTGGAAAGCAAAAGAATTAGCTCGTTCATTAGTATCAGGTCCAATTGGTGGAGTTATTGGTGCTAAATATCTAGGTGAGCAATTAGGTTACGAAAATATCGCATGTTCAGATATTGGTGGTACTAGCTTCGATATGGCGCTAATTACCGGTGGCAACTACTCTATCCATAAAGATAGTGAAATGGCTCGCTTGGTATTATCATTACCTATGGTTGCGATGGATAGTATCGGTGCAGGTGCAGGTAGTTTTGTACGTATCGACCCTTACTCTAATTCTCTTAAACTAGGTCCTGATAGTGCTGGTTACCGAGTTGGTACTTGTTGGCCAGAAGGTGGATTGGATACAGTATCTGTAACTGACTGCCATATTATTCTAGGTTACTTGAACCCTGATAACTTCCTTGGCGGGATTTTAAAACTAGATGTTGAGCGTGGTAAAAAGTGTGTTCAAGATCAAATTGCTACTCCTATGGGATTATCTTTAGAAGATGCAGCAGCTGGTGTTATTGAGCTACTTGACCTTTCATTACGTCAGCACTTACGTGCAATGATCTCTGGTAAAGGATATAGCCCACGTGATTTCGTATGTTTCTCATACGGTGGCGGTGGTCCAGTTCACGCATACGGTTACACAAAAGGATTAGGTTTCAAAGAAACTATCGTTCCTGCTTGGGCTGCTGGATTCTCAGCGTTTGGTTGTGCATCAGCTGACTTCGAATATCGTTATGATATGAGTGTTAACGTTGGCATAACTGAAGAATCAACAGATCAAGATTTAGAAGATTCTGTCGATCAGCTTCAATCAGCATGGGATACTCTGAAAGTTAAAGTATTAGAAGAGTTCGAAATCAATGGATTCTCTGAGAAAGATATCACATTTACGCCAGGATATAGTATGCAATACCTAGGTCAGCTAAATGACTTGGAAATTGATTCGCCATTACCAAAAGTAAAAGGCAAGAAAGATTGGCCAGCACTTGTAGCAGCGTTCGATGCAGAATATGCTCGAGTATATGCTGATGCTGCCCGTTCGCCTGAGCTTGGTTTTGGTATAACTGGTGCAATTCTTCGAGGTTCAGTAGAAACAAGTAAACCTGCTGTTCCAGACGAAAAAGAACAAGGTGAAACCCCAGCAGCTGGATCTAAAACTGGTACTCGTAAGTTTTATGATCGACGCAAGTGGGTTGAAGCCGATCTTTATCACATGGAAAGCTTGATGCCTGGCAACAGAGTTGAAGGTCCAGCTGTGATTGAGTCGGATGCAACTACTTTTGTAGTTCCAACTGGCTTCGCAACGTTCTTAGATAAGCACCGTCTCTTCCACTTGATTGAGACTGAAGATCTAACAGTCGCATTTAATTATGTTGACGCTTAGTCAAGAAATTAACAGGAGAAATTAAATGACTATATTAGAAACCCTTAAAGGGGCAGAGCTAGGTAAATTATTGAAAAATGGTTTGTCTCTAGACGAGAACCGAAATGGTATCTTGGCGCGTGCGTCGGAAACTGGACACTATGACGGTATCAAAACATTAACACTTAAAGAGAAAGATCCAATCAAATACGAGCGTATTTTTTCTAAAGTTCGTGCAGGTTTGGTTAACTCTCGTGAAGTTGCCAAGAAAATTGCAGCGTCACCAATCGTTGAACAAGAAGGCGAATTGTGCTTTACGCTTTACAACGTAGCTGGTGACTGTATTGCTACTTCTACAGGTATTATTATCCACGTTGGTACCATGGGTGCTGCGATCAAATATATGATCCAAAACAACTGGGAAATTAATCCTGGAATCAATGAAGGTGACATGTTCACTAACAACGATTGCCAAACTGGTAACGTACACCCTTGCGATATTGCAACTATTATTCCTGTATTCTTTGAAGGATACCTGGTTGCATGGGTGGGTGGTGTAACTCACGTTATTGATACTGGTGCTGTAGGACCAGGATCTATGTCTAACGGCCAAATCCAACGTTTCGGCGATGGCTTACAAATTACTTGTCGTAAGACAGGTGTAAACGATACTCCACTGCGTGACTGGTTACATGAAAGTCAACGTAACGTGCGTACAGTTAAATACTGGATTCTTGATGAGAAAACTCGTATTGCTGGTACTTCAATGATTCGTGAAATGGTTCAAGAAACTATTGCTGACGAAGGTGTTGAAGCATGGGATGTATTTGCAATGGAAGTAATTGAAGACGGTCGCCGTGGACTCACTAGCCGAATTAAAGCTATGTGTATTCCAGGTATAGTAAAAACTGTAGCATTTGTTGATGTACCTTATACGCATCCAGATGTAGCAGTACCTTCACCGTTTGCGAAACTTGATTCAATTATGCATGCACCTTGTGCTATTACCGTTAAATCAGACGCTAGCTGGCGTTTAGATTTTGAAGGTTGTAGTCGCTGGGGCTGGCATACGTATAATGCAAATCCCACTGCGTTCACATCAGGTATCTGGGTGATGATGACTCAAAGCCTTGTACCTACTGAGCGTGTTAATGATGGTTGTCGTTATGCAACTCAATTCCGTCTACCTAAAGGTACCTGGACTAACCCAGATGATCGTCGTACAGCTCACGCTGATGCATGGCATTTCTTGGTTTCCTCATGGAGCTCTTTATGGAGAGGAATTAGCCGTACATACTTTGGTCGTGGTTACTTAGAAGAAGTTAACTCTGGTAACTCTAACCCTTGTAACTGGTTACAAGGTGGTGGTATCAACCAAGATGGAGAAATCCATGCTGTAAATAGTTTTGAAACAGCAGCTTGTGGTACTGGTGCATGTGCGATGAAAGATGGCCTTAACAACGCAGCTGCGATTTGGAATCCTGAAGGCGACATGGGTGATATTGAGATCTGGGAACTTGCAGAACCTCTTTTATACTTAGGTCGTACTCAAAAAACCAATTCAGGCGGTTACGGTAAATGGCGTGGTGGTAATGGTTTTGAAACGTTACGTATGGTTCATGGTTCATGTGACTGGACTATGTTCTTTATGGGTAATGGTTACATGAATAGTGATTGGGGCTTGATGGGTGGTTATCCTTCAGCAACTGGTTACCGTTTCGAAGCACATAATACTGGACTCGTTGGTCCTGGTGGAAGAATTGAAGCCGGAAAGGAAATACCTTTAGGTGAAGATTTGAATCCAGACGATCGTCTATGGGAAAATCTTCTTGGTCCTGACGCTGAAGTTAAACGTGATAAGCAATGTATCACTACAGAAGCCATGTTTGATAATGGCGATCTGTACTTGAACTACCTACGTGGTGGTCCAGGATTTGGTGATCCTTTAGATCGTTTGCACAGTGGTAAGCAGAGCATCGAAGAAGATCTTAACGAAAACTACATTCTTCCTGAATACGCTAAGAAAATTTACGGCGTTGTTTACACTCAGGATGCAGAAGGTGTTTATACTGTAGATTCAGCTAAAACTACTGCGGCTCAAGAACAAATCAAGAAAGACCGCATTAAGCGCAGCGTTCCTGTCAAAGAGTGGATGAAAACTGAACGTCAAAATATTCTTGACAATAAAGCTTCTCCACAAGTTAAGCAGATGTATGCTTCAAGTTTTGCTCTGTCAGAACCATTCCTGAATGAATTTAAAACATTCTGGGATCTACCTGCAGAATATAACTTGTTAGAGTCTTCGTTGGGCATCCCAACATATGGTTCTACTAAAACTATGGACATCAGTGAAATGCCGGACTGTAAGCCCGTCATTATGACTGAGGAATGATCGTTAACTGAGACATTGAGACAGTGCATCCATATAGATGCACTTGATCAACTATCAATTAGACAAAAGAAGGTATAATTATGTCTACATATACAAAACAAGAAGTTAAGCAGCTGGTCGATGGTACTTTAGCTTGGGACACAGTGCACCAAATGATTTCCATGCCTAAAGATGCAGATCGCTACAAGCTTTACATGGAAGTAATTCAAGAAAAACTGTCATACAAACATAAAGTTATTATGGCATTAGGACCACATCTAAACCTAGCTATCAGAGATGGCGACGAGGAAATTCACGCGTTTTGTGATTGCGGTAAAGATTTTGGTCACTATAAGGGAAACTGGAAGCTTAATGCGAATATTTATGTTCGTGATACTGCTGAGAAAATGGACCAAGTATATCCACGATTGATGGCACCAGACACAACATGGCAGGTATATCGTGAGTACTCTTGCCCTGATTGTGGAACTATGCTTGATATCGAAGCACCAACACCTTGGTACATGTGTATGCACGATGTTCAACCAGACTTGAAAACTTTTTTTGAGTGGGTTGGTATTCCAGCACCTAAAAAGATATAAGTTATAGGTAGTAAACAGTAAGTCCCAGCCTTCGGCTGGGACTTATTTGTTTTTGGATAAAATTTTTTAAATGTACTCAGTTATAATGTATTAATATATTCGTTAGGTCTCACTAACAATAATTTTTTGCCGTATATACATTTATATTTTGATTAATAAATTTCGATAAAGCTACTTTGCGATAAATTAAAGGAATAAGAAATGTCAAAAGAAACATCACCAAAAAAAGTATCATCGAAAGAGGCCCCGGTACCTCATTTCTCTATGCAAAAAATATATTTAAAGAAAAGTAATTTTGAGTCCCCCAATTCTGCTAGCGTGTTTGGTACAGACTGGAAGCCAGAAACTAAAATGGATTTAAATCTCAGCCATTCATCCATTGATGATGATGGGCGCTACGAAGCGGTGATAAGTGTTAAAGTTACAGCAACTAATGAGAATATTGTGGCATTTAGTGTTGAGATTGACCAAGCAGCATTGTTTTTAATTGATGGTTTTCCAGATGATCGCCTAGACGAGGCTTTGAACTCCGCCTGCCCATTAATAATGTTCCCTTATTTGCGAGAAACTCTTGATAATGTACTACTAAAAGCTGGATACCCCCCTTTAATGCTTGCTCCAATCAATTTTGATGCAATGTATAAAGAAAAGAAGGCAATTAAGCAAGCCGAAGAAAAAGCACAAAATGAAAAAAAACACTAATTAATTAAACTAAGAACTATGAGTTTATAAGTCTAAATTAATGGATATCACCCCATATTGATTGAAAGATACTGATTGCTACAATTGGAGCTGTTTCTGTTCTGAGAATCCTTGGCCCGAGAGATATCTGGTCGAATTCGGAATTTTTAGCAATTTCAACTTCCCTAGCAGAAAATCCACCCTCTGGACCAATTAATAGTGATATATCTACTATGGCATTATTGTTTTTAAGAGTTGATATTTGTGTTTTTCCTTTTGGGTCTAGCATAACTTTTTTTTGTGCAGAAGCGTTTTGAATCCAATCTTCAATTTTTTTTGGAGAATTAATAATTGGTATTTTTGTTCGATGGGACTGTTCGCAAGCACTTATGCAAACTTTTTGCCAATGCAATAATCTGCTTTTTACCTTATCATTTTCTAGCTTAACCCCAACCCTTTCAGTAAATAGTGGCGTTATTTCAGAAACCCCAACCTCAGTCGATTTTTGTATAACTGTGTCCATTCTGTCACCACGCGAAATCCCAACCCCAAGATGGATCTTTAATGGCGACTCATTTGTTTCCTTAACATGATCACCAACGAGTAGCGTTATTTTATTTCTATTAATTTTTGTTATTGTTGATTTAAACTCACCGCCTTCACCATTGAAAATTGTTACAAATTTCCCAGGGTTTAGCCTTAAAACCTTCCCTATATGTCTGGCAGCGAAATCATCAAGTATAATCTCTGTACCAGATGAAAGTTGTTGTTTTGTGTGAACTCTGATATCACGCATTAGCTAATGAGAAACCCAATCTATTACATAGAGTGAGATTAACGTCTGCTTGGTTCATAGTATAGAAATGTAACCCAGGAGCATTATTTTCAAGTAATTCTTCACAAAGGTGCGTTACTACATCTAATCCAAAATCTTTTATACTTTCTGTGTCATCACCGTATTGATGCAATCTTTTTTGGATCCACCGCGGTATATCAGCACCACAATTTTCTGAAAAACGAACAAGATTATGATAGTTAGTAATTGGCATAATGCCCGGAATTATAGGCGCTTCTATCCCAGATTTTTTACACTGCTCTACAAAATATAAGTAACTATTAGAGTTATAAAAATATTGTGTTATCCCTCGACTAGCGCCAGCTTCAAACTTTTTATTTAGCCAATAAATATCTTTTTGATAGTTTTCTGATTCTGGGTGAATCTCAGGGTAAGCGGCAACAAAAATCTCAAAAGAATCTCCAAAATGATCTTTTATTAATTCGACAAGTTCATTTGCATAAACCAACTGCTTGGTTCCGCCCATACCTGATGGTAGGTCTCCACGAAGTGCAACTATTTTACTAATACCAGCACTTTTATATTCACTCAGAAGTTCAAATAGCGACGGCGTATCATCTGCACAAACAGATACATGAGGAACTGCGTTGGAGCCTTTTTTTTGTATATCAAGCACAGTATCCTTTGTGAAAGTTTTTGTGGAACCACCAGCACCATACGTGACTGAGAAAAATTCGGGATTCAGTAAATTCAGCTTGGCATGAACTTTAGCAAGCTTTAATCTTCCTACTTCAGTTTTAGGTGGAAAAAACTCAAAACTTAAATGATGATTATTCATTATATTTTAGTTATCCGTATGTCAATATCTATAGTTTTCGTCTTTGTAAGGACCATCAATAGGTACGTTAATGTATTTAGCCTGAGATGCTTTTAACCGAGTGAGCACTCCGCTGAAACCTTTAACCATTTCAACTGCTACTTCTTCATCAAGTTTTTTCGGCAACACTTCCACGACTAACATTTTTTCTTTTGAGGCTAAATTTTGATTCGCATAGCCCTGTTTATAAAGATGAATTTGAGCTAACACTTGGTTAGCAAATGACCCATCCATAATTCTGCTTGGATGGCCTGTTGCATTACCCAAATTTGCTAGTCTTCCTTCAGAGAGAAGTAGCAGATAATCGTTGTTCGATGAATCACGAAAAACTTGATGCACTTGAGGTTTAATTTCTACCCATTTCCAATTTTTTCGCATATATGCAGTATCTATTTCATTATCAAAATGTCCGATATTGCAAACAACACAGCCAATCTTGAGTCCACTTAAAATATCTGAATCACAAACATTATAGTTACCAGTAGTTGTGACTAATAAATCTGTTGTCTTTAGTAAATCGACATTAATACCGTTAGAAGGATCACCATTAGTATACGTTGAAACTACTTCAAAACCGTCCATGCAGGCTTGCATAGCACAAATAGGGTCTATTTCAGTTATTTTGACTATCATACCTTCTTGACGCAAAGACTGAGCAGCACCTTTACCAACATCACCGTAACCAATCACAATAGCTTTTTTCCCAGAGAGTAGGTGATCAGTTGCACGCTTGATAGCATCATTAAGACTATGGCGGCACCCGTACTTGTTATCATTTTTAGACTTGGTAACAGAATCGTTAACATTAATTGCCGGTATTTTCAGCTCGCCATTTTTTAGCATTTCATACAGACGAAGAACACCTGTTGTTGTTTCTTCTGTAACTCCATGAACACCCTTTAAAACATCCGGATATTTTTTGTGAAGCAGACCAGTCAAATCCCCTCCATCATCAAGCACCATGTTTGCATCCCAGGGCACCCCATTACTTAGCACTTGCTGTTCAAGACACCACTCATAGTCCTCTTCTGTTTCACCTTTCCAAGCAAAAACGGGTGTACCACTTGCTGCAATAGCTGCAGCAGCATGGTCTTGAGTAGAAAAAATATTACACGATGTCCATCGAACCTCAGCACCTAAAGCTTCAAGCGTTTGTATAAGAACCGCTGTCTGTATCGTCATATGAATACAGCCAAGTATTTTTGCACCCTTAAGGGGCTGTTCCGTGAGATATTTTTTTCTTAGCGCCATAAGAGCAGGCATTTCTGTTTCTGCTATAGCTATTTCTTTGCGACCATAGTCGGCTAGACTTATATCTGCCACCTTATAGTCACTATTTGTAATCATTGTATTCATAACTTTTCCCTTTTTATTCCTTTAAATTTTTTATTTAAAAATGACGACTCTCTAAAGAAAGCTTTTTAATATTTTTGCCTTATCAGTATTTTCCCATGTAAAATTTTTCTCTTCTCTACCAAAGTGTCCATATGTTGATGTATTGCGATAGATAGGGCGATTCAGATCAAGCATGTCGATAATGCCTTGTGGACGAAGATCGAAGTGATCTCGTACTAAAGAAGCAATTTGATCATTAGATAATTTACCTGTATCAAAAGTATTGATACTTATAGAAGTTGGCTCTGAAACTCCAATGGCATAGGATATTTGTATTTCACATTGGTCAGCAATACCTGCCGCAACTATGTTCTTCGCTACATATCTTCCAGCATAAGCAGCTGAACGGTCAACTTTCGATGGATCTTTTCCAGAAAATGCACCACCACCATGGCGAGCCATGCCTCCATATGTGTCTACAATAATTTTTCTTCCTGTTAATCCGCAATCACCCATAGGACCTCCAATGATAAACTGGCCCGTAGGATTAATATGATACAATGTATTTTTATGAAGCCATTTTTCAGGAATAACAGGCTTAATAATTTCCTGAAGAGCCGCATCACGTAAGTCATTAAGAGATATATCAGGATTATGTTGAGTTGATAATACAATCGCATCAACCGCAACAGGCAACCCATCTTGATAGCGAAACGTTATCTGACTTTTAGCATCGGGACGCAACCAAGGCAATGCCCCATTTTTTCGTAACTTCGACTGCCGTTCCATTATACGATGGGCGTAATAAATCGGCGCCGGCATAAGCACTGCTGTCTCATTAGTCGCGTAGCCAAACATCAACCCTTGATCTCCAGCACCAAGCTCTTTCTTTGTACCTTCATCTACTCCAATAGCAATATCATTAGACTGCTTACCAATAGCATTCAATACAGCACATGAGGCACCATCGAAACCTAAATCTGAATTTGTGTAACCAATATCTAAAATAACGTTCCTAACAATTTCCTCAAGATCGATATAGGTCTCAGTTCTGACTTCTCCAGCTATAATTGCCATACCTGTTTTGACCATTACCTCTACAGCAACTCGAGATAAAGGATCATCTTTGATAATAGCATCCAAAATAGCATCTGAAATTTGATCAGCCATTTTATCTGGATGTCCCTCGGATACAGATTCCGAGGTGAAAGTATTGTAGTTAGACATTGGTTTTCCCCGCATAAATTAGTATTTGCTTTTTTTCTTAAAAAATTGGTGTAATTGAATTTGAAAACCGTTTCGTTGCGCTAAATATAAGCTTTCACCTTCATAAAGCTCTGCAGCAGCAGCCCAATTTCTTAAATCATCTGGTTCAAATCCCAACCAGAGGTCCCCACATGATTTATGTGCCCAGGTTTGATCATGCCCACAAAGTTCTGTCACAATCAAAACACCTTCCTCAGTGAGCAATCTAGATATATCATTAAACACTGCAGCTGGATCCGGAGTGTGGTGAAGCACCATATTTAGTGTGATACAGTCGGCTGCTATTTTTTCTTCTAGAGCTAGTCCAGTATCCCCATGTAATAGCTCAACATTTGAAAGATCTTTAGATGCAATTGTTTTTTTTGAAATATTAATCATTTCTTTTGATGTATCGATACCAACTACTCTTTTGAACCGTTTTGCAAGATCTATCAGAAATTCTCCCTCACCAGGACCAACTTCAAGCACAGTACCTTTTTTTACTGAGGTGGAATCTAAAAACTCAGTTATGATTTGTCCATATTGTTTGTAGCTAGCTATTAAATCTTGGTTTGCATTAAATTTCCCAGTATTTTGCTCAAAAAATTCTCGTGAGGCCTGCGTGCGTTCAAGATTAACTAATTTAATGCGCTGTATTAAATCAAATGCGATCTCGGTTGAATCAATTGTTAGAAAAAGATTCCTATGTAGCTCCTGCATAGCTGACTTTAATGGCAAAGGAGAACGCCGATAAAAAATTGTATTGCCCTCTCTACGTGATACAACAAGTCCAGCATTTGCCAATACCTTTAAATGGTGACTCATTCCGGATTGTTTTGTTTCGAAAATTTCCCCTAGTTCGAGAACACCATAAGCATTATGCTGAAGGACTCTTAATATATCTAAACGCAATGGATCACCTGCAGCCTTAAAAAAGACTGCTAGTGCCGCTGTGTTAACGGCTGATTCATTTAGATAAGAAGATTCGCCATTAATTTTTGTAGAAGAACCCGAAATTTCTCGAGAATCTTTTATAGAGTTATTCATTTATTAAATATATCATGTCGACTAATCTATATCAATATTTATTGATATAGATTAAAATAAATTAATACTCATAGCGTGTTTACTGAACCAAATTTGTAAGAGAGAATAACAACTCATTTCATTAATTTTTTTATGCAATGCTTTACTTAGCAGGAGTTTTTTATGCCGTCTAGACGTGATCTTGCCAACGCGATTCGTGCACTTAGTATGGATGCTGTCCAGAAAGCTAACAGCGGCCACCCCGGTGCCCCGATGGGTATGGCGGATATTGCTGAAGTGTTATGGAACGACTTTATAATTCATAATCCTTCTGATCCCTCTTGGTCAAATCGCGATCGCTTTGTATTGTCTAATGGACATGGTTCAATGCTGCTATATTCCTTGCTACATCTCAGTGGCTATGATCTTTCAATTGAAGACTTAAAGAATTTTCGTCAACTCCATTCAAAAACACCCGGACATCCAGAATTTGGCTATACACCTGGTGTTGAGACAACAACTGGTCCATTAGGTCAGGGATTGAGCAACGCGGTGGGTATGGCATTAGCTGAGAAAATTTTATCAGCTCAGTTCAATAGAGAAAATCACAAAATTATAGACCATAAAACTTATTGCTTCTTGGGTGATGGGTGCTTAATGGAGGGGATTTCTCATGAAGTATCTTCTTTTGCTGGAACTCAAAAGTTAGGTAAGTTGATAGTATTTTATGACGATAATGGGATCTCAATTGATGGTGAAGTGAATGGATGGTTCACAGATAATACTCCAGATCGCTATAGATCTTATGGTTGGCAGGTGATTCCAAACATTGATGGACATGATCATGCTGCAATTAAGGTTGCTATTGAAGATGCTCACGCTGAAAAATATAAACCGACACTGATATGTTGTAAAACGGTAATTGGCTACGGTTCGCCTAATAAGCAGGGTAAAGAAGATTGCCATGGAGCTCCATTGGGAGCATCAGAAGTTGCTCTAGCACGAGAGAAACTAAAGTGGCAATTTGGACCATTTGAGATTCCTTCTGAGATTTATGCCAGCTGGAATGCTGAAAAAAAAGGTGGCCTTGCTCAATCAAAATGGGACGAAGAATTTAAAAATTATCGTAATCAATATCCAGAGCTTTGTTCTGAGCTTGAGCGTCGGCTTGATGGTCATATACCTGAAGATTTTAGCGAAAAGGCAAATGCTTATATATATGAGTGTCAGCACAAAATGGAAAAGATTGCTTCTCGAAAGGCATCCCAGAATTGCTTGAATATCTTTGGTCCATTGTTACCTGAATTATTGGGTGGTTCAGCTGATTTAGCCGGCTCAAATCTGACTATATGGTCTGGGTCCAAAGGAATTACTAGTGAAGATGCATCAGGTAATTACTTATTTTATGGTGTTCGCGAATTTGGTATGAGCGGCATGATGAATGGCATCACACTTCATGGCGGATTTATTGCTTACGGAGCGACTTTTTTGATATTTATGGAATATGCCAGAAATGCTGTTCGAATGGCAGCTCTTATGAAACAAAAAAATATATTTGTTTACACCCATGACTCTGTTGGTCTGGGTGAAGATGGTCCCACGCATCAACCAGTCGAGCAATTGACAGCATTAAGATCAACCCCAAATCTAGAAACATGGCGCCCTTGCGATACTGTAGAATCTGCAGTCAGTTGGAAAAGTGCGATCGAAAGAGATGGAGGCCCGAGTGCACTCATATTTAGTAGGCAAAGTTTAACTCCACAGACTCGTAGCCAAGAACAACTAGCTGATGTAGCAAAGGGTGGCTACATCCTCAAAGATCCTGATGGAAAGTTAGATGCTATTATTATTGCAACTGGCTCAGAGGTAGAAATAGCTGTTGACGCCGCTCAGGCGTTATTTAGCAAAGGTGTAAATGCTAGAGTCATATCAATGCCATGTGCTGAAATTTTCTCTTTACAGGATTTAGCTTATCGCGAGAGAATTTTGCCTTCATGTGTAAGAGTTAGAGTAGCAGTTGAAGCAGGACACTCCGATTATTGGTATAAGTATGTCGGTATAGATGGAAAAGTGGTGGGCATGACAACTTTTGGTGAATCAGCACCGGGTGAAAAAGTTATGGAGCACTTTGGATTTACTGTTGAGAATGTTGTAAATGCAGTATTGGTTCAGCTGTAGAAATTTTTGGGACATGTTATGGATACTAAAAAAAATCTTCCGATCCGTGTCGCTATTAATGGATATGGTCGTATTGGGCGTTCTGTTCTCAGGGCACTCTATGAATCTGAGCATAAAAAAAATATAAAAATTATTGCGATCAATGAGCTTGCTGATTGTAAAACTATAGCTCATCTTACCAAGTATGACTCAACTCATGGTCATTTCCCTGGCACCATTGAAATAAAAGGCAATAAATTAGAGATCAACAAAGATAATATATCAATATATCAATGTAAAAATATAAATGATCTACCGTGGACTGCTTTAGAAATTGACGTTGTTTTTGAATGCAGCGGCGCTTTCACAGACCGTTTGACTGCATATAAGCATATAAAAGCAGGAGCAAAAAAAGTACTTTTTTCTCAGCCGGGGGAACCCGACTTAGACGCTACAATTGTTATGGGAGTTAATGAGAATACCTTGAACGGAAAAGAGTCGATTATATCCAATGCCTCTTGCTCAACTAACTGTGTCGTACCTGTGATCAATACTCTTAATAAGGAATTTATAGCTGAAGGGGGTGTAATTACTACCATTCATTCCGCTATGAATGATCAACCAGTCATCGATGCATATCATCATACTGACTTAAGAAAAACACGTGCTGCTATGAATTCTATTATTCCTGTTGATACTCAGTTAGCCGTAGGTATTGATAGGATGCTTCCTGAATTAGCTGGAAGATTTGAAGCACAAGCTATGAGAGTCCCCACTATAAACGTATCTGTCATTGATCTATCAATACTTTTCAAAAATGACGTAAATGTTTTATCTGTAAATAAAGCTTTAGAGCGTGCGTCTCAGTCTGAGCTTTCTGGCATCATTGGTTATACGGAGGAGCCACTTGCATCTTGTGATTTTAATCATGATAAACGCAGTGGTATCGTTGATGCTAGTCAAACTCGAGTAAGCCAGAAGCGCTTAGTTAAAATATTAATTTGGTTTGATAATGAGTGGGGTTATGCAAACCGTATGCTTGAACTTACAAAGCACTGGTTAAGTGCAAAAAAATAAGGACAGTATTTTTTGGAAAAAATTTTACAAATGACTGATTTAGAGCTTCAAGGTAAACGTGTGCTGATTCGCGAGGACTTAAATGTTCCAATAAAGAATGGAATTATCACATCAGATGCTCGTATTCTTGCAGCAATCCCAACGATTGAATACGCACTCAAAGCGGGTGCTAGAGTAATATTAATGTCTCATCTAGGGCGACCAATCGAAGGCAATTTCAACGAACAATACTCTATTAAGCCAATAGCTAGATACATAAAGGAAATGCTTAAGGTTGATATCACAGTCACTTCTGACAGAGAAGAAAAAATATTTAACTGTGATAGTGATATAATATTTTTAGAAAATGTGAGATTTAATGAGGGTGAAAAAACAAATAGTCAAAGCTTATCAAAATCGTATGCATCTCTCTGTGATATTTTTGTGATGGATGCATTCGGTGCTGCACACCGCTCTCAAGCTTCTACCTATGGCGTAGCGAAATATGCTCCAATTTCATGTGCTGGGCCTTTATTAGTTCGTGAATTGAATGTTCTCGATAAGATTTTAAAACAGCCAGCCAGACCGATGGTGGCTATAGTTGGTGGTTCTAAAGTATCAAGTAAATTAGCAGTATTAAAAAAACTAGCAGATAAGGTTGATCAGCTGATTGTGGGTGGTGGTATAGCTAATACTTTTTTGGCAGCCAAGGGTCTTCCTATAGGAAGCTCGCTTTTCGAACATAATCTTATTGCAGAAGCAAAAGAAATAATGTTGAAAACAGAAATACTGCTTCCAACAGATGTGATAGTTGGAAAAGAATTTTGTGAATCTACAATAGCTACGGTAAAGTCTGTAAACGAAATCTCTAGTAAAGACATGATCTTTGATTTTGGTCCAGTATCAGCAAAGAAATTAGCTAATATTTTAGTATCTAGTGGCACTATATTGTGGAACGGACCTATAGGTGTCTTTGAGTTTGATCAGTTTCAAGGTGGGACTAAAACAATAGCTGAAGCTATTGCTCACAGCAATAGTTACACTGTTGCCGGAGGAGGCGATACACTCGCAGCCATAGATAAATTCGGTATTATCGATAAGATTTCATACATATCGACTGGTGGTGGAGCTTTTTTAGAGTATGTAGAGGGCAAAACTTTGCCTGCGGTTGAGATACTTCAAAGTCGTTTTAGGACAAGGTCTATATCAGGCTGAAACATAAAATCCCGTAACTGGCCGACAGTTTTAAAATAATTAATATAATTAGTAAGGAGTAATTATATGGCTCTTATATCAATGCGACAATTACTAGATCATGCTGCTGAATATAAATATGGTGTCCCTGCGTTTAATGTTAATAACTTAGAGCAGATTCGTGCGATTATGGAGGCTGCTGATACTACTGATTCCCCTGTTATTGTTCAGGCATCAGCAGGTGCCAGAAAATATGCAGGAGCGCCCTTTCTTAGACATTTAATCTTAGCTGCTATTGAAGAATTTCCTCATATACCGGTATGTATGCATCAAGACCATGGAACAAGTCCAGCTATTTGTCAGCGCTCTATTCAGTTAGGATTTAGTTCGGTCATGATGGATGGATCCTTAAGAGAGGATGGTAAAACTCCTGCATCCTATGATTACAATGTAAAAGTTACAAAACAAGTAGTTGAGATGGCACATTCTTGTGGGGTTTCCGTTGAGGGTGAGCTGGGTTGTCTTGGATCCCTTGAGACTGGTCAAGCTGGTGAAGAGGATGGCGTAGGTGCAGAGGGATCGTTGTCCCATGAGCAAATGCTAACTGACCCAGAAGAGGCGTTAGATTTCGTATCCAAAACTTCTGTTGATGCTCTTGCTATAGCTATAGGGACGTCACATGGTGCTTATAAATTTTCTAGGCCCCCAACAGGTGATATTTTAGACATTGACCGTATAAAGTTAATCCACTCTAAAATCCCTAATACGCATCTTGTGATGCATGGATCGTCTTCAGTTCCTCAGGAATGGTTACTAGTGATAAATAAATTTGGTGGCGATATTCCTGAGACTTACGGTGTTCCCGTAGAAGAAATAGTTGAAGGCATTAAATACGGTGTTCGTAAAGTTAATATAGATACAGATTTGAGATTAGCCTCTACTGGTGCTATTAGACAGTTCATGGCTGAAAATAAATCTGAATTTGACCCTCGAAAGTACCTTGCTAAAACAACTCAGGCAATGAAAGATATCTGTATAAATAGATATGAATCGTTTGGGACTGCTGGAAAAGCAAGCAAAATCAAGGCATATAGCCTAGATAAAATGCATCATGATTATTTGAACGGTAAATTCTATTAAAAATTTTGCTAAATTGAGATACACCAAAATAAAGACTAGGAAAAAGAATATATTTTGCGTAAAAAAATATTTGTTGATATAAATAGTATTAGTGTGCGTTTTTTTGCAATCATCATTTCTTTATTTGCTACAGTCTATTTAATTAACATGCCTTTAGTGGTTGCTCTTGCTACGAGAGACCTTGGCCTTTCCCATTCAGAACCATTGTGGTTGGGGGGGGTTTTTCTGGTCAGTTTCGGGTTGTCTGCAATATTATTTAATCTATATATTTTGTTTTTAAATTGGCGTGGTTTGATATTTATCGCGAGTGTTTTTGGAGCAGCAAGCTTTACGTTGTCAATTCTTATAACAGATTTCAAATTTTTACTTTTTTTTCAGGGACTATCAGGTTTTTCTGTTGGCACTATATGCTCAACTG
>DGPR01000019.1 GCA_002390525.1 Cellvibrionales bacterium UBA4435
TTTGATATTAAAGATGCGCTGGTTTTATCGATACTAATTCATGGCGTACTCATTACTGATCTTTTGATTATAAAATTTGATGAAGCGGAAAAAAGCAAAGAATCTTTAGACTTTGAGGCTGTTTTGTTGTCAAAAAATATTCCAGAGCCTATTCCTCCTGCAGAAGAACAATCATCTGAAAAGCCTGAATCAGAAGTTATAGAGGAAATCGAATCAGAAGTACCAGAAGAGAACAGTGTGCCTGTAAAGAAAGAAATAACTCCCACTGAACCTGAACAAGCACGACAAGAGCAAGAATCCTCAGTGTCAGCTCCAGAACCAGCTGAGGTGCCTGAAATAGGAGAAGATGACTCAAGAAATGCTGGCTTAATAGCACTTGATGACTTTAGTCGTGAATTGGCCATCCATATTGCAAAGTACAAAAAATTCCCGAGAATTGCCCAAAGTAGAGGATGGCAAGGAGAAGTTGTTTTACAAGTTAAGTTGACAGGGCAGGGTAAACTAATTTCAAAAATCCTGAGAAAATCAAGTGGATTTAGAATTTTAGATCAAGAGGGTTTAAGTATGATAGATAGAGCTATACCTTTTCCAGCACCCCCAAGTATATTGAATGGAAGAACATTCACAATTTTAGTGCCAATTAAATTTACGTTGCTTTAACTTTATTAGGAGAAAAAACATGTGGGAAGTAATTCAAGATGCAGGTTGGCCGATATGGCCATTAATTTTCACTTCCATGGTAACTTTTGCGATTATTATAGAGCGATCAGTTGCTCTTCGGGATAGCATAGTTATTCCAGAAAACCTTTTAGATAATATAGAACTTCAAATACAAGATTGTCCTTTAGATAAACAGGCATTAGCGTCGCTTAGTAAAAGCTCTTTGTCTGGTTTTATGTTTGCCACTGTAATTGAGAATTACAGTGAATCAACAGAAATTCTTAATGATGCCATCGTGAAAACAGGCGATTCTATCAGCCATCAATTAGAAAAATATCTTTATCTGTTAGCAATGATTGCAACAGTTGCGCCTTTATTGGGGTTGTTTGGAACGATTGTGGGAATGGTGGAATTGTTTAGTTCTTTTACCAGTGATGGCCAGGATGTGGAACAGTTTGCACGCGGAATTTCTGTTGCGTTATATAACACTGGTGGTGGTATTGTTGTTGCAATCCCAGCTTTGATTGCTCATAAAGTATTTCGTGCAAAAATAGATAATCAAATTCATATCATGGAAAAGAGCGCACAACGAATCATTACCCTTTGCAATACTGGAGGTAAGTAATCATGCGCTTAAAAAGAAGAGGTCGCAGTGATGATATTGAGCTAAATTTTATACCGTTAATAGATGTTTTATTAGTGGTTATCATATTTCTGATGGTAACTACGACGTTTGCAAAGTTAGGTGAAATTAAAATTAATCTACCTGTCGCCGAAACAAATCAGGTTAATGAAGAAACGCTACCTATAAGAGTTACAATTACTGAAGAAGGCAACTATACAATCGATGACGAACCTGTAAGCTCCGCTAATATTGAAAGTATGGCAAATATTTTAGCCGAAATTGCTAAAGGTAAACCGGATACACAAGTCATTATAAGTGCTGATGCAAATGCTCGTCATCAGTCTATTATTGATATCATGGAGGCTGCTCGAAAAGCTATGCTAAACAAGATTGCGTTTTCAACAAAACCAAAAGTTAGTAAATAATATGGTGGATTGTTAAATTACTAAAACCTCCGAGAGAAAACCGTTCCTAGCCATAAAAGCCCCCATAATCAGAGCTATCGGATGTCTCTTCCTAGGTTTTTTGAGTGCACCTATAACCTCTCTACAAGCTATGTAATCAATGGCTGACAGCTATATAGGTAATGTAGGTAGCTAGTTCTTAGAAATAATAACCAAGAGCAATAAAGGTTAAGTAATGCTCAACAAATCTGAAGTTGATTTAGCCTACCCTAATTACCCGTAAATACTCCTGGATAGCCTGTATTTGTCGGGCATGAGTAATATATCAGTTGTTACCATTACTATTATAGCTATTAACTGTAACCTCTTGTGCATCTAACTAATAATTAGTGAATTAGAAGTGTAAAGAAGTTACATATAACTGATTTAATCAAATAAGAAAATTGGTGGGCCCACCAGGACTTGAACCTGGGACCAATCGATTATGAGTCGACTGCTCTAACCAGCTGAGCTATGGGCCCTTAAAATGTTTGCATTTCTCTATTCATCGAGAAAACTACGTAAATGATCAGAACGACTTGGATGACGGAGTTTGCGAAGAGCTTTAGCTTCAATTTGACGAATTCTTTCGCGTGTCACATCAAACTGTTTCCCAACTTCTTCTAGTGTATGGTCTGTATTCATATCAATACCAAATCGCATACGAAGTACTTTTGCTTCTCTCATAGTTAAGCCGTTCAACACATCTCTAGTTGCATCAGTTAGGCTATCATTAGTCGCAAAATCTACAGGCGACAAAATATTAATATCTTCAATGAAATCACCCAAATGGGAATCGTCATCGTCGCCTATCGGTGTTTCCATTGAAATGGGTTCCTTAGCGATCTTAAGCACCTTACGTATTTTATCTTCGGGCATTTCCATACGCTCACCTAATTCTTCAGGTGTTGGCTCTCTGCCAACTTCTTGAAGCATTTGTCTTGAGATACGGTTAAGTTTGTTGATCGTTTCAATCATATGTACAGGAATTCTGATAGTACGCGCTTGATCAGCAATAGATCGAGTGATAGCTTGGCGAATCCACCAAGTAGCGTAGGTTGAAAATTTATATCCCCGTCTGTATTCAAATTTATCGACTGCTTTCATTAACCCAATATTACCCTCTTGTATTAGATCAAGAAACTGAAGTCCTCTATTGGTATATTTCTTTGCAATAGATATAACTAAACGTAGATTTGCCTCAACCATTTCTTTTTTAGCTCTTCGTGCTTTGGCTTCGCCAATAGACATACGTCGATTAATATCTTTAACCTGAGTGATAGATAGATCATTTTTTTCAGAGATACGACCCAATCTTCGTTGAGCTCTTTTTATTTCGATTTCATGTTCTTTGAGTTTTTCTGCACATGGGTGACCTTGTTGACAAATTTCTTCAGTCCAATTCTCATTAGTTTCATTTCCTGGAAAACTTCTTATAAAGTCCGCACGGGGCATTCCTGCTTGTCGAACAACCATACTCGTAATTTGTCTCTCTGATGATCTAATTATTGAAAGTGTTTCTCGAACAATAGCAACAAGGGGTTCAAATTTACGTGGAGCTAGTTTTAGATACTTAAAGTGACCACTAAGTTCTTTTATAGCTTTTCTGGTTAATTTATGATCACGTCCATTTTTTTCTATGGCTTTTTTAGCGCTCTTGTTTAGTTTTCGAAGTAAGTCAAAACGTTCTTTTGCTTCTACTGGATCTAATCCAGTATCCTCCTCTTCCTCGTCACCCTCAACTACAGCGTCTAAATTATTTTCTTCATCTTCTTTTTTTGCTGCCTCTGCTTGAGCTAGAGCTGAAGGCACGTGTGCCATTGGGTTAAGATAACCAATAAGAATATCTGCAAGCTTCCTCTCATCTGTTTCGATTAAATCATATTCTTCAATGATATAATCAACTATATCTGGCCATTCGGCTATTGAAGACATCAGCTCACGAGTTCCTTCTTCAATTCGTTTTGCAATTTCTATTTCGCCTTCGCGGGTAAGTAGTTCAACAGTACCCATTTCTCGCATATACATACGCACAGGATCGGTGGTGCGATGCTGTTCAGTTTCTACAGCAGCAAGTGCAGCAGCAGCCTCTGCAGCAGCAACCTCATCCGTGGTTATATCTGTAGTACTTAAAAGATCTTCTGCATCAGGAGCATTTTCAAATACACTTATACCCATATCAGTCAAATTTTGAATAATATCTTCAACTTGATCAGGGTCAGATATATCTTCAGGTAAGTGATCATTTACCTCAGCATAAGTCAGGTAACCTTGCTCTCTTCCTTTGGTTATTAAATCCTTTATACGTGATTGTTGTTTTGCGCTACCGCTCATATATGATCTGCTATGACTAAGGTTAGGTGGGAATAATTTTTAATATTATTATACTGAAATAAATTCATCTTGTCCTATGCAAGAAGATAAAATAAGTTAATTTTTAGCTCAATTAAGCCCTTGGCTTCGAAGTAATTCGGTTAAAAAGAGACCTCATTTCTTCATTTTTTTGGTCTGAAGTAAGCTTGAACCATGCTCTATTGAGGCTTTTTAAGGCGTTATCATCAATATTTTCTTTTGAGTCGAGGTAATCAAATAGAGCTAAAGGCTCCATTTCATTGAGTGAGTCTCTTAGAAGTCTAGTTAATATTTCTTTAAATTCTTTCTCGTTGTCCCTACTACTGTTTGTTAGCGGGCGAAATATATCTGTGGCAATAATTTTAGTGAAATAATCCGCTTGTTTTATGTCATTGATGCTCCGCATGCTACCTATGATATGATTTAAAGTATAATCAGGGTTTTTTCGAATAATTTTTGTTAAGTTGTCCAGCATACTAAATCCATCAATTTTCAATTCCATTAACTTTTCATTTTCAGGCAAGTACTTTTCTAACTCTGGTTGATTAGCCAATAGAGCAATTAGTGTATAAATAGCAGGCATTTTTACATACTTTTTTGTATTAGAATGAGTTTTGATTTGCCGAGCAGATATATTTCTTAGTCTGCTATGATCCAGGTGATGGTCTATTGGCTGTTTTGAGCCCTCATCAAAGTATACATTTGGAGTATAGGTAGGTTGATTATTATTTTCTGATTCTACAAGACTTTTAAGTTCACTTTCTTCTAAATCAGTTCTCTTAGATAAGGCTCTAATCATTAGAGTTTTAAATACTCCACCGGGCATTTTATTTATCAAAGGTATCACAAGTTTACTAAGTTTTGCCTTTCCGTCTACAGAGTTATGGTCATATTCAGCAGAAAGCGACTCAAAAATAAACTCTGATAAAGGCGTTGCGTTCGCAACTAACTCAAGAAATTTTTTTGCGCCAATTTTTCGGATTATTGTATCTGGATCTTCACCTTCAGGAAGAAACATGAATTTTGCTGACCTTCCATCCACTATTACAGGAAGTGATGTATCTAAGGCTCGATAGGCAGCTTTTCTACCAGCTTCATCTCCATCAAAGCAAAAAATAACCTCAGATGTATAGCGGAATATCTTATTTAGGTGCTCAATAGTAACTGCTGTACCGAGAGTAGCGACAGCATTATGAACACCATTTTGCGCAAGTACTGCAACATCCATATAGCCTTCTACAACTATTAGATTTTCAATATTACGAAAATGTCTATTAGCCTCATAAAGACCGTAGAGTTCTCGCCCTTTATGGAAGAGTGGTGTTTCAGGTGAGTTTAGGTATTTTGGCTTTTCGTCACTTAGTACTCGACCACCAAAACCGATAGTCCTCCCACGAACGTCTCTAATAGGAAACATAATTCTATTTCGAAAACGATCATAAAGCTTACCTTCTTCATTTCGATCAATAAGAAGCCCTACAATTTTAAGTTGCTCTACTTTTTCTTCATTTTTTCCTAGATCTTGAAGTAAGTTTTCCCAACCGGGAGAAGCAAAACCGATTCCGAAATTACGAGCAGTTTCTCCATTTAGGCCTCTAGATTTTAGGTATTCAATAGCCTTTTTTGCATTCGTTGGATCTCTGAGACTTCGACGGTAAAAAGAGTCAGCATCTTTAATAACAGGAAAAAGTAATTTTTTATAATTCCCCTCAGAGTCATTACTGACGGATTCAGCAGGCATCTCTAGCCCAACACGTTTTGCTAGATTTTCGATAGTTTCTGGGAATGTGGTTTTATCAAAATCAAGCACGAAACCAACAGCATTTCCTCCAGCTCCACATCCAAAACAGTAATAGAACTGCTTATCTGGACTAACACTAAAGGAGGGAGTTTTTTCGTCATGAAAGGGGCAGCATGCAGAATAGTTTTTGCCAGATTTACGTAACTCTATCCGACTACCTATTACATCGATAATATCTAATCGATCCAGAACATCATTGATGAAATTTTGTGGAATTCTGCCTGGCATAAAGATGCTTTCTCCACTCTATTTTGGCAATATAAAATTTTATGGAAATTTTTTTAATGACATAGTGTAACCATAAGCTTTTTACTTCTGAGAAACAATTTTATACTTTTAGATTAGTTTATCCTTGATTACTTTGCTAACTTTACCAATATCAGCTCGCCCCTGTATTTTAGGTTTAATTGCACTCATTACTGCCCCCATATCTTTCATGGATGAAGCTTTTATTGATTTAATAGCCTCTAAAACAATTACTAAAATCTCCGAATCACTTAATGCCTCGGGTAAAAACTCTTGTACGACTTTTATTTCATTAATTTCTATATCTGCAAGTTCCTGTCGGTTTGCATTTGTATATTGTTCTACAGAATCTCTTCGCTGTTTAACCATTTTATCGAGTACCACTAAAACACGATTATCCTCTAATTCAATTCGCTCATCGACTTCAATACGTTTTAGTTCAGAAAGGATAAGCCTAATTGTGCCTAATCTCTCTTTATTTCTAGCACGCATAGCTTTTTTCATCTCTTTAACGATTCTTATCTTTAGTTCTTTGCTCATCATCTAATCCCCCAAATGCAAAAAAGCGCCGACATTGCGGCGCTTAAATGATAAAGATAGTTCTAAATTTAATACATGCGAACAAATTTGCGGTTATCTCGAGAGTTCTTTTTAGCATGTCGTTTGACAGCGGCTGCCGCTTTTCTTTTACGTTCCCACGTTGGTTTTTCATAGAATTCTTTGCTGCGGACATCTGCTAACACTCCAGCTTTTTCGCATGAACGCTTGAAGCGTCTGAGAGCAACATCAAAAGGCTCATTTTCTTTAATACGAACAAATGGCATAAACTTTCCTGTTAAGTAATATTCAATTGCTTTAAAGTTAAAATTTATTCACTTTAAGCACCATAAAATAATCGTGGCTATTCTAAACATATACCGTCAGAGTTGCAAAACTTTTGTAAGACACCTAAAAAATATGCGCAATAGTTTTTAAAGAAAAAAAACGAAAAAGAGCAATAACTAGGTTAATATCATGAATAACTATTGTATTGTGCTTACCTTTAGCCTGTCGAATAATAAGATAGACAAATTGAGTTATAAAAAATGCGCATATTAGGTATCGAAACGTCTTGTGATGAGACCGGCATAGCCATCTATGATGATAAACAGGGATTATTAGCGCATGATCTGTATAGTCAGGTGGAAGTTCACGCAGAATATGGTGGAGTAGTTCCAGAACTTGCCTCAAGAGACCATGTTACAAAAATTTTACCTTTAATAAAGAAAGTTTTATTGGATGCCAATACGTCACCAAAAGAAATAGATGGACTAGCATACACAACAGGTCCTGGTTTGATAGGAGCTCTTATGGTTGGAGCATGTGTTGGTCGCTCTTTAGCATATGCCTGGAAAGTTCCTGCAATAGGTATCCATCACATGGAAGGTCACCTATTGGCCCCAATGTTAGAGGATACATACCCTGAGTTCCCATTTGTTGCTCTTTTAGTTTCTGGTGGCCATACACAACTTGTGGAGGTAAAGAATGTGGGGGTTTACCACATTCTTGGCGAGTCTCTTGACGATGCGGCTGGTGAAGCTTTTGACAAAGCGGCCAAAATGCTCGATCTTGATTATCCGGGAGGACCAGCAATTGCTGAGCTTGCAAAGAAAGGTGTTGCTGGAAGATTCAAGTTCCCAAGACCAATGATAAACCGATCAGGATTAGATTTTAGTTTTTCAGGACTAAAAACTTTTACTCTAAACACTATTATTAGTCATCGCATGGATAATATTTTGCCTGATGATCAAACAATGGCTGATATAGCTTATGCTTTTGAGGATGCAGTAGTGGATACATTAAAAATAAAATGTATTCGGGCACTAAAAAAAACTGGGTTACAAAGATTAGTTATTGCTGGCGGTGTTTCTGCAAATGTTCGACTTCGGGAAACACTCGCAGAATCCCTGAGTGAGGTTGATGGGAAAGTATTTTTTGCACGACATGAATTTTGTACTGACAACGGAGCCATGATAGCTTTTGCTGGATGCCAGCGCCTTTTGGTTGGACAGCATGATACCCTTGAATTAAATATTAAGCCTCGTTGGCCAATAGATAAACTTCAATCTTTAGGTGAGGGGTAAGATATGACAGATATAATTTATATCAAAAATTTAAAGATAAAGACAATTATTGGTGTTTATGATTGGGAGAGACAGATTCCCCAAATGGTTAGTATAGACATGGAAATTGCCACAGATAATCTTGAAGCAGCAAAATCTGATGATATTCGGTTTGCCGTCGATTACAGTTTAATTGCAAAGCGCTTAGAAGGTTTTTTACAAAGTAGTGAATTTTTTTTACTTGAAACAATGGCTGAAAAAATTGCAGAAATAATCCTTAATGAATTCGATATACACTGGGTGCGTTTGCGTGTAGGAAAAGCAGCAGCATTAGATGCTGCTGACGATGTTGGTATCATTATAGAGCGTGAAAAGCTAAAGAAAAAATGAATTAGCACCCCTATTCATATTGAGCTACCACCGTCTACAACAATAGTTTGTCCAGTAATATAGCTTGCTGATGTAGCTAGAAATAAAGCTGTTTTGGCAATATCTTGTACTGATCCACTACGTTGTAGCGGTATACTCTTCATAATTTTTTGTCTTATCTCTTCTTCCATTTGTGATGTGCTATCTGGCCATAGTATCAGACCCGGAGCTATTCCGTTGACACGTATTTTGGGAGCAAGCTCTTTAGCTAAAGTTTTGGTAAGCATTCTATTTCCAGCCTTAGCAATAGAATAAATGCTATAATTTTCGAGAGGCATAAAAGAATAAATATCATTTATAGTTATAATGCTGGCATTTTCTGTAAGTTTAGGAGCGATTGCTTGGCTAATAAAATAAGGACCTTTCAGGTTACTATTGATTAATATATCCCATTCTTTTTCTCTAGCTTCAACCAGAGAGCAGGGGAAAAAGCTCGAAGCATTATTTATAAGTGCATCTATTTTTTTTCGCCAAAGAATTATACTTTTAACCATAGATTTAATTTCTATAACACTACCTAATTCCGCCTTAAAAGTTGCAGCTGAGTCATCACGAATAACATTTAAATCTTGAGCAAGTCTCTCAGCATCCTGCTTAGATTTATTGTAGTGGATAGCAACATCATATCCTTTTTGATGAAAAGTGCGTGAAATTTCTTCACCAATACGTCGAGCTCCGCCTGTTATAATAGCTACACGTTTTTTTTTCATGATGATTGAACTAGTCTCTTTTATCTTAATAATTCAGCTATGATTTTTTTTCGACGTAGATCTATTTCTTTCCCAAGCTTTATACCTGAATAGCCTTCTGAAATTAACTCTTTGTTGTTTATGAGCATAATTTGGCTTAATACTTGTTTTAACAAAGCACCTCGCCCATGAACTTTATTAGCACCTTTATTCTTTTGGATTATTTGTGCCTCTGCCTCACAGCAATATATAAATTTTTCTAAATTTTCTACTTTTTTAAAGGCGCCAATACTTTTGAGCATATCCAAAATAATTTGGGGATCTAGATTTTCTAAGCAATGATATAAATCTTTGTATCTTATGAAATTTATTGCAACATTTCGGTAACGATTAGGAACCTTTAATCGATCAAAAAGACTATTAATAACTTCAATATCCTTATCGGTTGATTTGATGTTTAAAGGAATTGACTGGTTACTCAAATTAATATTGCTAAATAAAACTGCGAACCGAGTGCAGGGGTCTGTATCTAATTTAGCTGCGTAATTCAAAATTGATAAAGTATGAAATTTTCCATCAATTTTATCTTTTTCTGAAGCGAGATCAAAAACCCTACTAATTTCTGGAAAAATTTTTGTGAGAGCTTTGCATTTATAAAGTGTTTCAATGTAGGTGCTTGGTGATCTTTCTTTAAGTGCTTTTTCAGTTTCTAGCCAAACCCTCTCTGGACTTAGATATTCAAGTTCTCCGCTATTTGTGATGTTAGTCATCAAGAACATAGTTTCGTCTGCGATCTTAAATCCAAGATGGTGATAACGAGCAGCAAACCTGGCCACACGAAGTACTCGCAACGGATCCTCTACAAAGGCACCAGATACATGACGTAATATTTTTTTCGATAGGTCGTCTTGGCCTCCATAGGGATCGATAATTTTTCCATCACAATCCTCTGCCATAGCATTTACTGTGAGATCTCTCCGAGAAAGATCTTGTTCTAGTGTTACCTGAGGACCTGTAAAAAACTCAAACCCTTTGTAGCCTACGCCAGATTTCCTTTCGGATCGAGCAAGTGCGTATTCATCTTTAGATTCAGGATGAAGAAATACAGGAAAATCAACACCAACCTGAATAAATCCTTTATCGATTAGCTCTTTTGGCTCTGCGCCAACTACCACCCAATCTTCGTCTGTAAACGGATAATTAATAAGTTTATCACGAACAGCACCACCAACTTTGTATAGCTTCATACCGAAATTCTCTCAAGGGCTCGAAGTTTAAAAAAACTAATTAGCATATATTAACAGAGAGATAGACGTGAGTATAAAGTCAGTTATTAAATATAATTTCTGTGATAAAAAATAATAAAAGCGAAAGAAATGAAAGCATGAGAGATTGAACCCAGCATGTTGCTGGGGCTTCAATTTTCGGTATTTGCAATATATGTGAAAAATCTGCTGAGTTGCTCTGGCCCAAGTGTTACAGGATGAGTCTTTTTGCAAAGAAAACCAAGCTTATAATTTCCAGGGTAGTTATATTGTGCTTGATTAAATAAGTGATACCGCATTAATCGTATTTTTGAGCGAGCCAAAAATACATGTTTATATATATTTTGAATGATCATAATACATACCTTACTGTTTATTTATACAGTATATTATCATATTCGATCACAATAACAATAGTTTGTTATATTTGCATTAATATTTTTTTTAAGAAATATCCAGTGTGAGATCCATTAGTATTTGCAACTTCTTCTGGTGTGCCAGCGGCAATAATATAGCCTCCACCTTCGCCCCCTTCTGGACCCATATCTACTACCCAGTCAGCTGTTTTTATTACATCTAAATTATGCTCGATAACAACTATTGTATTTCCATGATCACGCAATCGGTGTAAAACAGTTAATAACTGTTGTATATCGTGAAAATGTAGCCCTGTTGTTGGTTCATCTAATATATATAGCGTATTTCCTGTATCTCTTTTAGACAGCTCTTTAGATAACTTAACCCTTTGTGCTTCTCCGCCTGATAGGGTTGTTGCAGCTTGTCCTAATTTTATGTAAGAAAGCCCTACATCAATCAAAGTTTGCAATTTTTTTGCTACAGATGGAACGGGTCTGAAAAATTCTAGAGCATCTTCTACTGTTAAATCTAACACTTGAGAAATATTTTTTCCTTTATATGCAACTTCTAATGTTTCACGATTGTAACGCTTGCTTTTGCAGATATCACATGGGACATATACATCTGGAAGAAAATGCATCTCAACTTTAATCAGACCATCTCCCTGGCATGCTTCACAGCGCCCACCTTTAACGTTGAAGCTAAATCTGCCTAGCTTGTAACCCCTGGAGCGAGCTTCTTGAGTACCTGCAAATAATTCTCTAATCGGTGTAAATATACCTGTATAAGTAGCAGGATTCGATCTAGGTGTCCTACCAATTGGACTTTGGTCAATATCAACACACTTATCAAAGCAATCAATCCCTTGTATTGACTTATAGTCTTCAGATTTTTTAGTTGAAGCGTTATTTAGTTCAGTTGCAGCAATTGGATAAAGAGTCTCATTGATTAAAGTTGATTTCCCAGACCCTGATACTCCAGTAATGCAAGTGAAGAGACCTATGGGTATTTCAAGATTGACATTTTTAAGATTATTTCCTTTTGCTCCATTTAATAAAATTTTTTTATCTGTTGCCAGGGTGCGCTTTTTGGGTACAACTATCTCCTTCCTGCCTGATAAGTAATCTCCCGTGAGAGAACGACTCTCCTTCACAATATCGTCATAACTTCCTTTTGCAACAACTTCTCCGCCATGAATACCTGCCCCAGGACCGATATCTACGATATAGTCTGCTCGTCTTATAGCCTCTTCATCATGTTCCACCACAATTACTGTATTACCAATATCTCTTAATCTAGTAAGGGTAGCCAGCAGGCGCTCATTATCTCTTTGGTGTAAACCGATCGATGGTTCATCAAGGATATACATGACACCAACAAGACCAGCCCCAATTTGACTAGCTAGCCTTATTCGTTGTGCCTCTCCTCCTGATAGGCTCTCTGCACTTCTGTTGAGGTTTAAGTAATTAAGACCAACATCTACCAAGAAATTTAGGCGATTTCTAATTTCTTTTAAGATTTTTTCTGCAATTTCTCCTCTACTACCTTCTAGATGTAATTTCTTGTAATAATCTGCAAGATCTCCTACAGGATAACTACCAATTTCAGGAAGAGACTTCCCATCTATGAAAACATGTCTCGC
>DGPR01000039.1:0-3535 GCA_002390525.1 Cellvibrionales bacterium UBA4435
TTCCTTTGTTTTCCAATTAGACATGATTATTCAGTGGAAGGTGTTCGTTTGCATTGCAAAAAAATTAATGAGTCTGAGGGCTCTATTCACACATATAGACTTTTTGAAGATAAAGGGATTATGGAAGTGAAAAAAATATTATCAGGATTGTTAAAATTATCAGGAGTAGAGATATGAGTGAGCACTCGTCATTCGCGAAAGGACTTATTACTGTTGCGGCTTTTGTGATCGTTGTAACAGGAATAAAAATGGCAGAAACACTAATAGTTCCTTGTTTGTTGTCTGTATTTATAGCACTTATTTTTTCACCATTACTAGCTTGGCTTAAAAAGAATAAAGTACCAAATGGAATTGCTATTTTCTTAGTTATTAGTTGCTTAGTCGTTGCAGGTTGGCTAATTTCAGCGCTTATACAGTCTTCCGTAAGCGATTTTAGAGATAGTATACCGACATATGAAATCAGACTACAGGAATTGAGCGGAATTTTCTTATACTGGTTAGCGGATTTAGGGCTTGTATTTGACATAAACCAAATGAAAAACTTACTTAAGCCTGAGGCTGCAGTCCAATTAATGGGCAGTACGTTAACATCATTTGGTAGTGTTTTAACAAACACCTTTATGATACTGCTAACTGTAATTTTTATTTTGGCAGAAGAAATAGGGTTCAGGGAAAAATTACAACAAGCAACTCATAAAAAAGCATCAATAGATGATGGCGTTTCCTTTTTTTTAAAAAGTGTACATAGTTATTTGGGGATCAAAACAGTATTGAGTCTGTTGACTGGCATTCTGGTTACCATAACTCTATGGCTGTTTGGTGTTGATTACCCTGTTATGTGGGGATTTTTTGCATTGCTGCTTAATTTTATTCCCACAATTGGCTCTATAATTGCAGCTGTACCTGCAGTTTTGTTGTCTTTAATCCAGCTGGGTTCTTTTACAGCTATTTGCGTTGCCTTTTGTTACCTGATTATAAACGTTTTTATAGGAAATTTACTTGAACCTAAATTGATGGGAAGAGGTCTTAATCTTTCACCTTTAGTTGTTTTCTTGTCTTTAGTTTTTTGGGGGTGGATTTTAGGCCCTGTTGGCATGCTGCTTTCTATCCCACTTACGATAATGGTCAAGATCGCACTTGATAACGATGAAGACACACGCTGGATAAGCATCATGTTGGGACCTGGGAATAAGTCATTGAGATCAAAATAAATTTTATGATGAGCAGCTCACAGTTATTTTTTTACTCCATTCAGGTGGATGTTTTGCGTACTCCTCGCATTCAGGATTTTCCTCATGAGGCGACTGAAGTAGCTTAAGTATACGGCTGATTTCTGTGTAATCTCT
Source organism: Cellvibrionales bacterium UBA4435 (assembly GCA_002390525.1). Classification (GTDB taxonomy): domain Bacteria; phylum Pseudomonadota; class Gammaproteobacteria; order Pseudomonadales; family Porticoccaceae; genus Porticoccus. The sequence continues at coordinate 1,347 of DGPR01000039.1, forward strand.
ATGGTCTTCAGCTTTCTGAATGGCTATTTCAGCCATATAGTTCCGCAGAATATATTTTGGGTTATGTTGAATCATCTTATTTTTTCTTTTCTCCTCATTTTTTGTTTCAGCTAGCAACCTATCCTTATATTTTTTTATCCACCCATCTAATGCATTTTGGTTTATGAATAATTCTTTTAAATGCTCATGGTTACCTTTTGATTTAAAAAAACATAAGCGCCTGAAAAAAATAGTATAATCAATTTTATTAACTTCAAGAATCCCCAGTAATTCATCTATTAAGTTTTGATCATTTTCTGCAGTGACTTCTAGGCCTAACTTTTGTCTATAAAGTTTCAACAAGATATTTAGAAATACTGGTTGATATTCATCAAGTACTAATTTGAGCTGCCTAGAATCCAAAAGGCTTGTCAATGCAGTAGCTAAAGCATTGCAATTCCATAAACCTATACTGGGTTGATTCTTGAAAGAATAGCGACCATAGCTATCTGAATGATTACAGATAAAGTTTGGATTGTAATTATCCATAAATCCAAATGGGCCATAATCCAGAGTTTCACCAAGAATCGACATATTATCAGTATTCATTACACCATGAGAAAATCCTACAGATTGCCATTTTGCAATCATCTCTGCTGTTTTATGGACGATACCTCTAAACATTTGGAGATAGCGGTCATCTTTTTCCTTAAAAATAGGAAAGTGTTGAATAATTATATAATCAGCAAGTTTTTTGACACTTTTATATTGGCGTGTATGATGAAAATACTCGAAAGAGCCAAATCTGATATGGGATCTAGCTAAACGAACCAGTAGAGCAGCCCGTTCAATCCTCTCTCTATGGACAGGCTCCTCATTTGAAAAAATACTTAGCGCTCTGGTTGTATTTATGCCAAGTGCGTGCATTGCCTCACTGCAGAGATACTCCCTTATAGTAGATCTGAGAACTGACCTACCATCCCCAAACCGAGAATAAGGAGTTTTTCCTGCCCCTTTGAGGTGAATATCCCATTTACCTGATGGACCTTCAGTTTCTCCAATAAGCATACCCCTTCCATCACCTAATACAGGGGAATAACCTCCAAACTGATGACCGCTGTATACCATAGCAAGGGGATTGCATCCTTTAGGTAGCTCATTTCCGCTGCATAAATTCATTAACCATAAAGGTATTTCAGCTTTAGTGTCTATCTTCTTAATCGATATACCAAGCATATCAAGCGCAGCTATGTTGATATCTACCACACATGGATCCAAGAGCCCTTTTGGTGATACTTTTGTAAAAAATTTTTCACCTAATTTGGCGAAAGTATTATTAAACTTTAGAAATTCCAAACTCGCTCGCTCTGGTTGCTGAAGGATTTAAGATAAATAAAAATTATTATAGTATTGGATACCCTTTTTTTTTAGGTATTCACGCACTTCCACTCTATGATCGCCTTGTATTTCAACTATATTATTTTTGATAGAGCCACCACTCCCACAATTTTTTTTTAAATTTTTTGTCAAAGTCTTGAGATTAATATCTTCGGTGTATAGTCCGGAAATAGTTGTAACACCTTTACCTTTCCTTCCCTTAGATTCGTAATTAATTCGAGCAACACCATCGTCATATTGTTGTATATCTTTTGATCCCTGGGGTTTTATCCGACCTTTTTCTGTTGAGTATACAAGGCGAGTTTGTTGTTTCATTTAAAAGCCACTATCTGGGTTTTATTATTATTTGTCGTTGATTGTTTAAAATAAAGAAGCGCATTACTTTAATAAGAATATAACAAAAATTGCTTATGAGTAATCAAAAAAATTTAAAGAGATATAAAAGTAATTTAAACATAGATATAGCAATTATTTATTGGTATTTAGTTATTTTTAAGCTATCAAAGCTTTTTTGCCAATGTTTTTTAGGTGACAATAGATAAAAAGATGCGTGTAAATTATTAAATCTAATTTTTTAGCATTATGTGATAGCTGATAAACCAACAAATCTAGGGAATATTATGACACTGATATCGAAATTACTTGGACATAGTTCACCATATATCTTCAACATAGTTTATGACATAGATGTTAGGTTGTTATTCATAGAATGTTTAGACGATCCTTCAGATGAGAAGCCAGCATTGCGTATTGTATTTCCAGAAATAAATTTCTATTCTGAGGTCAATCAAGCCGAAGCTGGCGATGATGAG
>DGPR01000039.1:3654-13883 GCA_002390525.1 Cellvibrionales bacterium UBA4435
TGCAATTGACACTCCAAGTCTTCATAGTCAGGAACTTGACCTGGTAAACCTGAAACAATCCTCCTTCCATTCTTACGCAGCTCGATAGCTGCTTTTCGTTGCTCCATATTTGTTGAAAAAGGAATAAAAATTTTCTTAGCTGCTACTCTATTAATTTTTCTTATACGGGCCCTCCTTTTTTCTTGATCTTCTCTACCAGCTGGCGTTCCCTTATCCCATAAAAGATTTGTAAATGGCTGATCTTTAATTTTAGCTCTGCGTGTTTGCTGGTTCACATTTTTTTTTGTCATTGTATAACCTCTATATTTACCTGATTAACAATAAGTCTGTAAAGATATTGTTAAAAGTCTTTATAAAATACTAACAGCATAATTATAAGCAAACAGAATTATATTTATGAAGAATGTAAAAATCAATTTTCATTTGTACATCTTCAGTAAAATTTAGCCAATTAAAAAATACTATTTAACTTATTATACTAGGTAACTGAGTCTAAATTATAATTAATTGGTATATTTCTAAAATTTTTGTTATATTTTCCATAATAAATTCCATAAAAATAAGGTTTAAAATATATATGGGTAAATTACCAAAATATATATCTTCAAAAAAAGGGAGTCTTCACTACCAAAGAGCTATTCCCACAAAATTACATGCTGTTTCTAAAGCAAAGTTTTATTATTTTGCACTCGGGCTTAATCAACATGATAGTGCGACAAAAATTTACAAAGCGGCAAAAAGGGCAGCCCGAGGATTTGAATTGAGATGTCAGATGCTCGAAAATCTTAGCTTGGAATCTATTCCCGAATCGGAGCTGGATATGCTTTTTATGGAAATCATCAGAAGATCTGTTGCGAAAACTGGGTTATATGAGTATGAGAAATCTATATTTAAAGGTCCTTTTAAGTTTTCTATACAAATAAGTAAAAAATTAGCTGATCTAAACGATAATCTAGATAATTTTAATAGAAAAGGAAAAATGAGATTGACTGGAGGTACACAGTCTTCAACAACTTAGCTGTTTTATTTATAGTAACTGATTTTCCTTGAGGCGTGTCCTGTATTTATTTTTGTTTAAGTCGTTGGTTAATCTGAGGACAATGTGTTTTCATGGTACTTTAAATCTTGAAGTAATTTAAAAAATATTTTAATTTTCTATCATTAAATGAAGTAATAATGAAAAAACATATTAACAAAGATTTTTTTTCTCAAAGAGAGGCTGCCAAATACGACAACCCTATACCTAGTCGAGAGTATATTTTAGACTTTCTCGCTGAAAGCCGTGGCCCCTTAACGCATGAAGAGCTATGTGAAGAACTAAGTATCAGTGATGAGCGCGCTTATGAAGCTATTAGACGAAGACTGATAGCGATGGAAAGAGATGGTCAGCTCATAAAAAACCGTAGCTATGCATACGGCGCTTTGGAAAAAATGAATCTAATTAAAGGAAGAGTTATTGGTCATCCAGATGGATTTGGTTTTGTATCTCCAGTTGTTGGAGAAACGGACCTATATCTTTCAAGCAGACAAATGAAAAAGGTTTTAGATGGCGATGAAGTTCTCGTTAGAGTATCTGGAAAAGACCACCGTGGCCGCCAAGAAGCCACTATTGTTGAAGTTGTTAAACATAGAACAAGCAGCCTAGTAGGTCGCTTCTTTGTAGAGAGCAATACTAAGTTTGTAAGACCTGATAATCCAAAAATTTCACAAGATATAATTATACCCGTCGGACAAGAAAATAACGCGCAACCAGGTCAAATTGTAATAGTTAAAATTAATCAACAGCCAAGTAAAAAACACTTACCTGCTGGCTGTATTACCCAGATTCTTGGTAGCCACATGGCTCCAGGGATGGAAATTGATATTGCTATCAATAATTATGGTATTCCGGTTAAGTGGCCAGACGAAGTTTTAAACAACATTGACTCCATAGGGGATAGTGTTTCTGATCAAGATAAAAAGTTTAGAATAGATTTACGTCATCTTCCATTTGTTACAATCGATGGGGAAGATGCACGTGATTTTGATGATGCCGTTTACTGTGAACCTGAATCTGAAGGTTTAAGGAAACTATATGTTGCAATTGCAGATGTCTCTCATTATGTATCAGTTGCGACTGCACTTGACCAAGAAGCTAATAAAAGAGGTAATTCTGTATATTTCCCACAATATGTAGTTCCCATGCTTCCAGAAGAGATTTCGAACGGGTTATGTTCACTCAAGCCTAACTTAGATCGATTAACTTTAGTCTGTGAAATGATGCTAGATAAAAATGGAGCAGTTATACAATACAACTTTTTTGAGGGGCTAATTAATTCACATGCGAGATTAACATATGCTCAGGTTACTGAAATTATCTCCCAAAGAAAGCTCTCAACAAGCAGTATTCGCAAGCAATTCAATTCAATAATAAAAAATATAGATGCTTTGACAGATCTTTACTATGACTTACTTAATTCAAGAAAGTTGAGAGGTGCAATCGAATTCGAATCACAGGAGTCGCAGATAATTTTCGATAAAGAAAAGAAAATTAAGGAAATATTGCCAGCTCAAAGAAATTCAGCACATAGATTAATAGAAGAATGCATGCTCTGCGCAAATGTTTGTGCAGCCAAATTTCTGAAAAAAAACAAAATATCTACACTATATCGTGTTCATCAGGGGCCTAAGGATGAAAAAATAGAAAGCCTAAGAGAATTTCTTGGTGAATTAGGCATAGATTTTTCTAACGGCGGAGCTGACCCAAAAGACTTTCAGCGTATTCTCAATGATATTCAAGAACGTCCAGATGGTAACATCATACAAACAGTTATACTGCGATCTATGAATAGAGCAATCTATTCGCCTGAGAGTCATGGCCATTTCGGCCTAAATTATCCAGAATACACTCATTTTACGTCACCTATTCGACGTTACTCTGATCTTTTAGTGCATCGAGCAATCCGGTATTTAATAAGAAAAAAATCAAAAAATACTGAAGCTTTTAGAGTAAGTGGTTCACGAGCATTAACTCAAGAGGAAATATATCCATATGATAAAAAACAACTTAATTCTTTTGGTGAGCACTGTTCTTTAACAGAAAGAAGAGCAGATGAGGCTACTAGAGATGTAATAAACTGGCTTAAGTGTGAGTTCCTATCATCACGAGTCGGAGAGAAATTTGATGGTACTATCAGCACTGTTACCGGATTTGGTTTATTTGTTCAGCTTGATGATATGTATATTGAAGGACTAATCCATATAACTTCACTACCAAAGGATTACTATCAATATGAAGAAGATCACCATCGTCTAGTAGGTGAGAAAACTCGTAAAATTTTTCGTCTTGGAGATAATCTAAAGGTGAAAGTGATAAGAGTTGAGTTAAATGAAAGAAAAATTGATTTTGAGTTGATAGAAAAAAACAAGGATACTGATACAAAAATATCTACATCTTCTTTTGATAGAAAGGTTAAAAATAAAAGAAAAAAAATTGAAAATAAAATTAAGACTAAAAAATAGTCTGAGCTAGATCTTAGGGCAGATCAAAAATGATAGAAAATAAAAATGATTCCGACTCCGATTCCGATTGGCTGTTTGGATTACATACCGTTTATTCTGTACTGAAGACTTCCGGATCAAAAATTAAAGAACTGAGGGTCCAAAAAGGACGCGATGATCAAAGGTTTAAGAAAATCATTAACTTAGCTCAACTTCAAGATATACCTCTCGTTTGGGTTCTTCGCTCAGATCTAGATATATTAACAGGTGGCTCTCATCAGGGGGTAGCAGCTTTATCCGAAAGTATCGGTATACAAGACGAAAACTACCTATTTAAGTTAATAATTAAAGAAGAAAAAATCCCGTTTCTATTAATTTTGGATAGCTTGACTGATCCTCATAATCTAGGCGCCTGTATGCGTTCGGCTGAAGCTGCTGGTGTTCAAGCAGTTATTATTCCTAAAGATAATGCTGTTGGAATAACTCCAGTAGTGCAAAAAGTATCCAGTGGTGCTACAGAGCTTATTCCTCTCATTGTGGTAACAAATTTATCTAGAACAATAAAACAGCTTCAGGACAAGGGTATTTGGGTGATTGGTGCAGCAGGTGAAGCTGAGGATTTATTATATGATACTGATTTAAGCGGACCACTCGCTTTAGTTATGGGAGCCGAAGAAAAAGGCTTACGAAGACTGACAAGAGAAAATTGCGATACTCTCGTTAAAATTCCTATGATAGGGCTTGTAAGCAGCCTCAATGTTTCAGTCGCTACAGGGGTTTGTTTGTTTGAAGCACTGAGGCAACGAGGTAAAAGGTAGATAAAAAACATGACCTCAAAAAAAACTTTAAAACTAAGAGTTATAGAAAAAAATCAGACAGCAACTGATAATTTTGTTCTAAATTTTCCTAATGTAATTAGTTCTTTCAGAGTGGCATTATCACCAGTGCTAATTTTTTTAGCTATCCAGAAAAATGATCATTTATTTTTGTGGGTATTAGCAGTTTCACTATTGACAGACTGTTTTGACGGTTATGTTGCTAGATATTTGAAGCAAGTAACCGAATTCGGTGCAAAGCTAGATAGCTGGGCAGACTTGATTACTTACTCCTTAATGTTATTTGGATTACTATTAATATGGCCAGCTATTTTCAATAGCGAAGTTGTATTCCTGCTAATTGCCTTTAGTTGCTGGATTGTCCCCCTTCTAGTGTGCCAATCAAGATTTGGTAGGTTCCCTACATACCATACATTAGCAGCTAAAATAACAGCTATTTTAATTGCACCTGCTTATTTTATAGCAGTACTTTATAGTAATTCTCTTTTTCTGAGGGGAGTTTTATTATTTTATATCTGGGTAGCTTTAGAGCAAGTCATAATAACCTCGATTTTACCAAAATGGCAAAGCAATATTGCAGGCTTTTGGACAGCAGCATCAATAGCTAGAAAGGAGAGTGACGCTTAGTCTTGTAATTTCTATGACTAACTTCTTACTTAAAATTGCGTATTTAAACGAAATTATATTCATACCTTATATTTATACTTGATATAGTGCGAATCTACCCTTAAAATGCCATTCCTATAAATATTTACAGTAATTTTATATTTAAAATTTACAACTCCTTGTTGCATCGCAAAAGCGAGCACTTATTTACCCGTAAGGAGGTAAAATGCGTCATTACGAAATAGTATTCATGGTTCACCCGGATCAGAGCGATCAAGTATCTGGAATGATCGAACGGTACTCGGCAACCATCACAGAAGGTGGCGGCAAAGTTCACCGACTAGAGGATTGGGGCAGGAGACATCTGGCATACCCAATTAATAAGATTCATAAAGCTCATTATGTACTTATGAACGTTGAGTGTGATCAAGATATATTACAGGAATTAAAAACAACTTTTCGCTTTAACGATGCCGTATTGAGAAGTGTGGTGTTCGGATGCAAAGAAGCCGTTACCGTAGAGTCTTACATAGCTAAAGCTGATAAATCTGAAAGATCAGAACGCAGAGAGCGCTCAGCTCCGCATACTGAAAAATCTGCTCCTGTAGAAATTCAAGATAAAGATATAAATTCCGATTCTGCTGAATCTCCAGCAGAATCTTCTGCTGTTATAAATGCTGAATCTGAAGAAAATAAATTTCAAGAAAATGATGAAAAGATTAAAACAATACCTGATGAATCAGCAGTTGAAGTTGTCGATATATCACCGGAAGAGGAGAGTAAATAATGGCTCGATTTAACCGTCGTCGTAAATTTTGTCGCTTTAGCGCTGAAGGTGCAGATGTAATTGATTATAAAGATCTTGAGATGCTTAAGCAGTATATTTCAGAAACTGGAAAAATTACCCCTAGCCGTATCACGGGAACCAAAGCTAAGTATCAAAGACAATTGTCTAACGCCATCAAGCGCGCCCGTTATTTGGCTCTATTGCCATATACAGATAGTCACGAATAAGAATTATTTGATGCGTGCTTTGGCTCAGTTGATTTCTAGTGGCCGCATACAGGCAGGGATGGTTGCTTTTTTTGGTAATATAATACCTTTCATCTCTCCCGCGGCAGTTTCTTTAGTTACTTTAACTAAGGGGCTATCAGATGGATTAGTGCTTTCGCTATACGCAATAACACCGCTGACTATAATATTAATTTTTGCCACTGATGCAAATACTGTTGTCACTATGCTGTCCATCTTCACAGTTTTTTGTGTTTTGATTGGTTCTAGTATTATGAGGCTGAGGTCTTCATGGCAGGAAGTTTTAGTTTTTATTGTAGTATTTAGTGCTATATCTACTATGTTTGCATCTATTTTCTTTAATCATAGTCTTGTGGCACTAGAAAATATAATTAAAGAATTTTTTAAAGATAGCCAAAATTTTAATGACAATTTTTTAATAGGTAGAGCTTTTTTGCTGGGTGTTGCTGGTTATGTTATTGCTTTGACCTCAATTGTTTCTGTAATATTAGGTCGTTGGTGGCAAGCGATGCTTTACAATCCCGGTGGATTTAAGCTGGAATTCCATCAATTGAGATTTAGTAGTCTTTTTTCTGTTACTATTTTGATAGGGATGTTTATTTGCGAATTTTTTTTAGAGGGTTATACAAGCTGGTCGAGCTTATTTGGTTTACCGTTAATGTTAGGCGGAATAGCACTCTTGCACTACAGTGTTACCCTTTATCAGTTAAGTAGTTTTTGGTTAGTTGGATTTTATTTGGCTCTTTTATTTTTGAGCCCATTAAGTATCATGCTGGTCGGGATAGGTTTTCTTGATAGCATTTTTAATATACGTCCAAAATTGATTAGTCATATTAAATAAAATTATCAATTTGGTGAGATAAATAGGTTTTAATAACAGGAGATATTCGAGATGGACGTCATTCTTCTTGAAAAAGTTGGAAATTTAGGAAATATTGGAGATAAAGTAAGCGTTAAGGCTGGCTTTGGCCGTAATTACTTAATCCCAAATGAGAAGGCAGTATTTGCTACTTCTAAAAATCTAGTTGATTTTGAGGAGCGTCGCTCTGAATTAGAAGCGGCCGCATTGGCTGGTCTCGAAGAAGCAAACTCAAGAGCATCAAGTATCGAGGCAATTGCTTCCATCACTATTGATGTCAAGGCAAGCGACGAAGGAAAGCTTTTTGGTTCGGTTGGCACGAAAGATATTGCTGATGCAATAATCAATGCGGGCGTTCAAGTTGAAAAAAGTGAGATAAAATTACCAGATGGCTCTATACGCGAAGTGGGTGAATTTGATATTTTGATTCAATTACACGCTGATGTCACTCAGGTAGTAAAGCTATTAATAGTTGCTGAATAGAAGCAACTGTTCACTACCAAGATAATATCAGTAATAATAGGGCACTGTATGGCGATCTTAATTACGCCATAGTGCCTTTTTTTTAGGCGATATTTTATAGGTAACACGATAATGGTTAAAAATCCAGCCATCGAAGAGAATCAATTACCACATTCTGTTGAAGCTGAACAAGCTGTTATTGGTGGCTTGATGCTAAGTAATAGCTCTTTCGATACTGTTGCGGAATTAGTTGTGGAGTCTGATTTTTTTTCTGAAGACCATAGACTAATATTTAATACAATGCGGTCCCTGTCAGCAGCACAAAAACCTTTAGATGTAATTACCTTATCTGAGACACTTGAAAATACAAATAAGCTAGAGACTGTTGGAGGCACACCATATTTAGTTGAACTTTCAAACAATACGCCTAGTTCCTCTAATGTTAAAGCTTACGCACAGATAGTTCTGGAGCGTTCAATAATAAGAAAGCTAATCCTTGCAGCTACTGATATAGTGAGAAAAGGTCATAATCCTGTTGGTTGGGACAGCAATCAACTTCTGGCCGATGCAGAGAAAAAACTTGCCGATATCATAGAAAGTAGGCCCAAACAGAGTGGTTTTAAGCATATTGATGAAGTAATCAAAGAGGCTATCACTCGTATGGAGCTTTTAGCAGCGAGTAAATCAAACATCACTGGTCTAAGTACAGGATTTCTTGATCTTGATAAAATGACTTCTGGATGGCAAAAATCTGATTTAGTTATCATTGCTGGGAGACCTTCGATGGGTAAAACTTCTTTTGCAATGAATATGGTTGAAAATGCTATTCTTAACCAAGATAAACCTGTGCTTGTATTTAGCATGGAGATGCCTGCCAATCAACTAATGATAAGAATGATGGCTTCGATAGGAAAAATTGACTCCCATAATATGCGTTCCGGTAAGCTGGACGAAAGTGAGTGGTCAAGACTATCAAAAGCCTCCAATCGTCTAAAAAATAGACCCCTATATATCGATGATACTCCGGGTATATCGCCAATTGAGTTAAGAAACAGAGTCCGTCAGCTTGTTCGTGAGCATGGAGATATCGGCATGATCATGGTTGATTATCTTCAGCTGATGAATGGAAGTGTGCCTGCTGAGAACCGCACTAACGAAATTACCCAAATTTCTAGGGAACTCAAAGCTATAGCTCGAGAATTTAATTGCCCAGTTTTGGCGTTATCACAACTTAGCCGAAAGTGTGAAGAGCGAACAAATAAGAGACCTCTTAATTCAGATCTACGTGAATCGGGTGCAATCGAGCAGGATGCAGATGTTGTTGCATTTATATATCGGGAAGAGGTCTATGATAAAGATAATCTTGAGCACAAAGGTGTTGCAGAAATAATTATTGGTAAACAAAGAAATGGCCCAATTGGTGACTGTAAGTTGACATTTCTGGACTCATATACTCGATTTGAGAATTTTGCTCAGGACTACTCTGCAGATTAATAAAATATATTGGTGTCGATAGATGCACATTTTTAAAACCATTATAGATATCGTTCCGGCACTTGATGAATATAGACTTCAAGGTAAAAAAATTGGGTTTGTCCCAACTATGGGCAATCTTCATGATGGACATATTGAGCTAGTTAAGCTGGCTCGAAAAACTAATGATGTAGTTGTTTGTTCAATATTTGTGAATAACCTTCAATTCGGATTGAATCAGGATTGGGATAAATATCCAAGAACTCTCGAAAAGGACTGCGAAAAACTGAAGTCAGTTTCATGTGAAGTCCTTTTTCATCCTGATGAAAATCAAATGTATCCAAATGGTTTAGATTCTCAAACTAGGGTAATCTGCCCCTCAATGACAGACATTCTTTGTGGTGCAAGTAGACCAGGACATTTTGAGGGTGTAACCACTGTAGTTTCTAAACTTTTAAACATTATTCAGCCTAACGAATTGATCTTGGGTAGGAAAGATTTCCAACAGATGGCAATATTACGTCGGATGATTGAAGATCTCTGCTTTCCGGTTAATATTATTGAAGCAAATATTTATCGTGAAGCAGACGGATTAGCTATGAGTTCTAGAAATTCATTTCTTACGGTTGCTGAAAAATGCAAGGCATCTCAATTATATGAGAGCCTCAATTGGGTAGTTCAAATGATAAGATCCGGTAATAAAGATTTTAATTTTTTACAAAAAGAGGCGTCTAAGCAAATAAATAGGGCGGGCTTCAGAACTGACTATATTTCCGTTTGTAATAGCAAAACCCTAGAAATGGCTGCAGTCGATGATATCGATATCACTGTTCTTGGAGCTATGTATAGTAGCTCTGCGAGATTAATTGACAATATTTCCCTGAATAACTATAGGAATAGGTTATGCTAAGTACTTTGTTAAAAGCTAAGCTGCATATGTGTACAGTGACTCAGGCCGAGTTATTGTATGACGGTTCATGTGCTATAGATTCAAATTTACTTGATCTTGCGGGATTGAGCGAGTTTGAGCAAATTGATATTTATAATATAAATAATGGTGAGAGATTAACTACATATATTATAAAGGCAGAAGCTGGTTCAGGAATTATATCAATGAATGGTGCAGCAGCTAGAAAATGCCAAGTAGGAGATAAAATAATAATTGCAGCATACGCACAATATACTTCAGATGAAGTGGCAAAACTTGAGCCTCGATTGGTCTATCTAAACAAAGATAATACTGTAGAACGCACTACCAACGTGATACCTGTTCAAAAGTTATAATATCAACTCAAAGATGGATCTAACAAACAACTAAAAAGATTTTAAGTCTGTTGTAAATAAATTTATACCAACATCTCCAATAGGATTCCTTTATGCCCTCATTCGATATTGTTTCAGAAGTTAAATTAGAAGAAATTCGTAATGCTACAGAAAATACCGCGCGAGAAATAGCAACTCGTTTTGATTTTAGAGGTGTA
>DGPR01000022.1 GCA_002390525.1 Cellvibrionales bacterium UBA4435
TGCACCTATCTCCTCCATCTTTTTTTTCGCCCCCCCGGTTAATTTAAGTATTGGAGCTCCAAAACTATCATTTTTTACCTCAAAGTCATGCCATGATATTGCACCAATACCAGTTCCTAGGGCTTTACTTGCTGCCTCTTTTACTGAAAAACGCTTAGCTAAAAAGCTTATTGATTTATTCTTATTTTCAAATATATTAAGTTCAGCACGACATAGGATTCTTCTTGAAAATCGACCTTCGTACTTGTTAAAGATATTTTCAATTCTAGAAATCTTCAAGATATCTGTCCCTACACCAATTATCATTTGCTAGCTCCAATATCTAAACTAAAGGGTACTCATAATAAGTAATTTTTACTAGGTTAACTGTTTTGACAATTTATCTTTATTAAAAAAACTACGACTCAATATAGGTTTTTCACCTATATGTGGCTGTAACGCTAGACGTATCAGTTTTTTTGCAGCTTGCGGTGATAATGAGAAATCCCCTTTTTTAAATGCTATCAAATCACATCCCTTAAATAAGTCATTAGAGTGATTGATAACCATATTGTTATTTTTTGATAAGAAGCCAAGATCTGGCACGAAGTAGTATTCATCATCATGATCAATTGGCTCATTGAGTTCCGCATCAGTCGTTAGATTTAAACCGTAACCTAACTCCTCAAGTAATGAAAATTCAAAAGTTCGTAGACTCTCTGATAGGGATGTATTTGTTGTTAGATCTATTAACACATTAATATACTTATCATAAATTACCTGATGAGGATCGTTTTCAGCGAGAAGTCTCATTAATAGCTCATTCAGATAAAAGCCACAAAAGAGGCTATCGCCCCTGAGTGATATTGGAACAGAAGAGTACTCTATTTGAGTTATTGTTTTGAGGTTAGATTTGCCTGTCCAGCTTACTAGAATTTGCGAATATGCATTCAGCTTTATTGCCCTTTTCTTGCCTCTCGAGCCTCTTGAGACAGCACGTATTCTGCCATAAGACCTTGTAAACAGATCAACTATTTGGCTTGTTTCTTTAAAAGGCCGCGTGTGTAATATAAATGCTAGTTCAGGTTGCATAGGAGAATACAAAAAATTTACTAGAATTCAGATTTATATCCAAGACTTTTGAGTGCATTTTTATCATCAGACCATCCTCGCTTTACTTTGACCCACAAAGTGAGCATCACCCTACTTTCAAGTAGTTTTTCCATATCAAGACGTGACTCTTTACCTATCATTTTTAGTCTTTCGCCTTTATCTCCAATTGTAATTTTTTTTTGACCCTCTCTTTCTACCAGTATGAGTGCATTAATATGACAAATATTCTTTTCGTATTTAAATTTTTCTATCTCTACTGTGGTTTCATATGGTAATTCCGCCCCTAACTGGCGTACTATTTTCTCTCTAATTAATTCTGCTACAAGAAATCTCTCACTTTTATCAGTAACCTGATTATTGGGAAAATAATATTCTCTAAAGGGTATATTATTTTTAATTTCTGATTCTAATAAATCAAGCTGATGGCCAAACAAGGCAGAAATAGGAATAATCTTAGCTTCTGGATAGCATGCTGCAAGATCTCTGATGTGCGGAGCCATATCTTGATCTGCAGATATTTTATCAAATTTATTAATAGCAATAATTACAGGTATTTTTATCTTAAATGCTTCTTTTGCTACCCTTGCATCTGTTTCGGTCCATATATCACGATCCAGAACCAAAATTATCAAATCTACATCTTTTAAAGCACTTTCTGCCTCATGATTCATATATCGATTAAGTGCTTTTTTTTGATTAAAATGCATTCCAGGCGTATCTACAAAAATTATTTGGGCATCCTTTGTAGTTTTTATTCCGAGCAAATTATGCCTAGTTGTCTGGGGCTTTCTTGAGGTTATACTAAGTTTGGAGCCTAAAATATGATTAAGCAAAGTAGACTTACCAACATTAGGTCTTCCGGCTATTGCCACATACCCACATTTTTTTGAGCATTTATTTTCTGTCATTTAAAAGCTCCATAAGTGCTTTTTCAGCTGCCTCTTTCTCAGCATCTCTTTTTGTTGCTCCTAGACCTTCAGTCGATTTTTTTAGACCCTTGGCATGACATTCAATTTTAAATTTCTGTTTGTGAGCTTCTCCAGATATATTGATAATCTTGTAGATAGGAAGTGGCTGGCTTCTCGACTGCATTAACTCTTGAAGCTCGGTTTTTGGATCTTTTTTACCACTCATTTTTAAGTTTTTTAATCTTGAATCAAACCATTTAAGGATACATATTCTACAAGGATCAATACCACCATCTAAAAAGATTGCGCCGATAACTGCCTCAACAGCATTAGCTAGAATTGAGGATCTAAAGCGTCCACCACTTGTCATTTCTCCTTTACCTAATACTAAGAACTCTCCAATATTTAACTCATTAGCAATTTTAGCAAGTGTTTTTCCTTTTACTAAATCTGCTCTATATCTACTTAGTTCCCCCTCTTTACTTTGAGGAAGTAGATTATAGACTTCATGGCTAATTATAAAATTAAGAACAGAATCACCCAGAAACTCTAATCGTTCATTATTACTTGAACCTAGGCTTCTGTGTGTAAGCGCGAGCTCCAATAAGAACTTATCTTTAAAATCATAGCTAATATGACTTGAGAGTTGATTTTGTTGTTTTTTCATAAGCGAGTTTTCTATTATCTAATTTTTCCTGCACCAGAAAAACTTGGAAGCTCGCTAAATGAGCTCCAACTCATCCAAATTAAAATTGCTTTACCTACAATATTAGCTTCTGGAACAGCGCCCCACATCCTACTGTCACTGCTATTATCTCGATTATCTCCCACCATAAAATAGTGTCTTGGTGGAACAACAGTAGAGTAGTTTTCTCCAAGGCTGGTTGGTATTTTCCTTTTTCTTACAAGATGTTTTACTCCATCTAGAATTTCATTTTCTATTATGTAACCTTTATTTTTTGTGTCCTCAGACAAGAAGGTATAATCCACCTGACTTCCATTTAAATATAATATATTGTTTTTTATCATGATCTTATCGCCAGGCAAGCCAAGAACTCGTTTAATAAAATATCTTTTATCATGTGGTGGTGTAAAAACCATTACATCCCCTCTTTCTGGGTAACCCAAATCAAAAAACTTAAATCTAGTAACGGGAAATCTTAAGCCGTAGCTAAACTTATTTACTAAAATATAATCACCTATCTTTAAGGTTGGTATCATTGATCCTGATGGGATCTGGAAAGGTTCGAAAATAAAAGATCTAAGCACAAAAACAAAAAGCAAGACTGGAAAGAAAGAGCCTAGATAAGTAGAAAATCTGATAAAAATTTGAGGTTTTTTATTGTTATTTAACTTGCTTACCAACAAAAAAATTCCACTAATAAAGACAAGTATTGTAAGTATAAGTGGAAAATTAATATTCATTAGATTCTCAGTTCTCAGTTTTTAAAACAGCCAAAAAAGCTTCTTGAGGGATCTCGACATTACCAACCCTCTTCATTCTTTTTTTGCCTTCTTTTTGTTTTTGCAGTAATTTTTTCTTACGCGAGATATCTCCACCATAACATTTTGCAGTAACGTTTTTGCGAAGCGCTTTAACAGTTGTCCTCGCTATAACATGTCCTCCAATGGCAGCCTGAATTGCAACATCAAACATTTGTCTGGGTATCAACTCCTTCATTTTTTCAGTTAGTTGTCGTCCAGTTCTCTGTGAATTAGCACGATGAAGAATTAGTGCTAAAGCATCAACTTTATCAGCATTAATTAGAACATCCAGTCTTACTAAGGGCGCTATCTCGAATCTAATAAAGCTGTAATCGAGTGATGCAAAACCTCGACTTACAGATTTTAATCTATCAAAGAAATCCATTACCACCTCGCTCATTGGAATATCATATGATAATGAAACCTGTTCACCAACAAATTGGAGATCTTTTTGGACACCCCTTTTTTCAACACAAAGAGTAATTACGTTACCGACATGTTCTTTTGGTACTAAGATATTGGCTTCACATAAGGGTTCACGCATTTCTCTAACTTGCGCTGGATCTGGCAAATCAGTTGGATTTGATATGTGAATGGTTGATCCATCTGTCTTTAAAATCTCATAAACAACAGTTGGTGCTGTAGTAATTAAATTTAAGTTATATTCCCGCTCTAGTCTTTCCTGAATAATCTCCATATGCAATAAACCGAGAAAACCACAACGAAATCCAAAACCCAGTGCATCTGAGTTTTCAGGCTCAAAAAATAAGGACGCATCATTAAGGGTAAGCTTAGCTAAAGCCTCTCGAAAGTCTTCGAAATCATCTGAACTTACGGGAAACAATCCAGCATAAACTTGTGGCTTTATGTTTTTGAATCCAGGTAAAGACTGTGTGTCTGGAGTGCTGTAATGAGTAAATGTATCACCTACAGGTGCACCAAGAATATCTTTGATTCCAGCGACTACAAATCCTACTTCCCCTGCTTTTAGGACGCCAGTTTTCTTTCTTTTAGGGGTGAATATACCAACTGCATCGACATTATGAGATTTACCAATTGACTTGGTGATTATCTTATCTTTTATTTTTAGTATTCCAGCAGTAACTCTTACAAGGGAAACAACGCCTAAATATGCATCAAACCAAGAATCAATGATTAAAGCCTGTAATGGGGCTTCTATATCTCCTTTTGGAGGTGGAATCTTAAGAATAATCCGCTCAAGAACCTCTTCTATGCCTAATCCGGTTTTTGCACTGCAGTGGATTGCATCTTCAGCATCTATACCAATAATATTTTCAATTTCTTTAATAACTCTTTCAGGATCTGCTTGAGGTAAATCCATTTTATTTAAAACTGGAATAACTTCGAGTTCTTGTTCGATTGCTGTATAGCAATTTGCAACTGATTGAGCCTCTACACCCTGACCAGCATCTACTACGAGAAGAGCTCCCTCACAAGCGGCTAATGATCGAGACACCTCATATGAAAAGTCTACATGTCCGGGAGTATCAATAAAATTTAATTGATAGATTTTATTATCTTTAGCTCGATAGTTTAATGTAACACTTTGAGCCTTAATAGTTATGCCTCTCTCTCGCTCAATATCCATTGAGTCGAGTACTTGTGCAGACATTTCTCTCGAGTCCAGTCCACCACAATGCTGAATAAACCGATCTGCAATCGTGGATTTACCATGATCGATATGTGCGATGATAGAAAAATTTCTTATATGATTTAAATTAGACACAGAATTAAATTTTCGTTGTAGTGTGTAGCCTTTTACAGGCAATTTGAGCAAGATTTAATTGACTAATTTTAACCTATTTGACATAGAGACGCTATGAAATATAGGAAAAGAAAAGAGCTATTTGATAATTAGAACTTGAGGTATGTTTTATTCAGATATAAATTTTTCTTCATTCTGATTGTAACTATGAAGAAGACCATCAAGATACCTTTGAACCTGTTCGCGTGTTAAATTATTATCTGTTGTTTTACTATGAAATAAAATTTTATTTGATGGTATTGATTTTTTTTGAGAATGATTTGATATCGCAACATTTCTTGCCAGAGTAGGTGGTATACCAAATTCAGCTGATGTTCGCAGGCTAGTGGAACCAAGATTTAATTGTATATTTTCTGCTTTAACAAATGCAGATGGGTATTCAGCTGTATTTTTTTTGTATTCCTGCATCCCTAATAAAGCAACTGTAGCTACAGAAGCTGCAACAGCAAATCTTCCCAATGGTTTAATTAGGTACTCAGATACACTCTTCTTACCAAAAGTCTTTTCAAGCTCTATTGCAGACGAAATACCAAGCGAAAAGTCTCTAACTTTATTTGGAAGATATTTATTAATAGAAGCTGAAGTCATTTCATATCGACGCCATTTGTCACGAAGTGATGAATTAGAAGACAATTCTTTGAGCACTCTGTGTACTTCAATTTGATCGGCCTCACCATCAAACATAGCGGAAAGGGTTTCTTCCAGATATTTATCATTGACGTTCATATTCTAACAACCATTTATATTTAGTAATTTAACCTATAACTTAAGACTACCATAACCCTAAAAGGTTCAATTTTAATAAGTTAGTTTTCCATTTCTTTTATTTTTTCTTCTAGCGCTTCACGAGCACGGAAAATTCTTGATCTCACTGTGCCTACAGGACAATCCATTATATCTGCAATTTGTTCGTAACTGAGATCTTCAAATTCACGCAAAATTAAGGCATTGCGAAGATCCGCAGGTAGTCTCTTTATCGCCACATCTATAACTGTTTCCAGCTCATTTCTCGAAAGGATATTATCGGGCGAATCAAGATTCTGCAGCTGACTACTAAGTTCAGCGTTTTCAGCGTCACCTAGATCAACGTCGAATGACGGTGGGCGTCTATTACGCGCAAGTAAGTAATTCTTGGATGTATTGACAGCGATACGATAAAGCCATGTATAAAATGCACTTTCGCCTCTAAAGGCCTCAAGTGCACGGTATGCTTTTATAAAAGTCTCTTGGACTACATCATTGACTTCATCGTAGTCTTTGACATATTTGGAAACAATCGCGTGCACCTTAAATTGATGCTTTAGCACAAGCAGATCAAAAGCACGCTTGTCCCCTTTTTGCACACGAGCTACTAGTTGATCATCACTAATTTTTAGCTGCTCATCTTTCATCGGTAACCCAGCTTGTTTAATTTACAACACAAAAAATGCAGAGAAATTAATCATCGCTTAGTATAATAGCATTACTTGAATGAAATAAGACCTAAATAGAGTAAAATCGATATGTCCAATAGCCAACAAGTACTTGTAATAGGTAGCGGTGCAGCAGGAATGACAGTGGCCCTTGAGCTTTCTAATAAGCACAAGGTTTCAATATTAAGTAAGAGTGCTATTGAGTCTGGGGCAACCTGGTGGGCCCAAGGAGGAATTGCTAGTGTATTTGATCATGAGGACTCAATAGAATCTCATTATCAAGATACTTTAAAAGCAGGTGCTGGCATGTGCCATAAGAAAACTGTCAGAGCTGCAGTAGAACGAGGCCCTGAAGCTATACGCTGGTTAGTCGAGCAAGGCGTTGAATTTACACAAAACTCAAGTGACGAGTACCACCTTACTCAAGAAGCCGGACATAGCCATCGAAGAATCCTTCATTCAGCAGATGCTACAGGTAAGGAGGTATCGGCCTCTTTAGCTGATAAAGTCAAGAGCAACCCTAATATAAAACTTTATGAGAACCACATTGCTGTAGATTTAATAACGCAAGCTGATAAGAGCTCAAGTCGGATAAGATGTACGGGAGCCTATGTCCTCAATACCAAAAAAGATAACGTGGATGTTTTTCATGCAAAAGTTATAGTTTTAGCAACTGGTGGAGCAAGTAAAGCATATCTTTATACAAGCAACCCTGATGGAGCCACTGGAGATGGCATAGCACTTGCCTGGAGATCTGGTTGCAGAGTCGCAAATCTTGAGTTTAACCAATTTCACCCGACATGCTTATACCACCCCGATGCAAAAGCTTTTTTACTCACAGAGGCACTCCGAGGAGAAGGAGCATACCTAAGACTCCCGAATGGAGATCGCTTCATGTCGAAGTTCCACCCAAAAGCTGAACTAGCACCAAGAGATGTGGTTGCAAGAGCAATTGACTATGAAATAAAAAGATTAGGTTGCGATTGTGTGTTTTTAGATATTACACATAAGCCAACAGAGTTTATTGACAAATATTTTCCTTCCGTAAAAAAATATTGCCTGAAGTTTGGAATAGATATTACAACTCACTTGATTCCAGTGGTTCCAGCTGCACACTACACTTGTGGAGGGTTGGTGGTTAATCAATATGGACAAACTGATTTATGGAATCTTTATGCTGTCGGGGAAACTGCTTTCACTGGCTTGCATGGTGCAAATAGAATGGCTAGTAACTCTCTTTTAGAGTGTGTGGTTTTTGGAAGGATCGCTGCAGAAGAAATATACAAAAGAATGCCAGATATATCTGACTTTAGGTTAGCAGAACCATGGGACGAGAGCAGAGTCATTCATTCTGATGAAGATGTTATTATTTCTCATAACTGGGATGAGCTTAGACGTTTTATGTGGGATTATGTTGGTATAGTAAGATCTAAAAAAAGATTAGAAAGGGCAGAACATAGAGTAAAATTATTACAATTAGAAATTCAGGAATATTATAGTAATTACAAGATTGGTAAAAACTTAATAGAGTTACGAAACCTTGTTCTTGTATCAGAGCTAATAATTCGATGTGCAAAACAACGCAAGGAAAGTAGAGGTTTGCATTATACTTTGGATTATCCCGAAACATCAAAAATTGCAAAAGATACAATTATGGTGCCAATTAATTTTGCAGCGCAAAATATTGTTGTTAATTCAGCTTAAAGCTATTTTTCATTCAAATTTTGGGCGAACTAAATGCCTTGTATTTCTAATTATGTCGACTATTTTTTGTAACTCTGGATTGCCAGAATTTTTTCGATCTATGAGCCAGTTCCATAGATCCTGATCCTCACATTCAAGCAATTTCCAGTATCTCATTTGATCCTCAATTGTTAACTGTGGGTAAACTTTCTCAAGAAAAGGTAAAAACATTAGGTCCAACTCAAGCATACCGCGTCTGCTTGCCCATGAAAGTCTTTTTATATCCATTAACAACACCTTTTAGTTGAAAAAGTAAATTCCATTATAGTGGAACTAGCTTGGTTTACGCACTAAGATACATATAAGATTCGTTTATTATGGATATATATGGATAATTGGCATTCTTTTTTAAAAAAAAATGGCGCAAAATTCTCAAATAAAAAAGAAATATCATTTGAGAAAACACAGCCAATTGTTGATCACTCAAAAAAAGAGAGTTTTTTTACACCATTAACTCATCTCGGCTTAATACAGCTTGAAGGCATAGATGCCAGGCAGTTTCTCCAAGGGCAAGTGACTTGTGACATTGAGTTGCTCTCGAAAGATAATAGTATTTTCGGCGCAAGATGTACTCCAAAAGGTCGTACATTAACCAACTTTCAACTTCATGAAACTTGCGATGATAAATTATTGATGATCATGCACCGCTCATTAATTGGTTTGGTGATAAAAGATCTTTCTAGATATGCTGCATTTTTTAAAGTTACTCTCATTGATGCGACAGAACTTTATGCCGTTTTCGGCTTAGTCAATGTAACCCTCGACTCTCAGTTTGATGTAAGTTCTTCTTTTTCTTATAAGGATGGCAGAGAGCTTGTTACTATCGCTGGGCATCATGCAACAGATTTATGGGACGAGTTATCAAATATATCAACTGTTGACGGTTATAATTCTTGGGAAACTCTAAATATACAATCAGGAATACCGATATTACAAAAAGAGACTTCAGGTTCTTTTGTTCCGCAAATGCTCAATCTAGATTATCTTGATGCTATAAGCTTTACAAAAGGCTGTTATACCGGACAGGAGGTGATTGCTAGAATGAAGTACCTCGGTAAGCTAAAAAGAAAAATGTACCGTATAACTAGAACTAGTAATCAGATTGTACCTCCTGGTACGCCTTGTTATGTTGAAGATATAAATCAGATTTCTGGCTATGTGATATCAAGTATACAGCTAGACTCTAATTTTCAGGAACTTTTGGTAGTTCTCACAGATCAGGCTGCCACAAGTCAACATATGTCTATTGGCAATGCTAATATCGAAAAAGTTCAATATTTACCTATAAGTTATATGAAAAGTTAGGCTATTGATGGAATATAAAGGAATGCTTTGAATGTTCGAGTGGTTTGTTGATAATCGAAGCCTATTGATATGGCTGAGTTTTTTTTCGGCTATATTTTTTATTGTTAGCTTAATAGCTTTACCCTGGTTGGTAGGACTAATTCCAGAGGATTATTTTTTTAATACAACGACTGATTCACAAAATGCTAATGAGGATAATTTTTTTTATAAGCTAGCAATGAAGATTGGAAAGAATGCTTTAGGATTGGTTTTGCTAGCCGGCGGTGTGCTTATGCTTTTTTTGCCAGGCCAAGGGCTGTTAACTATATTCATGGGAGCGGTTTTGATTGATTACCCTAAAAAAAAATTAATAGAAAGGCGTTTAATTAAAATAGGATTTATCCTTAAATGTTTAAATTGGGTTAGAATTAAAGGTGGACATTCCTCTTTAAGGCTCAATAAGGATTCAGATTAATCTGTCTTATAAGATATATTCCAATTGATCTTTTTCTTACAATTATCATATATATATTTTTCTGTTAAAGAAAAATGTTTGCAACCAAAAAATCCCCTGTATGAAGATAAAGGAGATGGATGGGGTGCTCTAAGAATAAGATGCTTAGAGCTATCGATAAAGGTGGTTTTTTTTTGTGCATCTTTGCCCCAAAGAATAAAAACTAGATTTTTTTTTCGCGAGCTTAATTCTTCTATAATTTTATTTGTAAAAATCTCCCACCCTTTATTTTTATGGCTACTAGGTAAGGATTTTTCGACAGTGAAAATAGTATTGAGTAGCAAGATGCCTTGTTCAGACCATGATGTTAGGCAGCCGTGGCTTGGTTCTGATACTTTTGTATCTTCAACGAGTTCTTTGAATATATTTCGTAATGAAGCAGGAATTGCAATTTCTGGTTTTACAGAAAAACTTAACCCATGGGCCTGCCCTTCTCCATGGTAAGGGTCTTGTCCTAGAATAACTACAATCACGTCGTTAAAAGATGTTCTTTTTAAAGCTTCAAACCAATTCGATATAGGTGGATAAATTGTTTTATCTTTATCAATCTCAGATAGAAGGAAGCTAAATAAGTTCTTCATGTATGGTTTATTGAACTCATTTCCTAAAACATCTTTCCAGGATGCATTTAAATCATTTATTGCAGTTAATAGACCGCGCGTATCATTCATAGGCAGAAAAATTACAATTTATATAATTTATTTATCACATTCTAAACCAAACGATAGACAAATATACTTTAAAGATTTTATATAATATTATTGATTAGTAACGAATGAGGCAAGAATGAAAATATTTGCATTTTTTATTGAAATTCTCCCGCTTGCTGGATTTTTTGTTGGTTTTCACTATTATGGGATATATACAGCAGCAGTTATATCAGTTGCTCTGGGTTTTATTGTTCTGTTGGTGTCTTGGTTTAATGAAAAGCGATTAGCTCCTTTCCCTCTCTACTGTATATTTTTTTCGGCAATCTTTACATTAGCAGCAGTTATTTTTGGAACGAGTATTTTGATAAAAATACAACCTACAGTAGCCAATGGGTTATTTTCTCTCGTTTTACTCGGTGGCTGGTTTTTAGATCGACCAATGATGCAGATTTTCTTTGGTAGTCAATTTAATTTAGATCATGAAACATGGGTAAAGCTTACATACAGATGGGGTTGTTTTTTTCTGTTATTAGCGGTTGCTAACGAGATTGTGTGGAGAAATAATTCAGAAGAATATTGGGTGAACTATAAAACTTTTGTTGTAGCGCCACTATCTGCACTTTTTATGTTAGCTCAATTACCGTTAACACTGAAAGGAACAAAAAAAAATACTTCTTAAAATGATATACATCTAGTAAATCTTCAGGATAATCTATCCTTTATTGCCCGAATATTCTAGTGGTCTACAATATACTTTTAATACGAGTGCCTTATAAAATCTTATGAAAACGTTAGAACAAAATGAAATTTATAATCGCCAAATCTATATTTGGTTATTTCTTTGTGCTGGATTAATTTTTTGTATGATTTTGCTTGGCGGAGTTACTCGTCTGACTCATTCTGGTCTTTCTATGGTTGAATGGAAACCTTTAATGGGCATTATCCCACCATTGAATAGCAAAGAATGGCAAGAGAGTTTTGATCTCTACAAATTATATCCTGAGTACCAAAAGATAAATAAGGGTATGAGTATTAGTGAATATAAATATATTTTTATGTATGAATATTTACACCGTATTTTGGGAAGAGTTATCGGCATTTTTTTTCTGATCCCTTTTTTGTTTTTTTTCTTTACTAATCGTATCAAAAAAACACTAACACCAAAATTGTCAATAATGTTCTTTTTAGGTGGTTTCCAAGGCCTTTTAGGCTGGTATATGGTCAAAAGTGGCTTAGTTAATATCCCATCTGTTAGTCAATATAGATTAACAGCACACTTAGGTAATGCAGTTATAATTTACGCATACATGTTATGGGTTGCCTTTGGCCTTCTTGAGGATAGTAAACAGTCTTTAATGAGCTCAGCAAGCAATATAACTAAGGGAATCAGGGTCGGCTCATATGCGATTACAGGCTTATTATTTTTTATGATTCTATCTGGTGGGCTGGTTGCTGGAACTCGAGCAGGCTTAGCCTATTCTACTTTTCCGCTTATGGGTGAAACTTTCATACCTGTTGGTTTATACAGCTCATCCCCTTTTTGGTTATCAGCTTTTGAGGATATAACTACAATTCAATTTAATCACCGAATGTTCGCATACTTTTTATTTGTATTAATTTTTAGTTTTTCTATTTATACAATACGCAAACTTGACTCCAGTATTATCAGAAGCGTCCTTGCTTGCATGCTGATTTTATTAACCTTGCAGGTATGTCTTGGAATCGCTACGATTTTGCTGTATGTTCCGGTTTCAATTGCTGCTGCCCACCAAAGTGGCGCAATAGCACTTCTAACTGTATCAATTTTTTTAAGTAGATTTTTTTATGATCATTCGCGAAGTTCTCAATAAAAACGTTCTTCGCAGCAATATGCATTTATGGGGTAAAAATGAAAAGTATATGTAAATTATTATTGTGGTCGACATTGACCCTAACAACGCCTCACTACTCTTATGCCGTTGATATAATTGATGGAAAGAAAAAAGCAGTAGCCTGCGCCGGTTGTCATGGAGTAAATGGCATTAGCCGTAATCCTATGTGGCCAAATTTAGCGGGTCAAAAGACCGGCTATCTCTCTCTTCAGATGAAAAATTTTAGGGATGGAAAAAGGGTTAATTCAATTATGAATACAATATCAAAATCGCTTACAGATGAGGATATTGATAATTTAGCAGCTTATTACTCAAGTCTTTAGCAAAAAATTAGCTAACGATTTCTCTATTTAATTAACGAAACACCTAGCATTACGAAACATTCTTAACCATGGCCCATCTTCACCCCATTCTTTAGGATGCCATGAGTTAGTCACAGAGCGAAAAACTCTCTCAGGGTGAGGCATCATGATACTGGCTCTTCCATCAAGACTTGTAACACCTGTAATTCCTGATTTTGACCCATTAGGATTAAAGGGGTATTTCTCAGTTGCTATCATAGAGTTGTCTACAAATCGAAGAGATATTCCACCTGAAGAGATGATTTGATTTAATTGACTATCACCATCAAATTCCACTCTGCCTTCGCCATGAGAAACTGCTACAGGTATCACTGATTCCTCCATACCAGTTAAAAAAATGGAGGGACTTTTTTCTATTTTGACTAATGAAAATCTTGCTTCGAACTCCTCTGAACTATTTCTGACAAATTTAGGCCAATTTTCTGCACCGGGAATTAGAGATTTAAGGTTAGCTAGCATCTGGCAGCCGTTACAAATACCAAGAGAAAACACATCTTTTTGGTGAAAGAAGTTTTGAAAAATATCCTTAAGTTGTGAATTAAATAATATAGATTTTGCCCATCCCTCTCCTGCGCCCAAAACGTCACCATATGAGAATCCCCCGCATGCAACAAGCCCTTTAAAGGACTTTAAATCTAATCTTCCATTAACAAGATCGCTCATGTGTATATCCACAGAATCAAATTCTGCTCGATCAAAAGCAGCAGCCATTTCAATATGACCATTCACTCCTTGATCTCGAAGTATTGCAACTCGAGGCTTTATATTTTGATTAATAAATGGAGCCACTATATTTTGATTTATATCAAAACTAATTTTTGTTTGAAGCCCGGGATTATCTGATAATAGTTCATCATGCTCTTGTTTTGCACAATTAGAGTTACCTCTTCTTGCTTGAATCTGATAGCTTGTTTCGCTCCAATCTTTTTTAAGCTCAAACAATTTTTTACTATAAATAATTTCTGTTTTATTAATTATTTTTATCCACTGCTCATCATTTAATTCCCCAATTTTAGTCGTGGGTATATTAATCTTAGAAAAACAACTTTTAATATAAGTAATTTCTTGCTCAGGAACCTGAATAACAGCACCTAGCTCTTCATTAAAGAGGACCTCTAAAACTTTATTTTCGGATTCATCTAAAGTTATATCTATTCCAGTATGCCCAGCGAAAGCCATCTCAATCAAGGTAGTAAATAGACCACCATCTGAACGATCGTGATAAGAGAGAAGCATATCAGCTCTATTTAGATCTTGGATAACTCTAAAGAAATTCTTAAGTAAAATAGCGTCATCTATATCTGGAGGATTTTCACCTATAGAATTATAAGTTTGAGCGAGAATAGAACCCCCCATACGATTTTTATTTTGACCTAAGTCAATATATAAAAGTGAAGTGTTTTCAACATCCACAATTATTTGCGGAGTAAGAGTTCTTCTAACGTCATTTACAGGTGAAAATGCAGTAATTATTAGTGATAATGGCGATATAACAGATTTTTGGTCATCAGCCTCTTTCCAAGAGGTTTTCATGGACATAGAATCCTTACCTACTGGGATAGCTATACCTAGTTTAGGACAGAAGTCTAAGCCTACGGCTTCAACAGCACGATAAAGTTTTTCATCCTCACCTTCATGACCAGAAGCAGACATCCAATTTGCCGATAACTTAATGTCAGAAATATTTTTTATATCACAGCCCATAATATTTGTAATTGCTTCACCAACCGCCATTCTTGCCGATGCAGCTGCATCTAATAATGCTAATGGAGGTCTTTCGCCCATAGCCATAGCTTCCCCCGCAAACGTGTCATAGCTTGATACAGTGACGCCACAGTCTGCAACTGGCACTTGCCATGGGCCAACCATCTGATCTCTTGCAACCATTCCTGTGACACTCCGGTCACTAATTGTTATCAAGAAACTTTTACTAGCCACAGCGGGATGTTTTATAACACGATCAATAGCTTTAGTGATCGTAATTTTGGATAAATCAAATAGTTTGGGAGTATGTTTTTTTGTTTGAACATTTTTGTGTATTTTAGGTGGTTTACCAAAAAGAACAGACATTGGCAGATCTATAGGGTTTAGGTTATATTTTTTATCAGAAAGGACTATTTGTTTTTTTTCTAGCGATTCACCAACAATTGCATATGGGCACATTTCTCGTTGGCAGATTTCTTCGAAAGTATTAAGATTACATGGGTCTACAGCCATAACATATCGCTCTTGAGCCTCATTACACCATATTGCTAGAGGAGACATGCTTGCATCATCACTTGGTATATCCCTTAATTCGAACTTGCCGCCACAACCTCCATCTTTAACTAGTTCAGGAAAAGCGTTAGATAAACCGCCTGCACCAACATCATGAATAAATGCAATTGGATTTAGATCATCTAGCTGCCAGCATTGGTCAATCACCTCCTGACATCGACGTTCCATCTCAGGATTTTGCCTTTGCACAGATGCAAAATCTAGATCCTCGTCGCTTGAGCCAGTCTCCATAGATGAAGCGGCCCCTCCACCTAGGCCGATAAGCATTGCAGAACCACCTATAACGATAAGTTTACAACCAGGCTTAAAGGCAAACTGTTTAATATCTTTGGTTCGAATATTTCCATATCCTCCAGCTATCATTATAGGTTTATGATAACCTCGCCTCTCTCCTAAATAATCCGCCTCGAAAGTTCGAAAGTAACCGCATATATTGGGTCTTCCAAATTCGTTATTAAAGGCTGCTCCACCTAATGGCCCATCAATCATTATTTCTAAAGGTGATGCAATACGATTAGGTTTTCCATACATCTGCTCCCAGGGTTGAAGAAAACAAGGGATATTTAGGTTAGAGACAGTAAAACCAGTTAATCCAGCTTTTGGCTTTGAGCCTCTGCCGACTGCACCCTCATCACGAATTTCTCCTCCAGAACCAGTACCAGCACCTGAAAAAGGTGATATAGCGGTTGGATGATTATGGGTCTCAACTTTTATTAATATGTTAATAGGCTCTACTTTAGATGCATATATTTTAGTTTTAGGGTCTGGATAAAATCTTCCGGCAGTATTTCCCATTATTACTGCTGCATTATCATCATAGGCAGATAAAACACCTTTTTTTGATTGTTTGTATGTATTTTTTATCATCTCAAAAAGTGATTTATCTTTCTTTTTTCCGTCAATTGTCCATCTAGAATTAAATATTTTATGGCGACAGTGTTCAGAATTAGCTTGAGCAAACATCATTAACTCAACATCAGTAGGATCTCTTTTTAGTTTTTTGAAACTAGAAACTAAATAATTAATTTCATCATCAGCTAAAGCTAGGCCGAGGCTTGAATTAGCCTTTTTTAATGCAGCTATTCCACTCGATAGAATTGGAATTTTACTCATCATTGACTCATTCTGGTCTTCGAATAAAAGCTCAGCATCATCGATTTCAAGAAAAACTTTTTCTGTCATACGATCCGCGATAACCGGATATAAAGATTTATTTATTGCTTGACTAGCTTTCCCCCATAGGTAAAAAGTAATACCCCTTTCTATCCTTCTGACTGAAAGTAAGCCTGTATTACGTGCTATATCTGTGGCTTTTGTTGACCATGCCGAGATAGTTCCAGGCCTTGGTGCTACTATATACATTGATCCTTTGGGTTTAACAGAGTTTGGCTTTAGCCCATAAGACAATAAAGAGTTAAGAGTTTCATGCTCAGTTCTTGTAAGCTTTTTGTTAACTTTTACAAAATGAATATATTGAGCACAGATATTAGTTATAAGTGGCTCTATTTTTTGAATAGATTCGAGTATTTTTTTATTTCGAAATTCAGAAAAAGGTGGTGATCCCTGGAAAATAAGCATTATCTTTGAGTCTCAAAAGCCAGCAATAATTACCGGTTATTTAATTTCGTGAAAAATTAGCGATTCGTTTAAGCATTGCATATAAATTTTATTAAATCATATGCTAAAAAAATTACCTATATTGTTAGCGAGGGCCTCTCTTCATTTTAAAAAAATCAATTATTAATTTTTTGGCCTCTTCTGCCATGACCCCTCCTTTTACCTGTAGCTTATGATTATAGTGGAACATCTCAGGTATCTTTAAACAGCTGACTACAGCACCAGCTTTCGGCTCTGTTGCACCGAAAACTAGTCTTGATATTCGTGCATGGATCATTGCCCCTATGCACATAGTGCATGGTTCAATTGTAGTATATAGAGTAGTATCTGGTAAGCGGTAATTTTTAGTAAGTTGCCCTGCTTTTCTTAATGCTAAAATTTCTGCGTGGGCTGTTGGGTCGCAGGTTGTTATAGGCATATTAAAGGCACTGCTTATTAATTTTTGATTTTTTACTATTACAGCCCCAATGGGTACCTCCCCATTATCTAGTGATTTTTTTGCAAGAGCTAATGCTTCTTTCATCCAAAATAAATCTTTATCTGCCTTATCAATGTTTTTCATACTTCCTACCTAAATGAACCTTAATTAATCATATTGATTAATGATTAAAAAATTAATAAGTATTATTTATCAACAATCATATCAATAAGCGCTTTAATTCTGTTTTCTGACTTATTGCGGTTTGATATAAATTTTGTATGTTCAATGAAGTCTGCCTCTGGGCTTAGCTCTATACCCCACAGGCCTGATATTTGGTTTGGAAGAATAGAATATCGAACATCTACTATAAGATTTTTATTTGTTGGTGAGATTGCTAGGTAGTTATGACTAAACCAAGCAAATCGTTTAATATCTTTTGCTTGTTGTGATTCTGGATTTAACCAAAGAAAGTCTTTTGTTAGGTCTAATTTGGGTATGCTGTCACCCTCAATAATTTTTATTGTTGGGAAAATTCTTATACCATCAGTATAAAAAATACCCTTGTTTTCATATATAACCTTCCATAAAAATAAGTTTGCAAAGGTTGGTTTTGCGTTGATAGTAGTGATTTTATGCCCTCTTTTTTCAGCTAAGTTGTTGCCTATATTTAGTGCCTTTTCATGTAAAATTACGCCTAATAACAGATAAGATAGAGCCCAAACTACAGCAAGTCTCGAGAAATATAATTTTTTTAGGTATAAGCCTAAAATAACAAATATTATTAACGGGATAGTAAAAAAAGGGTCAATAATGGATATATTGTTCCAACTTATTCGCTCATAACTAAAAGGCCAAAAAAGTAGAGTTCCGTAGCTAGTGCATGCATCTAAGAGGCCGTGTGTTCCGTATCCTATTGTTGAAAAAAACCAAACTTCTTTAAAAGAAATATACGTTCGAATTCTAGAAAAACAATAAAAAAATGATGCACATATTATTCCCCCAATGGGTATAAAAATAAGGGAGTGTGTGAACTGCCG
>DGPR01000010.1 GCA_002390525.1 Cellvibrionales bacterium UBA4435
TTCATCTCGACTAAATATACGAATTTCCTTTACACCTAGCTTCACCATTCTTTTAAGGATTGCATTTCCAAATGAACCGGTTCCGCCAGTAATAAGCAATATTTTGTCGGTATACATTTTTTAATATCCTCTCTGTACAAATCACTGGAATCCGCAACTTACTTTCTAGGTTAACCCTAGCATCACAGAACAAAAATTTCCATATATCTTAAAGGGTTGCTGCCCAGCTCTTAGTGTCAGCAAAGGACCTCATTTTTTATATAGTTCATTCAACAATTTGCTATATAAAGTACATGAATGGCGGTGAGAGAGGGATTCGAACCCTCGGTACGTTACCGTACACACGCTTTCCAAGCGGGCGCCTTAAGCCACTCGGCCACCTCACCATATGAACAAACATGATAATGAAAAGTCTATTTCGTTCTATGCTTGCATATCTAACCATAATAAATAGACAGAACCTTACACAACCCACTTATCAATAGCAATTATCAGGGCCAGTTCTGAAAGTAATCGTTAGTTTTAATTTTTGAAGCACTAGCCTCACGCGCAACAGGCATAGTTCCTAGATATAGAAAACCAACAATTTTCTCACTAACAGTTAAGCCTAATCCGGCAGAAAAATTCATGTCATAAGCGACTTCACCAGTTCGCCATACTGCCCCTAATCCCAAAGCATAAGCTGCATTCAGCATATTTTGAGCAGCAGCTCCAGCTGAGATTATTTGCTCTATTGCTGGAACTACAGGATGCTGTTTGAGGCTTGCAATTACAATTATAATAGTTGGAGCTCTCATCGCTTTTTTAGCCAAAAGTTCACATTTATTTTCTGTCACATTACTGATTTTTTGTTTTTCAGTCGCAATGAATAATTCACCTAGTTTTTTTCGTGAATCGCCTTCAATAACTAAAAATCTCCATGGTCTCAAACGACAATGATCAGCTGCCCTAAGAGCTGATTTCTTGATTTCCTCAAGAGCTTCTATTGTTGGTCCAGGTTCAACCAATCTAGGGCTAGAAGTTCTGTTTTGCAACGCAACTAACGCATCCATTTTGCACCTACATAGAAAGAAAGAATTTTTATTATAACAGACCATCTAAATGAAAAATAATTTATAGCATCAACTTATTGGCGAGATGTGCGAATCAGGGGGGGGCGCATCTTTCTTGAGCTACGATAAGGATTAATGTCTATGCCCCCTCTTCGGGAGTATCGAGCATATACTTCTAATTCCTGTGGTTGACAAAAAGCATTTATATCGGAATATATTCGCTCAACGCACTGCTCATGAAAATCTTGATGATGGCGATATGAGATAATATATTTTAGCAAGCCTGCGGCACTGATCTGTCGCCCTGTATATTTGATCATAATGCTCGCCCAGTCAGGCTGATTGGTCACAGGGCAGTTTGTCTTCAGCAAGTGGCTATAAAGTGTTTCTGTGACAATGCAGTCGCTCTTCTCTATAAATAAAAATGAAGCATTTAGATCATAAGAATCGATGTTCACATCTAGACTATCAATCAAGATACCTGAAAATGAGGGGAATCCCCGATTCCAAAAAGCATCTAGACTATAACTACGAACATCGACAAAACCGTCTACGCAGTATTCAATATCTCTTTTTACTATCGCCTCAATCTCGTCGCTAGACTCACATTTCATTTGATTAAGGGAATTCAGATAGAGCTTTAAGGACTTAGACTCTACTATATTTTTTGTATCACACGACAAGGTAACTTCAATCACAGCAACAGTAGGTTTTCCTTTTAGATCTAACCAGGAAACTTCATATGCTGTCCATATATCTTCACCATAAAATGTGAAGCTATTTTCTATATTTATTGACTGTCGACCTTTTTTTCTTGGTATAGCGAATAGCAGCCCTGCATTATAATCTTCTGGGTATGCTGTTTTAACACCTAAAATTAAATCTTTATGCATAGATATAAGTACTAGTTTTTTAAAAAATTAGGTTCTGAGGCGCTTTCCATGATCAAGCAAATACAAAGAATAAAAAAACAAAATTATACAAAAAGAAATCACCATGAAAAATGCCCAATTTATATTAACGTCGGTTATACCAAGGAAGCCATATCTGAAAGTGTTTACCATATAAAGAATAGGGTTACTCATTGAAATTCCCTGCCAAAATTTAGGCAACATTTCAATCGAATAAAATACCCCGCCCAGATATGTGAGAGGTGTTAAAACAAAAACTGGAATAATTGATATATCATCAAAACTATTTGCGTACATAGCGTTGATGAAGCCAGTCAGTGAAAATAAGACTGAAGTAAAAAAAACAATGGCAATCGTTACAGTTACATTATGTACATGCAGATCGGTAAAAAACAAAGACATGCAGGTGACTATAGATCCTACCGCTAAGCCCCTAATCACACCGCCGATCATATATCCAAACAAAAGAACATGGCTAGGCACTGGGGACACAAGCACTTCCTCAATAGATCTTTGAAATTTCGCGCCAAAAAACGATGAAACAACATTTCCATATGAGTTGGTAATAACAGACATCATAATAAGTCCGGGAACAACAAATTCAATATAAGGGAAACCTGACATACTTCCAATGCGAGTGCCTATTAAGGTACCGAAGATTATAAAATACAATGCAATAGTTATTGCAGGAGGAAGTAGAGTTTGCGGCCAAATACGAGTAAATCTTTTGACTTCTTTTACCACTATTGTAAAAAAAGCTATCCATTGCTCTCTAGGACTCATTCTGCATCCTCTTCAATTTTTTTCTCGTGGGGCTTCACAAGTGAAACAAACAACTCCTCCAACCTGTTGGTCTTGTTTCTCATACTAGAAATTTCTATTCCTTGAGCGGTAAGTTTGGTGAACAACGTGTTTAAAGATTTATTTTTCTCAACCTCAACTTCGAAGCTGTTATCGTTAATAATTCGCCCCTTGTAACCTTTTATACTCGGTAGTTCAGATAAATTTTCATAGGCATCAAAAATAAAGGACTCCGCATTCAACTGCCGTAATAAATCACTAGTAGAAGTATTTTGGATAATTTGCCCACGATCAATGATTGCCACATTCCGACATAAATATTCAGCCTCTTCTAAATAATGAGTAGTTAAAATTATTGTTGTGCCTTTCTCATTGATTTCCTTAAGAAATTTCCACATAGATCGCCTGAGTTCTATGTCAACACCAGCTGTAGGTTCGTCTAAAATCAACAATTTAGGCTCATGGATGAGAGCCCTTGCTATCATAAGTCGTCTTTTCATTCCACCCGATAGCATCCGTGGAGTCTGGTCACGCTTATCCCATAGACCTAAAAGCTTCAGGTATTTTTCTGCTCGCTCTTCGGATAATTTTCTTGGAATACCAAAATATCCGCCCTGTGTGCTAATAATATCAAAAACTTTCTCAAACTGATTGAAATTAAATTCTTGTGGTACAACCCCAATATTCTTTTTTATTACTGGAAAATCTTTGTCTATATTCATACCAAATACAGTTACGTTGCCCGAAGTTTTTTTCACCAAGGAAGAAATAATACCTAAAATTGTTGATTTGCCAGCTCCATTTGGGCCCAAAAGTGCAAAGAAATCTCCTTGCTTGACCTCAATGTCAATATCCTTTAGTGCTAAGAGCCCTGAATCATATTCTTTAAAAAGATTTTTTATAGTCAAGCACGAATTTTTCATAGTTTTGGTAATTTACTAATTTATAACTTGAACTGCGAGATTTAATTTAATTTTTTGTAGGTAAATTAAAAAAATATTTCGTAAGGAGCAATTTCTACAAATTACTTAAAAAATTACACAGTATGAATTTTGAAAAATATAATAGAGTCTAGTTATATTTATAATTGGAGCGGGAAACCGGGTTCGAACCGGCGACCTCAACCTTGGCAAGGTTGCGCTCTACCAACTGAGCTATTCCCGCAGTTACTTTGCAACAAAAACAAAGCGACGAAAAATGGCGTCCCGTAGGGGAGTCGAACCCCTGTTACCGCCGTGAAAGGGCGGTGTCCTAGGCCTCTAGACGAACGGGACTAAAATTTCTTTTAAAAAAACTAAATATTCTTTAAAAAAGGACGCGCGCATTTTATGAAGCGTGCTCTAGACTGTCAAGCCTACTTAACAGTCTGCTCATAAATTAAAATATATAATTTCAAATATTACTTAAATTTATTTGTGAACTAAGCTCAATGAGAGAGAATTTATGCAATATCGCAAGCCTGTAGGATCAGGTCCATCAGTGAATAAATGCCCTAAATGAGATCCGCAATATCCACAAACAACTTCAACTCGCTCCATACCATAACTTTTGTCTGAGTGCTTTTTTACAGCACAATCATTTATTACATCAAAAAAACTAGGCCATCCAGATCCAGAGTCGTACTTTTTTTTTGAATCAAATAAAGGCTCTTCGCAGCATACACAAATATAAATGCCTGCCGTTTTTTCAGTATTAAATTTTCCCGAAAATGCTGGTTCTGTGCCTTTTTCCCAGCAGATATTGAACGTTTCCGGAGATAATTTTTTGCGCCACTCCTCTTTACTAAGTTTTTTGTCCTTCATAACATCAATCCCTTACTTTTCTTAGCTATCAGTGTAATTTGATATACAATGGCTATACTATAATAAATTGAAATTATTGATAAAGATATCTATGCAATATATAAAACAATCAAAAAAATTAAATGATGTTTGTTATGACATTCGTGGCCCAATTCACGAGCATGCAAATCGCTTAGAAGAAGACGGGCACCGTATTCTTAAGCTTAACATTGGAAATCCTGGTGCATTCGGTTTTGATGCGCCAGATGAAATAATTCAAGATGTTATACATAACTTACCAGACGCTCAAAGTTACTGTCATTCAAAAGGTCTCTATAGTGCAAGAAAAGCTGTTATGCAGCGTTGTCAGGTTATGGGCATAAAAAATGTTGAGGTTGATGATATTTTTTTGGGTAATGGTGTCAGTGAATTAATAGTAATGGCTATGCAAGCTTTACTTAACAATGAAGATGAGATTTTAATTCCTGCCCCAGACTACCCACTTTGGACTGCTTCTGTAAATCTAGCAGGAGGCAAAGCTATACATTACCTTTGTGATGAAAAAAATGACTGGCAACCAGATATTGACGATATTGCTAAAAAAATTACAACAAAAACTCGTGGTATTGTCGTTATAAATCCAAATAATCCGACAGGCGCCGTTTACAGCAAAAATACTTTGAATAAAATAATTGCTCTAGCTAGAAAGTATAGTCTGATAATTTATGCTGATGAAATATATGATCGCATCTTATTTGACGGAGCTAAACATATTCCTATTGCCAGCCTGGCTAGTGATGTGCTTTTTGTTACATTAAACGGGCTATCGAAAACCTATAGACTTGCTGGTTTTAGATCAGGGTGGCTAGTGGTAAGTGGGGCTAAAGAAATAGCTAAGAGCTATTTGGAGGGTCTCGAAACACTTTCTTCTGTTAGGCTTTGCGCTAATGTTCCTGCTATGTATGCAATTCAGACTGCATTGGGTGGACGACAAAGTATCGAGGACTTAACTGGGCCAGGGGGTAGACTATTACTTCAAAGGGACACTGCTTGGTCTCTTCTAACAAATATACCTGGTGTAAGTTGTATAAAACCAAAAGCAGCAATGTATTTATTCCCTCGCTTGGACCCCAAAATATATCCAATAAAAAATGATGAAAGCTTTGTATTGAACTTATTGCTTGATAAAAAAATTCTTGTAGTTCAAGGTACGGCATTTAATTGGCCGGATCCGGATCATTTTCGTATTGTTTTTTTGCCAAGAGAAGATGATATAACAGAGGCGATTCACAGATTGTCTGATTTTTTAAAAAAATATCGTATTGATAATGGGACTGAAACTTAATTAGATAAAAATTTCAGCTGTAGAAAATTCCCTTCTAGGTGATCTTGAAGCCGATCTTTCGTAAATTTTGGGCTAAAGAATTTTCAGTATTTTTAGTCAAATGATATCTATTAAACTCGTATCTTTTTGGACAATTTTTTCTTAAAGCATCAAATTCAGCTGAAATATCTCCTGTTTTTTTTAATAAAACATTCCTCATTTGGTGATCTATTTTTTTTATATCAAAAGTAGCAGTTACTGCTGCGTTCATAGAAGTGGGGGATAATTGAAAGAATTTATTCTGGGGAGGCGCGCCAGGATAATCAATACTATATTTAGAGCAAAAGGCTTCAAATATCATTTCTGTTCCTTTGATCTTTCCATCATAGCTATAACCTGCAATATGAGGGGAACAAATATCGACTAACTCCAGTAGAGGTAGTGAAATATTCGGCTCATTCTCCCATACATCAAGGGATACCTGAGAAAAGCTAGTTGACAAAAAATTTATTAATGATTTATTGTCAATTACTGCGCCTCTACTAGAATTAATAAGTAAAATATCTTTTTTGAGTCTCAAAAAAACTTCATCGTTGAACATGTGATATGTCGGGAAAGGTCCGTCTATAGTTAAAGGTACGTGTATCGACAAAATATCTGACTTAATTGCCTTCTCAAAAGATACCAAGTGTTTATTTTTTTTAGCATCCAAAAATGGATCATAACAGTGGCATTTCACTCCAATATCATCAAGTATATGATATAACTTTCCACCAATATTCCCACAACCAATTATGCCAACTGTTTGATCCATCCAGTGGGCACGCAAAGAACATAAAACTGAAATGACATACTGAATAACTGCCCTAGAATTACAGCCTGGAGCATTAGAAAAATCGATGCCCTGCTCCTGCAGATAGAGTTCGTCAACGTGATCAGAACCAATAGTTGCAGATCCAACAAACCTTATCTTGCTATTTTTTAATAGATTTTCGTTTACTTGCGTAATAGACCTTACTAATAAAACGTCAGCGAACCTAACATCTTCTGAGCAAATTTCTCGGCCAGGAAGCATTGTAATATCACCATATGGAGAAAACAGCTCTTGCACCAAAGGCATGCTATTATCAGCAATAATTTTCATTATATTTAACCCACTTTATAGACTTATTGCTCTGAACAAAATTGATAAAGAGATGAATCAAAGGGATTTATACCAGTATAACAAACTAAAGTATTCACAAATAATAGCGCTCGATTCGGTAAAGATTCAATACACCAAGTATGTGCTTGATCAGAGATCGCTTTTGAAAAATACCAGCTAGGCTCGCGATCGCCATCTAAATTATCGACACTGACATGAAATATGTTATTTGAGGCAATTGAGAAAATCCATTCAAGTGCTTGGGGTTTAACTTCAACCTCTTCAAATTTTTTTTGTGCGATATTTGATCGCCCATCTGAATTATACCAGTAACCATAATCGATCATTTTAAGCCTTTCATCGCCTGCGAGACACCAGTGTGCAACCTCATGCAAAGCGCTAGAAACATAATTGTTACAAAAAATCAGTCTATTAGTTTTGCAATCAGAGTTAGAAGGTAGGTATATTGGTTCATTTGCTCCGCCCTCAAGCCTAATATTGTATCTAGAAAAAAATAAACCATTAAAAATAAGAATTATCTCCTCTGAACTTAATGGAACTTTATGTTTTAGAACAGAGGGTTCTGGAATCGGGAATTTCACCACTTAATATTCCTCCACATAAATCAATTTATCTAACTAAACTATATGATATATTTTTTGTATCTTTAATATTAATTAAAAAATATAGCACTATATGTTGTACTTTTTTTCAATCAGTAGTACCTTATGTTGTGTATTAAATGAAATATTAACAATTTAGTTGATTAACTATTATCCTCACAATAGTTAATCATATTAACTTATATTTGAGGGATATATTATGACTACCTCAACACCGAAATTCAAAACAAATAATGTTATTGATATTTTTTCTCGTCGACCTTATTCGCACTCGAATATAAAAAAATTTAATCGCTTGGCTCCAGAATATGATGGTTTGGAGATGATATATTCAAATGAAAGCAACCCAACAAAGTTGTTTAGTATTAAAGTTTTATGCTGGGGGCTGCGGTCAGATGGAAAGGTTGTTGGCTTGGTCCCATGGTTAGATAAAATTGTTCCATGTACACAGATACAGGACCCTCTCAATGGTCGCTGGGAAGGATATTTTGATCCCAAGAATGATGAGATTTTTTATGAGGCGCCAGTTCATAAGATTATCGAACTAGAGACTGCCTTTGAGCAATATGGTAATCATGAGATTTTTGAAGGTGTTATTCAAGAAATACCCGATATTATTGGCACCCATGCGGTTCTTTCAAGTGATGGATTTAAGAATATAACCCTAAAAGAAGTAGTTAGCTGGACTTTACTCTCAACTGGTTCAATAGAATGCATGCTAATAGATGATTCTAAAGTAAGCTCTACTCCTGTTCTACCTGGAGACAAGTGTCTATATA
Organism: Cellvibrionales bacterium UBA4435; assembly: GCA_002390525.1. GTDB lineage: Bacteria > Pseudomonadota > Gammaproteobacteria > Pseudomonadales > Porticoccaceae > Porticoccus. Next base: position 8,416 of record DGPR01000010.1, read on the forward strand.
CTGGTAGCAATGAAAAAAGTTTCAAATATTTCTTTCAACACCATATAGCAAACAAGATCAAGGCCAGGGACCCCAAAGCTCTTGAAGCTATAGCTCTTCTTGTTGATACATAGTTAATTATATGACTGGTGATTGGTTTGCTAAATTTTTTTAATGCTAGAGAGCTCCTCTTTGGTGATTAAGTTGCAACTTTCTGTTTTAGGATCGAACACTATCAGCACATCACCTCTCATTATTTTTAGCCGAGCCTTCTTTATTTGAGCATCCAGCTTTACTTCTTTCTTCCCATAATCAGTTCCTTCTCTATTAATAAATTCCTCGATAATAGAAACCAAAATTTCATCCGCTAGCTTGTTCGGTGGTATTTCAATCATGAGTCATTTCCAATATGAGAAAAATCCAACTAGACTATAATGCTATATTTATACCATAAAAAATGCAGATTCAGATAGAAGGATTTCTAATGGAACAATATTTAACTCTTACAGTAATAACTGATGATCGACCCGGTATTGTCGAGAAGATTGCAAAAGTAGTTCTCCTTAATCAAGGCAGCTGGCTTGAAAGCAATATGTCAAGACTTGCTGGAAAATTTGCTGGTGTACTTTTAGTAAAAACTTCCCAGAACAACCAAGCTAATTTATTAAGAGACTTAAAGGAACTCAGCAATGAAGGTATAAAAATTATTGCAGAGCTTACAAATAATTTAAATCATGAGCCAGATAAGCGTTATTTTTTAAATCTAGTTGGCAATGATAGGCCTGGCATAATAGGCGAGCTCTCATCGATATTAACTGGATTAGATATCAATGTGGAAGAACTTCGCACTGATTGCGAAGATGCTCCAATGAGCTCAGAATTGCTCTTTAGAGCCTCTGCTGTCATCAGTTTTTCGGGTGTATCAAAAGTTACTAGTGCTTTGATTCAAGAAAAAATGGAGTTGTTATCGGACGATTTAATCATCGAACTGGAGTTACTAGAGGAGTGAGGCTAGATCTTTCTTCGCCTGAGATTAAAATTTTGTAGTAAAATATTAGAATTCAAACATATAACATGAAGACACATAACATATTCTTTCGCTTATTATGCTAAATATAGTCTTATTTGAACCGGAAATACCACCTAATACTGGTAATATAATTAGGCTATCAGCAAATACAGGTTTTTCACTTCATCTTATCGAACCACTAGGTTTTCAGCTAGATGACAAACGTCTCAGACGAGCAGGTTTAGACTATGGCGAGTGCCAAAAAGTAAGCGTTCATGTAAACTGGAATGACTTTTTGAAGAACGAATCTCCAGGAAGAATATTTGCAATTAGCACAAAAGGTTCAACTTTTTATACAAATATAAAATTTTCAATTGGCGATACGCTGGTTTTTGGACCAGAAACAAGAGGGCTATCAGAAGAATTTCGTAAGGCTCTCCCGTTTAACAATATACTTCGAATTCCAATGCAGCCACAAAGTAGAAGTATGAATCTATCAAATTCAGTTGCAACAGTTGTTTATGAAGCATGGCGACAATTGAACTTTGAAGGTAGCACTTAAAACAAGAGGGCATAATGACAAGCTCAGTGGATGTGATAAATCAAAAAAAATTTAGTAATTTATCTATTGGTTTATTCTATGGTACATCTACTTGTTATACAGAAATTGTAGCCGAAAAAATTGCATTACAGCTTAGCAACTGCACTTATGAAAGCATTAATGTGGATCTATATAATATTTTAGACGAGCCCATTTCATCTATGGAGGCATATGATTGTCTTATAATGGGTATACCCACATGGGATTACGGAGAAATTCAAGAGGATTGGGAGAGAATATGGAATGATATCGATAAACTCGATTTCAATGGAAAAACAGTTGCATTATATGGTTTAGGCGACCAAATTGGATACCCAGACTGGTTTCTGGATGCTATGGGTTATTTGTGGGCTAAGATTTCTGCTCAAGGTGCAACAACTATAGGTTATTGGCCTACATTGGGGTTTGATTTCAACGAATCGAAAGCTCTAACAAAAGATAAAAAATACTTTGTTGGCTTAGCAATAGATGATGCAAATGAATTTGATCTTACAGATGAACGTATTTCGGTTTGGTGCAATCAGATTCGCAAAGAATTTAAGTCTAAATCAAATATTTATAAAGCTATCGAGGCCTGATTTTGCATAAGCAAAAAAGTCTCAAAAAAAACAAGCACTCTGTTCTTGAAGCGAAAGTAAGATGGATTGAAAATTTTTCATCATATGCTTTGTTATCCGGAAATATATATTTATCTGACCAATTGGCAATAGATACCAGACGGCATGTGTTTTTTGGTGGGAATGACCTTGCCAAGCGATGGGGTGCTGAAAAAAATTTATCGTTTACAATCGGAGAAACCGGTTTTGGTGCTGGGCTTAATTTTTTGATTACAGCCGAAGCATGGCTTAAATATCGTGGACTTGAGGGAACTGGTGTTCTTAATTTCGTTTCTACTGAAAATTCTCCTCTTCCCAAGAAAGATCTCATCCGTATTTTATCTCTAACACCAGAATTTTCTGAACTGGCGAATGATCTTATTGAATATTATCCACCACCAATTTCTGGAATTCATAGACTATATTTTAAGGACAAAAATATAGCTTTAACGCTGATGTATGGCGATGCATACGATATGCTTTCATCAATAAAAAATAGTGAGCATCCATTTTTTGAAAGAGAAAATAACCCTATTTTTGATGCATGGTTTTTAGATGGTTTCTCTCCAAAAAATAATCCAGAGATATGGTCAGCTGAAGTATTCAAGATAATCACCAACTTAAGTCAACCTGGAACAACATTTAGTGCATCAACCACAGATAACTTTACTAAAGAAAGATTAATTCAAGCTGGATTTTCCTCAGAAATTATTACTCACAGTAAACCAAAAGTCGGGTATATCAGAGGTCAACTTGTAGACTGGAAAAATAAAAACATACCAAAAAAGAGCTGGAATCCAGCTTTATTTAATTCCTCTCATACGGCGCCATGGTATTTAACCCCAGAGATAAAAAAACCCAGTAAAGCTATAATCATAGGTGGAGGGATATCCGGGTGTTCAACTGCTAGGGCTTTAGCTGAGCGTGGAATTTTTGTAACTTTGATTGAGCGCCACAAAAGAGTAGCGCAAGAGGCTTCGGGTAATGCACAAGGTGTTCTTTACCCTAAGCTTTCATCAAGTATTTCAGAAATTTCACGTTTTGGTATCTCATCATTAATTGTAGCAAGTAAATTTTATAAGAATTTCTTGGATAATAAACAACCCAAAATATATGGAGACAGATGTGGAGTAATTATATTACCAAAGAAATCCGATGATATAGAAAATTTTAAACGAATTTCCTCAGTATACCCTGATGATTTTGTCAGGCTAATCATTAACAAAGAGCTTGATAAAACAGCTGGTCTATCTTTATCCAATAGGTTTGGATTATTTTTTCCACAACTTGGCTGGATTAACCCCCCAGAAGCCTGTAAATCGCTTGTTGAGCATCCCTTGATTTCTATTAAAAATGCAGAAGTTGAAGATATTCAATTAAAAAAAATCTCAGGATCAAAAGAAGAATCATGGATTGCAACAGATAATATGAAAAAAACTCTAGAAACAGCAGATATAGTTGTAATTGCCTGTTCATTTGAAAGTAAAAAATTTAATCAAACAAATTATCTCCCATTAACCAGGGTGAGAGGTCAGACTACAGCTATTCCTACAAATAATATAACCTCTTGCCTAAAGACGATTCTTTGTGGCAAAAGCTATTTTCTTCCGACTTTCAATAATACTCATACGCTTGGTGCAACTTACAATGCTAGTGAAAATCAAGTATCAAACCTTATAGAAGACCATGAAGAAAATATAACTCAGCTAAATTTGCTAGATCAGTCACTTGCAGAAAATTTTTACCCAGTAGATGCTTCTTCACTTGATGGTAGAACTTCATTTAGATGTACCACACCTGATTTTTTACCTATCGTTGGTCCAGCGCCAAAATTTAATGATTATCTCAAAGATTACAAACTAATGAAGAAAAATGCTCGTTCACATATACCAATTCCAGGGGCTACCTGGAAGGGTTTATATTTAAATATTGGGCACGGCTCTAAAGGACTGAGTTATGCACCAATTTGCGCAGATCTTATTGCAAGCCAAGTATTTAAAGAGGTGCCGCCATTAGAGTTAGATTTAAGGCGTGCGATTCATCCTGGTCGTTTTATTATCAGAGATATCAAGCGAAATAAGTTATAAATTTATATTAATTTTTTATAAAAAATAGCTAGATGTCCGCTCGACATGTAAAATATTCATTTTGATAGCTAAATTTTCCTCAAGGTCCTAACAATGAACACAAATTCAAATACAATTGTGCACCCTGCCTTTGAGATTTTGAGAAAAAAACGAATAAACTCACTGGATATCGAAGTATCTGAGTTTCAACATAAAAAAACTGGAGCTCAGCACATTCATATATCAGCAAAGAACACTGAAAATGTTTTTTTAGTTGCCCTTAGAACAGTACCAACTGACTCAACTGGTATAGCTCATATTCTTGAACATACCGCCCTATGTGGTAGCGAAAATTACCAAGTACGCGATCCTTTTTTTATGATGATTCGTCGATCTTTAAATACATTTATGAATGCTTTTACTAGCTCTGATTGGACAGCGTACCCGTTTGCAAGCCAGAATAAAAAAGATTTTAATAATTTGCTGGATGTATATCTTGATGCTGTTTTCTTCTCTCGATTGGATGAATTAGATTTTGCGCAAGAAGGTCATCGCATTGAATTTAAGGATCCTGAAAATATAGAATCAGAGCTCGTATTTAAAGGAGTAGTTTTTAATGAAATGAAAGGAGCCATGGGCTCCATCACATCGATTATTTGGCAAACTCTATGCAAACACCTCTATCCTACGACAACCTATCGATTTAACAGTGGTGGTGATCCTGCATGTATTCCAGATCTCACTCATGAGCAATTAATAGAATTTTATAGAACTCACTATCATCCATCTAACGCTATCTTTATGACCTTCGGTGATATTCCCGCAGATGATCATCAAAAACGCTTCGAAAATCAGGTTTTACATAAATTTAATGTCTTGGATGAAAGAATTTCAGTTCCATATGAAAAGCGTTTTCTGAAACCTATCGTTATTCAGGAGAATTATGCTTTTAATGATGAAAGAGATTCCAAAAATAAAACACATATTATTATGGGCTGGCTTTTGGGTAGCACCACTAATTTAAAAGAAAACCTGGAGGCACAGTTATTATCAAGCGTACTCTTAGATAACAGCGCATCGCCTTTGCAAAAAGCTTTAGAGGTGACTCATTTAGGTTCATCTCCATCTCCATTGTGCGGGCTCGACGATTCACAACTTGAACTATGTTTTGTCTGCGGTATAGAGGGAAGTAGTGCAGAAAATTCAGATGCACTCGAAAGTCTCGTATTAAGTGTATTAGAGAATATTGTGCAGAACGGTATACCCCAGCCAGAATTAGAAGCCTCTCTCCATCAACTAGAATTAAATCAACGCGAAATAGGTGGTGACGGCTATCCTTATGGTTTACAGCTTATACTCACAGCATTAACAAATGCAACGCATAGAGGTGATCCAATTGCCTTACTAGATATTGAAGAAGCCTTAGGTCAGCTACAAAAAGATATTAAGGACCCTAGCTATATCAAACAACTTACGAGTCGCCTTCTTCTTAAAAATAATCATAGAGTTAGGCTCACACTTATTCCTGACAGTAAAATGACGGAAATAAACGACGCTGTTGAAGCAGAACGCCTGGCCACTATAAAAAACAACCTCGATAAAGAGGGTCAACAAGCTCTAATTAATAAATCATTAGAGTTAATTAAGCGGCAAAGTAATGTGGATGATGAATCGATCTTACCTAAGGTTGGATTAAAGGATATTCCAGAAAAAATGGCTGCTACTCCTAATAAGACTAACCATAATGGTTCTCCTTCGCTTAATTTATATGATTCTGGAACTAATGGGCTTATATATCAGCAAGTAATCGTTGATCTTCCTGAATTAACATGTGAGCAAATAAATCTTCTTCCTATTTACAGTAGAGGCCTCACAGAGCTCGGAATTGATGGTAGAAGCTATTTAGATACACAACGCTGGCAATCACAGGTTAGTGGTGGCATAAGTGCTCATGTTAGCGCTAAGGGGTCTCTAAATCACATGAAGTCGCTTTCCGGTCATCTGACTATCTCAACTAAGGGGTTAGTAAAAAATCAAGCTGCTCTAAAAGAGCTAATACAAGCTACCCTAGAAAAACCTAGGTTTGACGAATTATCCAGAATCAAAGAAATAATCGAACAAAAACAGGCAAGGCAAGAGACGGCTATTACTGGTATTGGTCAAAAATTAGCTATGGTTGCTGCCTCAAGGGGATTTTCACCAACAGGAAGACTAGCCCACCAATGGGAAGGCTTAGGATCAATTATTGAGACTAAAAGATTAAATAATGAAACAACAAAAAAACAATCCCTAGAAAATCTGGGTGATAAGCTATCTGAGCTACACCAGATGATTTTGTTGATGCCAAGAAAACACCTAATAATAGGGGAAGCCGAAAAGTTTCATAAAAATATGTCTATAGCTAGTAAATTTTATAATGAAAGAGCTAACCGAAAGTTAAAGACATTTGACTGCAACTATCAAGAGTGTAAGATTTTAGAGTTTTGGGAATTAAATACTCCTGTCAATTTTTGTGCGAAATCTTACCCAACGGTTTCTATAAATCATCCAGATGCAGCTCCATTGACAGTATTAGGTGAATTTTTAAGAAATGGTTATCTTCATGGGGCAATAAGAGAGAGAGGTGGAGCATACGGCGGAGGGGCACTTCAAGATAACAATATTTCTAGCTTCAAGTTTTTCTCTTATAGAGACCCCCGTCTCGAAGAAACATTAAAAGATTTTGATTCTTCAATTGACTGGTTAAAAAATAATACGCATAAAGATAGTCACGTTGAAGAGGCGATACTTGGTGTAATTAGCTCTATAGATAAGCCCTCTTCACCAGCAGGTCAAGTTATACAAACTTTTCATGCTGAGCTTTATGGAAGAACACAGAAAATCTTGGAGTTGTTTAGATCTCGTGTCATAGAAGTTGGATCTAGTGACCTTCGAAGGGTTACTGAAAAATATCTTGTTGAAGCGAACTCCAATATTGCTGTGGTAAGCAATAAACAAAATCTTGCTATTGCTGATCGTATGAATCTATCAATAATGACTCTTTAGGTGTAACAAGTGTTTGTAACTATTATAGAACCTAGATTTTCAGAAACAGATATTTTGGGACACATAAATAATACTGCTTTTCCCGTCTGGTTTGAAACAGCCAGACAAGACATTTTCAAATTAGTTCATCCGAATCTATCCAGTAGTGACTGGCCAATGATTATTGCACATATTCAAGTTGATTTTATTCTGCAAACTGCATATGGAGACAAAGTAACTATCAAGTCCTCTATCTCAAAAATTGGTAAAAAATCATTTGATGTAATTCATGAGGCTTATCAAAATCAGTTATTAGTTGCCAAAGGTAATGCTGTTTTGGTTTGGTATAATTATGCTCAGCAAAGTAGCAGTCTTATACCAGAAGAAATACGCAAGTTACTCAAACAACATCAACTATAAAATTTGTATTATGAATATACCTGAGAATTCAATCATTAATTTTTCAGATTTTATTAGTTCTATTTCTGATGGCCAGCTGTCTTCTTGGGCAGCCAATCTTCCAAAAGATATTCAGTGCTCTATGGCGCCTGACCGCTGGGGTGATATGCCCACCTGGGAGCAAGCCCTAAGAAGCCTACCTGAAATTAATTGCAGTAAATTAGATCTCAAAAATGGGGTATTTATAGGTCAACTTGGAGATTCCAGTAATACAGAAATAAAATACCTGGAACAGTCGCTGATGAAACTTCACCCATGGAGAAAAGGTCCTTTTTTTATAAGCGGGCTACATATTGATACAGAATGGAGATCAGACTGGAAATGGGATCGAATAATTCCACATATATCCCCACTTGATGAAAAGCTAGTATTAGATGTAGGTTGTGGTAATGGTTATCATTGTTTGAGAATGGCTGGCGAAGGGGCAGCCAGAGTCATAGGAATAGACCCCTCAATAAAATTTATTTATCAATTCTACGCTATCAAGAATTATATAAATCAATACTTCCATCAAACCAAAGTAAACAGCCAAATACTAGTTGATGTACTTCCGGTGAAAGCTGAAAGCTTACCAAAGAAATTAAAGGCATTTGACACTGTCTTTTCAATGGGTGTAATTTACCATCGTCGATCTCCAAGCGAACATTTGTCCAAATTATGGAGTCTTGTTAAACCCGGCGGTGAGGTTGTGCTAGAAACACTCATAATAGAGGGCGGACTAGGGGATCAATTAAAACCAAAGGGGCGTTACGCTAAAATGTCAAATGTCTGGTCTATACCAAGCATTGAGACCGTCCTTTGTTGGATGGAAGAAAATAAGTTTAAAAACTGTCGTGTGGTTGATATTTCAATAACCAGCTTTAAAGAACAAAGGTCATCCAATTGGATGAAATTTGAATCTTTATCAAATTTTTTAGACAAAACTAACTCAAGACTCACAGTAGAGGGTTATCCTGCTCCAATTAGAGCAGTGTTCGTAGCAGAGGCTTAGATATCAAATATAGTATTCAATCATCAATTTCAGTATAAATAGTATCTAAAGAAAAAAGGGTGTGAATTTCTGCACACCAAATATTAAGTCGCTGTGAAGAAAGTTCCGGCTGCTGATCCTCATCAAGTGCCAATCCAACAAATTTTTTTTCATTGCTGTGATCTATAGTTATTTCAGCTTTTGATGAAATATAATCGTAACCATTGGTGGGCCAATAACCCACTATGCGGTCGGCTGATTTGCTGACAACTTCATATAGCATACCCATAGCATCTAAAAAAAAATCGGCGTAGCCAAACTGATCTCCTAGACCAACAAATGCTACTGTTTTTCCAGAAAAATTAATTCCCTCCACGTCTTCCCAAAATTCCTTCCAGTCAGATTGAATTTGTCCAAAGTCCCAAGTGGGGATGCCAAGAATTAACCTATCGTAATTAAGAAAGTCAAGCTGCTTTACTTCTCCAACATCATATATATCTACAGCCTCTTCTCCTAGCCTTCTTGCAATACGATGAGCAACAGATTCTGTATTTCCATCATCACTTCCAAAAAAAATTGCAATTTTTTTCACAGTTTATCCAGTATCTATTGTTAACATTTTGCCTAAAAGTAATGATTTATTTGTAGCTCTAAATAATCATCACGACTTTGCGGGAAGTTCGGCTCGCCCAATTCAGAATTGGTAGCTACCTTGAGCTCCAATGACAGTAAAAAATTTTCTTTTAGGCGAGTTTTTGCTTCAATACTATAAAAGGTCTCTGATGTTTTTTTATCAAGAATAAAACCTGCTAAAATTGATCCGTCATTCATGTTATTTGATGTCCATCTAGATCCTAAAAAAAAATCATTGTCGGCACTTGTGATTGATTCAACAGAAGAGCGATCATCGTGTTGATACTCAAAAAGAATACCCACATCACCTATTCCATCAAAAACTTGATAAAAAGTATACTCAAAGCCTACCACTCCAGCAAAAATAGAATCAGCATACCCATCACGGACAAAAGATTCTAATTTCCAAAGCCATGAGGAATTTGTGTATTGAAGATCTAGCCCAATCTGTTCTATTTGATCATAATTTAATAACAATTCTGAATTGACACCCCCCATGCTCAATCGAGGATCACGATTTGTTCCATTGAAATAATAAAATCCAAGATCAACATCACCAAAGTAATGGCTATATCTAATCGCGAAATCTAAATGTTTTCTCTTACTTGATGATTGATATTTAGCATTATCAGCATTTATAGGAGCTTCGCTCCTGAATCTTCCGTCTGGACCAGAAAAAGTTCTTTCACGGAAATAGGGAAGCAGATAAAAGCTTAATAAACCATAGTCCTCTTGAAAAGCTAAACGTATCATTGGTTGGCCAAGCTTTTCTTCTTGGTTGATATTTTCAACAAGATCAGTTTGGTTAATTATATCTATCAAATGAACTGATTCTGCTACACCCCAGAAGACTTTGTTAAGACCTATAAGAAGCTCAACATCCTCATTTTGATAAGCCCAATAGGCCTCTCTAAAATCAACGTGTGATCGTTTTTTATCATTTTCGTCCCAGCGAGCAAAAGTTATAAAAGATACTCGCTGGTTGTTACTGTTGTTTTGCCAGCGGATTTCCCATTCACCTGAAATTGAAGATTCAATATCACTAGTATTTTGATCTTTCCACATCGAGTTCTGAGTGAAACCTCGCAATTGAAATGCAATATTTCCACTGATGTCCAATTTATCATAGACATCAGCAACTCCTAACTCCGAGGTTGACATAAGTAGCAATATAAAGAAATACAATGTTTGCTTAGATTTAGAAAACTTCAATACGGTCACCTTAAGCCCGTGAGGCGACCTTTCACAAAATCACTATCTGTGAGCCCTAAATTAAATTTATATGCATCATATATTAAATCACTGCTTTTTTTGGTCTGGATGTTATTCATTTTTAATTTATGAGGACGCCAATATTTTTGATCATAAACTCGATAATCCAGCAATATCAACTCTTTTAATAAACTACCCTTTCGATCATAAAATTCTATCTTTCTTAGTTGATAAATAGAATTATCGACCCATGAAATTTGTTTTTTATACCCAGAATTTTCATAAAGAGGGATTCGCTCGATGACATCACATATCAACTTGCCACAATTTTCTTTTCGAAGATATTTATAGCTAAACTTATTTAATTCACTAGCAGTAAAATCCTCAAAAGCAAATTCAGAGCCAACAAATGGACCAGATTTATTTCTTGAAGAAATTCTTTTCACCCTTTTTAAAGCAGGTAAATAAAGCCACTGATCGTCAGATTTGAGTATTTTTGCATGAGATAATAACGCTGTTCCTTCAATATCTTTTGGTGTTCTAAATAAAATTAAGCCTTTATCTCCCACTGACTCATCAGGGATCTCTAGTGTTTTAAACTGAAGTGTCCTTGATGCCTGCTTACCAGCAGAGTTCCTTAGTATCATAGTCATCTCAACTACGCTATCCGAAAAACCTCGATCGGATCGATCAGATCTTGCTGCAATGTTATAGCCTTTCTCGCTATCAGCATTAGCGTATAGAGAATTATGCGGTAAAAATAAAAAAAGACTCATGCACAAAATATTTTTAAGGGGTGTATCTGAGTGAATATTCAATTTAAGTTTCCTGTTAGTTAATATATACAGCTACACAAGTAGTTCTAGCCTGAGCTCTCTGTTTTTTTCTTGCCTTGCTTATCCATAAACAACAAAAGAGCAGGAAGTAATAAGAAATCGAGCAATAAGGCAAATAATACTGAAAAAATTGTCATCAATCCAAGATCAACATTCATTTTAAAAGCTGATGTTGTTAGAACAATAAAACCACTCGTTAAGATGATTGTATTAACTACAATAGCTTTACCAACGTTCGAAAATGCATAACGTATTGAATCCTCAACACTGAGACCCTTTTCATTTTTTGCACGAACGTACTTAGATAGAAAATGCACTGTATCATCAACAATAATTCCTAAAGAGATAGAGGCAACAGTTGCAACAGAGAACCCAACTTCGCCATAAAGAAGAGCCCATGCTCCAAAAGTCATAAGCAAAGGAAGTCCATTCGGAATCATGCTCATTAAACCCAATCGAATACTTCTAAGTGCTCCAATCATAATGACCGCTATTACTAAAATTGCACCTATGGTCCCTGATATCATATTTTGTACATTCCTATCTGTTATATAGGTAAACATGACTTGTGCACTTGTAGGCTGCGACATCATGTATTCTGGCCAGTTTTGCAACATCCATTGACGTGTTGCATCTAAAAAGGATTTAGTCTCACTTGTGCTAGCTTTTTGTAACATAGCTGTAACTCTTGTCGCAGACTTATCAACGTTGATACGATCATTCAAATCTAACCCATATGGCAGCGATAGTTCATATAATAATAGATATTGCGCTGATAACTGGCGATTATCTGGAAGACGATAAAAGCTATTGTTGTCACTATGCATATTTTTATTCAGACGTTTCATGATATCTGTAATAGAGTACACATGCAGAACTTCGGGCTGTGCACTCAAAAAAGTGGTGAATTCCTCAAGATATCTAAGGTACTCTGGTTCACTTACCCCGCCAGTATTCTTAGCAGGCACAGAAAATTCAATGGGATAAAGTCCAAAACTTTTCAGTGCTTGATCTGAATCTCTCCGAAACTCAACCCTTTCGTCAAAATACTCAACCCATTGGTCATTAAAAGAAATTGTTGGTATAAAGCTCGCTAGAATAGCTACTGCTATGCATGAAATAACTAGTATCTTACGTGAATTATAAATAACGAAATTAGCGATATGGGTCATAACTTTTTGTGTCCACTCTAATTTTTTAGATGGGGTTATTCTTACAGGTAAAAGACTCAAAATTGCTGGTAGTAAGGTGATAGAGAGTAGCCATGCTGTAAATATACCAATAGCTGTGATGTTCCCGAGATGCCAAAAAGGTGGTGAATCAGAAAAATTAAGTGCAAGGAAACCGACGATCGTTGTAACTGATGTAATAGTTACAGGTAAAAAATTGATACGTGCAGCTTCAATTATAGATTCTAATTTTGTAGACCCTTCGCGCATAAGAGTTTTAAAGGATACTAATATATGGATAGAATCAGCTACGGCAAGCGTGAGTATGACTGTAGATGCACTCATAGAAATGGGTGTAAGCTTGATTCCAAAGAATCCAGCAGCACCCATACCAACGACTGTTGAAAGTGTTACAACTAAAAAAATTACAACAGTTCCCGCAAAAAACCTCAATATTAGCCATGATATCAATAGTATTACTATGAACATTATAGGGGTTAATGTTCCAGCATCTAGCAAACCTACTTCTGAGAAAGCATTATTTAACATAGATACACCAGTAAGATGTATTTTTATGTCAGGAAAGTCAACTTCCATAAGTTGACGAAGGTCTCTTGCTGCGCGGACTGCTTCTGGCACCTCAAGTAAGTTGAGATCTGGGTATTGTAAAACTACGTTAATAGCTGTGACAGCAGAGTTTGTTGTAACTAAGTTATTACGAAGAAGTGGCTCCTCTAAGGAGGCCTCTCTCTTTTTCGATAGCTCTAAAGACGACAGACTCTCAGCATCAATTACTAGATCTTCAACAATGAGATCATCACCAATTGAATGTGTATATTGAAAATTACTTAATGAGTCAACACGAATTGTATATGGTATTTTCCAAGCTTCGGCTGTGAGCTTTTCGACAGCAGATAAAGTTATATTATTGAATACTCCCTCTTTCTTTTTATTTTTTGGTTCCATAACAAATAAGATATTATCATTTTTTGTATACGTAGCCTGTAAGTCCTCAAACGCAGCTAGCTCTGGATTATTATCAGAGAAAAAAACACGGTAGTTTGAAGAGAACTCAAGGCTTGACATCCCTCTAGTAAAGCCGAGCACAATTATTAATGTTACAAAAATGACAACCCATCGTAAGTGGATTACCTGGCTAGTAAGCTTTTGTGAAAATTTATCTATTTTTTTGAAATAAGGATCCATATTTAATTTAGCCATGCATTTAAATAAGACTTATATATAAATAATTAGAAAAGTTATCATTCACAAATGGCGCACCCGGAAGGATTCGAACCTTCGACCGCTCGGTTCGAAGCCGAGTACTCTATCCAGCTGAGCTACGGGTGCATTTGATTAAAGTGTCTGCTAACTTTCGATTATTCTATACCAGCAACTTTATAGATCATACTAAACCAAGCTACAGGAACTAAGTTTTAAATTGATCTTAGAGAAATTATTAAAAAATAAATGAACCCATTTATACTTATAGGGCTTTTTTTAAAATGGCGCACTCGGAAGGATTCGAACCTTCGACCGCTCGGTTCGTAGCCGAGTACTCTATCCAGCTGAGCTACGAGTGCATCAAAGTCGCGTAATATATGAAAGAAGGGCTTTTTAGTCAAGCTCAAAGAGATGTAACGTATAATTTGGTCTTTTCATTTATCGTCAATATAATCCTCATATGTTGTATATTGCCTGTTGGACATAAATAATGATTACCCAATAAAAAAGACCCTAAAGGGTCTTTTTTATTGGGTTGTTGTCATTATCTGTCTTCACTAAAGATAAACTTAGGTTTGAAGATATAGGCCATTGAGGGCATTAAGAACAATGCACTAAAGGCAGATACTGAGAGCCAAATGGCTATCAGCATACCCATTTCTGCTTGGAAGCGCAGCGAAGAGTATGACCATACAGCGATACTAGCAATCAATACGAACGCTGTTACCAAAACGCCCCTACCTGCACAATGCAACGATAGGTTAATTGACTCTAATATTGACTTACCGCTGTCAAATTCCATCTTCATTCGATCACAAATATAAAGTGCATAGTCCACACCGAGACCAATACCTAATGCAGCAACAGGCACTGTATTAATATTCATACCGATATTCTGATAAGCCATGAATGCGAAAGTAACCATATTTGCAAGAACAACAGGAACCATAAAGAACATACCTGCAATACTTGATCGATAAACAAGGATACACATCATTACAAGTATAAATAATGCAAGCGCAATAGATTGTATCTGACCAGATAGGATTACTTCATTTACAGCAGCAATTACACCAATAGTACCTCCAGCTAGTGCAATGTTTACGTCAGGATTTGCTGCTTGGAATTTTTTAACCCTAGCAACTGCAGTTTGAATAGTTGGACCTTGTCTATCTGCGAAAAACATAGTGATCGATGCATTCATCCGATTCACGTCAGTAAAGCGATTAAGATCTCCGGGTTCTGCTGCTCTCTCGTACATATAGATTAACTCAGCATTATTGGTTGTTGTCGAACCAAGCTCGGTATATCTAAAATTACCTTCTCTAAGTGTTTCATTTACCGACGGTAAAATATCAGAAAGTGAAATACTACCACCAATTTGCTCCTGTTGTTCCATGTAGCGCTGGAAACGCAACATAGTGTCTAATACATGAACATTTTTGATCTGATTTTTTTCTTTTCGACCAACAACCACAAACATTCTATCTGCACCAGGGAACTGAGTATTAATTGCGCTTGAATCTGCATTATAAAGGGCATCTGGCCACAATATTGGCGAACCCGGATTTGCGTCACCGATTGTTAACTCTACTGCACGGAAACTACATCCGATAAACACTACTGCCGCGAGTGTAACAACAATAAATCTTGCTTTTGTTGAAGCAACACTTACACATAGATTTAAAAAGGGTCTAATTAGTAATTTATCGAGATTTAAACCGTGCGCATATGCATTTGGTTTCTTGACAAATGACAGTAAAATTGGTGTTACAACAATTGAGCTAACTGCTACTGTTGCTACCCAAACTACGGCAAGCACTACTAATTTCTGTAGCAAAGGAATTGGACTAATCGCAACGACCGTTACACAACCTGCGTCTGTACCTACTCCTAGAAGCCCTGGCCTTAACAAGTCTTTCAAAGTAATTTTTGCTGCTTCATAAGAGTCTGCTTTGTCTCCCTGGCTTTCAATTTCTTCATGAAAACGAGTTATCATCTGAACAGAATGTGACACTGCTCTAGCCGTTATAAGCATCGCTACTACTACCACCAATGGATCGAAATGAATTCCTACTAGTTTAGCCACCCCAAGCGCCCAAGTAGCACTAATAGCTCCGGCCAAGAGAGGTAAAATGGTTCCCCTCCATGTTCTATTAATTAAAAACAATAAAACTAAGAAGATTAAACCGGCATATGTAACAAGCTCCATAGTTTCAGGTAGAAAGTGATCCACCCAGCCATATAAAATGGGGTTACCTACCAATGATATATCTACTGCATCATTGTCCAATCTATTAACTAGCTCGTATGCTTGCTTGTAAACTAAATTAGGATCTAAGAGGCTATCAAAGAAATCCACTGTAATTAATGTCGCTGATAGGTCTTTTGAAACATATGGACCATAAACAAGTGGGCTTCGGAGGATAGCTTCTTTTATGCGATCAATGTCAGCTTGATTTTCTGGAAGATTTGGCCACATATAAGGAAAACTTTGGATTCCCTCTGTAGACGCTCTTACCTCCTTAAGCTTTTTACCAGCTATAGAGTAGATCTGAAATTCATTGATCGCGTCAATCTTGTAGAGGCCCTGAGTAAGTCCATGTATCTGCTCAAGAACAGGCATCTGGAATATATCGCCTTTTGTAGACTGAATCATAAAGGTGATAATACTAGTACCACCAAAAGTTTTCTTAAACTCCTCATGGACTTTAATGTATGGGTGCGTTCCAGGTTGCAAGTCTTCGAACACAGTTTTTACATCTATACGTACTGCAAAAGTTGCAAGAATTAAGGTCAAGGCAGCAACTACCAATAAAACCTTTTTTCTTTGCTCTATACAGAAAATAGCGAAATTCTCTAACATCTTTTTCTCCAACAATCCAAATTAACCAAAAATTTATTAAGTAGGCTTAAATATTCAATATGTTCTATTCGTGCAACAACGTCCATTCACGAGTTTTTAAGTCTAGTGAACCCACTGTCGCCCCTACTGCTAGGCCTTTTCCGTCAATAATAACCATCTCTGAGTGAGAGGTATAATCGGTACTAGAAATATTCATAGGCTCAAAATTAGTCAGATCACTAGTAAAAGTCATCCATTTTCCCTTGTTGCCAATAGCTACCCATCGATCAATTGCATCTGACCATTGGACATCCATCATATGCTCAGTCATACCAGATTCCTGTGGTGATATATATGTCCATGTCGCGCCACCATCTTTTGTACTTACTGTTACTCCTGCTAGACCGACTATAGTAATTTCATTATCGTTTCTTGCGTCAATTGCACCGAAACTATTTGGGCTATCAGATTGTATTTCTTCCCAGTTTAATCCGTCATCACGAGTAATAAATATACGGCCATACTCGGCTGCAACGTAATATGTACCGTTAGGTGTTTTTACTACATCGTTCATGAAGATGTCGTCTAGCTCACATCCACATTCTGGTTTAAGTCTCGACCAGGTTTTACCGTAATCTTTAGATCTTAAAACTGCACCCATTTCACCAACGGTTACGGCTTCTCCA
>DGPR01000028.1:0-5861 GCA_002390525.1 Cellvibrionales bacterium UBA4435
TCATATACAAGTCTTCAATCAAGGTTTAAAAAGCTATCGAGATTTACCTCTTAGGCTCGCTGAGTTTGGTTCCTGTCATCGCAATGAAGCGTCGGGAACTCTTCAAGGTTTAATGCGAGTGAGAGGTTTTGTTCAGGATGATGCCCATATATTTTGTACAGAGCCACAAATATTAAATGAAGTATCTATATTTACAGACCTGCTATTTTCTATTTATAAAGACTTTGGTTTTGACGATATTATCATCAGATTGTCAACACGCCCTGAAAATAGAGTTGGTAACGACGAAGTCTGGGATAAATCTGAACAATCTCTTATTGATGCCCTTGTATCTAAAAATTTAGATTATAGTTTATTACCTGGTGAAGGTGCTTTTTATGGTCCAAAAATAGAATTTTCTCTCAAGGATTGCTTAGGGAGAATATGGCAGTGCGGAACAATACAGGTTGATTTTTCTATGCCTGAGAGACTTAATGCGCAGTATGTTGCTGAAGACGGATCGAGAAGAATCCCTGTGATGCTTCATAGAGCAATTTTGGGTTCTTTCGAGAGATTCATAGGAATTTTAATAGAGCATTATGAGGGAAAATTTCCTACATGGCTTGCTCCATGTCAGGTAATAATTCTAAATATTACCGACAGCCAGTCAAAATATGTTGAAGATTTGACCAATTCAATGAAAAACAAAGGATTTAGGGTTGAAAATGACTTGAGAAACGAGAAGATCGGCTTTAAAATTCGCGAACATACAATTCAGAAGATTCCATACTTGCTTATAATTGGTGAAAGAGAAGTTGAGAGCAGTACTTTAGCAGTTCGCTCATCCGACGGTAAAGATTTAGGTAGCATGACTGTAACTGAGTTCGTAAGTATATTAGAACAAGATATTTCCTCTCGCGGTCGTGTATAATAGATTATATAAATATTTGGAGAATGAATTATTAAGAAAGCTTATGGCAAGGGATCAACAAAGAGATCCCTCATGAATGAAGAAATAGAAGCTAAAAACGTTAGGCTTATAGATGCAAATGGGGAACAAGCAGGTTTAGTGTCTATAGAGGATGCCCTCGAGCAGTCTCAGATTGCAGGTTTAGATTTAGTTGAAATCTCTCCAGATGCAGAACCACCTGTTTGTAAAATTATGGATTACGGTAAGAAACTTTTTGAAGCAAAAAAACAAAAAGCAGTTCAGCGAAAAAAACAAAAAAATACACAAGTTAAAGAAATGAAATTTCGTCCTGGTACAGATACGGGCGACTACGAAATAAAATTGCGAAACATGACCCGGTTTCTTGAGAATGGGGATAAAGCCAAAGTAACCCTAAGATTTCGAGGAAGAGAAATGGCCCACCAAGAGCTTGGTATGCAAATGCTCAAGAGAATTGAAGTAGATTTGGATAAAATTGGTACAGTGGAGCAGTTTCCTAAGATGGAAGGCAGGCAATTCACTATGGTCATAGCTCCAAGATCAAAAAAGAAATAAATTTATAAGAAAATCACTAAAGAAGTAGTATGTATTACCCGCGTTCAGCCTTTGGCAGACTGTCCGGAAATACCTTCTTTTTAAACTAACCCCGTAAAAACGGAGATAAAAATGCCAAAAGCAAAAACACACAGTGGCGCAGCCAAGCGCTTTAAAAAAACGAGTGCAGGCTATAAGCATAAACATGCTAACAGAAGCCATATTCTCACAAAAATGTCTCAAAAACGTAAGCGACACTTGCGCGGAACCAGCACTATGGGTGATACAGATGCCCCGCTAATACAACGTATGCTTCGTGATTAAACTAATAACATATTGAGAGGATAAAATATGCCACGCGTAAAAAGAGGTGTAACTGCGCACCGTCGCCACAAAAAAATTCTTAAACTAGCGAAGGGTTATTATGGAGCTCGAAGTCGAGTTTTTCGAGTAGCTACCCAGGCTGTCACTAAAGCAGGCCAGTATGCTTATCGTGACCGCCGTGTTAAAAAACGTACCTTTAGAGCACTCTGGATCACTCGTATAAATGCCCAATCACGAGTCGAGGGCATTGGCTATAGTCGGTTAATAGCTGGACTAAAAAAGGCAAATATAGATTTGGATCGAAGAGTTTTAGCTGATCTGGCTGTGCATGATAAAGCAGCATTTTCAGCAATCGTTCAACAAGCGAAGGCAGCCCTTGCCTAGCACCTATGTTAAGTGACGAAAAATAATGGCAATATAAAAGGGAAGGAGCTTGTGCTCTCTCCCTTTTTTTTTGAACAAACACGTGTCTCGAGGTAGATAATGAAAAATATACAGCTTCTTGAAGATGAAGCTATGAAAGCCATCAAAGAGTCGCTTGACATCAAGTCACTCGAGCAGATCAAAATTGACTATCTAGGAAAAAAGAGTTCGTTGTCGACCCTCCTTAGAGGATTGGGTGAACTTACTCCAAAAGAGAGACCGGTTGCTGGAGCATCAATAAATTTAGCAAAAAAAAGAATAACTAACGAAATTGAGCGTCGACAAAATGAAATCGTGTTGATTGAAATAAGCTCTCGCTTAGAAAAAGAAACTTTAGACATTACTCTACCTGGTCGATGTTCAGATAAAGGTTCCTTGCATTTAGTGTCGCAAACTATTGAGCGAATTGAATCCTTTTTTACAAATATAGGCTTTAAGGTTGAAAAGGGTCCAGAAATTGAAGATGATTACCATAATTTTGAAGCCTTAAACATACCCTCTCATCATCCAGCAAGAGCTATGCATGATACATTTTACATAAATCAGAATAATGTGCTGAGAACACATACTTCACCTGTTCAAATTCGAACTATGGAAACACAGGATCCACCTTTAAGAATTATTTGTCCCGGAAAAGTATATCGTTGTGATTCTGATCTAACGCACACACCAATGTTTCATCAAGTTGAGGGTCTTGTTTTAGATAAAAATATCAGTATGGCGAACCTAAAAGGCATTATCATACAATTTTTAAATGCATTCTTTGAAGAGGACTTACCCATAAGATTCAGACCTTCTTATTTTCCATTCACTGAGCCATCGGCTGAAGTAGATATGCAGTGTGCTAATTGTAAGGGTAAAGGTTGCCGTATATGTAAAGATACTGGTTGGTTGGAAGTTATGGGTTGCGGAATGGTTCATACAGCAGTTTTATCTCATTGCAATGTTGATCCAGAAAAATATTCTGGATTTGCTTTTGGGATGGGGGTCGAAAGGCTTTCGATGCTTCGATATGGAGTAACAGATTTACGATTATTTTTTGAAAATGACTTAAAATTTCTAAAACAATTTCATTAGCAATAAAAGTTTATAAATAATATTTAATATTAATTATCAGGAAATGGATTTAATGAAATTTAGTGAAGCATGGCTAAGGGAATGGGTCGACGTTCCCACAAGTACAAAAGAACTATCCGATCAGCTAACAATGGCCGGTCTAGAGGTAGATGGTATTGCGGATGCTTCCTATAAATTTTCAGGAATATCTATTGGACATGTTATCTCAACAAAACCCCACCCAAATGCTAACAATCTTAAAATATGCGAGGTCTTATGTGAATCGGATAAAGTATTAAGGGTAGTATGTGGTGCTCCGAACATACGACCCAATATAAAGGTACCTTTTGCTGCTGTAGGGTCAAAATTACGAGAAAATTTAACTATTAAGTTGACCAATATAAGAGATATTGAGTCACAAGGGATGCTTTGTGGCGCCGAAGAACTAGGTATCATTGCCAACTCTGTTGGCTTATTAGAACTTCCACCGGACGCCCCTGTTGGCGAAGATTTTCATACTTATTTAATGTTAAATGATAATATTATTGATTTAGACCTCACTCCCAATAGGGGGGACTGCTTAAGTATACGCGGTATAGCACGTGAAGTAGCCACACTTAATCAAGTAGATTTCTTAGAACCCGAGATGCCTCCTGTTGAACCAAGGATTACCGACTTCTTGCCAGTAAAAATATTGAATAAGGACGCATGCTTTCGCTATATTGGAAGAGTCATAAAAAATATAGATATGTCTGCAGTAACTCCAATTTGGCTCAAAGAAAAACTTCGTCGTTCAGGCTTAAGAAGCGTTGATTTAGTTGTAGATGTAACAAACTATGTAATGCTCGAATTGGGGCAGCCAATGCATGCTTTTGACTTAGATAAGCTTGACAATAGTCTAGTGGTTAGGATGGCGACTGAGAAGGAATCACTAAAGTTACTTGATGGCTCTGATGTAATGTTAAAACCAGATACACTCGTGATTGCTGATGAGACAAAAGTACTTGCAATAGCCGGTATTATGGGTGGTGCTAACTCCTCTATATCAGGAGATACAAAGAATATCTTTTTAGAAAGTGCATGTTTTCATCCATTATCTATATCAGGTCGTTCTCGCGTTTATGGAAAAAATACCGATTCTTCTCACAGATTTGAAAGAGGTGTTGATCCAGCTCTTCAAGAAACTGCAATTGAGCGTGCAACTACTTTACTGCTTGATATTAGTGGTGGCGATGCTGGACCAGTAATGACTATTGAAGGTAGAAAAGACCAGCTACACCAAAATTGCATTACTTTAAGAAAAGATCGTCTTGAACAACAGCTTGGATTATCTATATCTAGTAAAAAGATAGAAGATATACTAAAAAGATTAGGCTTGATTATTTCTCGTTCGAAAGAAGCAAGCTGGCAATGTATCCCACCCAGTTGGCGATTTGATTTATCTATTGAGGCCGATCTAATTGAAGAAATTGCGAGAATTTATGGTTATGAAAACCTCCCAGTTGAAATACTATCAGTTGAGCTACCAATAAATGTATCGCCTGAAAATGAGGGTGAGCTTAAAAATTTACGAGATACGCTTATAGCTCGGGGATATAGCGAGGCAATAACTTACTCTTTTGTGGATCCCTCGATTCAGTCAGAAATTATGCCTGCAGTCACTCCAGTTTCTGTCATAAATCCAATATCAAGTGATATGTCCGCTATGAGGCTAACATTATTGGCAGGCTTGCTCTCCGTTTTGCGTCATAACCTTAATAGACAACAAGAAAGAATACGCCTTTTTGAGACCGGTCTCGTTTTTACATCAAACAGAAAAACTTTTAATCAAGACACTATGATTTCAGCAGCTATAACTGGTAATCGTATGACAAATAATTTGCACTCCAACAAAGAACCTGTAGATTTTTTTGATATTAAGGGTGATGTGGAGTCGTTATTAAAATTTTATGGATGTTTTGATGAGTTTAGTTTTGTTAAGGATACTAATACCTATTTACATTCAGGGCAATCTGCGAGAGTTTTAAGAAACGGAGATACCGTTGGTTGGTTGGGTCAAATACACCCGCTCATACAAAAAAATCTGGGTCTCAATCAGCCTGTTTTTGTATTTGAATTGAAGTTAGATTTTATTTTAAAAGGAAAAATTCCAAAATTTTCAGGGTTGAGTAAATTTCCTGAAATAAAAAGAGATCTATCTTTCATAGTATCTGACGATATATATGCAGATGATCTTTGTGAAACTGCTTATAAAAAAGCTGGAAAAATCTTAATCGATACCCAAATATTAGATGTTTATCAAGGAAAAGGTATTGAAATCCATAGTAAAAGCATCTCATTGGGCTTGACCTTTAGAGATAGTTCACGCACGCTAGAGGATAGCGAAGTAAATCACGCTATTTCTTTAATAGTTGAAGCTGTAAAGAAAGAGCATTTAGGAGTTCTTAGAGGTTAAAATGGCGGCACTTACAAAAGCAGACCTAGCAGAGATGCTTTTTAATGATCTTGGGCTAAACAAAAGAGAAGCCAAAGAGATGGTTGAGTTATTTTTTGAAGAAATTAGATCTTCTCTTGAAAATAATGAAGAGGTAAAGCT
>DGPR01000028.1:5987-19514 GCA_002390525.1 Cellvibrionales bacterium UBA4435
AAGCCAGGACAAAAACTAAAATCAAGGGTTGATAGCCATGCTGGCGTCAAATGATATAGATAAACTTCCTCCTATTCCTAGAAAAAATTATTTTACCATTGGTGAAGTTAGTCGTTTATGTGAAATAAAAACTCACGTATTGAGATATTGGGAGCAAGAATTCCCTAATCTAAATCCTACAAAAAGGCGTGGCAACAGACGCTATTATCAACATCATGATGTGATATTAATACGTCAAATCCGTTCTTTGCTCTATCAGCAAGGCTTTACTATAGTGGGAGCTCGTCAGAAGCTTTTAGGCGAAGATGCAAAAGAAGATGCTTCTCAAACCCATCAAGTAATACGTCAAACAGTTGATGACTTAGAGGATATTCTTAAGGTTCTTAAAAGTTAATCTAGTCACTGAAGAAATACAAAGCCTCTTGAATTGCTTCACCTCTTCTGTATTATGACCTGCTTTATGATTAAAGTTATATATATCGGGGCGTAGCGCAGTCTGGTAGCGCACTACACTGGGGGTGTAGTGGTCGTCGGTTCAAATCCGGCCGCCCCGACCAACCTCACGGCCACATATAACTTATTCGAAATTATTAATAAAATTATATATTTTTAGAGCAGTTTCTGGGTTAATTTTTTGAAGAAAATATAAAGAATTAGTAAATTTTAGCTATCAAATAGACTCCTAAAATAAATTATGAAAAATAAAACCATTCTAGTTACTGGTGCTTCAGGCTTCATTGGTCATAATTTTTGTATTTCGGCTAAAAATAAGGGCTATGAAGTGATAGCATTATCGCGAAATAAAATTTACGCTGAAGCACGCCTGAAAGGAATTAAGGTTGTAACATCCTTGGAAGAGTTACCGAGCACTAAAGAAATCAATTTTGTCCTTAACTTAGCTGGCGAATCTTTGGTTTCTGGGAGATGGAACAAGGAACTTAAGCAAAAATTTATAAATAGTCGGTTAGATATGACAAATAAGTTATACGATTATTTCACTAATACAAACAGTTACCCTGAGGTAATCATAAGTGGTTCAGCAGTTGGTTATTACGGTCCCCAAGAAGACAACTTTATTGATGAAGATAGTAGTTACAATAACAGCTACACAAATCACTTGTGTACTTTATGGGAAAATAATGCATCGAGATTTGTTCACCTGGGATCCAGAGTTTGCTTTCTTCGAATTGGTATAGTTTTGGGCGAGGGTGAGGGTGCACTTAAACGTATGATACCTCCATTTAATTTTGGATTAGGGGGTAAGTTAGGGACAGGAAAACAGTGGTTTCCGTGGATACATATAAAAGATCAAATAAATTTAATCTTTCATTGTCTAGAGCATCAGGAGCTTTCAGGAGCCATAAATTCTTGTTCGCCGAACCCTGTAACTAATCAAGAGTTTACTCGAGAATTAGGTAGCGTTTTATCGAGGCCTGTATTTTTATCAATGCCATCATTTATCGCTAAAATTATTTTTGGTGAAATGGCTAATGAGCTGCTATTAAAAGGGCAAAGAGTTGTGCCAAAAAAGGCACTAAATTCAGGATTTATTTTTATATATAGTCATATTGATCAGGCCTTAAAAAATATTTTAGTATCTAATTAATTTCCGGTATAAATGCACCCAGATGAGCAAGTTTCTTTAACCTTGATTTTAGATAGGATATGCAGATTGGGCTTCAATTTATGCCATATCCAATGGGCTAGATTTTCACTAGTAGGATTTTCAAGGCCTTTTATATCATTAAGAAACCGGTGGTCTAGTTGGTCATGTATAGGTTTAAAATATTCTTTTAGTTGACCAAAATCTATCACCCACCCTTCATTTTCAGCTATATCACCCTCAACATAAATAGTCACATGATATGAATGCCCATGCAGTCTCTTGCATTTATGATCGTCAGGAACATTAGGTAAGAAATGTGCTGCTTCAAATGTAAATTCTTTAAAAATTTCCATATTATTCTCTTTGGTATTTTTTATGCAGTATCTTAATTTGATGAAGCACTCATGTACACAAAAAGGTATCCTGAAATGTTTGACAAGGCTATATAATCGGGTAGAATGCGCCTTCTTTTAGTGGGGTGGTTAGCTCAGTTGGTAGAGCGACGCCCTTACAAGGCGTAGGTCACAGGTTCGACCCCTGTACCACCCACCAAAGATTAAAGTGTTTTAACGGACCGGTAGTTCAGCTGGTTAGAATGCCGGCCTGTCACGCCGGAGGTCGCGGGTTCGAGTCCCGTCCGGTCCGCCATTTTAACAACTTTAGGTATGATAAAAAATTTAAATTTAATTTTGCAGCTAGTCTCTCTGTGTGCCTTTTCAAAGTCTGCCCTTTTATATGTCTATTTTTTTATGTTCTGATAACACATAATACTTCACTATTTTTTAGTGTGGCCTGGTTGTTTTAATTTTAATTCTAGATATATAATTTTTTTATTTTTCATTGATGATTCTTTATTGCAAGGTATATAAACATGACACCATTCAAGCGGATTGCATTAGTTGCCAACGTTGAGCTTGCTGAAATAGCTAATCTCCTGAATCGCTTGTGTTGTTTTTTAGAAAAAGATGGTTATTCAGTACTCTCAGAGAAAAGAACATCCTATTTAATAGATAGTAAAAATATACCTATTTTCGATCATCTGGACAAAAGTTTGAATTTAGATTTGATAATTGTTGTTGGTGGAGACGGCAGCATGCTCAGTGTTGGAAGGAGTGCAGCAGATTTAAATATTCCGCTTTTAGGCGTTAACAGAGGAAGACTAGGGTTTTTAACAGATATTCTGCCCGATGATATGGAAGTTCAATTAAAGCGAGTTTTATCTGGCAATTATATAATATCAAATCGTTTTTTATTAGATATTTCCTTATTAAGGAATGGAACAAAAGTTAGCTCAGGTGAAGCAATAAATGATGTAGTGCTGCACCCAGGTAGTTCTCTAAGAATGATGGAGTTTGAGTTATATATAGATAAAAAATTTGTTTATAGTCAGAGGTCCGATGGCCTAATAGTTTCCACACCCACAGGATCTACCGCCTATGCTTTATCTGGTGGTGGCCCCATACTGCACCCAAATTTAGACGCGATAGTATTAGTACCAATGAATGCACATACACTATCTAGTAGACCAATTGTAGTTGCTGGAAATAGTGATATAGAGATCAAGTTAGCTTCACGTAACGAGTTGAGTTCAATGATTACATGCGATGGGCAAAATGATCTTTCTCATCAGCCAGGCGATGTAATACACATACAGAAAAAAAATAACCCATTAAGGCTAATTCATCAAGAAGACAATAGTTTTTACGCTACCTGTCGTACAAAGCTTGGTTGGGGAAGTCATTTAGGCTCTAGCAACAGAAATAGATAGATTCATTTACAGGATAAGATACCTAGGGATTATAAATGAGAGATTTAAATAACCTCAGTGTATTGGATCAACTCAGACAAGCACCTATAGTTTTTCTTCTTCTTGTCAGCAGTTTTATTGGCACTGGAATTGTTGAGTGGATGCCATCAATTATCCATTATTTAACTATACAAGATTTTCTTTCTACCGCTAATATTAATTCTTTTGATTCTATTACTATATCTATTAATGCAGGTGAGGTCTGGCGGTTAGTTACACCAATTTTTTTGCACTTCAGTATTTTCCATCTTATTTTTAATTCACTCTTGTTATGGATTTTGGGTCAAAAAATAGAATATAGTATTGGTAGTCTATATTTTTTTATGTCTGTATTTTTCATATCTATTATTTCAAACTTGAGTCAGTACTTATTGGCAAAATCCGTTTTATTTGGTGGCTTATCTGGACTAGTTTATGGTTTGTTAGGCTTTATTTGGATTTCTTATAAATTTTCAAGAGAGCCAATAATGTTAATACCTCAAGGGCTTTTCGGTTTTATGTTAGTTTGGTTATTCTTAGGTATTAGCGGGATAGTAGAGATTATATTAGGTATACAAGTTGCAAACGCAGCTCATACTACAGGCCTAATTAGTGGTATGATATTAGGGTGTTTAAACGGCTACCGTTTTTTTAAATAATCGTTTTAAAAAATATTATAAATGCAGAGATTTTCTATTCATTCAAGGTGCATAATGGAATTTCAACAATTAATTGCTTCAGTTACACCAGAAATTTATAAAAAACTAAAGTCCGCAGTTGAGCTTGGTAAATGGGCTAATGGGGTAAAACTTTCAAAAGAGCAGCTTGAGCATTGCATGCAAATATTGATAGCTTACGACAACTACAACAAGGAGCAAGACGAAAGGGTGGGGTATGTTCCGCTTAAAAAAGTAGAAGATGCATGTGACTTAAAAGAAACTCTTAAAGATACAGAAAAACCTATTAAGTGGAAGAATTGAACTTTTACCTAATTAAATTTTTTAAAAATATATATTCAGGGCCTAATGTCGATGAACAGCAAAACACACCCAACTGAACTAACTCGCTTATGTGACTATAGACCACCAGATTTTCTTATACATAAAACAAATCTCATAATTGATATCGAGGAAGATCAGGCAAATGTATTTTCTGTTTTAGAAATTAGTCGCAACAATCATGAAAAGAAAAATCTAAAACTGTTCGGCCAAGAACTAAATCTTAATTCAATTAAAATAAATGGTAATACGCTAGCTACGGAAGCCTATATTTTAGGTGACGGGACTCTCACTATTTTATCTGTTCCCGATTCATTTGTACTCGAAATAGCTGTTGTTATCTTTCCAAAGAAAAACACCTCTTTAGAGGGCCTGTATAAATCTAGAACAATATATTGTACTCAATGCGAAGCTGAAGGATTTCGGCGAATTACTTATTATCTTGACCGCCCCGATGTGATGTCTGAATTTACTACTACGATAATCGCAGATAAGTCATCTTGTCCCATGCTGCTTTCCAATGGAAACCTCATAGATTCCGGCGACTGTAAGGCTGATCTAAGCGATTTAAAGAATAAAAAAAATGAACGCCATTGGGCAACTTGGCATGACCCTTTTCCAAAACCCTCCTACCTGTTTGCTGTGGTTGCAGGTAGCCTTTCTGTTGTTAAAGATAGTTTCCTGACTTGTTCTGGAAAAGCTATAGATATTCAGTTATTTGTTGAACCTAAAGATATTGATAAATGTTCACATGCACTTGAATCTCTTAAGCATGCAATGAGGTGGGATGAGGAGACCTATGGAAGAGAATATGATTTAAATCTTTATATGATAGTTGCTGTAGATGATTTTAATATGGGGGCTATGGAAAATAAAGGATTAAATATTTTTAATACATCATGTATTTTGGCTAACCCCGAAACAACAACAGATGATGGATTTAATAGAGTTGAAGCAGTAGTAGCTCATGAATATTTTCATAACTGGTCAGGAAATAGGGTAACATGCAGAGATTGGTTTCAGTTGAGTCTAAAGGAGGGTTTTACTGTCTTCAGGGATTCTGAGTTTTCTGCATATATGGGTTCAGCTGAGGTTAAGCGCATTCAAGATGTAAATTTTCTTCGCTCTATTCAGTTCGCAGAAGATTCGGGGCCAACCGCACATCCCGTTCAGCCTAAAACATACATGGAAATCTCGAATTTTTACACAGTTACTATATACGAGAAAGGAGCTGAAATTGTTAGAATGATCCAAACTTTATTAGGCCGTGAGCTATTTAGAAAGGGATCAGATCTTTATTTCTCACGATACGATGGTCAAGCAGTAACTATAAATGAATTTATATCAACTATGGCAGAGGTTAGCGGACGTGACTTCAAACAATTTATGTTGTGGTACGAGAGATCAGGAACACCAGTTATAGCTGTAAGCGGGACCTATGATCAAAAAAAATGCTCATACAGTTTAACCTTTAAGCAAATTTCTGCAAAAAGTACAAAAGATTCGAGCTCATCTGAATCTAATTATGTAACAGTCCCTTTTCATATTCCGATTAAGATTGGGTTAATAACAGATAAGGGCCCTCTACCAATATCTGATGATAACAATAACTCTTTATTGATCGAGTTAACGAAAAAACAAGAAACTATTACTTTTGAAAATATTAATAAATGCCCAACTCCATCTTTACTCCAAGGTTTCACTGCACCTATAAAGCTTGATTTCTCTTATTCTGAGAAAGATCTAATTTTACTCATGTCTGAAGACCTGGATGGCTTTAGTTGCTGGAATGCATGCCAAGAACTGGCCATACGGGTTATGACTGTAATGCAACATGAATATCGACTTAATAAAAAATTAGAGATGAAATCATATCTTTATGATGCATTTCTTGGTGTTATGAACAGGCCAAATAAAGATAAAGCAATGCAGGCACTACTGCTCACTATACCCTCCGAGCTGATAATGGCTGAAATCTCAAATGAGATTGATATTGAGGCTATCCATATAGTCAGAGATTTTGTATTGAGTGAATTAGGAAAAAATTTGAGTAGTTCCTGGAATAAAATATATAAATCTAATTTGACATCAAAAAAATATATCTTTAATGCAAAAGAGACATCTCAACGTAGTTTAAAGAACTTAGCATTGAGGTATATAGTTAGCTCTAAATCAGAGGGTTCTTTGAGGATGGTTGAAAATCAAATTATCAAATCTAATAATATGACTGATAGACTTGCAGCATTGAATATTTTAGTGAATGACAATAGAAAGAGTGCTATCGATTTATCAAAGAAATACTTAAATAAATTTTACCAAGACTATAAAGATGAGCCTCTAGTATTAAATCAATGGTTTCAGGTGCAGGCGTCATGTTCACTACCAGGTGGTTTGAATCGAGTTAGGACACTCATGGAGCATCCCGCATTTGACTTCAATAATCCCAACAAGATTAGATCGCTGATTGGCGTTTTTTGCACTAATAATCCTATGAATTTTCATTGTGATCGGGGAGATGGATATGAATTTTTAGCTGATCAAGTATTGGCTTTAGATAGGATCAACCCACAAATAGCTGCCAGACTTTTAAATCCTCTAACGCGATGGCGAAAATTCCCAAAAAAACGTAGAAACCTTATGAAAAATCAACTTAGTAGGATAATTTTAGAAAATGATCTGTCTGGGGATACTTATGAGATCGCCTCTAAGAGTCTTAGTTGATTTTTCTCAATATAATGGCCATCTAAATGCGTAAAATTTTTGCAACCTGTCCTAAAGGCTTAGAAGAAATTCTTGCAAAGGAGCTCACGTCGCTTGGGGCAAAGAAAACTAGCCTGACTGTGGCTGGTGTATTTGCTGAAGGTGATATTATTTTCATCTATAAGTCTTGTCTATGGTCCCGGATAGCTAATAGAATATTATTACCATTAGCGAAGTTTCAGGTAACCTCAGATAGCGATTTATACAATGGGATAAAAAACATTCCTTGGGAGACCCATTTCACCCCGCGCGAAAGCATTGCTGTAAATTTTTCTGGATCTAACGATGTAATACGTCATACGCAATTCGGGGCCCAGCGAGTTAAAGATGGGATTGTTGATAAATTAAATGAGCACTACAACGATCGCTCAGATGTTGATTTAAAAAACCCTGATATCCGAATTAATGTTCGGTTGTCTAAAGATCAAGCTAACGTCAGTTTTGATATGTCTGGTGATAGCCTCCATAAGCGTGGATACCGCAAAGCAATGGTGGCTGCAACACTGAAAGAAAATCTTGCAGCTGCTTTGCTGTTCCGAGCAGATTGGCCTAATTTATCAATTAAGGGGGGCGCCATAATTGATCCTATGTGTGGTAGTGGAACACTGCTAATCGAAGCAGCACTCATTGCTGCAGATATAGCTCCAAATTTGAATCGAGAAAAATTTGGGTTTCACGGATGGTTACAGCATGATTGTAATTTATGGTTCCAAATTAGGAGTGATGCGCTTGATAGATGTGCAGTTGGTCTTGCAAAAGAGCTACCTGAGATACGAGGTTACGATAAAGACTCCAAAGCAATTGTAGCCGCTCAAGAAAATATAATATCAGCAGGACTTGATAGACATATTCGGGTGATCTCTAAACCATTAGTGGCGTTTAAATTACCAACCCATAAAAAAATACGGTGCGGCCTAGTAATCTGTAATCCTCCGTATGGTGAGAGATGGGGTGATGTTGAAGATCTTAAGCCTTTATATAGAGACCTTGGTGAGATTCTCAAAAGAGAGTGTCCAGGATGGAAATTTGCAGTCATTACAGGGAATTCTGAATTATCTGGTGAATTGAAACTTCGTTCAGAAAAAAAATATCAAATATTTAATGGAGCTATACCAAGCCAATTAATTTTATATCAGCTAAATAATTTAACCGATAGGGTAGTATCATCATTTCAAAAAAAAATTATATCTGAAAAAAAGCAGATATCTGAAGGCGCTTCAATGCTTTTTAATCGCCTAAAGAAAAATACAAGAAAACTTAATGGATGGATAAAGCAGTCGAATATAAATTCATATCGACTTTATGATTCGGATATACCTGAATATGCGGTAGTTATTGATATTTACGGGGATTCAGTTCATATTCAAGAATACGCTCCACCATTATATATTGACCCCAATCAATCAAAAAAACATCTAAAGGAGGTTAGAGAGGCGGTAACCTCTTTTTTTGATGAACAGCATTCTAGATTAATTTTTAAGGAGCGCAGAAGACAAAAAGGCTCCAGCCAATATCACCCAAAGAATGATAAAAATAGTGAAGATTACATATTCAATCTTACCGAGAATGGTTATATTTTCGAGATCAATATGAGTGCTTATTTGGATACAGGGCTTTTTCTAGATCACAGACCAGTTCGGAGGCTAATCCACGGTCTGTCCCAAAATAAAAGATTTCTTAATTTATTTTGCTATACCGCTTCAGCCACTATTTATGCTATTAAAGGGGGAGCTAAATCAAGCCTGAGTATCGATATGTCGAAGACCTATGTCGATTGGGCAAAAAGAAATTTTTCTTTAAATAGTATATGTAGCAAATCTAATGAGCTTATAAGGGAAGACTGCTTAGTTTGGCTTGATAAAAATGTTAAAAATAAAGATAAGTTGAATCAGTATGATTTAGTTTTTCTTGATCCACCTACGTTCTCTAATTCAAAAAAAATGGACTCTACATTTGATGTACAAAGAGATCATATAGAGTTAATCAAAAAATCTATGTTGCTGCTAGACCAGAACGGGACATTAGTATTTACAAATAATTTCCGTAATTTTTCTATGTCTTCGGATATCATAGAAAGATATCAGGTTTGTAATATAAGTGACAAAACATTTGATCCAGACTTCCAAAGAAACAAGAAAATTCATAACTGTTGGATTATCAAGCATGCTAAATAAAGTTATAACAATTTACGTTGGTAACAATTGCCATCTATGTGAAATAGCAAAAGATCTCATAATAGAAGCCTTAAAAGCAACTGACTGGAAATATAATGAGGTTAACATATCAAATAACGTGTTACTTAGAGAAAAATATGGATTGCGAATACCTGTGGCTGTTAATCCTGAGGGGAGTGAAAAAAGCTGGCCATTTACACCTAGTCAAATTAAGCAGCTTATTTTATGATCTTTGATAAAAACTCTAAAAGTATTTTTTCATTCTTCGCCTAACTTGATAAGCAATTTACCAAGATTTTCGCCTCGGTATATTGCTGAAATAGCAGATGGTGCCTTTTCAATACCATGCAAGATATCTTCACGATAGTTTATTTCACCAGAGATTACCCACTTAGTCAGAGCTAATAGAGCCTCTGAATAGCGCTCCTTGTGATCAAATATTAGGAAACCTTCCATACGAGCTCGTTTGATTAATATTTGACGTTCTAATCTAGGCCCTAGAGGCGGAGGGTTCCAGCTAGAAATAGAAGCAGTACCGCAAAGTACAACTCTCGCACCAATATTAAGTTTTTGAATTACCTTGTCACTGATTGTTCCCCCAGTATTATCAAAATATATATCAATTCCTTGAGGACAATATTTAGCTAAAGAGCTTGTAAGATTGTCATTCTTGTAGTCTATTGCTTGATCATATCGATATATATTTTTGCACATATCCACTTTTTTTTGGCCCCCTGTTATACCAACTGTGGTGCACCCCTTGATTTTAGCTATTTGGCCAACACAAGAGCCAACTGACCCAGCAGCAGTTGATACTACAACAGTTTCTCCGGAAACAGGTTGTCCGACACTAAGGAGTCCAAGGTATGCAGTTATACCATTTATACCAGCCACACCTAACGATGTTGACATTGGAAGAGTATTAGTTGTTATTTTTCTATCAACAACACCAGCATCCACTAAAGCATATTCTTGCCAACCAAATAAACCAGTAACCAGGTCACCAGGTTGATAATCGGAATGACAGGAATCAACAACGATACCAGTAGCAAAAGATTTCATGACACTATTGAGTGCCACAGGTTGTGCATAATTACCAATTGCGCTTACCCAGCCTTTCATTGCTGGCTCTACAGACAAAAAAATATTTCGAATGATTATTTTACCCGTTGATATTTTTGGCAGAACAGTCTTAATAATTTTAAAATCTTCTGCTTCAGGAATATTTTTTGGTCTTTTTTTAAGAATTACCTGTCTATTTTCGTAATGATCCATGGATTCTGGCGCCCAAATTTATAAAAGATTTATATGAAGTATCTCACCATTAAAAACAATGGTATCCCCAGCTATAATTTTTTTTCGTTTCCTTTTCTCTACACAGTCATTAACCTCTACTAGCCCGTTAGCTATTGCACTTTTAGCTGCTCCACCGCTTTCAAGTAAACCCTCAAATTTTAATATTTTATATAATTCAACAGGTTCTTTATTAATACTGACTATTTTCATTTTGTGCCTATATCAAGTTAAAAAATTGAGTTGAGTTACTAGTTGTTTTTTTCGAAATCTCTATGATTGATTCCGGACGATGCTTAGCGATTTCTTCAACGACTAAAGGTAAAAAAGCTGGTTCATTTATCCGATTTTTTGATGTTTTTTTTATTATGTTTGGTAACAGGTATGGCGCGTCAGTCTCGACCATCAACCTATTAATCGGTATATTGCCAACATTATTTTTTAGCTCACCTCCGCGCCTTTCATCACATATCCATCCAGTAATTCCAATATAAAGATCCAAATCTAGATAATTAAATAACGCTGCTTTTGTTCCTGTAAAACAATGTATAACTACATTTTTAAGCTGAGCCCTATGAGTGCTTAATATTTCTAATTGTCTCTTATGTGCGTCTCTCTCGTGTAAAAAAACTGGTAAACCTAGTTCAGTAGCTAATTGAAGTTGGTTTTCGAAAGCTATTTCTTGCTCCTTAGGTGTGGATATATTACGGTTGAAATCAAGTCCTATTTCACCAATAGCCACTACACTTTTATCGCTAGCGATCTCCTTAAGATTATTAAAACTTTCACTATTATATTCTTTGGCATGATGAGGGTGAATACCACATGTTGTATATATCATATTTGGAAAATTTTTAGATAAGTCTTTACAAATATTGATACCCTTTATGCTATCCAGTTCTGATATACCAGTAATAACGAGCTTTGAGACATTAGCATTTTTAGCTCGATTTACAATGGATATTAAAGTCTTTTCAAAAGATCGATGAGTGAGGTTGACACCAATATCTATTAATGCGTTTTCTGATCTAATTGTACTGCTCATAATTTAGTAATTTCTTCTTGGTTGCTAATTATCTCTTCACTTTCATTTAGTTTTTTTGCATAAATTGATGAAAAAGCTAATACATTTTGCACATAGTTTCGTGTTTCATTAAATGGTATTGCTTCAATCCAAGCATCGAAAGGTATGTTACCCCCAGTTTTTTTCCTCCAGCGACTTACCCTTGTTGGCCCAGCATTATATGAGGCTATTGCGAGAATACGATTACCATTAAATCTATCAAGCATCTTTTTAAAGTATAGGCTGCCTAATGCTATATTTATTCCTGCGTCATACAAGCCAACCACCGGATCAAAAGAAATATTATTATTACTCGCTACTTGTTTTGCTGTAGCAGGCATAAGCTGCATTAAGCCTTTGGCGCCAACAGGAGATGTTGCTTCATGATGAAAAGAACTTTCTTGTCTAGCCAGAGCCATTAGTAAATGCATAGGTATTTGGTTTATTTTTGCATTTTTTTTAAATAAGTCCTTAAAAGCAAGAGGAAATCTAAGATTAGTATCATTCCAGTAACTAGCTTTTATCATGCTTGTAATAGCACCATTGTGCCATAGCCATTTTTTAGATATGTGAGCTGCTGAAATCCACTGTTTTTTTGAAAAATTCCTTGTTGCTTTATTCCACTCTCTGCGTGCTGAGAGATTTAGGTTATGGTGAAGAAGCTCCCTCGTCCTTTTAATACCTACTTGAGATTCTAGTTCTATTAATTCAACTTGACTTGGCGTTGAATCCTTATATCGCATATTATTAGATAGCCCCAGTCGTTGAGCGCTCAAAAAACCATAAAAACTTCTCTCGCCGGATAACTTTTTATAACCACTTAAGTCTGGGTTCTTAGAGTCACCATCAATAATCTCAGTTAACCTTTGATTCCAATATTTCCATACCTGTTTGTTTTTTAAGACTTGAGGCATTTTTTCTATCCAGATTTGAGCATCTTTCCAATCAGCTATTTGGATAGATTGACGAACTCTCCATTCTAATATTTTATGACCAGAAGAATGAATATTTTTTGTTAAATATTCATCTGATTCTGCCTTCTTTTTTTGTTTAAAAAGACTTTTTATTAAAGAGCTACTAATTTTTATTTTTTCTGCTTCAGAAAATTTATATTTTTTTTGATACTTTAAAAAGACCTTGGTTGCTAAACGCGCATTTTTTTTTGCTAAACGCACCAATCCATAAGTAACCGCAGTGTGAATTTCGCTAGTATTATTAATTAACTCTTTCGGAGTAAAGAAATTATGATTGATGACGGTACTTTCATTTTTATATGTTTCATATAGCTTTGTTGCAAGTTTTTTATTATCTTTATTATTAATAAATCTTGAAACATATTTTGATAGTTGATAATTACGTTTAGCGATTGATTTTGCATACCTATCCCACGCAACTTCTTCTGTAATAAGATCATCTTTGATCAAAATATCGAATAATTTGTCGCATTCTTTGGGTTGTGAATTGCCAGAAGACCAAAGTTTTAGAGCAGCTTGAATAGCACTTTTTTTATTACTCGTGTCGTTCTTAATTCTTGCAAATTGGTAGTAACATCTCTGTCTTATTGTTGCTCCACTTTCCTTGTAGTCAGCTAAATAATCTTGCCATCTGTTGTGTTTTCTCAAAACTTCGAGCCAATAATGTCGTACATTGTCAGAAATTGCTGATTGATCATGTTCCTCTAAGAATTTCCTTATATCATCTTTAGGAAAGCTGCGAATTTTTTGCAGTAACTCTTGTGCTAAAAGATAGTGTTTTATTGGATAGTCGTTAAGTTTTGTATATTCATATTGATAGGTTGTCATGTCTCTTTTTTGAAGCGCATCATATGCAGCTCTAAAAATTTCACG
>DGPR01000025.1 GCA_002390525.1 Cellvibrionales bacterium UBA4435
ACCCATCAACCAATACGGCCAGTTATATATGATTCTGTTAACTGATGTGTTGGCGCGGTAAATATTTTTTCTGTATCGTTAACTTCCACCAAGCGCCCCAAGTGAAAGTATGCCGTTCGATTCGAAACTCGAGCTGCCTGTTGCATGGAATGAGTTACTATAGCTATAGTGTAATTTTCTGATAACTCGGCGATCAGTTCCTCTATTTTTGCAGAAGCAATCGGATCCAGTGCAGAGCACGGTTCATCCATCAAAATAACCTCTGGACTTATTGCAATTGCTCTTGCTATACATAGTCTTTGTTGTTGACCACCTGAAAAACCTGTACCAGGTTGATCAAGACGATCCTTTACCTCCCCCCACAAGCCGGCTCTAGTAAGGCTTTTCTCAACAATTTCATCTATTTCGGCGCGACTGCTAACCAGTCCATGTAATCTTGGTCCATATGCGACATTATCATAAATTGATTTAGGAAAAGGATTAGGTTTTTGAAAAACAATGCCTACTTGTGCTCTCAATGCAACAGGATCCATTGAATTTGAATATATATTTTGGTCGTCTAAAGTAATCGTTCCAGCAACCTTACAGCTCTCAATAGTGTCATTCATCCTATTTAAACACCTTAGAAATGTAGATTTACCACAGCCTGAAGGCCCAATCATTGCGATTACTTCGTGTTTTCCAATATCCAAGGATAAATCAAATATAGCCTGTTTATCATTATAAGAAACATTAAGGTTTCTAACAGACATTTTTGGATTCTCTATTAATGGCACACCAACTGTTTCTTCTGGATAATTAGCTTCTTTACCGTGGTTTTTAATTATACTCATAATAATTTTTAATCCCTACATCCATCGACGCTCAAGGCGTTTGCGCAAAACTACAGCTACTGTATTCATTATTACCAAAAATGCCAGCAATACCATGATCGCAGCTGATGTTTTTTCTACAAAAGCTCTCTCTGGGCTGTCTGCCCAAAGAAAAATCTGAACAGGTAATGCTGTTGCAGGATCATTAAATCCCGTTGGAACGTCTACAATAAACGCCACCATGCCAATCATCAATAAAGGAGCTGTTTCACCCAAAGCTCTTGCCATTCCGATTATTGCTCCTGTTAGCATTCCAGGCATTGCAAGAGGTAACACATGGTGCAAGACAACTTGCATAGGAGAAGCGCCCACTCCGATGGCAGCCTCACGTATTGACGGCGGAACTGACTTAATAGCTGCTCTGCTTGAAATAATTATTGTTGGTAAAGTCATCAATGTTAGAACTAAACCACCCACTAGTGGTACTGAACGAGGTACATCGAAAAAATTAATGAAAACTGCTAAGCCTAATAATCCAAAAATTATAGATGGAACAGCTGCAAGATTATTAATATTGACTTCGATGAAATTAGTCCATCTATTACGAAGTGCAAATTCTTCGAGATAGACTGCAGCGGCAACACCCAACGGAAAAGCAAGAATTATCGTAATAAGTAGTGTATAAAAAGAACCCATCGTAGCTCCATATATTCCTGCTAGCTCTGGCTCTCGAGAATCTCCCTTGGAAAAGAAATTTGTGTTAAAGCGTGTCTCTACTTCGCCAGATTCAATTAAGCTTTGCAGCCAAGTCTCCTTATTCTCTGTCATCCTTCCTTTGAAAGGACCATCTTTATTGTTAAGACTCTTAAAATAAGTATCTACATCATCATCGGCTATTAGCCACATGTTGGCTGTAGTGTTTAATAGGTTCGGATTTTCTTTCAATTGGTCACGTAAAGTATAGCCAGCTCCGTTGCTTAATATACTGTAGAGCTCTCGTTTATTTTTGCGGCCATTAACATCAGTAAATCTGTCTCTTAAGCCAGCCTTCACAGCGCCATGGAAATCACCTAAAGCCATTTGAGAAAGATCGCTTGCGTCACTTACACCCAAAACATCCTCATCATAAGTTACGTTAAGATTAATATAAGTTAACTGAAAAGCCTTGTACCCTTTGCTGGTGATATCAGAAAATAAAAAGAGAACACACATTAATCCAAATGTAATAGCAGTTGCACCGTATAATCGAAAACGAGTTTCTGCACGATGACGTTTTTTTAAGCCTGACCGAATTTTTTCTTGACGCGCTGCTGTAGAGAGACTAGTCATATTGCTCCCTATATTTATTCACAATACGCAGTGCTAGAAAATTCAATATCAAGGTTACAACGAATAACATTAACCCCAAGGCAAAAGCTGCAAGTGTTTTAGGGCTATCGAACTCTTGATCTCCAACTAGCAAGGTAACAATTTGTACTGTCACTGTGGTTACAGTTTCAAGTGGGTTAATGGTCATTTTTGCAGCTAAACCTGCTGCCATGACTACAATCATTGTTTCTCCGATAGCGCGAGAAACTGCAAGCAAAACTCCTCCAACTATTCCAGGCAATGCAGCTGGAAAAATGACTTTTTTAATTGTCTCAGATTTGGTTGCCCCCAAGCCTAAAGAGCCATCTCTGAGACTTTGTGGAACTGCAGTTATAACATCATCTGCTAGAGAAGAGACAAATGGTATTATCATTACCCCCATTACAAGCCCGGCAGACAGAGCGCTTTCTGACGATATTTCTAATCCAATAGTTGCGCCATACTCACGTAAAAAGGGAGTGACAGTTAAAGCTGCGAAAAATCCATATACTACTGTTGGAATTCCTGCCAAAATTTCAAGTACTGGCTTAGCAAAATTTCTCACTACAGGTTTAGCGTACTCTGCTAGATAAATCGCAGACATTAAGCCAGCGGGAACTGCTATACACATTGCAATAAAAGAAATTAAGAGGGTGCCCACAAATAGTGGTATGGCACCAAAACTTCCAGTTGATCCAACTTGATCTGAGCGAATAGCCATTTGTGGACTCCACTCAGTGCCTAATAAAAAGTCACTTGCCGGCACTAGCTGAAAAAACCTTATTGCCTCAAATAATACTGAAAGAATAATACCTAGCGTAGCAAGAATAGCTAAACAAGCCGCGATCAGGAGTGTCCATTTAAACATTTTTTCAACCATCTGCCTGGCATGCAATTTAGGTGAAACTTTTATCCAAGCAAAGGACATAAAAAAAATAGAAACGGATAATATTAATATAGTTAGTAATTTTTGGGCTGTATTATTTAGCTGATCTAGTATTTTTGAAGCAGACACCAAATTTGGGTCAGCAAATTGTGGATCTAGGGAACCACTTGATATATTTTCTATACTGTTTATCAACAGATTATGTTGATCAGTATTGGTTGGCTTGACGCTATCTGGCAAGTTGCTTAGAACTATTGTGCTAATTATGTGATTATCAAACAAAGACCATATAATTAATAATGCTAATGCAGGTAAGGCGCACCATATTGCTGCACGCATACCATAAAAAAAGGGTAGTGACGCCAGCTGCTGAATGCCGCCGAGAGATTTTGCCATACTTAAAGCTTTTACGCGTGATGCATAAAATGCTATCAAGCTAAGTCCAAGCACAGCTAGAATTAAAGAACCAAATCCCATTACATAAATTCCTTCATATTTCGAAATTGAAAACGGCTCATGAGTATACTCACAAGCCGGATATTATCATAATAATAAGCAAATTTTTTTTGCAATCTCTCTGAGAAATATCTCAGCAGACTATAACGAAGGGGTGGGCAAGAGATTCTAGTTATTCCACACCCTTCATTATGGTCATGTTTTTTATGTCATCTGAAAACTTAGATCGTAAATCTTTATTCATAGGGATCATACCCTTATCAGCCAAATAACCCTCTGGACCCCATGCTTTTTCACTACTAAATTCTGCAGCATAGTCAGCAATTCGAGGTACAACATTTATATGTGCTTTTTTAATATAAAAGTATAAGGGACGTGCTATCGAATAACTTTTATCAGCTATACTTTCAAATGTAGGTTCTACTAACTCAACTGTTGAGCCTTGAACCTTGTCACTATTTTGATCTAAAAAAGAATATCCAAATATACCTAATGCATCTGGATTGGCTTCTAATTTCTGAATAATCAAGTTATCGTTTTCACCGGCCTCTATGTAGGCGCCATCCTCGCGAATAGCATGAGTGATTGCCTTAAAAACTTTCTTACCCTTCTCATTAAAAGCACTCGCAGGTATATCGAGATCTCTCATCATCTCTATAATTTTATTGCTATCCTTGCTTTTTCTTAAAGCTTTGAGAGCTTTAAAACTTTTAGCTCCGCCTTCCATTGCAAGCTCTACAAAAGCATCACGAGTTCCAGATGTTGGTGGAGGACCGATCACGACAATTGCTTTATCCGGTAGTGAAGGATTAACATCCTGCCAGGTTTTATTTGGGTTTTTTACCAATTTGCCGTTTGAATTTGGAATTTTGTCTGCCAAAGCTAAATAAATATCTTTACGTGTTAAATTCATTTTTTTTGATTGAATAGAATTTGACAATACAATGCCGTCGTAACCAATAAGAACTTCGATAATTTCCGTTACGCCGTTATCTTGGCATTTTTTAAACTCAGATTCTTTTATTCGTCTTGATGAATTTGTAATATCTGGGTATTTTGTACCAATGCCAGAACAAAATAACTTCATTCCACCACCTGAACCAGTAGATTCTATTTTAGGTGTCAGACTACCAGTATTTTTTCCAAAGCGCTCTGCCACCACTGTGGCAAAAGGGTACACTGTTGAGGATCCTACAACACTGATATAGTCACGAGATGCGGCGAACAGACTAGAGCTAAAAGAAAGTAGGCTAACAACAATAATGTAATTTTTTATACTAATGATTCTCATATTGAATCTCCTTTGATGATTTTTCATTGAGAATCATTTTACTCTACATTCATGACAGTAATATGACAAAATCAACAAATGATAATTGACTGGTAAAATATACGCATATTATGAACATTAAAAATTTCATCAACTATAAATTTCACCTTTTTATTCGTAAGATAGCAACGAGTATAGATAATTTTACTGAATGGACAGGAAAAATAGTTTCATGGGCAGTCCTATTAATGGTTTTCTTAATGGGTTTAATAGTTTTAATGCGCTATTTTTTTGAAATCGGGTCGATTGCTCTACAGGAATCCTTAACTTACTTGCATGCGCTAGTTTTTTTGATGGGCGCAGCTTTTACACTAAAGAGAAAAGGGCATGTTAGTATCGATATTTTTTACCAGAAGTTCAGTCCTCACACTCAGGCGGTAATTCAAGTATTAGGTACATTAGTGTTCTTGATGCCTGTTTGCATTGTGATTTTAACTCTCAGCTGGGATTACGTAATAAGCAGTTGGTCTATACAAGAAGTTTCAATGGAGGCAGAGGGCCTACCGTATATATATCTATTGAAAACATTATTAATAACTATGCCTGCATGTCTTTTACTACAGGGACTTTCTGAAGTTATAAAGAATTCTTTATTTCTATTTGATCAAATTAAAAGTGAAGCAGAGAGTGGTTCAGATGCTTGAATATATCCCTATAATTATGTTTGCTTCTGTTTGCGTAATAATCATGGCGGGCTACCCTGTAGCTTTTTCATTGGCAGGAACTGCACTTTTATTTGCAGTATACGGTAACGTAGCCAATATCTTCGATATGGATTTTTTGCATGCTTTGCCAAATCGATTATACGGTATAATTGATAATACTATTCTAATAGCAGTTCCTTTATTTATTTTTATGGGTGTAATGCTAGAAAAGTCTAGCTTAGCTGAAAACCTACTGAATAGTATGTCTCAATTATTAAGAAATTTTAAAGGAGGGCTCGGTATATCGGTTGTTATGGTCGGTATGCTGTTGGCTGCTAGCACAGGAATTGTAGGCGCAACTGTAGTGACTATGGGGCTGATTTCTTTACCTACTATGCTCAAACAGGGGTATTCTCCCTCTCTAGCATCTGGGACTATTTGTGCGACAGGAACTCTTGGACAAATCATCCCGCCATCAATCGCTTTAGTGCTACTGGGCGATATCATTGCAAATTCTTATCAGCAAGCCCAGCTTGCTCAGGGTGTTTTTGCTCCAAAAACTATATCCGTTGGTGATCTTTTCTTAGGTGCAGTTGTCCCAGGAATGCTATTAATAATGATGTATATAGTTTATTTGACGCTTGTCGCACGTTTTGAACCACGATCTATGCCAATTGTTACTGAACAAAAAATAAAAAGTAGTTTTTTTCAACTACTTAAACCTTTAATGCCGCCTGTAATACTTATTTTTTCAGTACTAGGATCTATTTTGTTCGGTTTAGCCACCCCAACTGAAGCAGCAGGCATAGGTGCAATTGGGGCGATTCTGCTTACTTATAATGCG
This sequence comes from Cellvibrionales bacterium UBA4435, assembly GCA_002390525.1. Classification (GTDB taxonomy): domain Bacteria; phylum Pseudomonadota; class Gammaproteobacteria; order Pseudomonadales; family Porticoccaceae; genus Porticoccus. Next base: position 6,320 of record DGPR01000025.1, read on the forward strand.
AATATGCTTTCATATGACTTATTAAAAAAAGTGGCCCAAAAAACTACCGAAATTACCTCTATGATTTTCCTGATATTAATTGGTGCATCTATCTTCTCTTTAGTTTTTAGAGGTTTTGGTGGAGACCAACTAGTAGAAGATCTTTTGAAAAATATACCTGGAGGTCTTTTTGGAGCAACATTTTTGGTTATGTTGCTAATATTTCTTCTTGGATTTATTCTCGATTTTATAGAAATAACTTATGTGGTTGTTCCAATTGTTGCCCCAGCTTTGCTTGGATTAGGTCTTGATCCGATTTGGCTTGGTATTATGATTGCAGTAAATTTACAAACTTCTTTTTTAACACCACCATTTGGTTTTTCATTATTTTATCTTAAAGGTGTAGCGCCAAATAGCGTACACATACAGGATATTTATAAAGGAGTGATGCCCTTTATAGCAATACAAATAATACTCATGGCACAACTTGCCATTTGGCCTTCAATTGCAACGTGGCTTCCATCTTTGAGTAACTAACGATCGAGAACTAGTTGATCATATTCTTATCTCTAAGATATTTCATCAGCTCTTGGTACCCACCTATGTATGAGTTATTGTAAAAAATTTGTGGGACTGTATTTGCAGGCTTTCCAATTTTTTGAGCTAGATCATCTGGGTTTATATTTTCTGTATGAATATCAATGTAATCGAACTGTATAAGATTTGCCTGAAGAACTGTCTTTGCTTGACGACAAAATCCACATGCTTGATGTCCATATATAGTAAATATATCAATTTTATTATCTATCATAAGAGATTTTTCCTGATAAAATATTTGAAATAAAAATAAAAAATAAAGGACCACAGCAAGATGTCAGTAACTGATTTTATAAATACTTACTATTCATTGTCTGCAGCCTTATAATCATTAATATTATATTCTAAGAGGAAGCCTAGGTGTCGCAAATTAAGAAGGATTGTACTTCGTTTCAAGAGTTAATCTTATCCTTACAAAAATTTTGGTCTGATCATGGGTGTGTTATTTTGCAACCCCTTGATATGGAAGTTGGTGCAGGTACATTTCATCCAGCTACTTTTTTGCGTGCTATTGGACCTGAAGTTTGGAACTCCGCTTATGTACAACCATGTCGAAGGCCAGCTGATGGTCGGTATGGCGATAACCCAAATCGCCTTCAACATTATTATCAATTTCAGGTGATACTAAAACCCTCGCCATCAAATATACAACAACTCTACTTAGACTCACTCAAAATGTTAGGAATTGATACAACAATACATGATATTCGTTTTGTTGAGGATAACTGGGAGTCTCCCTCGCTCGGTGCATGGGGGCTCGGCTGGGAAGTATGGCTTAATGGAATGGAGATAACACAATTTACATATTTCCAGCAAGTGGGCGGTCTTGAATGCTTTCCAGTGGCTGGAGAAATAACCTATGGTCTTGAGCGCATTGCCATGCATCTTCAAGGAGTTGACAATGTATATGATCTGGTCTGGACCAGTGGCGATGAGGGTGTTGTAACCTACGGAGATGTATTTCATCAAAACGAGGTTGAAATGTCAGCATATAACTACGAAGAAGCTGATATTGATTTCATGCGCGAAACATTTAATCAACTCGAATCTGATTGTAGGCGACTTGTTAATAAAGGACTTCCGTTACCAGGTTACGAGATGGTTATAAAGGCTTCGCATGCATTCAATTTGCTTGATGCACGCCACGCAATATCGGTAACTGAGAGGCAGCGTTATATTTTAAGGATTCGAACTCTAGCTAAGTCTGTTGCAGAAGCATACTTCAACTCTAGAAGTGCACTTGGATTTCCATTAGCATCAAAAGAAATGGCAGACAGGGCAATAAGGCGTATTGGGGGGAAAAGTAATGGCTGATTTTTTAGTGGAAATAGGCACAGAAGAGCTTCCACCTAAAGCATTAATGAATCTCGCTAACGCGTTTCATGATCATGTTGCTAATGGGTTCAAGAATAATACCTTTGGCTTCAGCAAGACAAAAGTTTTTGCCACTCCGAGAAGAATAGCAATTTTACTCGAAAATCTTGATAAACAAGCACCTAGTAAAGAAATCACTATCTGGGGACCTCCTACAAAAATTGCATTTGATGCAGCAGGTGAACCAACCGCGGCTGGCATAGCGTTTGCAAAAAAAAATAGTATTCCGATAGAATCATTATCTGAGATGGTTGGAAACAACCAAGGAAAAGAAAAATTGTTCAGTAAATCGAAAAAACCAGGGTTAAAAGTAGAAGACCTTGCAGAAAATTTGATTAGAGAAGCTATAAGCGCACTACCAATTCCAAAGAAAATGCGATGGGGTTCAAATGCTTTTGAGTTTATTCGCCCCTTACAATGGGTATTAATTTTGTTTGGTAACAAAATTATCAATTCACAAATTATGGGTTTAAAAGCAAGTAATATAACCTACGGTCATCGATTTCATAGCAAGAATCAAATTATAGTAGATGAGCCAAGGGAGTATGAATCTTGTCTCCGCGAAGCCAATGTAATTGCTTGTTTCTCTGAACGTAGAGAGCTAATAAGCTCTGCTATAAAGAAAATAGCAAAAAAAGTATGCGGAATAGCTATTGTTGATGCTTCATTGCTTGATGAAGTAACAGCACTTAATGAATGGCCTGTAGCGCTTCTAGGTAGCTTTGACAGAGAATTTCTAGAAGTGCCAACCGAAGCACTAATTTCGTCAATGGCAGAGCATCAAAAATATTTTCATTTAACTAATACTGATGGTGAGCTTTTACCACTTTTCATAACAATTTCTAATATTGAAAGCAAAGATTCCTCTCAAATAATTCGTGGCAATGAAAGAGTTATTCGGCCGAGGCTATCCGATGCTGCTTTTTTTTATAACACTGATAAAAAAACTACGCTCGAGAAAAGGAGAGAGTCACTAAAGTCTATAATTTTTCAAGAACAGCTCGGTACTATATACGAAAAGACAGACCGCCTTAGTGCTCTCGCAGAGTATATTGCACCTATAGTTAATGCCGATATATCATTATCAGTTAGAGCAGCTCAGTTATGTAAGTCAGACTTAGTAACAGATATGGTTGGAGAGTTTGAAAGTCTTCAAGGAATCATGGGAAAGTATTATGCAACTAACGATGGAGAAAAGCCTGAAGTTGCTGAGGCGATACAAGAGCACTACTTGCCAAAATTTTCTAAGGATGCAATACCCAAAACAGCTATAGGTATAACTTTAGCTATTTGTGATCGTCTAGATACATTAGTTGGAATATTTGGTATCGGACAACAACCATCTGGCTCAAAAGACCCATTTGCACTCCGCCGTTCCAGTCTAGGGCTACTGAGAATAATCATTGAACATAATATAAATTTAAATCTTTATGAAGTTTTAAAAAAGGCAGCTACAGGGCACCAGCAACTGCAAACTGATGATGATCAAATTTGTATGCAAGTACTCACTTACGTAAAAGAACGCTTTAGAGCTTGGTATGAAGAAGAAGGTATACCAACTGAAGTTTTTTTATCTGTTTCTGCCAGAAACCTAAATAACCCTCTCGATATACATCGGCGCGTATATGCAGTCCATACGTTCACTAGATTCCCTGAAGCCGTAACATTAGCCGCTGCAAACAAAAGAGTATCTAATATACTTGCAAAAAATCCATTAAAGGATATGTCAGCGCCAATTAATAAGGACCTTTTGTGCGAGCCGTCAGAGCTCGCATTAACTAAAATAGTTGAAAATCTTGAGAAAAAAATACAGCCATTGCTCCAAGAACAGTCATATACGTCAGTATTAAAACTATTGTCTGGACTTGCCATACCTATAGATAATTTCTTCGATGATGTTATGGTTGTGACTGACGATGATGAAACACGTATCAATCGTCTTGTACTGTTGCACAAATTAAGGGCTTTATTTCTCCAGGTAGCTGATATTTCATTATTGGTTCCAGAGAGATGATGGACCCAGATTGATTTTATAAGAATTTACAAAGGTAAGCTTATCTTATGGTCAAACTAATTATTCTTGATCGGGATGGCGTAATAAACCAAGATTCAGATACTTATATAAAAACAGCCGATGAGTGGAGGCCAATTCCCGGAAGTATTGACGCCATCGTAAGGTTGTTTCGTTCTGGCTATAAAGTAGTTGTCGCCACAAATCAATCCGGTATTGGGCGAGGTTTTTTTAGTTACGATGCACTTGAAGAAATGCATTTAAAACTCAAAAATTTATTACTAAGCTCTAATGTCACGCTTAGCGGAATATTTTTTTGTCCTCATACACCTGAAGATGAGTGTGGATGCAGAAAACCAGCATCTGGACTTTTAGATCAGATAACTGAAGAACTAAATATAGATCTAACAGGTGTTCATATAGTTGGTGATAGTCTTCGTGATCTTCAAGCTGGCCTTAAATATAATTGTTCACCGATTTTAGTTCGAACAGGCAAGGGAAATAATACTGAAATTCAACTAAAGAAAGAACAGAACCTAATTTTAAAACAAACAAGAATTTTTGATAATTTAGCCTGCGTTGCAGACTACTTATGCGATGGTTAAATTATCACTTTATATAAATATGAAAATATTAATTTCTTTTATACGTTCAACTATATTTTATACTTTATACGGTATAGTTATAACCATTTTCGGAACATTTACCTGCACGTTCGGCGCTATTCTCCCGATCAAATTACGCCAAAATGTAGCTACTTTTGCTAATGAAATTATCATTAAGTGGCTACACCTGAGTTGTGGGATAAAACTAATAGTTGATGGCTTAGAGAATATACCCGATACACCTTGCGTTATACTGAGCAAGCATCAGTCAGGATGGGAAACCTTTTATCTTCAGCGATTACTTAGGCCAGTAAGCACTATTTTAAAAAAAGAGCTTTTCTGGATCCCTTTTTTCGGCTGGGCTCTGTATTTTATGCATCCTATTGCTATTGATCGTGGTAACCCTAGAAAAGCTTTGAAGCAAATTCTATGTCAAGGAACAGATAGGTTATCAAATGGTCAAAATGTCCTCATATATCCTGAAGGAACAAGGGTCAAACCTGGAGTAATTGGTCGCTATGGTAGAAGTGGTGCTGCTCTGGCTATTGCTGCAAATGTTCCTATACTCCCGATCTCACATAATGCTGGGCATTGTTGGCCAAAGCATAGTTTTTTAAAGTGGCCTGGAACTATTCATGTTGTTATTGCTGATGCTATTAATACAAAAAATATGGACAGCCGACATTTAACTGAACATGTGAAGAATATAATCGAAACTGCTCAAAAAGAATTAAAAATCTAGATTAGTAACAGTTAATGCATTCTTTTCAATAAAATCACGTCTAGGTTCAACCAAGTCACCCATCAAAGTTGTAAACATTAGGTCAGCAGCAATTGCATCTTCAACTGTCACTTTGAGCATTCTCCTGGCCTCTGGATTCATCGTTGTATCCCATAGCTGAGATGGATTCATTTCTCCCAAACCCTTATATCTTTGTATGTTATAGCCTCGCTTTGATTCAGCCATTAGCCAATCTATGCCGTCACTAAAGCTTTCTATGGATTTTTTTGTTTCCCCACACATTATATATGCCCCCTCTTCTAGCAAGCCTGTTAATTTTAGACCTAAAGATGCAATGGTGTCGTACTCTGTTGAGGCAAAGAAATCACGCGTGAAGTAATAAGGAGTCGGAACACCATGTGCTGTTATAAGTACTTCTAGAGAAAAGTACTGATCTTCTCCTCTGTGGGATGAAATAACATAGCTTTTGCTGCCAGAGGTCTTTTTTGTCTCCATAGCTTCCAACAGTTGTTGGGCTAATTTTTTAACAAAAGACTCGTCATTCATATTTTTTGGGTTAATTTTAGGTAGAAAAATTAGTGCTTTTAATATTTCTATTGGGTGAGTTCGGGATAATCCTTCTATAATAGCCATAACCTGCCGATGTTCAGATACTAGTTCTTCAAGAGGTCCGCCACTTATACCCGGAGCATCGTTGTTGACGTGCAAGCTCGTCCCCTCTAGTGCTGATTGCGTCAAGAAACTAGTTAGCTCTTGATCATCTTTAAGATATTGTTCCTGCTTTCCTTTGCTGATCTTATAAAGCGGTGGCTGTGCTATGAAAATGTTGCCTCTCTCTACTAGTTCACGCATCTGTCTAAAGAAAAAAGTTAAAAGCAATGTCCGTATGTGCGAACCGTCAACATCGGCATCCGTCATTATCAAAATAGTATGATAGCGAAGCTTTTCTGGGTCAAATTCTGTCGAACCTATTCCACAACCTAGCGCTGTTATTAGTGTTCCAACTTCTGCACTAGATAACATTTTATCGAATCTTGCTTTTTCAACATTCAATATCTTGCCTTTCAATGGGAGGATCGCTTGGGTTCTTCGGTCCCTTCCTTGCTTTGCTGAGCCACCAGCAGAATCACCCTCAACCAAGTAGAGTTCTGATAATGCTGGATCCTTCTCTTGGCAATCCGATAACTTACCAGGTAAGCCTGCGATATCCAAAGCCCCCTTGCGACGAGTCATATCTCTTGCTTTTCTTGCTGCCTCACGAGCTCTTGCAGCCTCTACCATCTTATTAACTATGCTTTTTGCTTCTTGAGGGTTTTCAAGTAAATAGTCTGTAAAATGTATTCCCATTTCTTGTTCAACAGCGGATTTTACTTCAGAGCTTACTAATTTCTCTTTTGTCTGCGACGAAAATTTAGGGTCTGGAACTTTTACAGAAACAATAGCTGTTAAGCCTTCTCTAGCGTCGTCACCCGAAGTGCTCACTTTATTGTTTTTACCCATACCTTCTTTCTCAATATAAGTATTGAGGCTTCTAGTAAGTGCTGATCTAAATCCAGCTAAATGAGTTCCACCGTCCCTTTGAGGGATATTATTCGTATAACATAGAATATTTTCTTGATAGGTGTCGTTCCACTGAAGCGCAATTTCTACTCCAACTCCATCGTCGCGAAACTTAGAGAAATGCACAGGTTTATTAATAGTAAGTTTATTGGTATTTAAGTAATCGACAAATGCTCTTAATCCGCCCTCATACTCAAAAATATCTTCTTTGGCTGTTCTCTCATCTTTTAGCACAATCCTCACACCGGAATTTAGAAAAGAGAGCTCTCTGAGCCTTTTAACTAAAATCTCATAATGAAATTGAATATTAGTAAAAGTTTCCGTAGAAGGTATGAAGTGTATAGCAGTGCCGGTTTCCTTTGTTTTTCCCATCAATGTTAACGGTGAATCAGGAATGCCATGCTTGTAAGTTTGTTCGTGTATTTCGCCGCCACGCTTTATGGTTAATTTCACATGTCGTGATAATGCATTTACCACTGAGACACCTACCCCATGCAAACCGCCTGATATTTTGTAGCTGTCTTCGTCAAACTTTCCGCCCGCGTGTAAAACCGTCATGATTACTTCGGCACCTGACACACCCTCCTCGTGTATCTCAGTAGGTATGCCGCGACCATTATCAGAAACCGTTACAGACTCATCATGATGAACGGTAACAACAATTTCGGAGCAATGCCCTTCAAGGGCCTCATCTATGGAATTGTCTACTATCTCAAAGACCATATGATGCAGTCCAGTGCCGTCGTCTGTATCTCCAATATACATTCCTGGGCGCTTTCTGACTGCATCTAAGCCTTTTAAAACTTTTATACTGTCTGAATCATATGTCTGATCTTTACTCATATATAAATCCTAGATAAATATTTTTTTGATCATTGAGTAATCTTTCCATGTTCCACGTGAAACATTTTCATATTAAGGTCTTCTTTGGGCCAACTGTTTAGCAGGTCTTCCTTAAGCACACCAGTTACAAAAGTTTGTGCCCCTAAATCCCACAATAATTTACCTACTTTTTTTCTATGAGAAAAATCTAACTCGGAGGGTAAGTCATCTATCAAATATAGACACTTTTCTGCTGTTTTTTCATAATACAAATACCCCTGAGCTATTTGCATTGCAGCAACCAAAATTTTTGATTGACCTCTAGACAGAACCTCGTTGGCCGGTTTTGCATCAAGGCTAATTCGTAAATCTGACCTCTGAGGCCCATGAGTCGTTACTCTCATGTTTATGTCCTTTTGTTGATTCTTCTCTAGTATTTCTAATAATTTTTTATCAGTATCCCAACCTGAATAATACTTGAATTCAAAGTTACCCAGATCTGTAATTTCACTTAAAACCCACTTTATTTTTTCAACTAAGCCCACAAGATAAATCTTTCGATATTTATCAATTGCTTCTGCAAAGCTTACAAACTCGGTATTCCATGAATTAAGTAAATCAACGTTTATTCTATCACATCGCAACAATGAATTCCGCTGCTTAAGAGTTCGTTTAAAGTTTTTAAGTGATTTTCTGTATGAATGTTCCACGTGGAACAATCCCCAATCCAGGTATTGTCGTCTAAATTGAGGTCCGCCGTCTAACAACTTGAATGTATCAGAATTAATGAGTAAAAGGGGCATTGTGTCTGCTAAAGACGATGAATTATTGACCTTTTGCCCATTCATTTTAAACCTAAAATCGTTATTTCGAGTTCTTGTGACACCCAGAGATATGTTTACATCATTTTTGTCGATTAACCCAAAAACTGTACAGGACTCTTCGTTTTCATTAATTACAAGGTCTAATGTGCGTGATCGAAATGATCTTCCACGACCAAGGACATACAATCCTTCGAGGACACTTGTTTTTCCACTACCATTTTCACCAAAAAAGAAATTAGATGTTGGAGATAACGATACTTCGTTGCTAGTTAAATTTCTTAGGCCGTGTATACCAATTTTTTTAAGGTGCATAATTTCAGGTTATAGACGCATTGGCATTACAACGTATGTGGAATTTGGATTCGCCGGGTCTTCGATTAACACACTGCTACCAGCATTAGAAAAAGTAAAACTTGCATCGTCACCGCTTAAAATATTAAGAATATCAATTATATAGCTTACATTAAACCCAAGCTCTAGGTCATCATGATCATATTTAACAGTAACCTCTTCTCTCGCTTCGTCTTGCTGATTTGTAGCCAAGAGCGTCAAGGTACCTTTTTGAACTATTAGTTTAACGCCTCGATATTTCTCATTGGATAAAATAGCTGCTCGACTAAAACCACTTTGTAAATCAGTTCTTGAGCCTACCATCTGTTTATCGCCATCTTTTGGTATGACTTGATCATAGTCAGGATAAGCCCCATCGACCAGTTTGGAGGTAAAACGAAAACCCTCGGTTACCACCTTCATGTAATTATCACTTAGTGTTATTAGAGCCTCCCCATTATCGGGTAGCAATCTAGAGAGCTCAATAACGGCTTTTCTTGGAATTATTGCCTGAGTTTTTTCGCCATGAAGTTCTATTTTCCCAGAATCCATCATAGCTAATCTGTGTCCATCTGTAGCTACTGTTCTAACTCTGTTATCATCCAAGTCTAACAGCATACCATTCAGATAATAACGCACATCCTGCTGAGCCATCGCAAAAGATGTTCGACTAATAAGATTATTTATCTCTTTGTTACTGATATTAAATGATTTACCTGAATCACCTTCATCTATACTTGGAAACTCGTCAGCTGGAAGGGAAGAAAGTGTAAATCGACTTCGACCGCTTATTATCTGAACTTTTCCATCTTTTTCTGTAAACGTAATATCTGTTGATTCTGGTAAAGATCGACAGATATCCATTAATTTACGTGCAGGTACAGTTATCTCGCCATTTGCTTCAGGGTCTCTAAGCATTACATGACCAACAATTTCAACCTCAAGATCAGTTCCTGTCATGGATAAACAGTTATCTTTTAATGCTATTAAAACATTAGACAGTATTGGTAGTGTCTGCCTTCTTTCAACCACCCCAACCACTAATTGTAGGGGCTGGAGTAAATCTTCACGGGAAATTTTGAATTTCATCTACTAATAATCCAATTTGAAGTTTGTTTTTTACACCTTATGAGTAAATATATTTAAGTAGTTAAGGCACGCAGTAAATGTTTCATGTCATCTTGCATATCCAAACTTTCTTCTTCGAGCTCTTTAATCTTTCTGCATGCGTGTAATACAGTAGTATGATCACGACCTCCGAATGCTTCACCGATTTCGGGTAAACTATGATTAGTTAATGTTTTGGCGAGGGCCATTGCTACTTGTCTGGGTCTTGCTATTGATCTGCTACGTCTTTTAGACAAAAGCTCGGACATTTTTAACTTGTAGTATTCAGATACTACTCTCTGTATATTGTCAATAGTTACCAGCCTATCCTGTATGGCAAGTAAATCTTTCAAAGATTCACGTATAAGATCGACATTAATCGGACTACCTGTAAAGTGAGCACTTGCTATCACTCTTTTTAACGCCCCCTCGAGCTCTCGTACATTAGAGCGTATTCTTTGTGCGATAAAAAAGGCTGCTTCTGTTGGTAAATTAACGCGCGCTTGAGTAGCTTTTTTTATTAATATTGCAGCTCTGGTCTCTAATTCTGGTGGTTCTACCGCAACAGTGAGACCCCACCCAAAACGAGATTTTAAACGTTCTTCTAAGCCATCAATCTCTTTTGGGTAGCGGTCACAAGTAAGTATCATTTGTTTTCCTCCCTCTAACAGGGCGTTAAAGGTATGAAAGAATTCTTCCTGTGAACGCTCTTTGCCCGCAAAGAATTGCATATCATCGATTAAAAGTGCGTCTACAGAGCGATAAAATCTTTTAAAGTCATTGATGGCATTTAATTGTAATGCTTTAACCATATCTGCAACAAACCGCTCAGAATGTAAATATATAATTTTAGCGTTTGGTTTTTGTTGTCGTAGGCTATTACCAACTGCATGCATTAAATGAGTTTTACCCAAGCCCACTGCACCATAAATAAACAACGGGTTGTAGGCACCACCAGGATTTTCTGATATCTGTTTTGATGCTGCTAAAGCTAGTTGATTAGACTTCCCTTCGACAAAAGAATCAAATGTAAAAGTGGAGTTCAGGAAGCTTTTATGATTGAGGCCACCCTCTACAGTGTCAGTTGTCCTGTCTGGCGGTATTCTTATAGAAGTGGTTGCTGGTAATGGTTTGCTAGTAATAATTTGTGGTTGAGCAGGTGGCGCCTCACGTGAATCAGGTTTGTTTGATGATTTACTTCCGAGAGACGACTCTACTTTAACAGAGCAGCGCACCCCGCTTAGCTGTTGAAATATTTCTGTGATACGTGAAATAAACTTATCCAGAACCCAATCTCGTATGAAATGATTAGGTGCTAACAAGAGCACATCTTTATCAAGAGCGATTTCATCGATTGAACCAAGCTCAAGAGGCTTTATCCAGGTTTTAAATTGCTGTTTTGGCAACTCTTCTTCGAGAAGACACAAACATTTTTTCCAAACGACTTGAGCCAAGCTTTACTACCCCTCAAATACAAGAAATTTACTTTTATTTACGATCTAGTCTAGCCACAAATAGTTGAGTTATCCACAACTTTTATAAAAAAAATTAAAAGGCTTAGAACAAATAAAAACGTTTAAAAACAACAAGTTATAAAATACGACTGACTGTGTTTATAGACAGCATATTTTCACAAATAATAGCTCTATATAAGTAGAAGCTGTGTATAAGATGTTGATAATTTGACGATTATTTGTGGATTATTTGTGGATTATTCATTTAATATGTTAGTTGTTATTGGCCAAAATTCATATAATAAATTTATGACTTAAAATCATTTATTAGTCACTTTCCGATACAGAAGCTACCGAATATTTGTCCTAATAAATCATCACTACTAAAAACACCTGTTATGGATGACAGAGATTGCTGTGCATGACGTAAATCTTCAGCCAGTAATTCTCCTGCGGCCGCTCTTAACAATTGTTTTTTTCCTGACATTAGATAATTTTCTGTATTATTTAGCGCTTCAATATGTCGACGTCGCGCCACAAAAGAGCCCTCATTAGTTCCTGTATAGCCCATACAGCTCTTCAGATGATCTCCAAGCGCCTCGAGTCCATCGTGGCTTTTTGCAGAAAGAATGACTGTAGCAAGCTTGTCTTGTCTGATCCCGGGAGACAGGTCGGAAATATCAGATTTATTTAGTACAAAAGTGATATTATTCCTCGTTGGGTAACGACTGAAGTATTCAGGCCAGTTTTCTTGTATATTCAAAGAATATTTTGAATTGCTATCTATCACATATAAGACTCTATCGGCTTGATCAATTTCATCCCAAGCTCTCTTAATACCCTCTTGTTCTAAGGAATTTTTTGTCTCATGAAGCCCGGCTGTGTCTATTATATGCAGGGGCATACCGTCTAGGTGGATATGTTCTCTTAAAACATCTCTTGTGGTACCAGCTATATCTGAAACAATTGCACTGTCTCTTTTTGAAAGAGCATTTAAAAGACTTGATTTTCCAGCATTAGGTTTACCAGCTATGACTACCGACATACCCTCTGAAACCAATGAACCCTGGTGGGCTCTCTCTTTAGTTTTTTTAACTAGGCTGAGCAAGGATTCCAGCTCTATGCTTATTTTTGGATCAGCGAGAAAATTAATTTCTTCTTCCGGAAAATCTATTGCAGCCTCAACGTAAGTGCGCAAACTTACTAAGTTTTCTAACAAAGTAGCAATTTGTTTAGAAAATTCACCCTGTAGCGATCTTATAGCACACCTTGCAGCCTGTTCTGAAGATGCAAGTATTAGATCGGAGATAGCCTCGGCTTGTATTAAATCTATTTTATTATTAAGGAACGCACGTTCAGAAAACTCGCCTGCACGAGCTAATCGAGCTCCCAGTTTTAGGCTACGCTGTAATAACAAATCCATGACTGCTGGGCCGCCGTGACCATGCAGCTCAAGGACCTCTTCTCCAGTAAATGAGTTTGGTGCGGGAAAATAAATAGCTATGCCCTTATCTATGATTACATTTTCATCGTCTGTAAAGCTTGCATATACCGCTGATCTAGGTTCAAGTTTTTTGGAAACAAATTTTGATAAAAAAACAGAAAGGTTCGAGCCGGAAATACGCAGTATAGAGACCCCGCCTTTCCCAGGTGGTGTCGCAATGGCACATATATTGTCAGTATCAGTGATTACGGTCATTCATAGCCTCAAATATTCATGCATGTTATCGGTATGTGTGTCCTTTTTGATTTAAGCGTTCTCTATTTTGCGAGTAATGTACCACTGTTGGAGAATAGAAAGACAGTTGTTTACGGTCCAATACAACACTAAGCCTGCGGGGAAAAACAAAAAGAAGAAAGTAAACGCTATAGGCATGATCTTCATTACTTTGGCCTGAATTGGATCTGGGGGCGTTGGGTTAAGCTGCATTTGTATAAACATACTAGCTCCCATAATCAAAGGAAGAACGAAAAACGGGTCTTTTACAGAAAGATCATTAATCCAAAGCACCCAAGGTGCGTGTCTTAGCTCAACGCTTTCCATTAACACCCAATATAATGCTATAAAAACTGGCATTTGCACCAATATAGGCAGACAACCTCCCATTGGGTTAACCTTTTCTCGTTTATATAAACTCATTGTTTCTTGTGACATTTTTTGTCTGTCATCGCCATAAAGATCTTTCAAGCGGAGCATTTCTGGTTGTAATTTGCGCATATTGGCCATAGAGGTATAACTTTTCGCTGATAGCTGAAAAAAAGCTGCTTTTATTAAAATCGTTAGCATAATTATGGACCAGCCCCAGTTATCGAAGATCTCGTGTAGTTGATACAAAACCCAGAAAAGGGGCTTTGCAATCATCCACAGCCACCCATAATCTACAGTCAAATCAAGATATGGTGAAATTTTTTCAAGACGATATTGGTCCTTAGGGCCCGTATAAAAAGCTGCTTCGAGCTCGGCCTTTTCTCCAGGTTTTAGTTGGACTTGGGGTGAAGTAAAACCCATGATATAAAAATCTTGGTTGCTGATCTTTCTTACATTAAAGTTATTTCGAATATTTTGATCTGGCACCCAAGCACTTACGAAATAATGTTGGACCATTGCCACCCAACCACCATCAACGGTGTCTTTAAAAGTTTCATCGCTTATTTCAGAAAAGTTTAGTTTTTTGTAGTTTTTTTCATTAGTGGTTAAAGCTGCACCAAGGAAGGGTTGCATTCCCATCGCAGTAACATTGGTTGGATTGTGGCTATCTCTTTTTATTTGACCATAGAGCCCGGCCTGCCAGACAGAAGCGCTTTGGTTGTTTATTTGGTACTCTAGATTAATTAAGTAATCTGTTCTTTTAAAGGTAAACTGCTTAACAATCTGAACCCCTTCCTGTTCAAGCATCAGGCGAACAACAAGGTTTTCCTCACTATCGTTTAGCTCATATTGACCAGCAACTGTTGTAAATACTGGTCTTCCTTTTTTTGTATCCGTTCCATTTACGCCTATTAGTCCACTTTGGGCTAAAAAAGTTGAGTCTTGTGCTCTATTTAATAGGATGAAGGGTGTTTCCTTGTCTGTAATATTTTGTAGGTGTTCGAGAAGCTCAACCCTAACAATATCTCCACCATGAGTATCAATATGCACCCTTAAAACATCTGTAGTAACAACAACCAATCGAGCATCAGTGTTTATATCATCAGCGGTGGATGTATCGGTGACGTTTGATGTTTTTTCTGCATTTAATAGCGGTGAGCTTACAGGAATATCGTCCATTGATTCTTTTGTTTGAGGTTTGGTGGTTGCTGGAATATCAGGGATTACCAGCTGGTTTGAAGAGTCAGCTAGGATGAGATTTCTTTTTGACTGGAAACCATCCCACTCGAGAAAAAGCATATACAAAACAACCAACATAGCACCAATGAGAAAAGAACGCTGCCAATCCATATTATTGCTTCCTGTTATTTTTATCTAAATGAGGTACGGGGTCATAGCCGCTAGATCCAAAGGGGTGACATTTTATAAGTCGGCAACACAAAAGATGTGTTCCTTTAAAAATACCATGTGCCCTTATAGCCTTTTCAGCGTAAGAAGAACAGCTTGGATAAAATCTACAATTGTTTCCCATCCAGGGACTTAGTAAATATCTGTATAGTTTTATGGGAAAAATATATGCTGTCTCTAGTAAAGTTTTGATCATAGCGGGTTCTATGTTTTGTTTTTTAGTTGATCTAAACCCAAAGAAATCGACTTAGATTGATCTTTAAATGATAGTTTATTCATACCTTTCCGAACAAGAAATATTATATCTAAAGCAGCGAGATTTTGTTGGTTTAGTCTAAAAGATGACCTTATAACCCTCTTTATCCTATTTCGGCCAACAGAAAGCCGTATATTTTTTTTTGCAACAATCATTCCGAGCCTAGCATGTTTAAGTTTATTTTGGTGAGCCAATAATAAAAAATTGGAGTTAGAAACTTTAAGATCTGTGTTTTCAAAGACGGATTGAAAGGATTGTGCGTTTAATAGCCGTTTGCTTTTCTCGAAGTTGAAATTGGGCATATTAGATATTGATGATATGTTTGTTTAAAACACGGTGGCTCACAAGATGAGGGTGATTTCAACCTATAGGCTACGATGCGAGTCTTTTGCGGCCTTTCGCTCGTCGGCGATTTATGACTGCTCTTCCTGCTTTTGTGGCCATTCGTGAACGAAATCCGTGAGTTCGCTTCTGTTTAAGTACGCTGGGTTGAAATGTTCTTTTCATGACAGGTTTCCGTTTACTAACTAGTATATTTCATTAACGTGTTGGATTTTAATGAAAAAGCTTCTTTAGATCAATGAAAGAATTTGCTTTTTTTGGATACAGTTTTGTTTGTATTGTTTAAACTCCTTTTGTTTGTGAATAAAATTGCAAAAAGGTCATGAAAGCTTATGTATGGGTAGTGGATTGTTTTGTGAATAAAGGCGGCTTTTTATTTTCTGTTGATAACAGGTCATTTTGTTCACAACTTGCACAGAGCTATAATACACCTTTTGCTCAACTTACAAAAAGGATTTAATTGCTAATAAACATATGATAAAACTATGTTTTTTTTAGTTTTACACAAAAAAGGGCTCCTGTAATAATAATTACAATAATAATATATATACATAAACACATATATAACTTGTTAATTGAGATTACGTTGGCACTTAATGTTTATGATCTTATAATGGCCCTGCAAAAAATAATTCTTAGAACCCTTGTTTATGAAATATAGTGAAAAATTTGATGTAATAGTCATCGGTGGTGGACACGCTGGAACAGAAGCATGTCTGGCCTCTGCTCGCATGGGTAGGAAAACACTACTACTAACACACAATATTGAAACATTGGGCCAAATGTCATGTAATCCAGCCATAGGTGGCATAGGAAAAAGCCACCTAGTTAAAGAAATTGATGCTCTAGATGGATTGATGGCTAAAGCAACCGACCAAAGCGGTATACAGTTTAGGGTTTTAAACGAAAGAAAAGGCCCTGCAGTTCGGGCTACAAGAGCCCAGGCAGATAGAGCCCTGTATAGATCTTCGGTGAGACACACCCTAGAAAACCAACCAAACTTAATGATATTTCAACAAGCGGTTAATGATTTAATCCTCGATGGCGAGCGTGTTTCAGGTGTTATAACAGATATGGGTTTAAGTTTTTTTGGTAAGACAGTCGTTTTAACAACCGGTACATTTTTGGGTGGTAAAATACATATTGGTTTAGAAAGCGAATCAGGCGGAAGAGCCGGAGACCCGCCATCAATAGAGCTCGCAAAAAGATTACGAGATCTACCTTTTAAAATTAGTAGGCTAAAAACAGGAACACCCCCACGACTTGACGCTAGATCTATAAATTTTAGTGGTCTGTTAACCCAATGGGGAGATAAACCGGAACCAACAATGTCTTACTTGGGGCACACCAACCAGCACCCAAGACAAGTTTGTTGCTATATAACCCATACAAACATAAACACACACGAAATTATAAAAAAAGGATCTGATAGGTCACCAATATATTCCGGTATTATAGAAGGGGTGGGCCCAAGATATTGTCCATCCATAGAAGATAAAGTTATTCGTTTTGCTGATAAAAACTCACACCAAATTTTTATAGAGCCAGAAGGTCTCACGACAAACGAAATTTACCCTAATGGCATATCTACAAGCCTTCCATTTGACGTTCAAGTTGAGCTGGTTAGATCAATCAAAGGCTTTGAAGGGGCACACATTACAAGACCGGGTTATGCAATTGAGTATGATTTTTTGAACCCACAAGATCTAAAGAGCTCGTTAGAAACCAAGCATATAGACGGCTTGTTTCTTGCGGGACAAATAAATGGGACCACCGGTTACGAAGAGGCTGCTGCACAAGGCCTATTAGCTGGATCTAACGCCGCCTTATTTTCTCAAGATAAAGATTCATGGTCGATTGGTCGTGATGAGGGTTATATAGGCGTTTTGGTGGATGACCTAATTACTATGGGAACAACTGAGCCCTATAGAATGTTTACTAGTAGAGCGGAGTATCGCTTGTTGTTAAGACAAGACAATGCTGATTTGCGCCTGACAGAAAAAGGTAGAAATATAGGCCTGGTCGGCGATGAAAGGTGGAAAGCTTTTTGCGAAAAAAGAGAAGCCATAGAGCTAGAAAAACAGAGACTCAAAAGCAACTGGATCCAGGTTGACTCAGCCCTAGCTAATGAAATAAGCAACAAATTTGATACCCCCCTAACTCATGAGTACAACATGTTAGATTTATTAAAAAGGCCAGAGTTGAGGTATCACGACTTAGTGAAACCAGATGACCCAATGAGTACCCCACAAGATGTTGCTGAACAAATAGAAATCCAAGCCAAATATTCTGGATATATTGACCGACAAAAACAGGAGATTGAAAAACTTCACAGACAAGAAGACACCAAGATTCCAAAAAGCCTTAAACTTAATCAGATTCAAGGTCTTTCAAACGAAGTAAAACAAAAACTATTAGATGTTAGACCAGAAACCCTAGCACAAGCCTCACGTATTCCCGGGGTAACGCCAGCTGCAATTTCTATACTACTTGTTTACTTAAAGAAACATTCAGAAAAAAAGACAGCATAGAAATGATAGAGCCACTGCAACAAATGCTTGAAGTTGGTATTGAAAAACTAAGCTTGAAAATTTCAGCTCCACAAGTCTCACAACTGCTATTTTACCTAGAAATACTTCACAAATGGAACAATGCATATAACCTAACTTCCGTTCGTGACAGAGATCAAATGGTAGTGACCCATATCTTAGATAGCCTAAGCATAGCTCCACTTATCGAAGGAAAGAGTTTACTAGATGCAGGTACTGGTGCAGGTTTACCTGGAATTCCCTTAGCAATACTTTACCCCGATCGACACTTCACATTGCTAGACTCAAACGGAAAAAAAATAAGATTTATCTTTCAAGTGAAAAATCAGTTAAGCCTAAAAAATCTGACAGAAGTTCAATGTCGCCTAGAAGATTACAAACCAAAAGTTCTCTTTGATGCAATCACTAGCAGAGCGCTATCTTCTCTGTCTGATATGGCACAAAAAACCAAACATCTCTTAAAAAAAGAAGGCAAATTTTACGCAATGAAAGGCTGTCTTCCACGACAAGAGTTGAGTATGTTATCAAAACATTATAAGGTCATTGGTTCACATAAATTATTAGTACCAGGCATAAAAAGTGATCGACACCTTATTGAGATAGAGTTTTATAATTAAAAACCCCTGAGGAAGTTTTGTGGCCAAAATATTTACTGTTGCTAATCAAAAAGGCGGTGTAGGAAAAACCACAACCAGTATAAACCTGGCCGCCTCTTTGGCTAACTATAAAAAACGTATTCTTTTGGTTGATATGGACCCACAAGGAAACGCCACCATGGGTAGTGGTGTAAATAAATTAGACCTTAAAACATCTGTACTCGATGTGTTGGCCGGAGATGCCGATGTATCAGATAGCATTCAGAAAAGTCAGGCTGGAGGCTATGATTTACTTCCATCAAATGGTGACCTTACAGCAGCAGAAGTGGAATTATTAGAATTCAAAAATAAAGAAAGCCGACTAAGACACGCACTAATAAACGTAAAAGATGATTTTGATTTTATAATAATTGACTGTCCCCCTTCATTGAGCATGCTTACCATTAATTCGTTGGTTTCTTGCGATGGTGTAATTGTTCCAATGCAGTGTGAGTATTTCGCACTCGAGGGATTGTCCGATTTAATCGGAACCATAAGTAAAATAAGTCAACGATTTAATCCAAAACTAAAGTTGGAAGGAATAGTAAGGACAATGTTCGATCCGAGAAACACCCTTTCCAACGAAGTAGCAGCCCAGTTAACAAAGCATTTTGGAAAGATAATGTACCAGATCGCAATACCACGTAACGTGCGCCTTGCCGAGGCTCCCAGTTATGGTTTACCAGGGCTTGCTTATGATAGAAAATCAAAAGGAGCATTAGCATACCTTGGTCTGGCTGGCGAAATACTCAGACGAGAACGAGAGCTCATTAATTAAAAAAATAGGTCGAAAAATGGTAAAAAGAAAAGGGTTGGGGAGAGGGTTGGACGCTTTGTTAGATGCCGGAAAAAATGATGAGCACAATACAAAGTCAGATAAAAATCAAGCCAACAAGGGGCTGCTAGTTAACTTGCCAGTCGAGTTCTTAATAAGAGGAGAATACCAACCACGACGAGACATGTCGCCAGAAGCCCTTGATGAGTTAGCTGGATCAATTAAGTTGCATGGTGTTATGCAACCCATTGTTGTTAGGAAAATAGAACATCAAAAGTATGAAATAATCGCTGGGGAGAGAAGGTGGCGCGCAGCACAATTAGCGGGCTTGGATGTAGTTCCAGCGCTTGAAAAAAATGTTTCTGATAACGCTGCATTGGCAATGTCCTTGATTGAAAACATTCAACGTGAAGACCTTAACGCTATTGAGGAGGCTCGCGCATTAAGCCGACTTCAGGATGAGTTTAACTTAACACAACAAGAGGTTGCTGATGCGGTCAGCAAGTCTCGAAGCACTGTAACCAACCTAATCCGCCTCATGTCTCTAGAAAAAGAAGTTTGCAAATTATTAGAGCATGGTGACCTCGAAATGGGACATGCGAGAGCTTTATTGGCCCTTGATGGAAGCATGCAGCTTAATGCAGCCAGAATTGCTGTTTCAAAAAGCATGAGCGTGAGACAAATAGAAGCATATGTTAGACTTTTACTGCAAGAGAAAAAACCCACCGAGTTAAAAACACAATCCGTTCCCGACATCAAAATCCTTGAAGACCAACTTTCAAACACCTTAGGTGCCCCGGTAGCTCTTCAACACAAGGCTAATGGAAAAGGCCGTCTAATATTAAAATATAACAGCCTAGAAGAGCTGGACGGCATCTTGGAGCACATAAAATAATTGTACTCAAAATTCCCTATTTACTAGAAAAATGACCGTCACATGAAAAATTTACACTTAATTTGATAATAATACATCAAAGATATCTTGAATCTGTTGTTCGTACTCCCTATAATTGCGGGCGCTTTAAAAAGTAAAGTACCGACAAAGATAATACTGGTAATGCATGAAGACTACGATTAAAGCACCACCAGTTAGGCAAATAGCAAAAACTCAAACATTGATTTTGCTTATTGCAGTTGTAATATTAGCGCCATTAGATATAACAGTTTCTTTTTCAGTATTGATTGGCGGGATAATACAAATAGTGCCACAAGCCTATTTTTCTTTATTAGCTTTTCGATACACAGGGGCACAACAAGCACCAAAAATAGTGCGAGCTATACAAAAAGGAGCATCTGGAAAATTATTAATAACCGCGGTTTTGTTTGGGTTATCTTTTTACTTTCTTGATGC
>DGPR01000013.1:0-6827 GCA_002390525.1 Cellvibrionales bacterium UBA4435
TTTTTGTTCTTGTTCATCCATCTTTTCTTTAAAAGGAGTGCAGGGTCTTCCGCTTGATTTTTTGAAGGCGCAAGCTTTGACTATGGGCTTTTTTTCATCAATTAGAGATTCAACCGCACCCTGAAGCGTGTCACTTGTATTTGAAATACAATATTTATCAAGCCAGCTTGAAATATTTTTTTGGCCTATATTTTTTAAAACACCTTGTGGGTGCTTGCCCGTATATCCATATTTATTATATGCCGAAATAAATCCATCAAACCAATATAAGGTAACTTTTTCCGATCCATTTTGACGTACTTTAACCCACTCGCTACAAGAATAGGCTACCAAATCGAGTTTTTCTGCATATGCATACTGACTATATACTAACACTAAAAAAAGAGCTGAAAAAATAGACTTCATACAAGATTACCTCCGAGCTTAATTAAATTTAATGGTGCCTAATTAAATACTATTCTTCCTGTATAGAATTTAACATTGCTTTAAAGTAGCTAGCAGGTATCAGGATCTGGTAACTTTTTTTACCTTTTATCGTTATATCTAATCCAGAAACTGAACCATCAAAGAAGTAGAGAAAATTCAAAGGTATAGCAAGTTTTTCTTCATACTGACATATTTGTTCAGAGCAGGGTATATTTTTTTTTGATAAGACTGATACAGGAAGATTTTTATTTCCTTGTGCATTAATCGCAGTGTTGTAAGATCGCCAATCTGTATCATTATATCGAGCACTAATAAAAATTGTGTAGTGATCTGCACCATCAAGATCGACTATTCGCATCAAGTAGATATCCGAAAAATTTTCTGATAGCTCTTTATTTGAAAGAGCAAAATTTGGTCCGTAAGTTAGCTCACCATTTACCGCATCGTTCTTGATTTCTATGTGAGCGGATATACTTTCTTCTGAGCTCCAATCAATGGGATCTTTATTCTTCGCACTAGCTGAAATCTGAAAGATTAGTGCTGCAGAAATTACGAAAATAAAAATACTAAAAACAACTTTCATTTTGAGGGTCTCCATAAAAATTTCAAATAAATATATCAGGTTTTTAGTTGCTAGTCCTCCCTCATATAATGGTTATTCATTCCTACTCATGTGGTAATATATATTTTTTTAATAACTCTATAATTATTGGTTTTATATGAAACAAAATACCATTGATACTAAAAAGTATATTATTGAAACTTTTCCTGTTGGGGTTCTTCAGTGCAACTGTACTATTATAGGAGATCCTTTTTCTAAGCTTGCTTTAGTCGTAGACCCTGGCGGGGATGCAGATTTTATTATGGGAAAGCTAAATAAATATAGCCTCAAATGCATAAGTATTATTCATACACACGCTCACTTTGATCATATTCTTGCTGCTGGTGAAATAAAAAAAGCAACAGGGGCACCTATTTATCTCAATAAAGATGATTTTCAGCTCTGGAGGGAGTTGGAGCAACAATGCATTATGTTTGGTTACCCAAGCGATATAAAGTTACCCGATCCGGATCAATACTTAAATGATGACCATGATCTTAAGTGTTGTGGTGGTGTTGCGATTCATACACCGGGGCATACTCCTGGATCCACAAGTTTTTGGTTTGAAGATAGCAATTTATTAGTTGCGGGAGATACACTTTTTAAAGGTGGAGTAGGTAGGACAGATTTTCCAGGTGGTGACTTCAACAAGATACAAACCTCAATCCGAGAGCGTATCTATACTCTCAATGAGGAAGCTATTGTTATTACTGGACACGGCCCAGCCACAACAATAGCAGATGAAAAAAATAGCAACAGATTTGTTAGGCCATAGTTATTATTTTATGAAAATATATTACTAAAAATGGAGCTATAGAATGAAAGAGAAGATTTTGATAATGCTGGACCTACAGGACGCCATGAATACCAAGGTCAATAACGACTGGGTAAATCAAAATTTTTCTTGGTATCGTGCAATCTGGGTAGAGAGTGCAGAGCTTCTTGATCACTATGGCTGGAAATGGTGGAAAAAGCAGACACTTGATACCGAACAAGTCAAGCTAGAGTTAGTTGATATTTGGCACTTTGGTTTGAGTATACTGTTGCTCGGATCAGACAATAGAAAAAAAATTGCTTCTGATATAGCTGAAGAATTATCTAATGGGAAACCATCAGGTGATTTTCGTTTTGATCTGGAGGCCTTCACGTTATCTACACTCAAGACTAAAGGTTTTGATATCAAAGGTTTCTCAGCATTGATGTCTGGTATTGGTCTTACTTTTGAAGACCTTTATGTAAGTTATATTAGTAAAAATGTATTGAATTTTTTCCGTCAGGATAACGGCTACCAAGACGGTTCATACAAAAAAGTATGGTCCGGCAAAGAAGATAATGAGCACCTAGTAGAGCTCATTGGGGATCTCGATAAGAATAGTAAAACCTTTAAAGACAATTTATATAATTCGCTTCAGGTCCGATACACTCAAAGAGGTCTTTGAGGTGAATTCAACTATAGAATTAAATCTTAATCAGTCTCGCAAGAAGACCCTTGAGTTTAATAAGCTTCATAAAAGACTTCGTCGTAATGTGGGTAATGCAATTTCAGATTTTAGTATGATAGAGGAGGGAGATAAGATCATGGTCTGCCTGTCTGGAGGCAAGGATTCCTACTGCATGTTAGACCTAATATTGCATCTTCAAAAGACAGCACCTATAGATTTTGAAATTATTGCTATTAATTTAGATCAAAAACAACCAGATTTTCCAGAAGATGTGTTACCAAGATATTTAACTAACCTTGGCATTCCATTTCATATTCTAGAAAAAGACACATACAGTGTAGTTGTTGATCTCATTCCAGATGGAAAAACATATTGTAGTCTTTGTTCCCGAATGAGAAGAGGTACGTTGTACTCGTTTGCCAAGAAAATCGGTGCGAATAAAATCGCTTTAGGGCATCATCGAGACGATATTATTGAAACACTTTTTTTGAATATGTTTTATGGCGGAAAATTAAAAGCAATGCCGCCTAAACTTTTAAGTGATGATAAGAAAAATATCGTGATACGACCCTTAGCTTACTGTAAAGAGAGCGATTTAGAGGAATACTCAAATAGAATGAAATTCCCAATCATCCCCTGTAATTTATGTGGATCTCAGGACAATTTGCAGCGCAAGGTTATAAAAGACATGCTGAAATCTTGGGAAAAAAGCAACCCAGGGAGAATAGAAAGTATATTCTCTTCTATAAAAAATATATCACCATCTCAACTAGCAGATATTGATTTATTTGATTTTAAGAATTTAAAAAGAGATAAAGCTGATCACATCAATATAGTTGACATTGTGTAAGTTCAATGATTTTTATAAGCTGAATCTATCAGTTTTTAAAAAATATTTAGTTTGATTGCTTTGTTTCTTTTAGTAAGGTTACGTAAACCTTATAATAAATATAATAGGTGTGTTTAAATAAAATTAATTCGGCTACATATATGACTTATGAGGTTCTTGCACGAAAATGGCGACCGCGCATTTTTTCTGAGATGGCTGGACAGGAGCATGTTCTTCAGACTCTTGTAAATGCCCTTGACCGGAACCGCCTTCATCACGCATATCTTTTCACAGGAACCCGCGGTGTTGGAAAAACCTCACTTGCTAGGATTTTAGCAAAATCAATTAACTGTGAGAAAGGTGTAAGCTCAATCCCTTGTGGAGAATGTAGTGCTTGTATTTCAATATCCGAAGGAAGATTTTTAGACTTAATAGAGGTTGATGCAGCATCAAGAACAAAGGTTGATGACACTCGAGAGCTTCTAGAGAATGTTCAATATTCTCCATCTGTTGGAAGATTTAAGGTTTATTTAATTGATGAAGTTCATATGTTATCTACTCATAGTTTCAATGCTCTACTGAAGACTCTTGAAGAACCTCCCGCCCATGTAAAATTTTTATTTGCCACCACAGATCCTCGGAAACTTCCAGTAACAATTCTATCTCGTTGTCTACAGTTTAATCTCAAGAATATAAGCCCTGAAGTTATTGTAGAACACCTTAAGTATGTTTTAGATCAAGAAAAAATTAAGTATGAGGAGCCTGGACTCTGGTTTCTAGCCAGAGCTGCTGATGGAAGCATGCGCGACGCTTTAAGTTTGACTGATCAAGCAATTTCATACTGTTCGGAGGAGTTAAAAAAAACCGATATTTGCAATATGCTTGGATCTATTGATAGAACAGCAGTTAATGATTTGGTGCTAGGATTGATTGAAAATGACGGCACTGCAGTTATGGTCGCTGTACAAAAAATATCTGATTTTTCGCCAGATTACAGTGATGCATTAGCTGAAATATTATCCTTATTTCACAAGATTACTATTGCGCAAACAATACCCGAGGCTCTCACAAACAGTGATGGTGATAAAGAGTTTATATTGGATATTGCAAAGAGGCTGTCCCCTGAGGATGCTCAGCTATTTTATCAAATAGCTTTATTAGGGCGGAGGGATTTAGCATTAGCACCTGAACCCAGGATTGGATTTGAAATGATTTTGCTTAGGATGCTCGCTTTTTATCCAGATCATTCAAATATAGATGAAAGACCTGAGATGACGACAGGTATAATAAGCCCTGTAGATACGATCACTGACAAAAAAATATCTGAACCAAGCGCAAATAAAAAAGAAAAATTACAGGATAGTGCAAACGATACTGTTGAACCAGCAATACTCGAAAATAAAAAAGATGCAAAAGATTGTAAAGAAAAAGTTATATTAACAGAGGTTTCATCTCAAAGTTGGTTTAAAGTCCATGAAGACTTACCCATAAATGGTGTGCTAAAGAATATATCAAGTAATCTTATTTTATCCAAAGTTGATGGCGTAAATTTATCTTTTGTACTGGATGAATCAGAAAGTGCATTTTACGATGTATCGCATGATGAGAAATTAGCGCTGGTGTTATCAGAATATTTAAAGGCCAATATTAGTGTTGAAATAAAAATAGGTATCGTGGACTCTGAAACTCCAAAAAATCGTCAAATAAGGTTAGAAAAAGAAGTGAAAGCTAGGGCTACAAAAAATCTTAATTCCGATCCTAATGTAAACGAAATTACGAATATGTTCGACGGAGTTCTTCTCAAAAATACTATCAAAGCTATAGATTAAAAAATGGTCAATATATGAATATAAACGAATTAATGAAACAAGCTCAGGGCCTACAAAAAAAAATGGAAGCGATGCAAGAGGATGCAGAAAAAAATATTGTAACTGGTGAATCTGGTGCTGGAATGGTTGGTATTGAGATGAACGGCAAGCATAATGTATCCAGTTTAAAGATAGACCCAAGTCTTCTGACAGAGGAAATAGAATTACTTGAAGACTTAATCATAGCGGCGATAAATGATGCAGTCACAAAGATCGATAAGTCTCAAAAGGATAACATGTCAGATCTGACAGGAGGGATTAATATGCCTCCAGGCTTTAAGATGCCATTTTAGTTTTTATATTTTACGCTTAACACACGAAGATAGCATGAAGGAGAGATAAGTTGTTCGGCCCAATAATTGATGAGCTTGTAACTAGCCTTAGGTGTCTTCCGGGGGTCGGTCCAAAATCTGCACAGCGAATGGCATTACACCTTTTGGAGAGACATAGAGATGCCGCACATCGTTTATCTGCCTCATTGGAATTAGCGGCAAATGAAATTGGTAGATGTAAATTGTGTAGGACGCTCACAGAAACAGATATTTGCGTTATTTGTAGCAATCCTCGCCGTGAATCACATCAGCTTTGTGTAATAGAGACTCCAGCAGATCTGCTTGCAATAGAGCATAGCGATACTTACCAGGGGCGCTATTTTGTTTTACTCGGTCACCTATCACCTATTGACGGAATTGGACCGGAAGAGATAGGCATAGATAGATTAATAGAGCGGCTATCCGAAGATAAGATCAAAGAACTAATATTAGCGACAAACTTGACTGTTGAAGGTGAAGCAACTGCACATTATATTAGTGAAAGAGCAAAAGATAAGGGTGTAGAGGTGAGCCGTATAGCTCACGGTGTTCCAATGGGTGGCGAATTGGAATATGTTGATGGTAGCACTTTATCTCATGCATTTAGCAGTCGAAAGAAAATTTAATGATTAACCCTCAAAATTTTAATGAGCTATCAGCATTAAAATCCATTCTTGTGAGTGATTCAAAACAGCTACAAACCTGTGTTCAACAATTAGAACATTTCGATGTTATTGCTATTGATACAGAATTTATAAGAACCAATACCTTTTTTCCTATACTAGCATTGGTTCAAATTTTTAATGGTGAAAACTGCTGGCTTATAGATCCAGTCTCTGTTTCAGATTTATCGCCTCTTAAGGAGTTGCTTATGAGTAATAAAACCCTCAAGGTTTTTCACTCATGCTCAGAGGATATTGAAGTGCTGAGCTATACATTAAGATGTTGTCCGCAGCCAATTTTTGACACACAGATTGCTGCTGCGCTAACTGGTTACGGGTTTTCTACAGGCTATGCTTCTTTGGCAAAAAATATGTTAGGAGTCCATGTTGATAAAGGAGAAACCAGATCAAATTGGCTAAGACGACCTTTAAGCGCATCACAATTAGGGTAT
Organism: Cellvibrionales bacterium UBA4435; assembly: GCA_002390525.1. Taxonomy (GTDB): domain Bacteria; phylum Pseudomonadota; class Gammaproteobacteria; order Pseudomonadales; family Porticoccaceae; genus Porticoccus. The sequence continues at coordinate 6,592 of DGPR01000013.1, forward strand.
GCAGCTCTGGATGTCATATATTTGCTACCAATTTATTTTCAACTCAAAGAAAAATTAGCCAAGCTAGGCCGAAAAAAATGGATTGATGAGGAAATGTCTAGATTAACTGAAAAGGCATCAACAAAAGAAGATTTAAGTCAGTATTTTCAGAAAGTGAAAGGCGCTTGGAGGTTGCCTTCCGAGAAACTTTCTGTTCTGCAGTTAATTTGCGAATGGCGCGAACAGGAAGCAAGAGA
>DGPR01000013.1:6876-11503 GCA_002390525.1 Cellvibrionales bacterium UBA4435
TCTAATGCCACTCAATCTAAAGAAGGTTTATCTGAAATAGAGGGCATGCATCCATATTTGATTGAAAGGTACTCTGAAAAATTATTAGATCTAATTAAAGAAGGTTTAGCTAGACCTACAAAGGAACATCCTGCACCTCTGTCTGAACCACTACCAAAACATATGAGTAGTACAATAAAAAAACTTAAGCAAATTGTTAATATGAAAGCGGAACTATTAGATATTGCTCCAGAAATATTAGCACGAAAAAAAGATATTGAATTTTTAGTTCGTACCATTATCTCTGAAGAAAATATTAGATTGCCTGACAAGATAGCGGAAGGCTGGCGCTTTGATGTTATAGGTTCGGCTCTTTTGGTTTCATCTAGCGATTAAGTTCGACCAATAGTTTATTTTAAAATTATTTATAGAGAATCTTGATGAAGAAAATTTGTAATATATATAAGAGCTCTAAAGAGGAAGGAATGTATTTATACATTGAAAAAAAAGATGATTTCTCTGACATTCCAGAGGCTCTCTTGAAAAAATTTGGTGAACCAGTCTTTATTATGAGGCTTGCTATAGATCAGAATACTAAGCTTGCTAGAATCGATTCAAATCACGTTATAGAAATGATCCAAGCAAATAATTTTTATTTACAAATGCCTCCATTAAGTAACTCCGAGATAAACTGGTTACATGAAAAAAATAGTAAGATGTAGGCAGATGCATAGGATTTTGGATAGATAACTTATGAGTCTTACGCAATCTAAGCTAGCGATTATACAAAAAAAGATCACTGGGGCTCTCAGTATAGATCGTCATCAATTAACCCAAGAGTTCAAAAATATTAGAAGCCATAAAAAAATTGGGAAACTAGCTGATCGACAATTAGATAGCTTTATAAAAAGACTAAATCGCTCTTGCCAAAAAAGAGATGCTCGCCTCTCAGCCATTCCATTTGTTCAATATCAAAATAACCTTCCTATAGCCGAGCGACGTGATGAGATAAAAAAGGCTATTTTAGATAATCAAGTTATTATTATTGCTGGAGAAACAGGCTCAGGAAAGACAACTCAGTTACCTAAGATTTGTCTCGAATTAGGTCGTGGATCAAATGGAATAATTGGACATACTCAGCCTAGACGGATAGCTGCTAGAGCTGTAGCTGTTCGAATTGCAGAGGAGCTTGGACAAACAATTGGACAAGCTGTCGGCTATCAGGTCCGTTTTCGCGACGAAAGTAACCCAAATACACTAATTAAGCTGATGACTGATGGTATTTTACTCGCTGAGGTTCAGCATGACCCATATTTTAGTAAATATGACACGATTATCATCGATGAAGCCCACGAGAGAAGTCTTAATATTGATTTTTTACTGGGGTATTTAAAGACTATTTTACCAAAGCGCCCTGATCTGAAATTAATCATTACATCCGCAACTATAGATATAGAAAAGTTTTCTAAGCACTTTAATGGCGCTCCGGTTATAAAAGTTTTAGGTCGAACCTACCCAGTTGAGGTTCAGTACATTCAACCAGAACAAGATATGAATCTATCTGAGTTAATACTTGAAGCGATCAAGCGTATTATCTCTCTCCCTGAACGAGGTGATATCTTAGTTTTTCATAGCGGGGAAAGAGAGATTCGTGAAACAGCAAATAAACTCCTAAATGCACAGCTCAATCATCTAGATATCGTACCTTTGTACTCTCGATTAAGTTTATCTGAGCAGAGTAAGGTTTTTTCTCCTCACAAGGGGATTCGAGTCGTTCTTTCTACTAATGTTGCTGAAACATCACTTACAGTTCCTGGAATTCGTTACGTGATTGATCCAGGTATGGCCAGGATCAGTCGATACAGTTTTCGAACTAAGGTTCAACGATTGCCAATTGAACCTATATCGCAGGCAAGTGCAAATCAGCGAAAAGGACGCTGTGGAAGATTGAGTAATGGAGTATGTTTTCGCTTATACACTGAGGATGATTTCAATAGTCGTGATATTTACACGGATCCTGAAATCCTAAGAACAAATCTAGCGTCAGTTATTTTAAAAATGCTGCAAATGAAAATAGGTGATATAAGAAAATTTGATTTTTTAGAGGCCCCTGATAGCCGCTTAATTAACGATGGATATAGCCTCTTAAAAGAGCTAGAGGCCGTAACAAGCCAGTTACAATTGACAGATATAGGAAAAAAATTATCCAAGCTTCCCGTGGACCCAAAATTTGGAAGAATGCTACTAGCATCAGAGCCTGAGGGCTCAGTAAAAGAAGTTTTAATTATCGTTTCAGCTTTGAGTATTCAAGATCCCCGCGAAAGGCCAGCAGATCAGCAGGCAGATGCAGACTCAAAACATTTGCAATGGAAAGATCAGACATCTGATTTTAGTACTTTAGTTAACTTATGGAGACATTTTGAGCAACAACATCAAGAACTAAGCAGGTCCCAGTTTGATAAGTATTGTCGAAAAAATTATATCTCTGCAATGAGAATGCGAGAATGGAGAGAATTATATCATCAGCTACACACAGCATGTCGAGATATAGGAATAAAATCAAATAAAAAATTAGCATCTTATGAATCTGTCCACAGAGCCCTATTGACTGGGCTTCTTGGTCAGGTTGGTTTTCAGCGAGAACTCTCCGATAAAGATTATTCAAAAAATAAACAAAAAAATAAACCGAAGGAATTTATTGGCTCAAGGAATAGAATTTTTAATATATTTCCAGGTTCATGTTTGAGTAAAAAACCACCTAAATGGTTGATGGCAGCAGGAATGATCGAAACCTCAAAACTTTTTAGCCATAATAATGCAAAAATAGATCCCGAATGGCTTCCTGCTCTAGCCTCCCATTTAACTAAGAAGTCTTACAGCGAACCTCACTATAGTGTCCGAAAAGGTCAAGTGATGGCTTATGAAAAACAAACTTTATATGGTCTACCAATTATTGAAAAAAAATTGATATCATATGCGCCACTTGATCAAGCCTTATCGAGGGAAATATTTATACAGTCGGCTTTAGTAGAAGGGGGGTATCGCGGTACAGGAGAATTTTTTCACAACAATCTAAAAGCTCAAAGTAGCCTCCTAGATATTGAATCTAAAATCCGAAGAAGGGGAGTTCTGGTTGATGATTCAGTCATATTTAACTTTTATGATAGTTTAATCCCAAAAAATATAACGTCACTAAATACATTTGAATCTTGGAGAACAGCAAAAGAATTGGAGCAAGGTTCTGCAGAGTTTCTATATATTGATGAATCACTATTACTACAAGAAAATTATGATCATTTAAACCCATCAGACTTTCCAGATAATATCCATTGGGATGGCACCTCATATGCAACTTCATACCGATTTGATCCAGGGCAAAAACAAGATGGCGTAACTGTTACGATACCAATCAGTATTTTGCATCAAGTTCCACTTTACTTATTCGATTGGATTGTTCCAGGGATGTTAAGAGATAAATGTATTGCTCTTTTAAAGGGACTCCCAAAATCTATACGCCGAAATTTTGTACCTGCTTCAAGTTATGTAGATAAATTCCTAGAAGTTGCAAAATCTAGCGATATTAAGTTAACAAAAGCCTTAGGTTTGAGTCTCCATAGCCAAACAGGTATCAATGTAAGTTCTGATGATTGGAGTAAAATTAAACTGGATGACATCTTTTATGTTAATTTTGAGTTGATAGATAAAAAATCACATATTCTTGCAGTAAGCAAAAATATAGAGGAGCTTAAGTCACGATTCAAAATAAAAATATCAGATACGTTAGCTCAAGTTGCAACTCACTCTATTGAGCAAGAGGATATTAAACATTGGAGTTTTGGTGATCTTCCTGAAATATACACAATTGTAAATGAAAATCTCACAATAAAAACATATCCAGCATTAATCGTTGAGGACAGAAAAATCAATTTAAAATTAGTTGATAATTCCCTAGTTGCAATTAATAAAACACTTCTTGGCCTAAATGCTCTTTATCAATTAATNNGATTCGAAATCAGTTAAATACCTCAAGAAAAATCTTTTAAGTGGTATGGATCTTCAGCTAAAGTTTGCAGGGCTTGAGGGTAAAGAATTACTAACTAAACAGATAATAGATAAGGCATATTTTTTAAGTTTTCTTGAAAATCAAAAAATACCAAGAAATAAATCTGATTTTGAATTCAGGTTCATAGAGGGAAAAAGTAAAGTTATATCAACAGCTAATGAGTTAGATGATATGGTGACGCCCTGGACTTCCTTAATTTCAGATATTCGACGAGAGACATCGAAATATAAACAGTCTCATGCAGATACTATTGAGGATATAGATCGACAGCTAAATATACTTTTTTGTGATGGATTTCTATTTCAGGTACCAATAAAGCTTCTGCGTCAATATCATCGGTATTTAAAATCGATTTTAATCCGTTTAGAAAAACTGCGTCAGAATGTAATGAAAGAACAGATTCAGATGGCAGAGATAGCAAGCTTAGAGGCCCGTCTCAAAGAAAAAAATCAACAGATAGAAAAGTTGTCCTTAGTTGCTGTATCTGAGCTTTGGGAGCATAGCTTTTTACTTCAAGAATATCGTGTGTCTTTATTTTCTCAAGGCTTAAAGACTGTTGTGCCTGTATCAAGAAAGCGAATAGAT
>DGPR01000013.1:11544-71003 GCA_002390525.1 Cellvibrionales bacterium UBA4435
TTTTTCTATGGGAGCTTTTAATGACTAGAACTTGGTTTTTAAGTCAACTTGAAGACGCTCGTAGTCAAATTCTTCTCCACGAGATTCTTTTCCATACTCAGTGTCGAAGTAAGTAAGAGCTAATGAAGTATTTTTACTCAAGCCTAAAGCACCACTTATCTTTGAGCCTTTTGTGTCAGTACCTCCGCCACCAAAATCTGAGTCAGTATGCGCACCAAAGGTTGCGTCTTGCTCTAGATCTTGGTAGGCATAACCGAATGCTAAATCACCTCTCTTCTTGGCATTACCAACTTTGACACCATAAACGAAACCAGTATCTTCTTTAGGATCAGAAATACCATCTATATTAGAATCACCGTCGTTCTTAATATAATCAGCATAAAAGGTAGATTTTTGACCTAAGATTTTAGTTTTGACTTCCGCAAAAACTTGCTGTATCTCGTAATCGTAAGCATAAGTCGTTCCGCTGGCAGTATTACCGAACTCATCTGCCAGGACATCAGCCAGCTCTGAACCTGAAAGTGGTATATTATAGTAACCTAAACCAACAGTAACTTTAGTATTCTTGTCTAATTTAAATTTATAACCGACCTGTGCACCATAAGTTTCAATAATATCTTTATTACCGCTTGAGCCGTCGTCACTATTTAAAAAGTTATAGCCTAAAGTTGCAAAGATACTATTATTTTTATACTTAATATGCGCACCTTCAGGTCTTAAATCACCATCGAAAATTAAGCTACTTTTTCCTGGTTTAAAATAAGGCACTTTCGTTTTACCAGCAGTCAAAGTCATATTGTCATAAAACTTCCAAGCTATATAACCTTGGTCTAACACAATACCTTTATCTGAATTGCTACTACCAAAAGTTGAGTTTGAGGATATTGGATCACCCCCTGAGGTACCTGTGGCCAGTGCAAATCCTGCTTTTACGTCATCTGATACTTGTGCTGTTATTCCAAGTCTTGCGCGTAGGCGTGAACGGTTACGTTCATCAGCATCTCCGACATTTTTGCGATCATCATCTATGCTTTCATAACGGTATCGCATATCGCCATTGATTTTAATTTTTTCTGCCCAGCCCATTTTTCTTTCTCTTTTAGCGATTGTAGTCGTGTATTTATCCATGCTGTCAAGTCGTTTAGTTAGCTCAGCAACTTGCGCCTTGAGCTCAGCAATAGATTCGGCATCAGAAATCCCTCCAGCTGATGCAAGAGGACTTAATATTGATCCAATAATAGCTATTGCAAGGATTCTATTTTTCATTATCTTTCTCCCATAATTTTATTAGTTAATCTTCAGCCTACTAATCACTCAAAAAATAAAAATTTAATTCATTGAGTAAGTTATTTTTCTGAACCTATTATCAGAGATAAATATGTCAGTTTTATGACGTATAGATTGCAGTTTTATTAAATATAAAAAAGTGATTTTTTTCAGGATCCATCAATTTTCAAAAGCTCGCTAATAAGCCTATTTTTTTATCAACTATAATGGATATTTTGTTTGCATCTGATATAAAATGTAAATATTGAAAATTTAAGTTTTTTATAGATCTGTTAAAGTAAGTTCAAGCTGTAATTTTTTTTTTAAGCATGTAAACTACACTCTATTATTTTAAGAAGTATTTTTTTACAAAAATTGGGGATCTATCAATGAAAAGCACGTTATTGTTGTTGGCTGGAATTTTATTGTCAAATTATGCATTCAGTGGAGGAAACCCTGAGTCTTTCGAAAATTTAAATAGTGAATCCAATTATCAATCTACATCTGATGCTCAAGTTAATAATTTGGACTACTCAACATATGATCCATGGGAAAAATTTAATAGGAAAATATTTGCATTTAATGATGCTATAGATACTTATGCTTTTAAACCACTTGCTAAAGGCTACCAGTTCGTTACCCCAGATCCATTAGAGGATGGCTTTTCTAGAGTATTCTCTAACCTTGGTGAGCTGGTGACTATAGCCAATGACCTGCTTCAGGGTAAGTTCAAGCAAGCTACCAATGACACTGGTAGATTTCTTATTAATACAACTGTTGGTCTAGGTGGTTTTTTTGATGTAGCTGATAACCTTGGTTTAGAAAAAAATGAAGGAGAAGATTTCGGCCAAACCTTAGGTTTTTATGGAGTGGGTGATGGACCGTTTGTTATGTTACCAATTTTCGGTCCTAGTTCAGTTAGGGATGCCCCCTCAAGGATTGTTGACCAGCTCCTTAATCCAATTAATGAAATTGATGATATTCCAGCACGAAACGCTTTGTACGGTACAGATGGACTTGTTACCAGAGCAGATCTTTTAAAAGCTGAAGAATTATTTAAAGGAGATAAGTACGCATTCTATCGTGATATTTATCTTCAAAGACGCCAGTATTTAGTTGATGACGGAAAAGTGGAAGATGACTTTTAGGCAGACAGTACCTAAAAGTTAAGGCGCATTTTAAATTAGTGCTTAACTATCAAGCCTTCTAATTTAAATAAATATTTTCATATTCGTCTTTAGAAGGTTTGAATAACTCATGCCAATAAAAGGTGAACTTCTGGTTGTATCTGATAGTTTAGATAACTGTCGATTTCTGGAAGATCTCCTATCTAGATCAAATTGGAAGGTGACTCAATTTTCCAATCCAAACAAGGCTTTGATTGCTATTGAGGACATTCGTCCAGCTGTTGTAATTTTGGACTTACCCCTAGATTTAATGCAAGCCAAATTTACTGCTCTTTTGACACTTGATCTTGAAACAGCATATGTTGTTATTTTGCCAGAGGTAAACCCAAGAGAAGTTGCAAAATTTTTCCATAAAAATGCATCCGATGTACTCATTAAACCATTTGCTACAAAGCGCTTCCATGAAGCAATTGACAGAGCTTCTGAATTTAAAAGTTTGGTAAGACAGAACCTTGAATATAGACAACAGCTAGAAGACGCTAATCGCGAGCTAAACGAGAGCTTGCATCTCCTTGAATTGGATCAAATAGCCGGTAATCAAATTCAAAACAGTCTGCTCCCAAAAACCCCATTTAAGAAAAATAAATACCAGATAGCATATAGAATTTCTCCTTCTCTTTATCTGAGCGGAGATTTTGTTGGCTATAATATTTTATATGATAGATATTTGGTATTTTATGTTGCAGATGTTTCTGGGCATGGTTCATCTTCGGCTTTTTTGACTGTGCTACTTAAGTTTATTTTTAATCGTATTCTCAAACGCCATAAGGCACATAAAGATCTAGAAATTATGGCACAAGCCCCTAAAGGTTTCATTGAGCATATTAATAGAGAAGTGATGGCCCTTGATCTTGATAAACATTTAACTATCTTTGCAGGCTCGCTTGATACAAAGGCCAATAAGCTTCGATATGCTGTGGCCTCACATATGCCTATGCCTCTAGTTATTTCTAACGGTAAGGCAATGATACTTAAAGGTAGAGGAAAGCCAGTTGGAATATTCGATGATGCTGTATGGAAGGTGGAGGAGATGGATTTACCTAATAAGTTTTTGTTAACCCTGGTTTCAGATGGAGTCCTTGAGATTTTTCCTAATAAGTCACTTAAAGAAAAAGAAAAAATTATATCTCAGTCTGTTTTAGAGTCAGATGGCTCTATCGAAGATATTTGTAAAAAATTAGGTTTAACTGAAATAAAAGATATACCAGATGATGTAACCATATTAACTATAAGGAAAAATAATTAGGTGGATTTAGGTAGAATTTTAGTGTCGCAAGAAACTGGTTCATATGTCATCAGGCTCGAAGGAGATGTTCGAGTAGTCCTTTCTGCAACGCTTAACGATTACATGAATACCATTTTTAAATCTAAAGATATCTCAAAAATCATAATTGACATGATCGAAACAAAGGGCGTAGATAGTACAACACTCGGACTTTTAGCTAAATTAGCGATTCACTCTAATGCAAATTTTAATATCAGACCTATTGTTTTTTGTCCTGATGAAAGTCTTCACGAGACTCTGTTAGTCATGGGTTTAGATGATGTTTTCGAAATTATAAGCAAAAGAAAATCAGAACTAGAAAACCTCATAGAGTTAAAATCTAAACCTTCTCATGATACAGCAATCAAGCAACACGTCTTGGAGGCGCATAAATTACTTTCCTCAATAAATAAAAAAAATAAAGATGAATTCTTGGATCTTATTGCAGCCCTTGAGCGTGAATGAAAAATTTATCTGGTGGTGTTAACTCTTAGCAATTTTTTTTGTCTTTATGAAATCTGAATGAGAAATATAAATTAGATCTGCAATTCTTCTAATAATTGCTTCCTCGTGCTTATCCAAAACGTCATCTGCAAATGCAATATGCCATAAACTCCCAATCAGTTCTTTTTTCTTCTGATAATCGAAATGATCATTTATAAGACGAGTAAATTGATATAAAGAAGTAGCATCTTTTACTTCCTGTCTTGCAAGCTCAAGCAGTTTTTGAATCTCATGATCTTTGAGCTCAAATTGACTTTCAAGGATTCCCTTAATTTTAGTAAGCTCTTTATCCGAGGTTTCTCGATCAATAACCATAACCTCGACCATCAGTGAGGCTGCAGCAAGATTTTGTTGATGCTTTTTATCGCCATCAGAGTTATTAATTTCTGATGAAAAAAATTCCTTTATATTATTGATCAATATTTCAGTTCCTCAGATTTATATTTGCTCTACATGTCTTAATGCATCAATGAGAACATTAATATCAGCATTTTTTTGATGTGCATTTTCACTGATATGTTGCCTAAATTTTCGACCTCCAGGTATTCCTTTGTAAAGCCCTAAAATATGTCTAGTCACATGACTTGTTTTCAGTCCGGGTAGAAGCTTACCACTCATAATTTTGACAAATTGTTGAATAACTTCGCTTCGGCTAATAAGAGAAGTTTCACTATTATATATACGATGATCGACCTCGGCTAATAAATATGGATTTTGATATGCTTCGCGTCCCAACATAACCCCATCTAAATGTTTCAGTATATCAATTGATTGATCTAAGTCTTTTATACCTCCATTTAGGATAATCTCTAGATTAGGAAAGTCTTTTTTTAGTTGAAATATATATTCATATTTTAATGGAGGAATTTCACGATTTTCTTTTGGGCTCAGGCCCTTTAGTAGTGCTTTTCTAGCATGAATAATAAAGGTTTTACAGCCAGCATCTGCAATAACACCAACAAAATCGGATAAGAACTCATAGCTTTCCTGATCATCTACACCAATCCTATGTTTTATTGTAATTGGTATATCAGTTGACTCTTTCATAGCTTTATAGCAATCAGCCACTAAGGGTGCATTTTTCATTAATGTAGCACCAAAATTTCCTGATTGAACTCTGTCACTGGGACATCCACAGTTAAGATTTATTTCGTCATAATTATACTGAGTTGCATATTCGACACTTTTTGATAAATCCTTTGGGTTGCTTCCACCAAGCTGAAGTGCAATTGGATGTTCTATTTCGTCATAATAAAGGTGCCCCTTAGTATTACCGTGTATGAGGGCTCCAGTTGTGATCATTTCTGTATAAAGTACAGCTTTTTTGCTTAATAAGCGATGGAAGAGACGACAGTATTTATCTGTGAGGTCCATCATGGGTGCGACACAGAAGCGTCTATCTATTAATTTTTTTTCTTCACTAGAATTTTGATACATGGAATTGACCATAAATCACTGATATAAAGTATTATATCTTGAAACTTATCGAATTGGGTTTAATTTAAAAATATCATTACATTTTAGAGTTATAATATTTACATAGATCACGAAGTGATCAACTCAATAAAAAAGTATAATCAATTTGCACACGGATAATTTTTTTACTAACGGAATATCTTATGGCTATTCGAACAAGAATTGCACCATCTCCGACTGGGGATCCTCACTTAGGAACTGCTTATATTGCACTTTTTAATCTTTGTTTTGCTCGAAAATTCGAAGGTGAGTTCGTTCTTCGTATTGAAGATACAGATCAAGTCAGAAGTACAAGTGGCTCAGAAAAAATCATCTTGGAGTCACTTAAATGGTTAGGTTTATCCTGGTCTGAGGGTCCAGATGTCGGTGGAGAATATGGGCCTTACCGGCAAAGTGAGCGTCTAGACATATATCAAAAATATGCAAAACAGCTTGTCGAAGAAGGCCACGCCTTTTATTGTTTTGCTACTCCTGAAGAGCTAAGTATAATGAGAAGTGAGCAAATTTCTCGTAGTGAGTCCACTCGTTATGACGGAAGAGGACTCAAATTATCTAGCGAGGATATACAAAGAAAAATTGATAGTGGTGAGCCCTATGTGATTCGTATGAAAATACCAGAAGAGGGTGACTGTGAATTTCAGGATATGTTACGAGGAAAAATTCTTATACCTTGGTCTCAGGTGGATATGCAGATTTTATTAAAAATGGATGGCATGCCCACATATCATCTTGCAAATGTAGTTGATGATCATTTAATGAAAATAACACATGTAATTCGAGGAGAAGAGTGGATCAACTCAACTCCTAAGCATACTCTTTTATACAAATATTTTAACTGGGATATACCCGAGTTTTGCCATTTACCTTTATTGAGAAATCCAAATAAAAGTAAACTTAGTAAACGTAAAAATCCCACAAGCATAAACTTCTATAAAGATATGGGCTATTTGCCTGAGGCACTTCTTAATTATCTAGGAAGAATGGGTTGGTCTATGCCCAATCAAGAGGAAAAATTCACACTTAGTGAAATGTTTGAGAATTTTGATATTTCTCAGATTCATTTAGGTGGGCCTACATTCGATATAGAAAAATTAGACTGGCTAAACGGATGCTGGATTCGTGAGAATCTTAATGATTTCGAATTTGCCGATCGCGCCAGTAAATGGGCCTTGAATAGCAGTAATCTCAGTAAAATGCTCCCTTTAGTAAAAGATAGAGTAGAAAAATTTTCTGATATCGTACCTATGTTGAACTTTATGTTCTCAGGTATACACGATCTTGATAAAGAAAGCTTTCAGCATAAAAAACTTGATAATAAATCTATATGTCAGATTTTACAATACAGTAGCTGGTGCTTAGATGAAATCATCGACTGGAACCGCGATAATTTGTATCAGGAGCTCAATAAGATCTCTGTTTCACTAGATTTGAAACTGAAAGACTTCCTGTTTCCTTTATTCATTGCTATAACTGGTGCGGCTTCCGGACCCCCATTATTTGATACTATGGCATTATTGGGTCGAGATATGGTTAGGGCTAGAATCAGATCTGCTTTAGAGGCAGCAGGCGGTGTATCAAAGAAACAATTAAAAGTATGGGAAAAAGATTTTCGTAACTAATTAAGCCCCTATCGGCGCATTTGATCTATATTTTATCTTGACAGCGACATTGCCTGTACATAGACTCCTTCCGTCCAAAAGAATGGGGCCTTAGCTCAGCTGGGAGAGCGCAACACTGGCAGTGTTGAGGTCAGCGGTTCGATCCCGCTAGGCTCCACCATTTATTCAGATACATCATCGTCTTCTCTAAATTCTTTCCTTTTTTCAAGACTAATTTTGTCTTTCAGACTCATGATATAAGCTGACCCTGACAAAATTAATATAGCACCTGCTTCTCCGAGCAAAACCAATGCATCCATATCTTTACTTTGCATAATGATTAACCGACATAGGGCGGTTATTGCGATAATTATTGGCAAAGTTACAGGAATTCTGCTGGTGGTATAAAAAGCACCCACCATCCCAATAATTTCAACATATATAAAAAGCATGAAAAGATCGGATAAGAGTATATTTCTTGCTTCGTACATTGAAAATACAAATTGAGCTGCTGCTACACAGGTTGCAAATCCGATTACAGTTAGAAGAATTTTTTCACTAGCGTTGGTTGTCCAGTGCAGGCCTTTTTTAACTTTAGGTAATTTCAAATCCATATATAGATCATAAACCACTCTGAGTCTTTAAACCAATTTTTATAAATGGATTTAATATTGTCTTTTTAAGACAGCTGATGAATATCGATGAATTTTGAAAAAAGATTTGCACTTCAAAAGAAACAGCTTACTTTTCAACGACAAGTTTTATGGCTTAGAGTACTCTCTTCTTGGATAACCTGTATAATTCTGACGAGGTCTTCCAATTCTGTAGGGGTTGCTCAACATCTCGTTCCAGTGTGATATCCAGCCAACTGTCCGACCTGTGGCAAATATTACTGTGAACATTTCAGGTGAAATTCCAATTGCTTTCATTATAATTCCTGAATAAAAGTCTACATTAGGATAGAGTTTCTTTTCAGCAAAGTATTCATCATCAAGCGCTATTTGTTCTAGGCGTTTAGCAATTCTGAGCAGAGGATCGTTTTCAAGACCAAGTTCAGCAAGGACTTCGTCACAGCTTATTTTCATTACTTTAGCTCTAGGATCAAAGTTTTTGTAGACTCGATGACCAAATCCCATCAAGCGAAAAGGATCCTCTTTATCTTTAGCTCTTAGAATGAAGCTATCAATATTTTTTTCATCTCCAATCTCTTCTAGCATTTCTAGTACAGCTTGGTTAGCACCGCCATGGGCAGGACCCCATAGTGCTGCTATACCACTTGCAATACATGCATAAGGATTAGCACCTGTAGAACCGGCAAGACGAACTGTGGAGGTGGAAGCATTTTGCTCATGATCTGCATGAAGCAAAAAAATCCTATCCATTGCTTTTTCTATTACTGGGCTAATGTTACTGATTTCACCTTGAGTGCCGAACATCATGTTTAAAAAATTAGCAGAATAACTCAGGGAGTCATCAGTTGGGACGAAGGCCTGGCCCATGAAGTGTCTGTGGCACATTGCTGCAAGAATCGGTACTTTTGCTATGAGTCGATGAATAGTTGTTATTCTATCTTCTGAGCTAGTGATGTCAGTTTTTGAGTCATATGTTGCAGACATTGCAGCAACTGAGCTACATAACATTGCCATAGGATGTGATCCTTTAGGGAATGCTTTGAAAAGATCTCCCATCGAATCTTCTACATGGCGATGTTTTTTTATTGTAGCAACAAATTTTTTATTGTCTGATGCTGAGGGAAGCTCTCCATTAATTAATAAAAAACAAGTCTCAAGGAAATCAGAATTTTCTGCTAGCTGGTCAATAGGGTAGCCGCGATGGAGAAGAATACCTTTGCCGCCATCTATATATGTTATTTTCGATTCACAAGAAGCCGTTACGCCAAAGCCTGCATCTAAAGTAAAACATCCAGTTTCAGGAACTTTAGCTATATCTATAACATTTTGACCGGCCGTACTCTTAATAACTGGTAGTTCGATTGAATCATCTGTTTTTTTAGACGAAAGATAGAAGTTATCTTTACTGTTCATCGGTTTCTCCTAGAAGGCTCACAACTAAAAATTTAATGCTGATAATAATTATTAGCATTTATAAATTTTTTGGCAAATTAAATATAAGAGCGAAACTATAGCGCGCTTCCTCAATTTGTCAATTTTAATTAAGTAAAATAAATTCAGTGAATAACGAAAATCTAGCGTCATATTTGATTGTAAGACACTTTGATTGTACTTATAATCATCATTTTAAATATCAACTAATTTATTACTTACAATCCATTCAAGGTAAATAATAATCCAAACAACTGATTTTTGTTGTCTGAAAATTAACTGAGGAGATAGTTTTGAGTAAAAAACGACCGGTCAATTTAGATATTGGAACTATCCATCTTCCAGTTACAGCTTATGTTTCTATCCTCCACAGAGTCTCTGGTGTAGTCCTCTTTGGTGCTGTAGGTTTATTTTTATGGATTCTAGATTCAAGTCTTTCATCTGAAGAAAGCTTCAATTCAATCAAAGTATTTATGAGTACACTCACAGTACAAATCATAATCTGGCTTTCATTGGCTGCTCTAATATACCATTTAGTAGCCGGCTTGAGGCACCTAGTCATGGATTATGGTTACGGAGAGACTTTGAGTGGTGGAATATTAGGAGCGAAATTAGTTTTGGTACTCTCAGTAATACTAATGCTTATGGCGGGGTTTTGGCTATGGATATGATAAATGACGTAAAACAATTCAACCGCAATGGACTCTTAGAGTGGATCACGCAAAGAGTCACATCAGTTGTAATTACTGTTTATGTTTTTTTTGTCACTTACTACCTTTTGGCTCATCCAGATATTAGTTATAACGAGTGGCGAGACCTGAACAGTTTATTTTTGATGAAGACTTTAAATATCCTAACAATCACGTCAATAGCTGTTCATTCAATAATCGGACTTTGGGGCGTGATTACCGATTATATAACAGTCAGATTACTTGGCCCCAAAGCTAAGCTCCTAAATGTTCTTTTTCAATTAGGTATTATTATAATTACATTAATATATTTTCTTTGGGCAATTACTATAGTTTGGAGCATTTAAGTTTATGAGAACTATTACTTTTGATGGGCTTATAGTTGGTGGTGGTGGTGCAGGCATGAGAGCTGCATTACAGCTTTCACAATCTGGCCATAAAACAGCAGTTATCACTAAAGTTTTTCCAACACGGTCACACACTGTATCTGCGCAAGGAGGAATAACTTGTGCAATTGCTAGTGATGACCCAGATGATGATTGGAGATGGCATATGTATGATACAGTCAAAGGGTCAGACTATATCGGCGATCAAGATGCCATTGAGTATATGTGTGAAGTTGGGCCCGAAGCAGTCTTTGAACTTGAACATATGGGGTTACCATTCTCTCGTACAGATGAAGGTAGAATTTACCAGCGTCCATTCGGAGGTCAATCTAAGAACTTTGGTGAGGGTGGTCAAGCGGCAAGAACTTGTGCTGCTGCAGATAGAACTGGCCACGCTCTTCTTCATACTTTGTATCAAAATAACGTCAAAAATGAGACAGTTTTTTTTAACGAATGGTATGCAGTAGATCTAGTTAAAAATGATGATAATGCAGTTGTAGGTGTTATTGCGATAGATATTGAAACTGGGGAAACGGTATTTGTGAAGTCGAGTGCAACTGTTCTCGCTACTGGAGGTGCCGGTAGAATTTATGCTTCCACGACTAATGCACACATATGCACTGGTGATGGTATTGGCATGGCTTTGAGAGCGGGTTTTCCAGTTCAAGATATGGAAATGTGGCAGTTTCATCCAACAGGTATTTACGGTGCAGGTACACTTGTAACAGAAGGTTGTAGGGGAGAGGGGGGCTACCTAATTAACAAGGATGGAGAGCGCTTCATGGAAAGATATGCCCCAAATGTTAAGGATTTAGCGGGACGTGATGTTGTAGCTCGCTCTATGGTTCTAGAGATATTGGAAGGCCGAGGTTGCGGCAAGGATGGTGATCATGTTCGATTAAAATTAGATCATCTTGGAGAGGAAGTTTTAGAGAGTCGTCTCCCCGGCATATGTGAGCTCTCAAGAACTTTTGCACATGTAGATCCAGTCAAAGAGCCTATTCCTGTTGTACCCACATGCCATTACATGATGGGCGGAATACCAACAAACGTAGATGGACAAGCGTTATCGCTTGACAGCGAAGGAAATGCTCAAGTTATAAGTGGTCTTTATGCCTGCGGTGAAGCAGCATGTGTTTCTGTGCATGGCGCTAACCGTCTTGGTGGTAATTCTTTGTTGGATTTAGTGGTTTTCGGTAGAGCTTCAGGTTTATTTATTGAGAAGTCTCTTGGCGAAGGAGTTAACCTAGCTGACCCAACAGATGCAAACATAAATAAGGCAATGGAAAGACTCAACTATATCAATAACGGTTCTAAAGATGGCGAATCAGCGGATGTTTTGCGTGTAGAACTACAAAAGGTTATGCAAAACTATTTTGGGGTTTTCCGCAGAGGTGACTATATGCAAGAGGGCATCGAGAAACTCAAATCACTCAGGACGCGAATAGAAAATGTTTGTTTAGATGATACGAGTAATGTTTATAATACTGCTCGAATCGAGGTACTTGAACTGCATAATTTGCTAGAGGTTGCTGAAGCTACTGCTATTACTGCAGAATGGAGGAAAGAAAGCCGAGGTGCTCATGCTCGAGAGGATTTCTCTGAGCGTGACGATGAAAACTGGCTTTGTCATTCTATGTTTTTCCCTGAAGAGAAAAGAGTTCAAAAGAGGAAAGTGAATTTTTCACCAAAGAAAATGGACCATTTTGAACCAAAAGTGCGTGTTTATTAATCAATGAAGGATATTTTTTAATATGTTAAAAGTAAGTATTTATCGCTTTAATCCTGAACAGGATGAAGCCCCATACATGCAAGATTACGATTTTGATACTCAGGGAAAAGATCTAATGGTGCTTGATGTTTTGGGTATGCTAAAAAGTAGAGACCCCTCAATCTCATATCGTAGGTCCTGCCGTGAGGGTGTCTGTGGGTCCGATGGAATGAATATTAATGGAAAGAATGGCCTTGGCTGCATAACTCCTCTTTCAGAGTGTGTTAAAGGAAATAAGCTTGTTATCAGACCTTTGCCTGGCCTACCAGTCATTAGGGATCTAGTAATTGATATGAGTCAGTTCTATGCCCAATATAAGAAAATACAACCATATCTTGTTAATGATGACCCGGCACCTGGTATTGAAAGACTACAGACTCCAGAGGATCGTGCAAAACTTGATGGCCTCTATGAATGTATTCTTTGTGCCTGCTGCTCAACAAGCTGCCCTTCTTTTTGGTGGAACCCAGATAAATTCATTGGCCCAGCTGGTCTTTTGCAGGCATATCGCTTCTTGGCTGACACAAGAGATAACGATACTGAAAAAAGATTATCTAATCTAGAAGATCCATTTAGTGTTTTTCGATGCCATGGAATTCAAAATTGTGTTGCTGTGTGTCCTAAGGGTTTAAATCCAACGAGAGCAATCGGACATATTCGAAATATGTTGTTGAAAAAGGCTGCCTAAGCTGATTACTTGAAACGAAAAATTAGAACTATGTGCTAAACACAAGGACAAATAGATGCCTAAAAGCATCATGCAAGAATTTATAGAAAGCTCCCATCTATCTGGTGGTAACGCAGCGTATATAGAAAATCTATATGATGCTTACCTTCATGATCCCAATAGTGTTGCTGATCAATGGCGTAATTTCTTCGATACATTACCTCAACCAAATGGAAAAATTGGCCCAGATACCTCCCATGCAACTGTTATGGCACATTTCGAGCAATTAGGCAGACGCAGATCGAGACCAATGGTTTTAGCCGGTTCTGGTGGTGAAAATATTGAACACGAGCGAAAACAGGTCAAAGTGGCTCAGCTTATAATTTCTTACAGAAACCGTGGCCACCAAAAAGCAAAATTAGATCCCTTAGGTTTGTGGTCTAGGAATAGAGCACCAGATCTAGAACTTTCCTTTCATGGTTTAACATCAGCTGATCTTGACACGACTTTTCAATCTGGAATGTTATATTTCGGTCCAGAAGAATCAACCTTAAAAGATATTATTGCTGGCCTAGAAGAAACTTACTGTGGTCACGTTGGAGTTGAATGCGGTCATGTAATAGATTTATCAGAAAAACGATGGCTTCAACAGCGTTTTGAGAGCGCTAGATCTAAGCCACACTACGATAATGAAATGCGAAAATATGTTCTGCAGAGGCTAACAGCTGCAGAAGGTTTAGAAAAACACCTAGATTCAAAATACCCGGGCACAAAGCGTTTTGGCCTTGAGGGTGGTGAATCAATGATTCCGATGTTGGATGGAATAATACAGAGAGCTGGTGAATACGGCGCTAAAGAAGTCGTCCTTACTATGGCGCATAGAGGCCGCCTAAACGTCTTAGTGAATGTTCTTGGAAAAAATCCTTTAGAGTTATTTGCAGAATTTGAAGGTAAGAGGCATGTTGATACTTCAGGAGACGTTAAATATCATCAAGGATTTTCTTCAGATGTAGTTACACCAGGAGGAAAAGTACATCTTGCTTTAATGTTTAATCCATCTCATCTGGAAATTGCAGCGCCAGTCGCAGAGGGATCTGCGAGAGCACGACAGGATCGTCGTGAGGATATAAAAGGTGAAGCAGTCTTCCCAATTGTAATTCATGGTGATGCAGCTTTCGCCGGTCAAGGTGTAGTTATGGAAACATTCCAAATGTCGCAGCTTAGAGGATACAAAACCGGTGGTACGGTTCATGTGGTTATTAATAATCAGGTAGGATTCACCACTAGCGTGCAAGAGGATGCAAGATCAACAGAATATTGTACTGATATAGCAAAAATGGTCCAAGCTCCGATTATTCATGTTAATGCTGATGATCCAGATGCCGTCATGTTCGTAACAAATCTCGCAATGGATTATCGATATCAGTTTAAAAAAGATATCGTCATCGATTTAATTTGTTATCGCAGACGCGGTCACAATGAGACTGATGAGCCCTCTGCAACTCAACCTTTGATGTATAAGGTCATTAAGAGCTTGAAAACTACACGCGCTATTTATTCAGATCAGCTGGTGAAGGAGGGCGTAGTTGCTCAAGAAGAAGCAGATGCAATGCTTAAGGATTATAGGGAAAAATTAGACCGAGGGGAGAATGTTGTTAATAGTCTTGTTTCTGAGCCTGATGAAGAGCTATTTGTAGACTGGAATCCTTATTTAAACCAAGACTGGGATACAGAAGTTGAGACCACCCGCCCTATGAAAAAGATACGTGATCTAGCTAAAATAATCACTAAAACTCCTGATGGTGTGGTGATGCAAAGGCAGGTTGGAAAAATATATGAGGATCGTGAAAAAATGGCTCGTGGTGCCTTGTCCTTAAATTGGGGTATGGCAGAATTACTTGCATATGCAACTTTATTGGATGAGGGTTATCCTATAAGAATGACTGGGCAGGATATCGGTAGAGGAACATTCTCTCATCGTCATGCAGTCATCCATAACCAAAAAGATGGCTCAAATTACATACCCCTAAAAGAAATACCAAAAAAATCTACAGATTTTGAAATATATGACTCTTTTTTGTCAGAAGAGGCAGTGCTTGGCTTTGAGTATGGTTATGCCTCTACGTCTCCTAAGGGTCTAGTGATATGGGAAGCACAGTTTGGTGACTTTGCAAATGGAGCTCAAGTAGTCATAGATCAGTTCATTACAAGTGGAGAGCATAAATGGGGGCGCATGTGTGGTCTTATTATGCTCTTACCTCACGGTTACGAAGGCCAGGGCCCAGAACATTCTTCTGCTCGATTGGAAAGATTCCTTCAGTTATCTGCTGAGCATAATATTCAGGTCTGTATCCCAACAACACCTGCTCAGGTTTATCATATGATTCGTCGGCAAGCTATAAGACCGATGCGACGACCACTTGTTGTAATGAGTCCTAAATGGATACTACGTCATAAATTAGCTACCTCATCGATCGAAGACCTTTCTAAAGGTAGTTTTATGAATTTAATTCAAGATCAAGTCGTAGATAAAGATAAGACCGATCGCTTGATTCTTTGCTCTGGAAAAGTCTATTATCATCTTTATGAGGCCAGGCAAGAGAAAAAAATCACTAATGTAGCGCTAGTTCGTATCGAGCAGTTGTATCCTTTTCCTGATAATGATCTGATGGAGGCCTTACAAGAATATAAAAAATTAAAAGATGTTGTGTGGTGTCAAGAAGAACCAATTAATCAAGGCGCATGGTATAGTAGTCAGCATCATATGCGTAATATTATCAATAAGTTCAACAAAAACCTTACTTTGAGCTATGCTGGCCGCGAAGCCTCTGCTGCTCCAGCCTGCGGATATATGTCACTGCATCTTGAGGAGCAAAAGAAGTTTATTAATGAAGCTTTAGTTTATAAGTCATAAGCTATGAAATTGTTGCTATTTTTAGATTAAGGAAGTAAACAGCATGAGTATTGAAATAAAAGCACCCACATTTCCTGAGTCAGTTCAAGAAGGCAGTATAGCCACTTGGCATAAAAAACCAGGTGAAACTGTAGCTAGAGACGATCTACTTGTTGACATTGAAACAGATAAAGTCGTGTTAGAGGTTGTAGCTCCTGCTGATGGAACCTTAGAAAAAACACACAAAGAAGAAGGGGAGACAGTTCTTAGTAATGAAGTTATCGCTTCAATTATTGAAGGAAAAGTGATTGACACAGCGCCAGAAATACAAGAAAAAATCGAAAATAAGCCAATAGCGCAAGAAGAGGAAAAAATTGCTAGCCCTTCAGCTAGAAAGCTTGCTAGCGAAAAAGGTGTAGATCTTAAAAATATTTCTGGCAGCGGAAAAGATGGTCGGATCACCAAAGAGGATGTTTCCGACGATGGTGTCAATGTAGTCAATAAAAATAAGAGCCCTGCTCTTGCTGAAACACAAATAGATTCGATGCCGACTGGCGAGAGAATTGAAAAACGTGTGCCGATGACAAGAATGCGCTCTAGAATCGCAGATAGATTACTAGAGGTAACTCAAACAACAGCTATGCTAACAACTTTCAACGAAGTAGACATGCATAGAGTGATGAATCTAAGGACTGAATTTAAAGAAGATTTTTCAAATATACATCCAGGTGCCCGTTTGGGCTTTATGGGGTTCTTTGTTCGTGCCGCAACTGAAGCATTAAAGAGATTTCCATCTGTTAATGCCTCAATTGATGGTACTGATGTTGTTTATCACGCTTATCAAGATATTGGTGTGGCGGTCTCTACAGACAAAGGTTTGGTTGTGCCTGTTTTGCGTAATACAGATAATATGAGTATCGCAGATGTCGAAAGAACTATTGCTGAATTTGGTGCAAAAGCTCGAGATGGAAAACTTACAATAGAAGAGATGACAGGGGGAACTTTCACAATTACCAATGGTGGTGTGTTTGGATCTTTATTGTCCACCCCTATACTGAACCCACCTCAAGCAGCTATATTGGGTATGCATTCCATTAAAGAGCGTCCAATTGCTGAAAATGGCTCTGTTCTTATCCGTCCAATGATGAATCTAGCCTTATCGTATGATCATCGCTTAATAGATGGTCGAGAAGCAGTTAGTTTTCTTGTTTCTATTAAAGAAATGATTGAAAATCCTGCTAAGATACTTCTTGAAATATAAAATATAAAACATTGTTAAATAAGAGATTATTATGTCTAAAAATTATGATGTTATTGTTATAGGAGCTGGCCCTGCAGGATATGTTGCAGCTATTAGAGCTGCACAGTTAGGTTTAAAAACTATCTGTATTGAAAAATGGCGAAATGCTGATGGTGATGGTGTAAATGGAGGTACTTGCTTGAACGTAGGGTGCATTCCATCAAAATCATTACTCGATAGTTCTTATAAATTTTATGAGGCCAAGAGTCAGCTGGATGTACATGGAATTAGTACAGGTGAAATATCTATTGACTTAAAGGCTATGGTCAATAGAAAAAATAAGATAATTAGTCAGTTGACAACTGGAATTGCTGGTTTATTTAAGGCAAATGGTGTTGAATCCTTATTCGGAACGGCTAAATTATTAGCTGGACGAAAAGTTGAATGCGTCATGCATAATGGTGAAAAAAAGGTGCTGACCGCTGATAATATTATTATTGCAACTGGATCTAAACCCATTGATATCCCAGTAGCAAAAATTAATGGTAGCTCTATAGTGGATTCGAGCGGAGCGCTAGAGATCACAAAAACTCCAAAAAAACTTGGAATTATTGGGTCTGGCGTAATCGGTCTTGAGCTAGGAAGTGTTTGGAATAGGCTGGGCAGTAAGGTTGTATTAATTGAAGCTATGGACAATTTCCTTTCTATCATAGATCAGCAGATTGCTTTAGAAACTAAGAAAATTTTTACAAAGCAGGGAATGGATATACGCCTCAGCTCACGTGTTACAGCAACAAAAGTAAGAGGAAAAGAAGTCACAGTTACTTATAAAAATAGTGCAGGTGAAGAAACATCTGAAACATTTGATAAATTAATTGTGTGTGTTGGACGTATGCCCTATACCCAGGGTTTGCTTGCCGATGATAGCGGAGTAGATCTCGATGAAAGGGGGTCCATATTCGTTAACGATCAATGTGAAACTACAGCAGGCGGTGTTTGGGCGGTTGGTGACGTCGTTAGGGGGCCAATGTTAGCACATAAGGGCTCAGAAGAAGGAGTTATGGTTGCTGAACGCATTGCTGGTCAAAAAACACAGATAAACTACGATATCATTCCTAATGTTATTTATACACACCCAGAGGTTGCAGCTGTAGGCAAGACAGAAGAGCAGTTGAAACAGGCCGGAGAGGATTACGATGTCGGAGTTTTTCCCTTTTCTGCTAGCGGAAGAGCAATGGCGGCTAATGATACAGACGGCATTGTAAAAATGATTGCTGATACCAAGACTGGAAGAATACTTGGTTGTCATATCGTTGGACCTAGTGCGGCAGATCTAGTTCAACAAATTGCAATTGCTATGGAGTTTGGATCCAATGCTGAAGATATTGCAATGACTGTTTTTGCTCATCCAACTTTATCAGAGACAGTTCATGAAGCTGCGCTGGCTGTAAACGGACATGCTATACATATGCCGAATCGAAAGAGAAAAAAATAATATACATAGTCCAAGCAAAATATCTATGCTGTAACTTTTGTTTTTTACCAAAATAGGAAAAAAATAATGAATCTTCATGAGTACCAAGCAAAAGAACTTTTTGCTCAATATGGCTTACCAGTTTCTAAAGGTATAGCAGCCAAAACAGCCGATGAAGCTATTATGGCTTCTGATGTTATAGGAGGCGATTGCTGGGTTGTAAAAGCACAAGTTCATGCTGGCGGTAGGGGTAAGGCTGGCGGTGTTAAATTAGTTAAATCTAAGGCTGAAATAGAAGAGTTCTCAAAAAAATGGCTCGGTAAACGCTTAGTTACATATCAGACAGATGATTCCGGACAACCTGTTTCTCGAATTTTAGTAGAAGAGTGTAGCGATATCGAAAAAGAGCTCTACCTGGGAGCAGTAGTTGATCGATCAACGCGTCGCATCGTCTTCATGGCATCAACGGAGGGGGGAGTTGAAATAGAAAAAGTTGCAGAAGAGACTCCTCAAAAAATTCTTAAAGCTATTATTGACCCTCTAGTTGGAGCTCTTCCAAACCAAGCTCGCGATCTTGGTTTTAAGTTAGGTTTAAGCTCTCCACAGATAAAACAGTTTACAAATCTTTTTATAGGTCTTTCTAAGCTATTCCAAGACTTCGATCTAGCATTATTAGAAATTAACCCTTTGATTATTAACAAAAAAGGTGACCTACACTGCTTGGATGGAAAGATAAATATTGATAGTAATGCATTGTATCGTCAACCTAAACTCATAGATATGCATGATCCAACTCAGGATGATCCAAGAGAAGCTCATGCTATGAAGTGGGAGCTAAACTATGTCGCGCTAGATGGCAATATAGGATGTATGGTTAATGGTGCTGGTTTAGCGATGGCTACAATGGATATTGTTAAACTTAATGGTGGAAATCCTGCAAATTTTTTAGATGTTGGTGGAGGTGCAACAAAAGAGCGAGTTGTTGAAGCCTTTAAGATCATACTTTCTGACGAAAAAGTAAAAGCAGTATTCATTAATATTTTTGGTGGGATAGTTCGCTGTGATCTTATTGCTGAGGGTGTTATTGGTGCTATCGAAGAAGTTGGGGTTAAAGTACCAGTTGTGGTAAGACTTGAGGGTAATAATGCAGAATTAGGATCTAAAATTTTGGCAGATAGCGGTTTAAATATAACCGCCTCAACTAGTTTAACCGATGCTGCTAACAAAGTTGTTAAAGCAGCTGGAGGAAATTAATTCATGGCTATTTTGATTAATAAGAATACTAAAGTGATATGCCAGGGATTCACTGGTGGCCAAGGTACTTTTCACTCAAGTCAAGCAATTGAATACGGAACAAAGATGGTTGGTGGTGTAACTCCAGGGAAAGGCGGAACCACTCATTTGGGTTTGCCTGTTTTTAACACCGTTCTTGAGGCAGTTAAAAACACCGATGCTGATGCTTCTGTCATATATGTGCCAGCTCCTTTTTGCAAAGATTCCATTTTAGAGGCTGCAAATGCTGGAATACATCTTATAGTCTGCATTACAGAGGGTATTCCAACTTTGGATATGCTTATTTGTAAAGTGAGATGTGATGAACTTGGGGTTACATTGATTGGCCCTAATTGCCCTGGTGTAATTACACCAGGCGAATGTAAGATAGGCATAATGCCTGGCAGTATTCATCTCCCGGGTAAGGTTGGTATTGTTTCCCGCTCAGGCACTTTAACTTATGAAGCAGTAAAGCAAACTACTGATTATGGTTTTGGGCAATCAACATGTGTTGGAATTGGTGGCGACCCAATCCCAGGAGCAAGCTTCATAGATATACTCTCGTTATTCGAAAGTGATTCTGCCACAGAGGCGATTGTAATGATAGGTGAAATTGGTGGTACTGCAGAAGAAGAGGCTGCAGCTTACATAAAGGAACATGTTTCAAAACCAATAGTATCATACATTGCAGGAGTTACTGCACCTGCAGGCAAGCGTATGGGTCATGCCGGCGCTATAATTTCTGGTGGTAAGGGAACAGCTGATGAAAAATTTATAGCTCTTGAGGATGCGGGAGTTAAAACCGTTCGCAGTCTTGCAGATATAGGTAAAGGTCTTCAAAGCATAACAGGTTGGTAGTTTTAAAATTTATATAAAATCGGCCCATTTGATGGGTCTTTTTTTTGTCAAAAGCTAATGAACTACATGGCTTAAGGTTGAATTATTTTGTAATGCCCCCACTAATCACATTAACGTTTAAATTATATCAAATCCAAATAAATTTATAAGGAACTTATATTATCATGGCCAAAGAAACTCGTGGTTTTCAAACCGAAGCTAAACAGCTTTTACATTTAATGATTCATTCTCTTTACAGCAATAAAGAGATTTTTTTGAGAGAGTTAATTTCTAATGCTTCAGATGCAGTCGATAAGCTACGTTTTGAGGGCCTTTCAGACTCATCCTTATTTGAGGATTCTCCAGATTTAAGGGTTCGTATTAGTGCTGATAGCGAAGCTGGAACTATTACTATTGAGGACAACGGCATAGGTATGTCACGAGATGATGTCATAGATAACCTCGGAACAATTGCAAAATCTGGAACAGCTCAATTTTTAGAAAATTTAAGTGGCGATCAAAAAAAAGACTCACATTTGATAGGCCAATTTGGTGTCGGCTTCTACTCTGCATTTATTGTGGCAGACAGAGTAGTTGTAGAGACAAGAAAAGCTGGTTTAACAAAAGGTAAGGGTGTGCGTTGGAGCTGTGAAGGAGATGCAGAGTACTCCATCGAAGACATCAAAAAAGTAGATAGAGGAACTTCCATTACTTTATATTTAAAGGAAGAGGAAGTGGAGTTTTCTGCAGATCTGAAAATCCGCAGTACTATTAAAAAATACTCTGATCACATAGCGGTTCCTATTGAGATTAAAAAACTCTCTACAATTTCCGAAGAAGAGAAAGGTGTAGATTCAAAAGATGAGACTAAGAAAATTAAAGTAACAAAAAAAGCGAAAAAAGCAGAAGAAGATGAATATCAGACAATAAACGAAGCAACTGCACTTTGGACACGCAGTAAGGGTGAGATAAAAGATGAAGAATATAAAGAATTTTACAAATATTTATCTCATGATGTCCTTGATCCTTTAATCTGGAGTCATAATAGAGTTGAAGGTAAATTTGACTACACAAGTTTACTCTATATTCCATCAAGTGCCCCATTTGATTTGCATAATTATGAAGCAGCGAGAGGCTTAAAGCTTTACATACAGCGCACTTTTATAATGGATGATGCGTCACAATTTTTACCTAGATACTTGCGGTTTGTTAAAGGAGTTTTAGATTCTGGTGATCTTCCTTTAAATATCTCTCGCGAGATATTACAGGGTAATTCCGATGTAGACTCAATGCGTTCTGCTCTTACAAAAAGAGTTATAGATATGCTAGAAAAAATGTCTAAAGAGTCTCCTGAGCAATACATGAGCTTCTGGTATATATTTGGAAGTGTTTTGAAAGAGGGGCCCGCAGAAGATTTTATAAATAGAGAGCGCATTGCTAGCTTATTTAGATATACATCTACAAAAAATGATGGCTCAGATCAATCTGTATCATTTGCAGATTACATATCTCGTATGAAAAAAGATCAAGATAAAATCTACTATCTTGTAGCAGACAATTTAAATGCTGCACGCAATAGCACTTATCTCGAGGTTTTTCTGAAAAAAGATATTGAGGTTTTACTCCTCACTGATAGGCTCGATGAGTGGACTCTTTCACATTTGTTTCAATTTGATGGAAAAACACTTCAAGATATAACTAAAGGTCAGCTTAATGATACCATTTTTGGCTCTTCTGATGATAAAGATGACAAGAAAGAAAAAAAATCCCCAAAAATCTTAGAAAAAATCAAAGCTAATTTATCTACTAGAGTTGATAGTGTATCTGAGACTCGGCGCTTAACTGATTCGCCTGCATGTTTAGTTTATCCTGAAAATTCTTTAAGCCCTCAAATGAAAAAAATGATGGCTTCGGCTGGTCAGGACGTACCAGACGACCTACCGGGGCTTGAAATAAACCTTAAGCACTCTTTGGTGGTCTTACTAAAAAAGACAACTAGCGATAAAAAATTTAGTGAGCTAACAGAATTACTTTATGACCAGGCTACACTTTCTGCTGGACAACAATTAGATAACCCATCATTGTTTGTGAAGAGACTTAATCAGTTGCTTTTTGAAAAAAAATCTGATTAATAGCTATAGTTCATAAAGTGGAGCTATAATTCCACAAAGATATTTGGAATTAGTTTATGGGTTCACTTAAAAAGATAGTAGTTTTGGGCGGCGGCAGCTTTGGAACCGCACTATCTAATATGATCGCAGAAAATGGTCATAATGTTGTTTTGTGGATGAGGAGTAGCAAAAGAGCCTCACAGTGCTCAGTATCTTTTGAAAATCCAAAATATCTTCCAGGCTTCTCACTTGATTCTAAGATAACTTTCTCTTCAGATTTAAGATCCTCTATTCATGATGCAGATGTTATATTTTTCTCTGTTCCGAGTAAGGCTTATAGAGATGTAGCGAAAGAGGTAAAGCAATTCATTAAAGATGATACAAGAGTCATTAGCACGGCAAAAGGTATTGAAGCAAAAACATTTAAACTAATGAGTAAGGTTCTCGAAGAGGAATTACCTAAAGCACGAATTGGTGTAATTAGCGGGCCAAATCTTGCGATGGAGATCGCGGCAAAAGAAATTACAGCAACCGTTGTAGCTTGCCAAGATCCTGATGTATGCATTGGCATACAAGAGTTATTGAGCTCTCGTTACTTTAGAGTTTATGCTAATTCAGATAGATTCGGCGTCGAGATAGCTGGGGCTTTAAAAAACATATACGCTATAGCAGCAGGCATATCTTCCTCAATGCATATGGGTCAAAATACAATCAGTGTTTTGATAACTAGAAGCTTAGCTGAAATGAGCCGTTTTTCCGCATGTCTTGGCGCTAACCCCATGACATTTCTTGGATTAAGTGGTGTGGGTGATCTTTTTGTTACTTGCACTTCTCCCTTAAGTAGAAATTTCCAAATTGGCATGGCTCTTGGTGAAGGCTTATCTGTTGATGAGGCAGTTATAAAAGTTGGACATACAGCGGAGGGCATAAATACAGTCCGTATAATTAAAAGTGAGTCTGAAAAGCTAAAAGTATATATGCCTATTGCATCTGCATTATACGAAACAATGTTCAATGGACAACCAGTAGAGGAAGGTCTGAAGTCAATGATGCTTGCTGATCAGAATACTGATGTTGAATTTTTTGGCAGATAATTTTAAATTATGTAAACTTACGAAAGCAGGCGGGGGTGTGTTAGATGGTGGAAAAAATAAAAATAAATATACTTAATCCAGATACCTGGATACGTGGAATTTTTATGATTTTGTTCGGTTTCCTGTCCTTTATTTCTCGACTTATTTTAATCGTTATAAGCGTTTTGCAATTCATACTGCTAGCTTTTAGAGGTTCTTTGAATGAAAATTTAAAAAAGCTTGGCGAGACAGTTTCAACATGGAGTTATCAGGCATTTCTCTTCTTAACCTATAATACAGATGAGAAGCCTTTCCCTTTTTCAGACTGGCCAGATCCAAAAGAACCCATAGAAGAAATTAGTGCATCCTCACTAATAAACGAAGAGGACGACATACCCTCCTTTGTTAAAGAGAAGTGACAATCAATAAAGATAATGAGAATATTTATACCTAAAACGTTTATTTTTGAATACTAGCTTTCTTGAAAAACTTAAACTCTCTTTTTAAAAAAAGAATAGCTAGTCTTTTATCAGTGATAGAAATTCATTTCTAGTAGCTTGCTGGTCTCGAAAGCAACCAAGCATAGCTGATGTTTTCATACTAGAGTTTTGCTTTTCAACTCCTCTCATCATCATGCACATATGCTTCGCTTCTACTATTACAGCTACCCCAGATGCATCAGTTACTTTTTCTATAGTTTGGGCCACCTGATTTACTAGATTCTCCTGAATCTGAAGTCTCCTTGCAAACATGTCAACGATACGTGCGACTTTTGATAAGCCCAAAACCACTCCGTTAGGAATATAGGCTACATGACATTTGCCAATGAACGGAAGTAAATGATGTTCACATATAGAGTATAATTCTATATCTTTTACCACAACCATCTCTCTGGATTCAGAGGGGAATAAAGCGCTGTTTATGACCGCATCAAGATCTTCCCCATAGCCTTTAGTTAAAAAACTAAAGGCTTTAAATGCTCTCTCTGGCGTATCAACTAAACCAGGTCTGTTAGTATCTTCACCGATGGATTCTATAATTTTTTTAAAACATTCTGCGGTCATCTACTTTTCTCTTTGTCAAATTTGTTAATGGTTTATTTTTGATTAAAAATATTAAATTTATATATTATTAAGAATAGCACAAACTTTGTTTTAAGTACCTCGATGAGTTGTAAATAACCCTATATTCGTTAAAGAATCACATACTATGCAGAGAAATTATAATAATCGTTTATAATAGAAAAAATAATTTTTCTGGGCTATCAACACTATGCAACACTATGATATTCTTAGATAAAAAACATAGGTCTATTTATGTCAGGTAATACTATTGGAAAGCTCTTTACTGTAACCACTTTCGGTGAAAGTCATGGTCCATCATTAGGCTGTATTATTGATGGATGCCCACCAGGATTATTTATTTCAGAGAAAGACATACAATGCGATCTTGATCGGCGTAAGCCGGGTAAGTCGCGCTATACTACTCAGCGGATGGAAGATGACCAGATAAAAATACTTTCTGGTGTATTCGACGGTAAAACAACAGGCACACCAATAGGTCTCTTGATTGAAAATACTGATCAACGCTCGAAAGATTACTCGAATATTAAGGATCAATTTAGGCCAGCCCATGCCGATTTCACGTACCATAAAAAATTTGGATTTCGGGATTATAGAGGAGGGGGAAGATCATCGGCCAGAGAAACAGCGATGCGAGTTGCCGCAGGTGCTATCGCAAAAAAATACTTATTTGAAAATAAAGGTATATTAATCAGAGGATATTTGTCTCAACTTGGACCCATTAAAGCAGAAAAAATAATCTTAGAGGAAGTAGAAAAAAATCCTTTTTTCTGTCCCGATCCTGATAAGGTTGAAGAAATGGAGCTTTACATGCAAGCTTTGCTAAAAAAAGGTGACTCGATTGGTGCAAAAATAAATGTAACTGCAACAAATATACCCGTTGGCCTTGGCGAGCCAGTTTTTGATCGTTTGGATGCAGATATAGCTCATGCCCTCATGAGTATAAATGCTGTGAAGGGTGTTGAAATAGGTTCTGGCTTTAATTCGATAGATCAAGTTGGTAGTGAGCATCGCGACGAGATAACAAAAAATGGTTTTTTGTCTAATAACTCAGGTGGTATTTTAGGCGGTATTTCCTCAGGACAGGACATTTTAGCTAGCATAGCACTTAAGCCAACCAGTAGCCTTCGAATACCTGGTCGTTCTATTGATATACATGGTGATGCTATAGAGGTTGTCACGAAGGGCAGGCATGATCCTTGTGTGGGTATTAGAGCCACACCAATCGCTGAGGCGATGTTAGCCATAACAATAATGGATCATCTTCTTAGGCATAGGGCTCAAAACTTCGATATCGTAAAAAAATTAGAATATTAGAGCTCCTTGCTTGTGGAAAAATTTACTAGTCTACCTGTACCTTATTGGCGTTTATCCGCTTTCTACTTTTGTTTTTTTGCTTTGCTTGGGGCTCTTCACCCTTATTGGTCTCTATACTTGTATTCAAAAGGATTCACTGTTTCTGATATAGGTATTTTACTAGCAATGCCTATGGCTACAAAAATTATTGCTCCTAATATTTGGGGATGGTTATCTGACTTTACTGGTAAAAGATTAGGCGTCATTAGGGTTGGAGCTTTTCTATCCTGCATTTTTTTCCTCGGTATTTTTTTTGATCAAAAATTCTGGTCTATTGCATTAGTGATGATAGGCTACAGTTTTTTTTGGAATGCTATTTTGCCTCAGCATGAGGTAATAACATTAAGTTACCTTGAAAAATCACCAGAGACGTATGGTCGAATTCGGTTATGGGGCTCTATTGGCTTTATAATTTCAGTTCTGGGTGGGGGTCTATGGTTTGATTTTAATGATATAGAAACATTGCCTATTGTTGGTTTATTGCTGTTAATTGGTATATTTGTAGCTAGTATTTTTTTACCGAAACCTTTTTTGTATAAGTCTGATGATCGAAATTCTAAAGCATTTGTTTTTTTTGCTACTCGACCTATCGTTGTTGTATTTCTGTTAGTTGGATTGTTGGTACAGCTATCTCACGGAGTTTATTATAGTTTCTTTAGTATTTATTTAGAGTCTTATGGTTACAATCGCGGAGAAATTGGTGCCATTTGGTCAATTGGGGTTATAGCAGAAGTTTTTATATTCTTATTGATGTATCGAATTCTTATATACTTTGGTGTGCGAAAAATTATTCTTTTATGTTTAATTTTGGGTGTAATACGTTGGTTAATCATAGGTTACCATATCGAAAGTTTAGTACTTCTGGTGATAGCTCAAATCTTCCATGCCTTCACGTTCGGAGCCTTCCATGCAGCATGTATTGAATGTGTGCGACGTCTTTTCGAAAGAAACTATCAAGGAAAAGCACAAGCCTTATATAGCTCATGTTGTTATGGAGCTGGTGGAGCTATTGGCTCCTATACTGGTGGATTTGCTTGGGAAGTTGCACCTATATTTGCTTTCAATTACGCTGCTATTTCGAGCTTAGCTGCTTTTTTTCTAACCCTTTTTTGGCTAAAAGATAAAAAGTTATCTATTGACAATCAGGTATAGCAATATGTCTCAATAATAATAATAATAATAATAATTAATAAATAAAGATTAATATCATCCAGATAAATTACTTATAAGTAAAACGGGAACCTAAAATGAAGTATATGTTCTATATCTTAATCTTAATTACAATCATATGCTGGTATCCGACATATGATTTATATGCAAAAGAAGAGTTTTTTGATGAACACAGCTCTCTAGTAAAAACGAACTTTATGACTACAGTTGGTTGCCATGAGGCTGCCAATGAAATGAAAGCAAAATACTATCAATGCAAATCAAAAGTTCAATGGCGTAGGTGGTTTCTAGAAAAAAATACAGATAGTAATAAAAATACAAAAGACGAAGAAACAGAATATCCCGTATATTAAAATAAGGCTATATAGTCGTTTATATAATCTTCTTATTCAAATTATCAATTTTAAATAATTATTTAAAAGAATTTATTATGAAAAAACCCGATAGTAGTATCGATAAGCTACGCGAGAAGAAAAAGAAATTTCTAGCTAGAGGCGCCGCTATAAGGGATAGTGCTATATCGTTGTTAAAAAATACAGATATGGATAGCGTTACAGTATCTTTGATCGCTAGGCATGCAGGTATAGGGAAAGGCACTATTTATAAACACTTTCTTTCGAAAGCTGAAATTTTAATTAGCATTGTTTATGACTATGAAAGAAATATTTGTGAAAATATCAGACTATATATAAGTGAAGGAAAGGGCGATAAAGAACCAATTAGTGTCATACATAAATATTTTTCATTGCGGCTTTCTGATCCATCTTTAGATCTTTTAGTTCGAAATCTAGTTCTGACATTAGAAGGTGACCAAAAATTATCTAAGGCTATTAACGAAATAAGGTCTTTAAAGGAGGGCCTAGACGCTTCCATTATTTCTTCAATACAATCTTTAATTAAAAAAGGTATTTTGCAGGACTATCCACCAGCATATTATCATTTCGCATATATTTCTTTTATTGACGGTGTTGTAGATAAATGTGCAGATAGTAAATACAAGTTAGATACTCATACGCAAGCAGAACTTTTGAATCTTATATCCAGTATAGGTTCAAGTATGGGGCGTTGCCTTAAAGGCTAACATTAAGTCAATTTCTTTATCATTACCCTTAACTCATAAAATATTTCTACATATTAGGGTAATTTGGGCCGCCCCCTCCCTCTGGTGTAACCCAATTTATGTTCTGAGATGGCTCCTTAATATCGCAAGTCTTACAGTGCACGCAGTTCTGCGAGTTAATTTGAAATTTTTTAGATCCATCATCGTTCGTAAGAATCTCGTAAACACCAGCAGGACAGTATCTTTGTGCAGGTTCACTAAATATAGGTAGGTTGTAAGATAAGGGTAGATCTTGGTCATTTAGTATTAAATGGCTAGGCTGATCTTCTTCATGATTAGTGTTGGATAGATACACGGAGGATAATTTATCAAAGCTAATCTTATTGTCAGGCTTTGTATATACAATAGGCTGCATACCCTCTGCTGGCTTGAGTTTAGAGTGATCTGGTTCTCGATCTCTTAGCGTCCAGGGCAGTTTACCATTAAATATATTTATATCTAAAAAAGAAAAGGCAGAGCCTAGTATATTTCCCCATTTATGCTGGGCAGGACCAAAGTTTCTTTGTAATATAAGTTCTTGATAAGCCCAGCTTTTTTTGTACGCAGTTGAAAAATATTCTGTGTTTGGATCTGTTTTAATAGTATCCATAGATTTTACTATTGACTCAGCGGCAACCATTCCAGATTTCATTGCACAGTGAATACCTTTTATTTTTGCATTGTTCAGGGTACCCGCATTGTCGCCTATTAATATCCCACCGGGAAAATCCATTTTAGGTTGTGATTGAATGCCACCTTTAGCCAAAGCTTTAGCTCCATAGGATATTCTTTTGCCTCCTGTTAGATATTTAGATATCTCTGGATGATGCTTATATCGTTGAAATTCTTCATAGGGATTAAGGTGTGGATTGGCATAGGATAAATCTGTTATTAGACCAACCATTACCTGACAATCATCTGCATGGTAAAGGAATCCACCTCCATTAGATTTACTTTCGCTTAAAGGCCAGCCGGCACTATGAATCACTAAACCAGGTTTATGTAAATTATCAGGAATAGACCATAACTCTTTGATTCCTATTGCATAATGTTGGGGTTCGCAGCCATTATCTAGAGAAAATTTTTCAATAACCTCTTTACCTAAATGGCCTCTACAACCCTCAGATAAAAGTGTGTATTTACCACGGATTTCCATTCCTTGCGTATAGGAGGGTTTCTTCTCATTTTTAGCATCAATGCCCATATCTCCGGTTATGATGCCACTCACAGAGCCATCATTCGAATAAAGAAGACTTGATGCAGGAAAACCTGGAAAAATATCAACACCTAATCTTTCGGCTTGCTTGGCTAGCCAACGACACAGATTGCCCAAACTGATTATAAAATTACCGTTATTTCTCATAGTTTTAGGCGCTAGAAAGTGTGGTATTTTAATTGACTTGGTTTTAGTAAAAAAATAAAGTTCATCTTGACTGACAGCTGTTTTGACTGGGGCACCTGAATCCTTCCAGTTAGGAAATAATTCATCTAAAGCGGTGGGCTCTAAAACAGCTCCAGAAAGAATGTGGGCCCCGACTTCTGAGCCTTTTTCAACAATAGCAATTGAAGTTTTGGGTTTTAGTTGTTTCAAACGACATGCTGCTGATAGACCAGACGGTCCTGCACCCACTATGATTACATCATACTCTATATGCTCCCGTTCCAATGAGTTCCCCTCAATTAAATTTTAAAATTACATGAAATATTTTACCATATTAATTTATCTATATCAAAAAATATCAATATAGATGGCTCGACTTATACCTATAAAACAAATGATTCTAAAACAATATTATAAGCCTTTAGGATAATCGAGTTATAATTTATAATAAATTTTTACATAATAAGATAATACAAAAGGTTTTTTTGCATGAAAGCTCTAGTTTCTGTAAAACGTGTAGTAGATTATAACGTGAAAGTCAGCCCAAAAGATGATAACTCAGGCGTTAATCTTAATAATCTTAAAATGTCTTTGAATCCTTTTTGTGAGATTGCTGTAGAGGAAGCTGTTCGCTTAAAAGAAAAAGGTGTCATAGAAGAGATATTGGTTGTATCTATCGGACCACAGGAAGCACAAGAGCAAATACGTGCTGCACTTGCTATTGGTGCTGATAGAGGAATCCTTGTAAAAGTCGAAAGTGATATAGAGCTTCAACCTTTAGCAGTAGCAAAATGCTTAAAAAAAGTATTTGATCGAGAGCAACCAGATTTAATTTTAATGGGTAAGCAGTCTATAGACGGCGACAATAACCAAACAGGTCAAATGTTTGCTGCGTTAGCAAATCTACCTCAAGGAACATTCGCCTCTGAGTTAGCCGTAAATTCGAACCATGTAACTGTTACTAGAGAGGTTGACGGTGGATTTCAAACGCTGCGGTTGACTTTGCCAGCTGTTATTACATCAGATCTTAGGTTAAACGAACCAAGATATGCGTCATTGCCTAGCATCATGCAAGCAAAGAAAAAACAAATTCATGAAACAACACCTGAAGAACTTGATGTTGACATTGCACCCCGTGTCTCTGTAGTGAGTGTTGACTTTCCTCCTGAGCGTCCTGAGGGAGTTAAAGTTAGCAGTGTGGACGAGCTTTTGGAAAAATTAAAAAATGAAGCAAAGGTAATATGATGAATGTTTTAGTCATTTCAGAGCATAACAATAATGAAATCAAAGATAGCACTATGCATGCAATTGCCGCTGCATGTGAATTAGGTGATTCAGTTGATCTATTGGTTGCCGGCTTTAACTGTAGTGTCGCTGCAACAAATGGAGCAAAAATCGAAGGCATCGCCAAAGTTTTGTTAGCAGATAGCGAGCCATATGAAAATCAACTAGCAGAAAATATTGCCCCACTAATTCAGCAAATAGCGACTAAATATTCTCACATACTTATGGCGGCTACCACTACAGGAAAAAATATTATTCCAAGGGCTGCAGCATTAGCTGACGCCCAACCAATTTCTGATGTCATCTCTATTGTCAACAAAGATACTTTTAAGAGACCTATTTATGCAGGAAACGTAATAGCGACTATTCAAAGTCATGACAAAATTAAGTTTATGACTGTAAGAGCCACAGCATTTGAATCTGTATTACAGGAGTCATCGTCAGCTGCAATTGAAGTTATTGAAGAATCTTTTGATTCAGTAAAATCAGAATTTATTAAAAATGATATGGCCCCCTCTGAAAGACCAGAGTTAACATCAGCAAGAGTTATTATTTCTGGTGGCCGTGGAATGCTTAATGAGCAAAATTTTAAGCTCCTTGAGAATTTAGCAGATAAGTTCGGTGGAGCAGTCGGAGCATCGAGAGCCGCAGTTG
The DNA here is from genome assembly GCA_002390525.1 of Cellvibrionales bacterium UBA4435. GTDB lineage: Bacteria > Pseudomonadota > Gammaproteobacteria > Pseudomonadales > Porticoccaceae > Porticoccus. Next base: position 43,342 of record DGPR01000013.1, read on the forward strand.
ATTCTGGATTTGCACCAAATGATATGCAGGTGGGTCAAACTGGAAAAATAGTCGCCCCCGATCTCTATATTGCTATTGGGATTTCTGGTGCAATTCAACACTTAGCTGGAATGAAAGAAAGTAAAATTATTGTTGCCATAAATAAAGACCCAGAAGCACCTATATTTAAGGCTGCAGATTATGGCCTGGTTGCAGACTTGTTTGACGTGATACCAGAATTGGATGAGAAGCTAATCGTATAAAGAAATCCAAATTGGACAATGATCGGACGGTTTTTCCATGCTCCTTAGCTGATGGTCAACTCCTGTTTGTACACATAACTTCATGAGAGGCTTCGATGCTAAAATCAGATCAATCCTCAGCCCACGCTTAGGGCTCATTTCAAAACCTCGACTTCTATAATCGAACCAAGTATATCTATCAGATTCCTCTTTATGATCGTTTTCAAATGTATCGATAAGTCCAAAATTTTCCAACCTCTGAAGCCAGCTCCTTTCTTCTGGAAGGAAACAGCACTTACCGGTTCGCAGCCACCTTTTTCTATTTTCTTCTCCAATACCAATATCTTTATCTAGTGGTGCCACGTTCATATCTCCAATAACTAGTATTTGATCTTGTGGTGAATAATTAGCTTCTAGATGAGCCTGTAAGTCCAGATAAAATTTTTCTTTACATGGAAATTTTTTATCATGTGACCGACTTTCACCTTGTGGGAAATATCCATTAAAAATGGTTATTTTTTTATTTTTGTATTGGAAGTCTCCTGTTATTAACCTTTTTTGGCTATCTTTATCATCATGAGGGAAACCTTTATAGCACTCTAATAAGGGTACTCGGTAGATAAGAGCAACACCATAATGGCCTTTCTGTCCATGGAAAGAGACGTCATAACCTAGTTTTTTTATATCTTGAAGCGGGAATTGGTCGTCAGAAACCTTTGTTTCTTGTATGCCTATTACATCAGGTTGGTGTTTTTCTATAATAGCCTTAATTTGATGGATTCTGGCTCGAAGTCCGTTAGCATTAAAGGATACAATTTTCATATCAGTGCCTTATTATATTTGACTTCAAGCTATAACCAGGTGGTGATGAAAACACGTAACCTATATAGTCTGCAAATATATTACCAGCTTCATGTAGAATTGGATCATTTTCTGACGAAACTAGATTCTCATCGTTTATAGCAGCATCTTTATTTTTATCTGCTGCTGTTTGCCACTCCTCAAAAGTGGAATATCCTTTTTGATTTTTAGCGACTCGCCTTTTATTTTCGAGAGCCAATAGGTTTTCATTATATTCTTTCGACTGAAGTCTTCGTTTTTTTTCATTTAGGGAGATTTCTTTCATCGAACTTTGTTTTTTTATTAGACTCAATTCTTCATTTAAATAAATTAGATCCGGATCAACTAGGAGTCTTTTTTCATGTGCAGCTCTTAACATATTGATCGGTGGTGTTTTTAGTAATTCACTCCAGAATATACTATGTTTTGCAGGGGCAATTGTATCCCAGGGTAATGCGTTATTGAGTGAGCTTTCACCAATCTCATCAGGATCATATATAGATGGAAGTTCAATATCAGGGGTCACACCTAGAAGCTGCGTACTTTCTCCAGAAACTCTATAAAATTTTGATTCTGTGAGCTTTATTTCACCTTGTTCTAGCGGTAGTTGGATCTGAACCGTACCTTTCCCATAACTTCTTGAACCGACAATTATCCCCCGCCCATAATCCTGTATTGCTCCAGCAAAAATTTCTGACGCAGAAGCGCTTAAACGATTAATTAAAACTAATATAGGACCTCTGTAATAAATGCTAGATCTTGATTGATGTGCTTGAGATATGTAATTATTAGAATTTTTAACTTGTACGATGGGGCCTTTTCCAATAAAAAGATCAGTTAGCATTTTAGCCTCTTGGAGAAAACCGCCCCCATTATTTCTTAAGTCAAGGATGATTCCATCTACATTTTTTTTAGTATGAAGGTCATTTATGAGCCGAACAACATCTTTGGTGGTGCTTTTAAAATCTGGCTCGTTGTTATAAAGAGCTTCAACGTCAAGATAGAAAGCTGGTATTTCAATCACTCCAAACTTATGAGAGCCGACAGTAGTTGTGACATCAATAATCTTTGATTTTGCTGCTTGCTCTTCAAGTTTGATCTTATCTCTTATAAGTTCGATTACTTGAGTATTACCACCTAAATCTGTCTTAGCTGGGATTATTTCTAATCTTACGAGACTGTCCTTTTTTCCTCTAATTAGTTCGACTACATCATCAAGACGCCATCCTACTACATCAATAAAGTCAGCCTTATTTTGAGCAACACTAACTATTTTATCCCCTGTTTTTAAAATACCCTGTTTTTCTGCAGGACCACCTTTTATTATGCTGACGATTGACGTGTATTCTCCATCTAGCTCTAAAACAGCTCCAATACCTGTTAGTGATAAGGACATAGATATACGAAAATTTTCCATAGATTTAGGAGATAAATAACTTGTATGCGGATCAAACATACCAGCTAATACAGACATATAAATTTGGAATACATCTTCACTATCATTTTGTTTTAAGCGTTTTTTTTGATTTTTATATCTTTTTGTTAGTAGTTCTCTAGCCGTTTCTGGTTCTTTTTCGTTAAGTATTAATCTCAGATAAGCTTCCGTAACTTTTCTTTGCCAGTGCTCACTAGATTTTTTTTTATTGGGTTGCCATTGGGCATTTTCAATATCGAGCGAGATCACTTCATCTTTTGTAAGGTCAAATATGAAGTCGCCCTTAAGTAAATCAATGTTAGCTTGCAGTTGTTTTGTCACTCTATCTTTGAAGCGGTTGAAGATCAAAAAGCCTACACTAAGATCTTTTGCTAAGAGCATGTCATCAAGTTTATCCTCCCATCTTTTGAATTCATCTATATCTTCTTGAAGGAAATAGCTTTTCGTCGGGTCTAAAGCATCTAAGTATTCAAAAAGAAATTTTTTTGAGAATTGATCATTTACCTTTTGCTTTCTGAAATGTTGAGTTGTTAGCTTCTTGAGTATCTCAGAGGATGTTTCTGCTTGTTTGGGGCTAAAACTTAAATAATCTTTAGGTACATTGTTGGTTTCGTTTGCATTTGCGCCAAAACAAAAGAATAGAAATTGAATTACAAGAAATAGTCGCAGAGTAATAAGCATTGTGTACCATATTTAATATAATAAATAATTTCATAAGTGTAACAAATTTATTAATCTGAATATCCTATAAAATCTTAAATATCTCATAGTATAAAAATTAAATTTAAAAACATCCATCTTAGTCATTTCCTAATGAGAATGCTTTTAACTTACAATATGTTTATAATTTAAAATTATTGTCGATTTTAAACCGTATAAAATTAATCACAATAATTAATCTTTATTCATCCTTCAGAGTAAATTTCATATATGAATAATCAAAAACGTTCAGCGGCACTCATTACTGGTGGCGCCACAAGATTAGGTTTAGCTTTCTCAAATCTTTTAGCCAGAATGAATTATGATATTGCGCTTCATTACAATGGCTCTGTTGATGCAGCCAGTGTCGCAAAAAAAAATATCGAAAAGTTAGGGGTTTCATGCGCTATTTTTCAGGCTGATTTGTCTTCCTCAGATCCTACTGATTTGGTCTCTGAAGTAGCGGCTAGATATCCCAATATTAAAGTTTTAGTAAATAGTGCCTCTGTATATGATGCTGCAAGTATCGCAAATACCAGTTTAAAAACACTTGAGAAGCAATTTGCAGTTAATATTTTTGCACCCTTTATGCTGACCAAGGCTTTCGCAAATACGTTTTTTCAAAATTCTGATACAGAAGGACAGGTGATAAATATCCTAGATAATAAGATTGCTTTTCAACAGTATAGCTACGCTGCATACTTGCTTTCGAAAAAATCACTTGCTGATTTTACTAAAATTGCGGCTATTGAGTTCGCTCCAAAAATACGAGTGAATGCTATAGCTCCCGGGGTAATTTTACCCGGAGATCAAAGGACATCTGACTATTTGGCGTGGAGAGTTGAAGGTATTCCCCTTAAAAAGCAGGGCGAGGTAGAGGACCTACTTAAAACTATGCAGTATATAATAAATAGTAATTTCATTACGGGACAAATACTAACGGTTGATGGCGGAGAGGGAATTAATCACCAAGGTTTAAATGCCGAACAATTTAATGGACAGAGCGATCAAGATACGTGAATAAGACTAAAAAAAATCGTGTAATCATATCAGTAGGTTCAAATATTGATCCCATATCAAATATTAAAAAATCAAGAGAAATACTGTCTTCAGAGACAATTTTCATTTACGCTGCTGATTCAATTGAAACAGCCCCAATAGGTTATCTAAATCAAGCAAATTTTTTGAATACAGCTTTCTTGGTCATGACTAGTTTGTCATATCACGATTTTAATTTTTCTTTAAAGGCCATAGAAAACCGTATGGGTCGTGAAAGAGGGCCAATCAAAGCAGGTCCTAGAACAATCGATTTAGATATTATTGTATGGAACGAATATCTCATAACCGAAGATTATTACAACTTCGAATATGTATCTGTCCCAGTGGATCAAGTTCTCAGTACTATGAGTTTAAATATTAAAGAATTCAAGAAAATCGATAAATAAATAATTTATAATTATAGATTACGTTTTTAATGCGCCGGGCTCGTTTGGCTCTAGCAGAATTACACTATGTGTAAATTATTACTTTGAAATAAGTGAAATTTTATACCACTGGCTTATAATGCCGGAAATCTTAACTTAAATACTATGGAGAAATATTGTGAAGGAACCCGTTCGTGTTGCTGTGACTGGAGCTGCTGGTCAAATTAGTTATTCTTTACTTTTTCGAATTGCTTCTGGTCAGATGCTGGGTGCAGACCAACCTGTAATACTTCAAATGCTTGAAATAACACCTGCGCTAGAGGCTCTTAGTGGAGTTGCTATGGAGTTAGATGACTGTGCTTTTCCGCAACTTGCAGGAATGGTGTGTACAGATGATCCTAATATTGCCTTTAAAGACGCTGATTATGCACTCTTAGTTGGTGCTCGTCCACGTGGTCCAGGAATGGAGAGAAAGGACCTTCTTGAAGCAAATGCAGCAATTTTTTCTGTTCAAGGAAAAGCCATTAATGATAATGCTTCTAAAAATATTAAAGTATTAGTGGTAGGAAACCCTGCAAACACCAACGCGCTTATTGCCCAAAGAAATGCCCCGGATATCAACCCGCGTCAATTTACAGCAATGATGCGTCTTGATCATAATCGAGCTAAGACACAAATTGCTCAAAAAACAGGTAAAACCATCAATGATATTTCCCATATGTTAGTCTGGGGGAATCATTCAGCTACCCAATATCCAGATATACATCAAACTACTATTTCTGGAGAAGTAGCTATGACCTTAATAAAACAGGAATGGTACGAAGAAGCCTTTATACCAACTGTTCAACAGAGAGGCGCAGCTATAATCAAAGCTAGGGGTGCTTCTTCAGCAGCATCAGCTGCAAATGCCGCGATTGATCATATGCATGATTGGGCGCTTGGTACAATAGATGGCGATTGGGTAAGTATGGGTGTTTTCAGTGATGGAAGTTATGGTATTTCCAAAGGGTTGATTTATTCTTTCCCTTGTATCTGCAAGAATGGTGATTGGGAAATAGTACAAGATCTTGAGATCAATCAATTCTCTCGTAAAAAAATGTCTATAACCGAACAAGAATTAATTGAGGAAAGAGACGCCGTTAAGCACTTATTACCATAACTATTTTATCTTGATAGTTTCCATAGGGTTGCTGCCAGATAGAAAAAAATTATTTTTTTTAAGTATAATTTTTAAAGAGGTTTACTATGGCTCTAATAAAGGTCGGTGAAGCTGCACCAGATTTTAATTTATTAAATCAGCACAGTAAAAGTATCAGTCTCTCTGAGTTTTTTGGTAAAAAAAATATTGTTTTGTATTTTTATCCTAAAGCGATGACACCAGGTTGTACTGTCCAAGCCTGTGGTATAAGAGACAGCTCTGATGATTTTAGGGAACTCGATACAATTGTTATGGGTATCAGCCCAGATAACCATTCAAGGCTGGCACGTTTTAAAGAAAAACAGAAATTAAATTTTGATTTACTATCAGATGAAGATCATTCTGTTACAGAATCATATGGTTGTTGGGATATGAAGAAATTTATGGGTAAGGAATATATTGGAGTGTTAAGGTCAACTTTTATTATTGATAAGAAAGGATTTGTTGTCCATGTAATAGATAAAGTTAATACCAAAAAACATCACCAGGATGTATTATCATGGGTAAAAGAGAATCTCTTGTAGCTGTTAATCAAACATAAGGTTAGTAATTTCGTATTTTAAATAAAGCTAAATACTAGTTTATAATTATCGAGGTAAATCAATGTCATTAGATCTTTTTCAAGTTGCAATTGCTGCTCCCGCACCAGTTGCTCAAGAACCAAACCCTATGTACACGCTTCTAATGTTTGCAGGTTTATTTATATTTATGTACTTCCTTATCATTCGACCGCAAAGGAAAAGAGCTAAAGAGCATAAAGAGTTAACAGCATCATTGAAAAAAGGTGATGAGATAGTAATGAATAGTGGTTTATTAGGCAAAATAACTTCTTTGGATGACCTATATATAACAATACAAGCCTCCTCCAATGTTGAATTGAAGTTTCAAAGAGCCTCGGTTCATGCAGTATTACCGAAGGGAACTGTCAAAAAAACCTAATAGTTTTACTCTAGATCTTTTTGCTGTAAATATAAATTATGTTTCCGTATTTATAAGGACATGAATAGTGACAGTAAAATTTGGTGATAAATTAGTTATAGCTATATCTTCTCGAGCACTTTTCAATCTTGATGAAAGTCATAAAGTCTTTCAGGATCATGGTTTAGATGCTTATTTTCAGTACCAGGTTGAACATGAAGATGAGGTCCTTGATCCTGGTGAAGCTTTTCCTTTAGTAAATAAATTATTAAAAATTAATGAAAATTTAGGTGGAGAACCAAGAGTAGAAGTCATTCTGTTGTCTCGAAATTCAGCTGATTCGGGATTAAGAGTATTCAATTCAATAGAGCACTATAAGCTGAATATCACTCGTGCTGCTTTTTGTGGCGGTGAAAGTCCATATCGATATGTATCAGCTTTTGGCTGTCACCTCTTCTTATCTAACAATGCTGAAGATGTCCGTAATGCTTTAAGTAGCGGGGTTGCTGCGGCAACCTTGTTGTCATCAAAAGTTCAAGAAAAATCGGGAAATGAGATCCGCTTTGCTTTTGATGGTGATGCGGTACTATTTTCTGATGCCTCTGAAAGAATATATAAGCAAGACGGTCTCGATGCTTTCACTAAAAATGAAAAGATATCAGCAAAAAAACCTATGGATGGAGGCCCTTTTAAAAATTTTTTACACGCATTACAAATATTACAAGCAGAATTTTCAGAGAGAACATGCCCTATAAGAACAGCTTTAGTTACTGCTCGATCTGCCCCGGCTCATGAGCGTGTCATAAGAACTTTAAGGGCTTGGGATATAAGGATTGATGAGTCATTGTTTCTTGGCGGGCTAGAGAAAGGCCAGTTCCTTAAGTCATATGGGGCAGACGTCTTTTTTGATGATCAACAAAAACATTGTGATTCAGCAAAATCTCATGTTGCTACTGGTCATGTGCCACACGGAATCGCTAATGAAAAGTGATAAATATAGTCCAAAAATACTATTAAAAAACTATAAACTTGAGACCTACTCCTAGCAAAATTAGAGCTAAGAATGGCTGAAGAATCTCACTTGGTATTTTAGCAGCTAGTTTTGCGCCTAAATGAATGGCAGGAAGAGACCCCACCAATAAACTTACAAGTAAAACTAAATCAACGTTTCCAAGAAGAAATAGGTGGCTTAAACCTGCTATTAGAGTCAAGGGCACAGCATGTGCGATATCTGTCCCTATCACATGTAATGGTGGTAATTTCGGATATAGTACTAATAATAACGCGGCACAAAACGCCCCAGCACCAACTGAAGAAAGCGTTACAAAAACTCCTAAGACTATTCCTACAAAAAAAGTTATATAATTTTTATCTTGTCCAAAAGATAAACTTTGGTTAACAGGGGTTCTTCCGGCGACATTCTTCAGATAACGATTGAATAGAATTACAAGTGCTGTTAAGACAAGCATCACACCTAAGGTTGTTGTCAATAATGACTGATATTCGTCTGCATTAGTGAAAATTAGATCAAGAAAAATAACTGTTACGATGGATGCCGGTATGCTTCCAGCTGCAAGCCATTTAACTAAAATCCAATTGATGCTTTTCTGTTTAGCATGGGCAAATACACCGCTAGACTTAGTTAACGAAGCATAAAGAAGATCTGTCCCAATAGCTACATTGTATGGAATTCCTAAAAGGATCAAAAGGGGGGTCATTAATGAACCGCCACCAACACCCGTCATTCCAATAATAAGTCCAACAAAAGCGCCTGAAGCAACATAAAAGAAAAATTCTATCGGCATCTATAGTTCCAATCAATACAATGGCTGGCAACTCTAACAATTTATATGAAGTCTTCAAAGTAATAGTTTTTTTATTTAAAAATTTTTCAATCCCGCTTACTGTTAGTTATCTCGTAAATAAGTTAAAATTTCACAATTACTTTTTTACTAAAGAGAGATTTATGTCACTAGATCTAATCAAAATAAACAAAGAGCTCAGAAAAGAAACCCCAAAAAATATTGTTAAATGGGCCTCTAGTCAAGCGGATAAGGCTATAGTAACAACTAATTTTAGACCTTATGAAGCTACATTGATACATGCTTGTGTAAATGTTTTTCCCTCTATTCCAGTTATATGGTGTGACTCAGGATATAATACTGATGCCACATATAAGCATGCTGAGACCTTGATATCAGACTTATCGTTAAATATTTTTCTTTATGTTCCACAGCAGTCCGCCGCGCACCGTAATATAGTTATGGGAGGTATTCCAGATATTGACAGTGATCTTCATGCTATTTTTACTGATCAGGTTAAGCTAGAACCGTTTAAGCGTGCTATTAAGGAGCATCAACCAAATCTTTGGTTTACCAATTTGCGAAAAGGGCAAACACAGTTTAGGGATACATTAGACATTGTTAGCCAAAGTGGAGATGGTATTATTAAGGTAAGTCCTTTTTTTCATTGGACAGATGAGGATCTAGATATTTATTTAAAAGATCATGGTTTACCAAATGAAAATGATTACTATGATCCTACAAAAGTTCACGGAAATAGAGAGTGCGGTTTACATACTCAGTAATTTTATAACTCCTTTATTTTTTATCAGAGGTATAGCTTGTGGAAATTGCGTGTCTAGATTTAGAGGGTGTCTTGATTCCAGAAATATGGGTAGCATTCGCAGAAAAAACTGGTATCGATGAGCTTAAAAGAACAACTCGTGATGAACCTGACTATAGTATTTTGATGAGGTATAGACTAGATATTCTCAATAAAAATAATCTTGGTTTAATAGAAATACAAGAAGTGATAAATACTTTATCTCCACTAGATGGAGCAAAAGATTTTCTTGATTGGCTACGCGAGCGCTTTCAGGTCGTTATACTTTCAGATACCTTCTATGATTTTGCTCAACCACTCATGAGGCAGCTTGGATACCCAGCCTTGCTTTGTCATCAATTACATGTAGATGAAGATAATAAGCTCATAGGCTACAAGTTAAGGCAAGCAAACCCCAAACGCCAAGCAATTGTGGGTTTTAAGAGCATGTACTATCGAACTATTGCCGCAGGAGACTCATATAATGATATAACAATGCTTACTGAGGCAGATGCTGGAATTCTTTTTCATGCACCACAAAATGTAACGAAAGAATTTCCTCAGTTCCCGACAGTTAACGATTTTAGTTCTCTGAAAATGGAGTTTATCAAGGCAAGCACCCGAAAAATAAGACTCTAAGTCTTTAAGAAAAAAGTAGAATTTAAGCTATTTTTTTACGCAAAATTATAATTTAATTAAAAGACCTACTTTATCAAGAATTTCTTGATATTCATCTTCTGCATCTGAATCAGCCACTATGCCTCCACCACCCCAGCAGTGTATTTTATTGCCGTCAGACAAAATTGTGCGTATCGCAATATTTGTATCCATCAGTCCGTTAGCGCTTATATAACCAATACTTCCGCAATAAACTGATCTTTTGCATAGCTCTAACTCATCAATTATTTCCATAACTCTTTTTTTTGGAGCACCAGTTACAGAGCCACCAGGAAAACAATCTCTAAGTAGAGTTAAAGGTGTTGCCGTATCTTTAATAATCCCTGTTACCGTGCTTACTAAATGATGGACATTTTTAAAACTTTCGAGTTTAAATAATTCAGGTGTTTTTACGGAACCAAGTTTACAATTTTTACTTAAATCGTTCCTAAGTAAATCTACAATCATTAGATTTTCAGCTTTATTTTTTTCACTATCAATTAGGGCCTTAGCTTTAATAGCATCCTCTTGACTATTTTTACCTCGACTAACTGTCCCCTTAATGGGCTGCGTTGTAACCTGGTCGTCTTTAATTTTCAAAAAACGTTCTGGTGAGAAGGATAAAATAGCTTGCTTTGTTTTTCCTAGCTGATAATAACACCCATATGGTGCAGCCATTCGTATACGTAGATCTTTATATATTTTCCAGCTATCTTTTTTGGCAGAAGCTGAAAAATGTTGGGCGTAATTTATTTGATAACAATCACCTGCCAGAATATAATTTTTTGCTTTTTTTACAGTATCAAGATAATGTGATTTTTTGGTAGAGCAAGAAAGTTTGTATAATTTTTTTTCATTTGAATCAGTATTTTGTGGAACTTTATTAATACAATTTATAATTTTATTTTTTAATTCTTTCGGACATTTAGCATTAAAAAAAAGCCATGCTTTTTTAGAAAAATGATCTATTGTTAAAGCCCATTCGTATAGTCCGATACGCATATCGGGAAGAGTATCGAGTTTTGGCAGTTTATGAGTTGGACTTCTGCCAAGATCATACCCAAAATAACCAGCTAATCCACCAGTAAATGGATAGTTGATATATTGTTGATCCTTAGACTGTATGGTGGAGAGCAATTTCTCGCAGAGATCAAACGGCTCATTTGTATAATCTTTAGTGCACGTAAGAGTTTTTTTTGTTGTGATTTTTCCGTTTGTTTCGAGTGTGACTGAAGGATTTGCTGTTATTATGTCAAATTGACCGCTTGAACAAACTGGATGACCTGAATCGAACCATAATGCGTCTGGCAGATGTCGTAAAGAGTTAAAGAATTCCTCAGCGTTCTCCTTATAGGTAAGATCAACAATTTCAGCTTTTTCCATAGTATAATAGTTTACGTTACTTCTTTTTAATTTCAATGATGTTCGTGGTTTTGATTAGATTGATTTTTCGCTAAAAAGTAGAAAATACAGTGTAAATTACAGTTTTTTCAGTTATTTGGTAAAAGGAGTTTATATGAAATATTCAACCCCTGATCTATGTGATGATAATCCAGATTTAATATGTGTATTAGAGCCTATGTTTGCTAGCTATGGAGCCAGAGATTCTTTTTGTGGAGAAATAGTAACTATAAAATGTTTTGAAGATAACTCACTGGTAAAAGAGAATGCAGGTAAACCTGGAGTAGGGAAGGTTTTAGTGGTGGACGGCGGTGGGTCCTTAAGGCGTGCCTTATTGGGTGATCTCATAGCAACTAATGCATCTGATAATAAATGGGAAGGAATAATAATTTATGGTTGTGTTCGTGATGTTGAAGTACTTGCTAATATTGATATTGGAATCCAAGCAATAGGAAGTGTGCCCCTAAAGACAGAAAAACGAGGAGTAGGAGAACTAAATGTTCCCTTAAGGTTTGGGGGTGTGTCTATAGTTCCAGGCGATTACATTTATGCAGATATCAATGGAGTAATAGTCTCACCTGAAAATCTCATACCAGAAGAAGAGATTATTATGTAAGAAAAAGAGGCTGCGAATGCAGCCTTTTTTTATTTTATTTATTAAAATTGATTCATAGTGTTATCTTTACCTGAAGCCTTTAAAGCAGCTTCACCTGCAAAGTATTCTTTATGATCATCACCCATATCAGAACCCGCCATGTTTTGATGTTTCACACATGCAATACTTTGGCGTATCTCTTTTCTTTGGACGCCCGCAACGTATCCAAGCATACCTTGATCACCAAAGTATTCTTTGGCAAGGTTGTCTGTAGATAAAGCAGCAGTATGATAAGTCGGCAACGTAATGAGATGATGAAAAATGCCTGCTTCTTTTGATGCATCAGCCTGGAATGTTCGAATCTTTTCATCCGCCTCAATTGCTAATTCAGTATCATCATAGTTAACATTCATAAGGTCATCACGGTTGTATGCAGAAACGTCTTTACCGCTTGATAACCATGCATCATAGCTTTGTTGGCGAAAATTTAATGTCCAATTAAATGAAGGACTGTTGTTGTAAACTAATTTAGCATCAGGTACTTGTTTCTTAATAGCATTAACCATTGCCCCGATTTGCGCAATATGAGGTTTTTCTGTTTCTATCCAAATAAGATCTGCTCCATTTTGCAATGAAGTAATGCAGTCGAGGACACAACGCTCTTCTCCAGTTCCCTGTTTAAATTGAAAGAGATTTGATGGGAGACGCTTTGGTTTCACAATCTTGCCGTTTCGGTTGATCACAACGTCACCATTATCAAGTGAATCTAATGAGACTTCGTCACAATCAAGAAAAGAATTGTATTGATCACCTAGATCGCCAGGTTCTTTTGTGACAGCAATTTGTTTAGTGAGACCCGCTCCAAGAGAATCAGTTCGGGCTACAATTACACCATTATCTACACCAAGCTCAAGAAAAGCATAGCGAACAGCACGAATTTTTGCTAGGAAATCTTCATGAGGTACAGTAACTTTACCATCTTGATGGCCGCATTGTTTTTCATCTGAAACTTGATTCTCAATTTGTATACAACATGCCCCAGCTTCTATCATTTGCTTAGCCATTAAATAAGTCGCCTCTGCGTTACCAAAACCAGCATCAATGTCAGCAATAATTGGGACTACGTGTGTTTTATAGGAATCAACAATTGACTGTATATTTTTTTCTAAACCTTTATCACCTGATTCTCTGGCAGCATCTATCTGGCGAAAAAGCCCACCAAGTTCGCGAGCATCAGCCTGTCTGAGAAAGGTATAAAGTTCTGCAATTAACGATGCAACAGAAGTTTTTTCATGCATAGATTGATCTGGAAGGGGACCAAATTCTGAACGAAGGGCTGCTACCATCCAGCCTGAAAGGTATAAATATCGTCGATCTGTATCCCCTTCAAAATGTTTCTTAATCGATATCATTTTTTGTTGGCCTATGAAGCCATGCCAACAACCTAGTGATTGTGTATATTTTGCTGGATCCGCATCATATGCAGCCATGTCCTTACGCATTAGATCTGCTGTATATTTGGCAATATCTAAACCAGTTTTAAATTGATTCTGAGCACGCATTCTCGCTACTGACTCAGGAATAATATCATTCCAACCATTACCATTTTTCTTACGCAACGACGCTACAGCATCAATATCTTTATTATAGTTTGACATCACAGTTCCTTAGCCACATTAATTTAATTTTGTAAAAAAACACCTAGAAATTATAGCAATCTCAGTATTATTTATATACCCTATAGACATTATTTTCAGTATTTATGGTGTGAATATCGATGAGCATGCGAAATATAGATTTAAATCTGCTGGTTTTTTTGGATGTATTACTTAAAGAAAGAAATGTTACAAGAGCCGCTGAAAGTTTAGGCATTAGTCAACCGGCTATGAGCAATGGTCTCAGAAGGTTGCGCGATCTTTTTGGCGATCCTCTATTAGTTAGAACAAGTGATGGTATGAAGCCAACCGAAAGAGCAGAGCTTCTTCAACCATTGGTACGCGATGTTCTTGCATCTGTTGAGCAAGCTGTTGAACCGAAACAAAAATTCAACGAAAAAAAAGCAAATAGGGTATTTAGAATCTCTGTAAGTGACTACACAGAGTCAACTTTGCTCCCACATCTGCTGCGAAGGTTGAGCTCAGAAGCACCCCATGTAATATTAGATGTTCTAACACCAAGTGATATAAGTTATCAAAATGTTGAGCAGGGCACCGTTGATTTAGTCATAAATAGATTTGATGTTTTGCCTCAATCTTTCCATCAGATGACGATTTGGCGTGATACATTTTCATGTCTTTTTAGCCACTCTAATCCGATAGCCGAAAACTTTAATCTAAAAAATTACTTGGATTCAGAGCATGTATGGGTAAATAAAACTGGAATGGGTGCTGGCGTAGGCATGGAACCCGGCTCCTCTAAAACCTTAGGCTGGGTAGATGAGGCCCTTACCCAAATAGGTGAAAAAAGACGTATTCGTGTATTCACTAGACATTATCAAGCCGCAATGCGTTTGGCAGAATTACCGGATCTTATTGTCACTATACCTACAAAAGCAGCTAGGTTATTACAAGATAACCCATCTGTAATTATTAAGGATCCACCTTTTTATATTCCAGAAATCGAATTAAAAATGGCATGGAGTCCTTTAGTTCAGCATAATCCAGCACATCAATGGCTTCGTCGTTTAATAGCTGATGTTGCAAGAGCACTAGACTAAATTTTCTAATTTAGAATGCTAACCTCTTGTGGTTCATTCGTTGAATAAATAACGAGAATATAGATACCTGAATTGATTATCAGTCCATTTATTCCATACAATTACCTAAATTTATCAATGAGTGTAAAAAAATGTCAGAACGCGTCGAAATTTCCGGCTTGCAAGTTGCAAAATCTATTTATAATTTAGTTACCAAGGATATTATCCCAGGAACAAATTTGTCTGAAAGTAATTTTTGGCATTCTTTCGCTAAAATTATTGAAAAATTTTCACCCATTAATGAAGCTTTGCTAGTTGAGCGCGAAAATATGCAGCAAGAAATTGATAGCTGGCACAAGAAAAATATAAAAAATGACTTTAGTTTTTCTGATTACAAGAAGTTCTTACAGAAAATTAATTACCTTGTTCCTGTTGGTAGCGATTTCAGCATAAATACAAGCAACGTAGATCATGAGATCACCTCTCAGGCCGGACCACAGCTTGTTGTTCCTGTAATGAATGCTAGATTTGCTCTGAATGCAGCTAATGCTAGATGGGGAAGCCTGTATGACTCATTATACGGAACTGATGCGATACCAAATGATGGAAAGATTAAAAAAACTAAACAATATAATCCTGCTCGTGGTGAAAAAGTGATTTCTTACGGTAAGAGTTTCTTGGACAACTCAGCACCACTAGCAATCGGTTCTCACGCATCAGTAGTTAGATACTACATTCAAGATGAAATACTTAAAGCGCAACTAGAGGATAATTCAATTACTGGATTATTACATACTGAAAAATTCATTGGATACACTGGGGAACTGGAAAATCCAAAAATAATTTTGATTAAAAACAATAATTTACACTTTGAAATTCATGTTGATAGAGATAGTAATATAGGTGCATTTGATTCTGCTGGTGTTAAAGATATATATATGGAAGCAGCTTTAACAACGATTATGGATTGTGAAGATTCGGTGGCGGCAGTTGATGCTGAAGACAAAGCTCTAATCTATCATAACTGGTTAGGTTTAATGAAAGGAGATCTAGAGGAGACATTAATAAAAAATGGTAAATCCATAACTCGAAAAATGAATCCAGATCGAGTTTATAAAGGAGTTAATGGAAAAGCTTTGGTTCTTCCAGGGAGAAGTCTTCTTTTTGTTCGTAATGTAGGTCATTTAATGACAAATCCAGCTATATTAGATTCGAAAGGCAAAGAAGTTCCTGAAGGTATAATGGATGCTGTCTTTACAAGCTTAATCGCAATTCATGATATTAATGGTAATAGTCAATTTTCTAATAGTAAAACGGGCAGTATATATATTGTAAAACCAAAGATGCATGGACCCAAAGAAGTAGCCTTTACTAATAATCTTTTTGATGCTGTCGAGACGGCTTTATCTTTAACTCCTAATACAATCAAAGTAGGCATAATGGATGAAGAGCGTCGAACATCAATCAATCTAAAAGAGTGTATACGTCAGGTTAAAGACCGTATTGTATTTATAAATACTGGTTTCTTAGATAGAACAGGTGACGAAATACACACAAGTATGGAAGCAGGTCCTTTTTCTCCTAAAGATAGGCTTAAGTCTATGCCTTGGATTACAGCTTACGAGGATCAAAATGTAGATATTGGTATTTCTTGCGGTTTGGTTGGAAAAGCACAAATCGGTAAAGGTATGTGGGCAATCCCAGAAAATATGGCTGACATGATGGAGCAAAAAATTAACCACCCTATGTCAGGTGCAAATACAGCATGGGTTCCATCACCTACAGCAGCAGTTCTTCACGCAACTCATTATCACCAGATCGATGTTTTTGATAGGCAGAAAATTTTATCAAACCGCACACCTGCAAATGTCGATGATATTCTGAGGATTCCTTTGCTCAATGAGCATTTGACTTCGGATCAGATTCAAAAGGAATTAGATAATAATACACAGGGAATTTTAGGGTACGTTGTTCGCTGGGTTGAACAAGGTGTTGGTTGCTCCAAGGTCCCCGATATTAATAATGTTGGGTTAATGGAAGACAGAGCAACGCTTAGGATTTCCAGCCAACATATCACTAATTGGTTAAAGCACGGAATTGTTCTTGAAGATCAGGTTATTAGCACACTGAAACGCATGGCTAAAATAGTTGATAAACAAAATTCTAATGATCCGTTATACAAAAAAATGTCTATTGACTTCAATGAAAGCAACGCTTTTCAAGCAGCATGTGATCTAATAATTAATGGAGCAGATCAACCTAGTGGTTATACTGAACCTCTCCTACATGCTTACAGGCAAAAAGTAAAGTTTAAAAATTTGGCTTAATAATAATTATTTTTTTCGTTTTTCCCCGTTAATATAGTTTTCTTTACCCAGCTTAGCTAAACGTTTTTCCTTTAACTCTTCGGGTAGCTCTGGAAATTTTGGTGTTGTCATAAACCTTGCAAACCAATCACCCAATAACTCATCATCATTTTTTAGCTCCTCAAGCATTAATTTAATTTGATAGATAAATTTAGGATTAATTGTATTTGTTGCCATATCAAGAGTAAGTGGGGGGTCTCTGTAAAAGATTTCATGGTTCCGTTCCATTAGAGTTTCTGTCAAATCACTAAGCATTTCTTGGATCGATGGCGATCTAAATCCAACAGAGTATGTGATACAGTCTTTTATTGCTATACCCCAGTGAGCAAGTTTTGGTGGCAAATATAGCATGTCTCCAGTGTTAAGCAGATATCCTTGCTCTTTTCTGAAATCTTTTATTATGCTTAAAGAGCAGTCACTTAATGTCTCAGTTTCGGCGTTACATAGTTGTCCAATTTGCCATTCCCTTTGTCCTACGCCTTGAAGTAAAAAAACATCATAATTATCGAAGTGAGGTCCAACATTTCCACCTTCAGGTGAAAAGCTAATCATGATATCTTCTAGCCTCCATTTCGGTAAAAAATAAAAATATTCTATTAACTCTTTTACTTCGGGACTCCAGAGGTCGACAGCTTGGACTAAAAGTGTCCAATATTTTTTTGGAAGTTTTTTAAAAGTATCTTCACAGAATGGCCCTCGTTTGAGGACCCAAGAGGCGTATTTTTTTTCTCCAAAAATCAATCTTGATTCAACATCTTTTTCAAGAGAAAGTCCTGCTAGCTCATCCCCAGTTATGGGCGACAAAAAGTTTGGGATAGCACCTCTTATCAAGAGGGGTTTTTTTTGCCAATATTCGGTTAAAAATTGTTTTGCAGAAACACCTCCAAGTATTGATGGAAAATCTTCCATTGAGAGTTCCTCAAGATTAATTTATGGAGAAATGGTTTACCAAGTTATAAAGTTATTTATATCTTTTTTGCTTGATTTGCTGCATTACCAGTGTAATTTGAAGGCGAAAGGGTGCGAAGTCTCTCCTTTGCTTCTTCTGGAATCTCAAGACTTTCGATGAAATCCAATAATAGAATATTATCTATATTTTTTCCTCTGGTTAAAGCTTTAAGTTTTTCGTATGGTTCAGAAATGCCATAGCGACGCATTACTGTTTGTATCGGTTCAGCTAGAATTTCCCAATTATAGTTTAATTCATCAGATATGAGCTGTTGATTGATTTCTAATTTATCGATGCCTTTAATTGTAGCTTTATAGGCTATTTGACTATAACCAAAACCCACACCCATATTTCGAAGGACTGTTGAGTCAGTCAAATCACGTTGCCAACGAGATATAGGTAATTTCTGCGCTAAGTGCGAAAATAATGCATTTGCTAAACCTAGGTTACCTTCAGAGTTCTCGAAATCTATTGGATTGACTTTATGAGGCATAGTTGATGAGCCAATTTCTCCAGCTATAGTTTTTTGCTTAAAGTAACCGAGGGATATATATCCCCATATGTCTCTATTAAAATCAATAAGAATATTATTAAAACGGCAAATTGCATTAAATAACTCAGCAATAAAATCATGGGGCTCAATTTGTGTTGTGAACGGATTCCAGTCAAGACCAAGTTCGTTAACGAACTGTTCAGCATTAGCTTCCCAGTTTATGTCAGGATAAGCTACCAAATGAGCGTTATAGTTGCCAACAGCACCATTAATTTTACCCAACAAAGAAATATTTTTAATCTGTAAGATTTGACGTTTTAATCGAAAGGCTGTGTTCGCTAACTCTTTGCCAACTGTTGTTGTTGAAGCTGGTTGCCCGTGTGTATGGGAAAGCATCGGTATATCTGCATATTCTCTCGCCAGGTCAGAAATTTTTAGTATTATTTTTTCACCATACGGTATCAAAAAATCATCTCTACCATTTTTAAGCATTAAGGCATAAGAAAGATTATTTATATCTTCCGAAGTACAAGCAAAATGAACAAATTCAGAAATTTTTAATAGCTCATTATTCGCTGAAATTTTTTCTTTTATGAAATACTCGACGGCTTTAACATCATGATTTGTTGTTTTTTCAATTTCTTTGATACGTGTTGCATCTTGGATACTAAAATTTGAATACAATGAATTGAGAGTAGTACTAGCCTCAATACTTAAGGTGGGTATTTCTTTAATATCATCATTTTTTGCTAGAAAAATAAGCCAACATACCTCTACTAAAACTCGTTGTTTTATCAGCGCATACTCACTAAAAACTGATCGTAAATCTTCAGTTTTACAAGCATAACGGCCGTCTACCGGTGATATTGCTGTTAAATTTGATAATTTCATTTTTCTTTCCAATCAATATTCTGCCATTATCAATAAATAGTTATCTAATGATTAATATTTTATAATAATTTCCATAAAATTTCAGATCTATGTTGATAATTATATAAAAATCATGTCCTAGTTTTAGTTTTCCTGTATATCTGCGCTAAAAATTTTTTATTTGTTCTAGTATATGTTTTTTATTAAGAACCAGCTGATATCTTTTCCCACCCAGTTGATGAAAGAGTATCGCTGAGCGTACCCCAGAAAACAATAGACACCTAATCCGATAGACAATTTGATCTTGTTTGAGATATTTAAAATTTCCATTGATATTTATACGAAAAAAATATGTCCCAAAACTATCTTGATAGATTTGTGAGATGCTTGCTATTATATTCGGATGAATGATAGAAAAATCTTCTATTTGTTTGGCAGTCACTTCAAGCCTTTTTTTTATCATCATCAACATTCGTTTATCTTTTTGTAATTTTTTTGCCAAGTGCATTACTCCTATCGCATAACGGAGAATCTCTGACAATTTCTCTCTATGTTTTGATGCTATAAGGTTTTTAATTGAATCAATTCCATGATGAAGGCCCTCTACTGATCCATATACATCCAATATATTTTCTGTATTTTGATTAAATAGAACCTGTATATTATTTTTCAGGTTCTGCTCAGTTATTAGCCCGTATCTTGATAAGTTACTTACGAGGTAACAAGATTGAAAGATTCCAGATAAAGCAATAATTTGATTTTTTTCTGGTTTTTTGAAGATCATTCAGCACCCTATTAACTATATATTTCTTTTGAACTTAAACATTCCAAGTCTCTTCAATTACCCCTCCACCAAGACATAAATTTTCTTGATAAAGCACAATAAACTGTCCGGGTGTTACTGCCCGTTGTGGGTCACTAAATGTTATTTGATATCCCTGTCTTTTTTTTATGACGCTGCACTTTTGATCGGTTTGTCGGTAACGATTTTTAGCTTTGCAAGATAACCCTTTGGCTAGCTTACCTTCAATTTCCTTGGAGACCCCATTAATCCAATGAATATCAGAAACTCTTAGCCTGTTTGAGAAAAGTAATGGATTGTTTGTCCCTTGAGCAACGATCAGCACATTGCGTAATAAATCCTTTTTTATGACATACCAAGGGCTATCATCTGACCCCTTAAGGCCTCCAATTCCCAACCCTTGTCTTTGTCCAATTGTGTGGTACATTAATCCATTGTGGTGTCCGATAACATCCCCACTGGAGGATTCAATCTTTCCTGGCTGAGCGGGTAGATATTTTTGAAGAAAATCTTTAAACCTTCTTTCCCCGATGAAGCAGATACCAGTTGAATCTTTCTTCGTCGCTGTTGTCAAGCCGTGTTCTTCTGCAATTTTTCTGACTTCAGTTTTGAGCATTTTACCAATTGGAAATAGTGTTTTTGAAAACGCTTTTTCATCCACAGCATGCAGGAAATAACTTTGATCTTTTGTGCTATCAACTCCCTTGAGTAGGTATGTTCTACCTTCTTGTTCTATTTTCTGGGCATAATGACCTGTAGCGATATAGTCTGCACCTAGTATTTGCGCATAATTTAAAAAGATTTTGAATTTAATTTCTCTGTTGCATAAAATATCAGGATTCGGAGTTCTTCCATTCTTATATTCATTCAAAAAATCTTCAAATACATTATCCCAGTATTCATGTGCAAAGTTTGCAGTATGAAAAGGAATTTTTAATAAATCAGCCACCGATTTAGCATCCAGCATATCTTGTTCAGCTGAACAGTATTGCGATCCATCATCCTCATCCCAGTTTTTCATAAAGAGACCCTCAACAGTGTAACCTTGCTGCTTGAGTAAAAGGGCTGTTACAGACGAATCAACTCCTCCTGACATACCAACAATAACTTTTGGCATAGAAATTTCTTCACTAGCACTATTTTTCTTGTTTGGGTGATCCATATAGATACAGATTTCTTAAGATAATTTACGGATAATAATATTTAGAATAGTTTAATATTTTTGATTACTCATGTTCTACTATTTTTTTGAGGTAAATTTACTTTCTCATATCGATATTCCCCAGGTACAATGTTTTTGAGCCCCCAAGGCCCAACACTGATTCTAATTAAGCGTAGAGTAGGGAAGCCAACATCAGCGGTCATTCTTCTTATTTGTCTATTTTTACCTTCATGTATACGAAGCTCTATCCAGCTTGTTGGTAGTTTTTTTCTAGTTCTAATTGGTGGATTTCTTTCCCAAAGTTTAGGTTCACTTATCTCTTTTGCTTTTGCTGGACGAGTAATACCATCTTTTAGTAAAACACCAGTGGATAAAGCACTAATTGCTGACGAAGTGATTTGTCCCTCAACCTGGACAAGGTAAGTTTTTTCTATTTTATATTTTGGATGTGTAATTTGAGTCTTAAGTGCACCGTCACTGGATAACAATAAAAGTCCTTCAGAATCATGATCCAATCTACCCATTGGATAAATATTAGGTATATTCAGATATCTTTTTAATCCGATGTGTCCGTCGTGATCTAAAAACTGACTTAAAACACCATAGGGTTTATTGAAAACTACAAGATCAACCATTGTATTTACGAAACCTCATAAAAAAGTTGTACATCTTTGAAGGCTTATTGTCATTATAATTTTAAAGAATTTGAAATATCTAAAAATATCTCTAATATCTATCTTGTTTTTTTGATTATTTGGCCCAACATCATTTTTATAGTATTTTAACAAGAAGATAATAATTGATGCATTGCTTATCTTTAGTTTTAATGAATAATTGTGTGTAATAAAATTACTAAGAACAAAATTTAAGGCCAAAAAAAAGTTTCTTTTAAGAGTATTAATGTATTTATGTAGGTGTTTTCAATGATCAGATTTGGTGATAAAAATTCTGAAGATGACGCAGATTATACTGTTGGCGATACTGCATTATTAGAAGAAAAAGAACCAAAATTAAAGAAGCCACCACTATATAAAGTAATTATATTTAATGATGATTACACACCTATGGAATTTGTAGTTATCCTCTTAAAACAGGTCTTTTCTATGAATTATGAGGCTGCAACAAGAATAATGTTAAAAGTGCACACCGAAGGTAAGGCTGTTTGTGCCGTATATGTTCGTGATATAGCTGAGACTAAAGCACAACAAGTAAGAGAGCTTGCTAGAGAAAACGAACATCCGCTAAGATGTGAAATTGAGCCTGTATGTGATTAATCAAATAAGGACTGGATATATATGTTAAGCAAAGAACTAGAGCTAACCCTTAATGATGCTTACAAGGTTGCTGCTGAAAAGCGACACGAATTTATGACTGTGGAGCATTTATTTTTAGCACTTCTTGAAAATGAGTCAGCTGTCAGTATTTTAAAATCTTGTGGTGCAGACACTGAAATGCTAAAAAAGGATTTAGAGGATTTTATTGATTCTACTCCCCTTATTGAGCCTGAAAGTGAAGATCAGTCTGTAAAGCCAACACTTGGTTTTCAAAGAGTTTTGCAGAGGGCGGTTTTTCATGTGCAGTCTTCAGGAAATAAAGAGGTTCAAGGTTGTAATGTTCTTGTTGCAATCTTTAGTGAACAAGAGAGTCAGTCAGTTTACTTTCTACGTGCTCAAAGTATAAACAGAATTGATGTAGTTAATATTATATCCCATGGTACATCCGGATACGCAGATGACTCCGAAGAAATTTTAGATGAAGGTGCAGCTCAAGATGAAACATCTGAATCTAAGAGGACTAAGAAACTAAGTTTGCTTGATCAATTTACCACCAACTTAAATATAGAAGCAGAGCAGGGGAATATAGATCCTCTGATAGGTCGAAGTCACGAAATTCAAAGGGTTTCCCAAATATTAGCCCGACGTAGAAAAAATAATCCCCTGCTTGTTGGAGAGGCAGGTGTTGGAAAAACTGCTATTGCTGAAGGCTTAGCAAAAATGATAGTTGATGGTAAAGCGGCACATGTTCTTTCTGATTCTATAGTTTATTCACTTGATGTAGGAGATTTACTTGCCGGTACAAAGTACAGAGGAGACTTTGAAAAACGATTTAAAGGTATCTTAGCTGAGTTAAAAGCAAAAGATAAAGCTATTCTTTTTATAGATGAAATACATACTATAATTGGAGCTGGAGCTACTTCTGGTGGTGTGATGGACGCCTCTAATTTGTTGAAGCCTATTCTTACTTCTGGCCATATTCGTTGTATAGGTTCTACGACTTACCAAGAGTATAGAGGAGTTTTTGAGAAGGATAGGGCGCTATCAAGACGCTTTCAAAAAATAGATGTTCCAGAACCGTCTAATGAAGAAACTATAGAAATTCTTAAGGGCTTAAAATCTAGATTCGAGGAACACCATAACCTGCGTTTTTCACAATCTGCTTTGAAATCAGCAGTAAATCTTTCATCAAAGCATATAACTGACAGATATCTGCCTGATAAGGCTATTGATATCATAGATGAAGCTGGTGCACATCAACAGCTATTGACTACATCAAAACGAAAAAAACTTATTGGGGTTTCTGATATCGAAAGTATTGTTGCAAAGATCGCAAGAATACCAGCGAAAAGTATATCTTCGTCGGATATGATGCAATTAGAAAATTTAGAAGAAAATTTAAAGATGGTTGTTTTTGGTCAAAATCAAGCTATATCTGCCATAGCTAGCTCAATAAAACTATCACGTGCAGGGTTAAGAGATTCAGGCAAACCCATTGGATCATTCTTATTTGCTGGTCCTACTGGAGTTGGTAAAACAGAGTTATCTAAACAGCTATCAGAAATAATGGGTATTAAAATGTTAAGGTTTGATATGTCCGAATATATGGAGAGGCACACTGTTTCTCGTTTAATTGGGGCTCCACCTGGTTACGTTGGTTTTGATCAAGGGGGCCTTTTAACAGATGCCGTCACCAAAAACCCTTATGCAGTGATCCTGCTCGACGAAATCGAAAAGGCACATCCAGAGGTCTTTAATTTGTTGTTGCAAGTTATGGATCACGGTACATTAACAGACAATAATGGACGTAAGGCTGATTTTAGAAATGTCATATTGATTATGACTACTAATGCTGGCTCTTTTGAAATGAGTCGTTCTTCTATGGGGTTTGCAAAACAGGATCATAAAACCGATGGAATGGAAGCGATAAAAAATCTATTCACACCTGAATTTCGTAATCGTCTTGATAGCATCATACAATTTAACCCATTGGGCATGGATGTTATAACTACCGTAGTTGATAAATTTTTATGCCAATTACAACAACAGCTTGACGAAAAACGTGTAGTTCTTGAAGTCGATAATGAGGCTCAAGAATGGCTTGCCACCAATGGTTATGACGAAAAGATGGGCGCAAGGCCAATGCAGAGGCTAATTCTTGAGAAAATTAGAAAACCACTATCGGAAAAAGTGCTATTTGGAGATCTCACTAATGGTGGCACAATAAGAGTGTTCGTGGAGAATGATGAGATTAAGACTGAAATTATAAAGGAAAGTGAAGCTGCTGCTTTCTGATACCTATTTATCTCGCTCTATAGGTTATCCGCCCCTTTGATAAATCATAGGGGCTCAATTCAACTCTTACTGAATCCCCGGTCAAAATGCGTATATAATTTTTACGCATTTTACCTGATATATGCGCAAGCACCACATGATCATTCTCTAATTTTACTCGGAAAGTTGTATTCGGAAGTGTATCTATTACTTCACCTTCCATTTCTATCTGTTCTTCTTTGGGCATAAATCACTCTAGTTATAAATTTACAATACTACTAATTCAACCGCATTCTGCCTAAATTATAAATAAAGTCAATCAAGCAATACCCATTGTCTGTCTTTAAGTATCTCTAGAGGGCGATAATTTGATTTATAGGCCATTTTAGGACTATTTTTTATCCAGTATCCTAAATATAGATACGATAAACCCATTTCTTTAGCTAAGTTAATTTGAGACAAAATAGAAAACGTCCCCAAGCTTCTATATTTGTGCTTAGATTCTGTGGAGTAGTAGCTATATATAGCTGACAGACCGTCTTCCAGATAATCAACTACACCAGCAGAAATTAACTCTCCATCATCTCTTATTTCTAGCATTTGGGTATACTCGCGAAGATTTCCTATAAAATCTTTGAATTGAGATAGATTAGGAGGGTACATATCTCCATCAGAGTGCCTCGTATTTATATAGTTTTTATAGAGCGGATAATGTTCCTGTTCATCAATAGCTGTCACAGCTTTAACGGTTAATCCCTCGTTACGCTTTAAACAACGTTTTTGCTGTCTACTTAATTTAAATGAGCTAACTTTTACTCTTGCTGATATACATGCATCACATGATTTGCATCTTGGAGAGTAAAAGTATTGACCACTTCGTCTAAATCCCATATCAGATAACTGTGAATATAATTGCGAATTTATCTCAATATGTGAAATAACTTCTAGATTAGGATCAGCGGAAGCAACAAAAGCAGTCGTTGCCTCGTTACCAGGTAAATAGCTACAAGGATGTGGGTTTGTTAAGAAAACCCTTATTCGCCTGAAATCAGGTGCGACATCTCGGGACATAATAATGATTCTTTATTCGTTAAATTTTTCGTTAAAAGATCTCTAGACTAGTTCGTATTTCCAATAATAAGGCCAAAAATTTGGTTTGTTTCCTGAATTTTTTAATTTTATTAAAAAAGCTTCTCTTGGTATATTTCTACTTCCCATTGACGATAAGTGGTCATTTTCAATTTGGCAATCAATTAATCCATTTTTGGTATATTTTCTCATTAATAAGGCTAATTGAACTAACGCTACTTTAGAAGCATTTGATTTTAAGCTAAACATAGACTCCCCGCAAAAAACATCACCAAGAACAATTCCGTATAAACCACCAACTAAATCATCATCAAACCAAACCTCTAAAGAGTGTGCGTAGCCGGAGTTATGCAGATCAATATAAGAGTGCTGCATATTAGTGTTTATCCAAGTACTTTGACCCTTATTTTTGCGAACATTCGCACAATATTTTATTACAGTTTCGAATTCAGTATCAATCCTTATTTCCCAGGGCTGAGTTCTGATAGATTTTTTTAGAGAATGAGATATATTTATTTCGTTTGGGTATATTACAGACCTCGGATTTGGTGACCACCAGAGTATTGGTTGATCCTCCTCATTATACCAAGGAAAAATTCCTTTTTGGTATGCTTTCAGTAGTGTTTCAGCATGCAAATTTCCCATACATGCTAAAAGTCCATTTGGCTCTTTAAGGGCTGTATTTGGATCTGGAAAAAGAATATTTTTATCTTGAAGATTTGGTATGTTGAGCATTTAAAATTTATGCCAAGTCGTCGAGATATTTTTCTGCATCTAATGCCGCCATGCAGCCAGAACCTGCAGATGTTATTGCTTGTCGATAAACATGGTCAGCCACATCTCCCGCAGCAAAAACTCCATCGATACTCACTCCAGTAGCATTTCCATCTAAGCCACCGTTCACAGTAATATACCCATTTTTCATAGCTAATTGATCCTTAAAAATATCTGTATTAGGTTTGTGGCCAATAGCAATGAAAACCCCACTTACTTCGTGATCGATTATAGAGTTATCGATCGTGCTTTTCAAAGTGAGATTTGTAACTCCTGACTCATCGCCACATATTTCTTCAAGAGTATGATTCCATAATATTTTAATATTACCGTTTTCAGCTCTTTCTAGTAGCTTATCAATTAATATTTTTTCAGATCTAAGTGAATCTCTTCTGTGAACAAGAGTGACCTCACTACAAATATTTGATAAATATAGAGCTTCCTCTACAGCTGTATTACCACCACCTATGACAGCTACCTTTTTTCCTCTATAAAAAAAACCATCACAGGTTGCACAAGCACTAACACCTTTGCCCATAAAGGCTTCTTCTGACGCCAGCCCAAGATATTGTGCTGATGCACCAGTGCTAATTATCAAAGCATCACAGGTGAATTTCTTATCACCGTTTAGAAGAAAAGGCTTTTTACTTAAATCTACACTTTCTATATGGTCAAATATAATTTTTGTATCAAATTTCTCAGCATGTTCTTGCATTCTCACCATAAGATCTGGACCTTGAAGATCATGAGGATCACCAGGCCAATTATCAACATCTGTTGTGGTGGTAAGTTGTCCCCCCTGTTGTATACCAGTAATAATGACTGGATCAAGGTTTGCTCTTGCTGCATAAATTGCAGCAGTATAACCGGCAGGTCCGGAGCCAAGAATAATTAATTTGTGGTGTTGCGTATCTGACATATT
>DGPR01000013.1:71030-80295 GCA_002390525.1 Cellvibrionales bacterium UBA4435
GAATTTATTATTAAGCCCATAAATTCAGCTTATAGTATAATCTTGTTAAAGAGACCTATAGCATTTCGGTCTACTGTGTTTACAATAGTATCTATATTGAGGCTAATCAGGGTGTTGTTTTGAGTAAAGAAAAAAAAATTCGCAAATCTTTATTAGAAAAAAGTGATCAATTGAAGCCCTCCAAAGTTAGCTTTATCCTTAAAGAGGGGTCACTTATTGGCTGGCTAGTTATTTGTGCGTACCTTTTTATTGCCTTAATAACACATTCAACTGATGATCCTGGATGGTCTCATGCTGGGAATGTTGCATATATTAAAAATGCAGGTGGATTATTTGGTGCCTGGGTATCAGATATTTTATTTTCTTTTCTTGGCTGCGTAGCCTTTTTATTACCAGTTTTGCTAGCTTTAAGAGCATGGAATGTTTTTAGAACTCGTCGTGATAATGAGGCGAGTATAGATAGCCTCGTTTTCACTCTTCGTATATTAGGATTAGTGATGGTATTAGTCAGTGCCACCTCACTAGCTGCAATTTATTACACAGACCCAATAGCCTCCTTGCCCTTTGGCGTCGGAGGTATTCTTGGCTCCTCAGTTCAAAGCGCAGCCTTAGCAGCCTTCAATAATGTTGGCAGTACATTGATTCTAGTTGCTGTTTTTTTGTTTGGTTTGACAGTATTCACTGATTTATCTTGGTTGGGTTTAATTGAAACTATAGGTAAAACAGTATCTAAATTGAATGACTATATTGCTTGTCGGCTTGAGGCACGAGCTGCAAAAAAAAACGAAGCTAATCTAGCTCTGCTTGCCCAAAAACATCGTAAAGAAGCCCAAGAAATTCAGGCAAAGAGGGAAGTGACAAGGCAACCACTAAGTATACAGCACCCCCTTCAAAAACCATCAATTAGTGAGCGCGTTGAAAAAGAAAAACAAATATCTTTTTTTTCAGACCCAAATCTAACAGTGTTACCAGCTTTAGGTTTATTAGATCAAGCTAATGCTGATAACAGTAAAGCTTTTTCGAAAGAGTCTTTGCAGGCAATGTCAAAGCAATTGGAGCTGAAATTACAAGATTTCGGTATTAGCGCTGAAGTGATAGAGGTTTTACCAGGACCAGTTGTTACATGCTTTGAAATACAACCAGCGGCGGGTATTAAGGCTAGCAGAATAAGTGCTCTTTCTAGAGATTTAGCAAGATCGTTAGCAGTAGTGAGCGTAAGAGTGGTTGAAGTAATTCCTGGAAAATCTTATGTAGGAATTGAAATTCCGAATGAACATAGAGAGATGGTGAGACTCAGCGAAGTTTTATCATCGGTAGTTTACGAGGAAGCTAAGTCACCTTTAACTCTAGCTCTTGGCAACGATATATCAGGCCAACCAATATGTGCTGATCTAGCAAAAATGCCACACTTGCTTGTGGCAGGAACAACTGGTTCTGGAAAATCAGTTGGCATTAACTCAATGTTGTTAAGTTTGTTATATAAATCAACTCCACAAGATGTAAGGCTAATATTAATTGATCCAAAAATGTTGGAACTATCTGTCTACGATGACATACCACATTTATTAACGCCAGTCGTGACAGATATGAAAGATGCAGCGAGTAGTCTTAGGTGGTGCGTGGGTGAAATGGAGCGCCGATATAAACTAATGTCAGCTCTAGGGGTTAGAAATCTTGCTGGATATAATAAAAAAGTTACCGATGCAATTACATCAGGGAAGCCATTACTTGACCCTTTATGGAAACAAGATGAATTTCTCATCGATGAGAATGACGCCCCCTCTGAATTAAACAAATTACCGTATATTGTAGTGGTAATTGATGAATTTGCTGACATGATGATGATAGTAGGCAAAAAAGTCGAACAGCTTATAGCCCGAATTGCACAAAAAGCTAGGGCAGCAGGAATACACTTAGTGCTTGCAACACAGAGACCTTCTGTAGATGTTATAACTGGTTTAATCAAAGCTAATGTACCAAGTCGTATTGCATTTCAAGTTTCTTCAAAAATTGACTCGAGAACTATATTGGATCAAGGTGGCGCAGAGTCTTTATTAGGTCATGGAGATTTACTTTATCTACCGCCCGGAACTAGTGTTCCAGTTCGAGTTCATGGAGCCTTTGTTGACGATCATGAAGTACATAAGGTTGTAGCTGATTGGAAAAAAAGGGGCACACCAGAATATTTAGAAGATATAACAAGTGAGATTGTTACCAACAACATTCCAATTCCTGGATATAGTAACGATTCATCTGATTCTAATAATCAAGAATCAGATGCACTATATGATGAAGCTGTAGCTTTTGTTCTTGAAACTCGCAAGGCTTCAATTTCATCGGTGCAACGAAAACTGAGAATTGGTTATAATAGGGCTGCTAGGCTTGTAGAGCAGATGGAGGCCTCTGGTGTTGTGAGTGAGATGGGGTTAAACGGTAATAGAGATGTTTTAGCACCAGCTGCACCGAGAGATTAGTTATGGGCAGACTGTTGATAATCATATTTTTCTTTAGCTTTTTCGTTGATGACGCTGTAAGTGAGATACAAAATAACCCATTAGATTGTACAAAAAATTTACAGCGTTTGCTTTCATTTGTTAATACAATGAGTGCTGATTTCAAGCAAACTAATTACACTGAAAAAAATACTATAACTCAAGAAGCATACGGATATTTGATTGCAAAGAAACCAGGAAATATTATTTGGATTACAAAAGCACCTTTAGAGCAACATATAATAGCTAATAATAAAAATATATGGATATATGATCCTGATCTTGAACAGGTCACCGTAAGCAGGTTTGCTCAAGATTTGATTGTAAATCCAGCTATTTTGCTGATAGGAGACATCGAGGGAGCTGAGCTAATTTACAATATAACCTGTGCAAAAACTCAACTTTTTGATTTTATACTTATACCGATTAATACTAAGAGCCTTTATAAAAAAATACAGATCAGTTTCAAAAAAAATACTCCAGTAACAATGAAGTTATGGGATTCTCTTGGTTACAGGTCTGAAATATACTTTACGAAACACCAGTTAAATAAAAAAATTAATAGCAATTTTCAATTTTATCCACCTGATGGGGTTGATGTGATAGAACACAAATAATTTTCATTTCTTCAGTTGGTTTTATGAATTTATGAAATTTAAGTTCAGGGAGAATAGAATGCAATGGTTTGCTGTAGCTTTGGGAGGGGCGCTAGGTTCTTTAGCCCGATACGCAATAAACCTGTATATTATAGGTATATTTAGTGAGCGTTCTCCGTTAAGTACCTTATTAGTCAATCTAACTGGGTCTATCCTTATAGGTTGCTGTTATGCTCTTGTTGTTGAAAAGGGTTTTTTCCCCACTGAATTAAGAAGTTTGCTAATGGTTGGATTTTTGGGTGCTTTCACCACATTTTCAGCATTCTCGCTTGATACGATAATTATGTGGCAAAATAACCAAATAATGCTTTCTATTTTATATGTGTTTGGAACCATTTTTCTTTGCCTGATTGGAACTTTATGCGCAATCACATTGATGCGTCTTTTTTAGGAAAAATTTAAATTTTATGTTAGATGTAAAGCTTATTCGCTCTGAACCTGATGAGGTTGCAAAAAAACTTTTAATTCGAGGTTTTGTCTTAGATATTGAGTATCTCGATGAACTCGAGTCTAAGCGTCGAAAAATTCAAGGAATTTCACAAAATTTACAGTCAGAAAGAAATAGCCATTCAAAGATGATGGGGAAGGCTATTTCTGAGGCTCAAAATCAAGATGAGATCAACCTCTTAAAAAAGAAAGGGGAGGAATTAAAGAAATCTTGCGCTGAAGCAGAAAACAAGCTCAATATAGTCAAAACTGAGCTTGAGGTATATCTAAGCAGTATTCCAAACCTACCTGACGATATTGTGCCATCTGGGATAGATGAATCTAGTAATTTAGAAGTACGACGCTGGGGATCAATTAAAAAATTTCCTTTTAAGATCAAAAACCACGTGGAACTGGGTGAAGCTTTAGGTATGCTAGATTTTGAGTCGGCTACTAAAATAGCAAGCACACGCTTTTCTGTCATGAGGGGCGATATTGCTAGAATGCATAGAGCGCTATCTCAGTTCATGTTAGATACACATCAGCTAAAACATGGTTATGAGGAAGTAAATGTACCCTATGTTGTTAATCAAGACTCCTTATATGGTACAGGACAGCTACCAAAATTCGAGAAGGATTTATTTAAACTCCAGGATGAAAGGGAGCTTTACCTTGCTCCAACAGCAGAGGTACCAGTAACCAATATATATAGAGGCCAAATTATAGATGCCCAAAAACTTCCAATAAAGCTTACTAGTAATACACCCTGCTTTAGAAGTGAAGCGGGCAGCTATGGTAAAGACACTAAAGGCATGATTCGACAACATCAATTTGAAAAAGTTGAGTTAGTCCAATTTGTGGATCCAAAAAGTACTTCACAGGCCCTCGAGTCAATAATTGAACATGCCGAAACTATTTTAAGACAGCTTAATCTTCCATACAGAACAGTTTTGCTGTGTGGTGGAGATATTGGTTTTTCAGCAGCAGTAACCTATGATATTGAGGTCTGGCTGCCTTCACAAAAATACTACAGAGAAATATCTTCATGTAGTAGCTTTGGTGATTTTCAGGCGCGTCGGTTAATGATTCGGTGGCGTAATCCAGCATCTGGAAAGCCTGAGTATTTACATACATTAAATGGTTCGGGCTTGGCAGTTGGAAGAACACTAGTAGCAATAATGGAGAATTATCAATTAGAAGATGGCTCAATAGAGATACCAGAGGTACTGCAGCGATATATGAACTCACAAACAGTTATTAGTAGTTCTTAATAAATAAAGTTACATTGGACATATGGACTTTTTACCTTTATTTCACAATATAAAAAATAGACGCTGCGTGGTTGTTGGGGCAGGCTCTATAGCGCTGAGAAAAATTCGTCCATTGTTAGAGGCGGGTGCAATAATAGATATTATTGCACCCGATATCGATAGTAGAATCCAAGACCTCGCAAAAAAACATTCCATAAAGTTATATATTAAACCTTTTGAAAACAATGACTTAAAAGATGCTTGTCTAGTCATTTCTGCTACAAATAAAAAAAAGATTAATATCCAGGTATCCAGCCACGCTAAATCCTTAAATATTCCAGTGAATGTAGTCGATCAACCAGAATTATGTACAGTTATTTTCCCTTCTATTGTAGATAGAAACCCAATATTGATAGCTATAAGTAGCGGGGGAGCCGCTCCCGTTTTAGTAAGAATGTTAAGAACAAAATTAGAAAGTATCATACCGTCAGGATTTGGCAGGTTAGCCGATTTAGCCCGCAAATTTCGCCCACTTGTGAAGAAAAAAATTATTGATTCGAATAGCCGTAAAGCTTTTTGGGAAGAGATATTTTCTAGTGAAATACCAGAGTTGGTGTATGCAGAAAAAAATCTTGTCGCAGAAGCTAAACTTCAGAAGAAAATTGAAGATGATGTACCTAAAAATTTAGGTGAAGTTTATCTCGTAGGTGGGGGGCCAGGAGATCCAGATTTATTGACTTTTAGAGCATTAAGGTTAATGCAAAAAGCAGATATAGTCTTATATGATAGACTAGTATCAAAAGAGGTCTTAGCTCTTGTTCGAAGAGATGCCGAGCTAGTGTTCGTAGGAAAAACAGCAGGTGATCATCCTGTAACGCAAGAAAATATCAATAAAAAATTAGTTGAATATGCAGAAACAGGAAATCGTGTTTTACGCTTAAAAGGTGGAGATCCGTTCATATTTGGTCGCGGTGGTGAAGAGATAGAGCACTTAAGAGATTGTGGTATTCCGTTTCAAGTGGTACCAGGTATAACCGCTGCTTCGGGTTGTGCAAGTTATGCAGGAATACCGTTAACTCATAGGGATTATGCGCAGTCAGTTCGTTTTATAGCGGGTCATCAGAAAAATAATTATTTAGATCTCAATTGGTTGGAGCTAACCGCACCAAATCAAACTTTAGTTTTTTATATGGGTTTGAATGGGCTAGAAATAATCTGTGAAAAATTAATACTATTTGGTATGAATGCAGATACTCCAGCTGCATTAATAGAAAAGGGTACAACTAGAAATCAAAAAACTTATGTTTCCGACCTTCAGGGATTACCGAAGATGGTCAGAGCTGCAGGTGCTAAAGCCCCAACATTAATTATTATTGGTTCAGTAGTGTTGTTACAAGATAAATTGTCATGGTTTAAATCAAAAAATAACTGAGGTAACTTTTATGCGATATGATTATGAGCTTCTTATAATCGGAGCAGGGTCTGGTGGTGTTAGGTGCGCGCGAATATGTGCTAGCAAAGGTCTGAAAGTTGCAATAGTAGAATCTCAAGAACTTGGTGGTACCTGTGTGAACGTTGGTTGTATACCAAAAAAATTATTTGTATATGCATCGGAGTATGGTCAAAAATTTAAAGAATCCGAAGGTTTCGGGTGGAGTATTGAGGGCAGTAGCTTTGAATGGCAAAGGCTAATAAGAAATAAAAATAAAGAAATAGGTCGACTAAATGGAATATATAAAAATCTTTTAGAAAAGTCTGGTGTAAAAATTATAAAGGGTAGTGCGTTTATTACTGGACCACATTCAGTAAAGGTTGAGAAAAAAACCTATAGTGCAAAAAATATATTAATTGCTACTGGGGGAAAGCCATATGTGCCTAATTTCCCAGGAAACGAACACACAATTACCTCAAATGAAGCCTTTTTCTTAAAATCATTACCAAAAAAGATTTTGATAGTAGGCGGAGGCTATATAGCGGTCGAATTTGCTGGGATCTTTAATGGGATGGGTGTAGACACACACCTAATGCATCGAGGTCCTTTGTTTTTAAAAGGATTTGATATAGATATAAGAAATAAAATTAAAGAAGAATATATAAATCATGGTGTTAAAACATATTTCTCGAAAGAGGTTGAGTCTATAAATGAGAATATGTTAACTGAGTTATCAAAAAAAAGTAATCAGCATAAGTACTCAATTAAAATAAAATCTAGTAGTGAAATCCAGGCTGATCTAATCATGTGCGCAACTGGAAGAGTACCGAATATAAGTAAATTATGGCTCGATGAGTTAAATATAGTTCTTAATGGAGACGGTACAATTAAGGTTGATGAATACTACAGAACCTCAATTAAAAGTATATTTGCTTTGGGTGATGTAATAGGAAAAAAAGAGTTAACACCTGTCGCAATTGCAGAGGCTATGGCTTTATCCGCTTATTTTACTGAAGGTAAGAAACCTTTTGTTAATTACTACAATATACCTACAGCAATATTTAGTACACCAAATTCAGCCTCAGTTGGTTATACAGAGGAAGAGGCCTTAATTAAGTTTCGGGATGATCTTCAAATATATAAAACCCACTTTAAACCGATGAAACAGACATTAGGGGGCGGCTTAACGAAAGTCTTTATGAAGTTGATTGTTGTAAAAAGTACTAACAAGGTAGTCGGTTGCCATATGGTTGGTGATCATGCAGGAGAAATAATTCAGGGCTTAGCTATAGCAATCAAGTCCGGTGCTACCAAAAAAGACTTTGATAATACAATCGCTATACACCCAACCGCAGCGGAAGAGTTCGTGACACTTAAATAAATAACTGCGCATAATGTATATTATGTTAAATTAAAACTTGATATAATATTTTTTATTAAAATTTAAACTACCGATTATTTGTTATACTTCGTTCAACAAATCTAAAATTAATAAATTTAATATTAAATGAGGATCATGATGTCTCTACTTATAAATGATATTGCTCCTAACTTCGAGTCTAATTCTACAGATGGCCTAATTAAGTTCCATAAGTGGATTGGTAAAAGCTACGCTATTCTGTTCTCACACCCGAAAGATTTCACACCAGTCTGTACAACAGAATTCTCAGTTTTAGCAGCCCTGTCGTTAGAGTTTAAAAATAGAAATACTAAAGTCATCGGAGTGTCTGTAGATAGCATTGAAGATCATATAAAATGGAAGGAAGATATTGAGTCTATATCATCCACTAAAGTTGCCTTCCCTATTATCGAAGATACCTCTTTGACTGTTTCAAAACTCTACAACATGTTCCCTTCAGACGCGTATTTGCCTGACGGACGAACAGCTCAGGATAGCGCCACTGTAAGAACCGTATTTATAATAGGACCAGACAAAAAAATAAGGTTAACACTCTCTTACCCTATGGCTGTAGGCCGAAATTTTTCTGAGATTTTAAGAGCCTTAGACGCTATACAGTTAACTGATAAACATATTATAGCTACCCCAGCAAATTGGCTTAACGGTCAAGATGTTATTATTCCTTTATCTATAAGCGATGACGACGCTGCAAACAAATACGGATTAATTGATAAAAAACTAGCCTATTTGAGATACATTAAACAGCCAGACTAAAATATTTTTTTCTAAGGTTTTACAATTTCTCTTAATTTAGGTAGAAGCATGTGCGCAATGGTCAAACTTGCTAATACCGGAAAGATAATTAATAGGCTATTTAGACTATATTCCCATTTGAATAAAAAGATTATTATTGAAATAGGCGCAGTAAATAGTGTCAACCATAATATATCCGGAAATATCCTAAAATCACTATCTATAAGTGCTCGTATACCGTGTAATCCACAAAAATATATCGAGAACCAGATAAGTGGGCTTAAGAAATAAGCTAGACAAATTAATACCGTCATTTCAGCACTCAACAGCTTTAACTCAAATATATTCTTCCCTTTCTTTTTCCTCTCTTGTGCAATTTTATACAAACTTACACAAAAATTGATTATACAAATTAATACTATAATATTTATAGCACCAAATGTTTCTGGTTGTATCCTAACTTGTGTTAAATCGTAAAATAGAGATATTACTAAATTTGGTTTGAAGGCTATCGGCAAGAATGCCATAGCAACACCCCAGCAAACCTTAGAAGCAAAATTCATTTCATTTATGAACTTTAAATCAGATACGCCAAAATGTACTGATGACATTATCAGTAGTAAAACTAACCCACCAAATGGATAAAAAAACCAAATTAACGCACCACTTGAAGTAAAGAGTATATAAAGTAAATATAACTTTATCCTAGCACTTGTTCGAGCTGAATGCTTCCATATAATTTTCCCATCTAGTGCACCATGTGCTATACCTATAGTACCTATAAGGCTCATAGAAATAACCATTATTATGCTTATATTTAGTTTAACTTCTGGCTTGTTTATCATAAGAATGCCAGA
>DGPR01000013.1:80456-82573 GCA_002390525.1 Cellvibrionales bacterium UBA4435
AATAGCATCATGAACAAATATGGACCTTTTTCTGGGTATTTGAGGATAACATTTAAGAAGATTTTATCGAGGTAATTTAACCACTTATTAGAGTGATACCTGAATGTAGAGATATTATTTTCATTTAGCCTGTAATCCCCCATCTTGATTGCCCAATTAGCAATCCTCCTCATTGAATAACCTGAAGAGGCTCTCATCATTCCTCCCCCTATACCAATCTTGAGTATTCCTTTTTCTCTAACCGGAGAAATAACAGCCATAGGGATAATTGCCTTTTCTTGCCTTATTACTTTGTAAGGCTCATAGGTTTTGAGGATTTCTTTATGTGTATTTTTTATAGCTTTAAGCTCAGGTTCTATTGAAAAAACTGTTGTTTCAACAAGTGCCCTCTTTTTTGTAAAAGGTAGTATATATACGAATTCAATCTGATTTTTCTTTCTTATAAATGACATCAGTGTCACTTCATCAGGATTAAATCGTTCTTTTGTAAGTTCTATTTCGCTCCCGACGAAAGCTTGATGAATTAATGGTGATTTTATTTCTTGCTGTTTAATATTATTTCTACTATCAACAATGATTTTACCGAAATGAGTGTTACTGTTAGTGGTAACAACTTGAATATTGTTTTCACTGTCTATTTGAGTGACCTTTTCATTTTTTATAGTTGTAACTTTCTCATTACATGAGCTGGATAAGCTTTCGAGTGCTTCTTTACCATCAAAACAAACATAGCTGTATAGCTGGGTATCTCTTTTGATTTCATAGTTAAGACTATTTAAAACTATTTTTTTCCAAATTTTCTTTGGGTTTAATTGAAACTCATCTGTAACATTCGGTAGCCCTGGCCCTTCCCAAACACAAAATGTTTGATCACTATTAATACTATCTTTTTGTTCGAGCAGAAGAATTTTTTGATCATTAGTTTTTTTTAGGTATTGCTTCAAAAACATTAGGCTCGACAACCCTGCTCCGATTACTATTAAATCGTATATTTTTTTCATTTTATATGGACATCAGGAAGTTTTATTAAAGATGAATGTAACACTTCATTATGATTTTCAATATTTTTCTTTATATTTGGTTTAAATATTAACTTTATTGTTATGAGCAGTTTTTCAAATACATTCAGATAAACTCGATATGATTCATAAGAAACTTCTCTATTTAAAATTTTTATCCCTATATTTTGATAAAGCCTTGATGCAATGAGAACCGCTCTTGCTGTTCTAGATGGTAGATGAGCTATACCCTTTTCCCCACTCTTGTAATATTTATTTGCCAAACTCAATAAAGCATTTCTTGCTGAATTAATTTTTTTTATCTCTTCTTTTGTCGGGTTTTTGTAATTTTCAAGCTCTATATTGATCATATCTTTTGGTAAATAAACCCTATTTATCAAAGCATCTTCATTTATATCACGGCATATATTCGTGAGCTGCATTGCAATACCTAGATCAATAGCAAAATATTTTAAGCGTGGATCTTTAATTCCTAAGACGTCGCAAACCATCAGACCAACAGCACCAGCTACTCGATAGCAATAAATAAGAAGTTCACTGATATTATCAGGTTGTTTATGGGTAATATCGCTCGTTTGCCCTATAAAGAATTCTTTAAGAATATCTTCCCTTGGTAAAAACTCTTTATCTATATTTTTTAGCTCATCAAATGCATCGGTATATTTATTTTTATCCCATGCATTTTTTGCCGTAAAAAAATCTTTGTATGAGGTGTCATGGTTTGGATTTTTATCTATCAAATCATCAATACGGCGGCAAAATGCGTATACCGAGTATAAATTATTAGCAGTTTTCTTTTCGAGAAATGCTGTAGCCCAAAAAAAAGTTTTTCCATGATTCTTCATCACATGGGAATAATTAGTCATGATAAAGAATTCTTTCTACTACTTTCGCTGAATTTATGACTCCGGGAACTCCTGCTCCAGGATGGGTGCCGGCTCCTACATAGAATAAATTTTTATATCTATCGTCTTGATTGTGTGTCCTGAACCACGCAGACTGAGTTAAGATTGGTGCGATGGAAAATCCACTTCCAAATGGTGTTCTGTAGTTAGTTTTAAAATCTTCAGGGGTCATACAAAAAATTTCTCTAGCATT
>DGPR01000013.1:82628-96684 GCA_002390525.1 Cellvibrionales bacterium UBA4435
ACTGGCACAAGTGCATAGAAGCTATCATGTTTATCTGGAGCGAAAGATTTATCTGTACAGGTAGGCCTGTGAAGATATATAGAAAAATCCTCTGATAAATGATGGTTGTCAAATATATCTTCAAGTAACTCTTTGTATCTAGGACCCATCCAAATCGTATGATGAGCAACATTTTCATAGCATTTTGTTGACCCAAAAAATAATACAAATAAGCCCATCGAGTGCTTCGCATATTTATTTATTAGTCGATTATGAAGAGATATTTTTTCATTCTTTAGCAATTCTTTGGATACTTGTATTGGGTCAGCATTACTTACAATATAATCAAATTCCTTGCTTTCTTCATTTGTAAAGTTGACTCTTGTAATTAATTTTTTTGATGTAGAAAAATGACTCACATCACATGAATAATTTATCTCAATGCCGTTCCTTAACATTAATTTTTCAAGTTCAAGTACAAGTTTTCCTGTCCCGCCCATACAAAAGAAAATACCCCATTTTTGTTCTAGCGCATGAATAAGTGAGTATATCGAGGATGTTGTAAAAGGATTGCCTCCAACTAGGAGTGGTTGAATTGAAAATGCTTGACGTAGATTTGGGTGCTTTATATGTTTAGATACAAAGGTATAAACAGAACGGTAGCCTTTCATTTTGATAATATCTGGGGCATAACGGAGCATTGTTGTTAGTCTGTGAAATGGATGTCCCGCTAACTTTTCGTATCCGAGCTTAAATATTTCTTTTGATTCTTTGAGCATGTCTAAGTAGCCTGAAACATCCTCAGGAGATAATTCTTCAATTTGGCTAAGCATTTTTTCTCGATCGGATCCATAATCAAACTCTGTTTGATCGTTGAAATGGAATCTATACCAAGTGTTTAAGGGTTTGAACTCAAGATGATCTTCTAAGCTTTCATCAAATAATTCAAATAGCTCATAAAATAGATTAGGCGCTGTTATTACAGTAGGCCCAGCATCATGGAGATAGCCATTTCTTTGGAAAACTTGTGCCCTGCCCCCTAATTTATCTAGACGTTCATATATGGTTACCTTATTCCCTCTTGCTCTCAATCTGATCGCGGCAGCAATGCCACCAAAACCTCCTCCGATAATAGCAACTCTTTTCATATCAAGTTAAGCCTTTTAATTATTTCATCTTTTAGTGACTCGATGATTGGTTGAATAATTATAGGTAATCGATGATTATTTAACATAGCATTTTTTAATATAGCGAC
This sequence comes from Cellvibrionales bacterium UBA4435, assembly GCA_002390525.1. GTDB lineage: Bacteria > Pseudomonadota > Gammaproteobacteria > Pseudomonadales > Porticoccaceae > Porticoccus. The sequence continues at coordinate 83,863 of DGPR01000013.1, forward strand.
TATCTCTTCTTGTGACTGAATAAAATTTCTTTCAGAAATAAAATCATTAAATTTGCTTGGCTGTTTAAATACGACTTTTTTCTCTAGAGCTGATAAATTCTCAAGTATTCGAATCACCATAAAATTTGGATGACCCTTTAGAAAATCTGACGATATTTCCTGCTCAAAGCCGATTATATTTTCTATATCGTTTAAATATTGATAAGCAAAACCAAGTTCGTTTGAGATCTCTTTTAGGGCAACACATTCATCTTCTGTGAGCTCCTTGCAGCGAAACATACCCATCATAGGTAACGCGATTAATGGAGCAGTTTTATCAATAGCTATCTTTCGACACTGATCTTTAGTTAGCGTTAAATGATCTAAACTCACGTCTAGTGATTGGCCAAATATTATCTCTTTTACTGAGCATGATAGTAGTTTTAATAGGATATTTTGATGCCACCCTTGCTCTATTTCAGTAATTTTTCTAAATGACTCTGCAATTAAGTAATCTCCCGTACAAACAGCTGCAGGTATACCGAACTCTTTCCAGAGAGACTTTTTTCCTCGCCTCATTGAGTCTTTATCACATATATCGTCATGCAAAAGGGAGGCACTATGAATCAGTTCACACACAACTGCCCATTTGATATACGTTTGACTTGAAAGCCCTAGCAAGCCACCTGAAGCAAGTGCCAAACGGGCCCTTATCCACTTTCCTTTCGACTTATTGTGATGTTTTAGCCAATCAGATATGAATGATTCTTCTATATCAAAACTTCTTGCAAATTCCTCTTTTACAAGATGAAGACATTCATCTGCCTCTGGAGGCATATAATATTTCATAGGCCCTCTCATATATCTCAGTATAAAAAAACGCGCCAATAAGGCGCGTTTTTTCTTGTATTTTTTCTACTACTTAAGCGCCAGCATCAGATTTACGTTGAGCAATCATATAGATCATAACACCGAAACCTGCTTTAGCAACAATATCTGCAATTGTATAACCCACTTGAACAGCAGCATTAATTTTACCAAGCTCTAAGGCACCTATGCCAAGCATTGGTAGAATAAAGACTATTGGGTAGAAGCACCAAGAAAGTATAGTTAAAGTTCTTGCATTAGCTACCAATCCTCTAACACTAGTGGGTTGAGAGTTTATTGAGGCACCTAAACCTATAATCAATTCTTTTACAATGTAAAAAAATGGGATCATTGCAGCAGTCCACCACAACCAACGCTCCTCTCCAGTAGCGGCAACTTCGCCTGGGTAACCTAGAACAACCATTAATGCTGAAGCGACTGCTAGCTTGATGCCTTTTGAATAAGTATCTTTCTTACTCAATCTCATCACAAGGACAAGTTCTAGTAAAAGCAGTGGCACAGTTAGTAACCAGTCAACATAACGATATGCATCGTTGAATGCTGAGCCAGTAGCAATCACTGTTCCATCTTTAAGGGTATATGCATGCTCAAAGCTTTCAAACATTCTGACATAATGATAGAAGGCAATTAGGCATACTAAGCCTGATAGCGTAAGTGCTGTTTTATATGCTGGAGCAACTTGGCTACGCTGAGCAAACATAAATACTGTAGCTGCTCCAAATGTTGCAATAGCAAAGGACAATGAATTAAAGACGAGATTGTAATCACTTAATTCCATTCTTTTCTCCCCTTAAAAAACTATAATTTTTTACAGCACCCTCTTAAATACACATTACGAAAAATTGAGAAGATATTATAAAAAATTGGCGTTACAGGACTAAATATATCGCCCTATAACGCCAAACTTGCTACTTGATATTCGAACTACAGGTTATTAAGCCTTAGACGAAGATGTAGCTGCTACCCAAATAACAACACCGAATGCAATCTTGTTAACGAAGTCTGCAAGGTTGTATACAAGGTTGAGGTTAGATGCAGCATCACCACCTGCACCAGCACCTACGATATAACCTATGGGATAGATTGACCACCCAACAGTTACAATTAAACGCAGTGCATTGAAGGCAGTTTTACTTGCTTCAGTACCTTGGGCTGCGCTGATTTGACTAGCTTCACCAACGAAGATTTCGTAGATGATGTATATCCAACCAGCCATACCAATTGCGAATGCTGGCCAATAGGACATAGCTCCAACTTCACCGAGATATCCGCCAACTAGCATCACAACGGATGCAATTAACAGCTTCCAGAATAAAGCAGCACGAACTACAGCTATAGCAGAAAGAATCAAGAAAAACTCGACAATCTGCAGTGGTACAGTTAACAACCAATCGACATAGCGGAAGACTGTCGGGCTTGCACCTGTTGATACCCAAACCCCTCGCATGTAGAAATAGTGAATCGCTGCAATACCAGTTACCATCGCCGCAACGGTTAAAGATGTTTTCCACTTGCCTTCTGCGCGATCGCGTTCAACAGTGAAAAAGTAAGTTGCCGCAACCATTGCTGCGGATATAATCCAGAAACTGACTCCTGTATAATCACTAGGATTTAAACCTGTCGTTTCCATGTTTCTCTCCTTTTACTTTTATTAAGTTTTATTTTCACATTAATGTAAATATTAAAGCTTGCAAGTCTTAACGCCTGCTTCAAATTACTACTTAAATGAGCCTTTCTTTGCAAGACAAATTGTTTGCCTAAAGGAAGCACCTGTCTAATTTGAACAATGAAGACCTTTTAGTCAATAGATTTTTGCTAAAAAACTAATATAAAATTACATATAATTGATATTTAATGAAATTAAATACCTGTTTATTATTGAATCTTCAGGGCTGCAGGCCAGACACACCAGTTAATTTTAATAAAAGATAGTAATCATTATCATCTAAAATAAAGAATTTACTTAAATTATGAACTTCATCTATGTATACATAGATAAAACTAGCCTATTCTGGCAATATTAAGTATGTAAATTTTTTAATTCTTGTTCTGGAGTAGTGATGTCATTTAATAGCTTCCCTGATAAAAAACTTATAGCATCCTTGAGCGCTAAAATGTTAATAGAGATTGGGGCAATCAATTTTAGGCCAAGTGATCCTTATATTCTGACATCTGGAAAAGCAAGTCCAGTCTATATCGACTGTAGAAAGATAATATCCTACCCTAGAGTTAGGTCGGCTCTTATGGATTTTGGAGCTTCCGTGGTGCTGAGAGATATTGGCTTTGAGTCTATAGATGCTATAGCTGGTGGAGAAACAGCTGGTATACCCTTTGCTGCTTGGCTTTCAGAAAGGCTTTCTCTGCCAATGCAGTATGTAAGAAAGAAACCAAAAGGATTTGGTAAGGATGCGCAAATAGAAGGTCATATCACAGAAGGGTCCAAGGTTCTCTTAGTCGAGGATTTAACTACAGATGGAGGTAGTAAAATTAAGTTTTGTAATGCTCTTCGAGAGGCCGGTGCAGAAGTTACCGATACCTTTGTCCTCTTTTTTTACGATATTTTTCCTGACACAAAAAAAATACTTGCTAAAAATGATATAAGGTTACATTTCCTTACGACATGGAAAGATGTTTTATCTGTATGCAGAGATACTAGTTATATAGACGAGTCATCAATTCTGACGATTGAAGAGTACTTAAACGATCCGAATGGATGGTCTGAAATGAATGGAGGCAAATAAATACCTTAGAGTGCCTTAAGAAATTTTTATTGATATTATTAATTTTATTTACTTATCTTTTTCTACAAACATTCGTCCAAACTAGTGCTAACTATGACAAAGCCTTTAACACCAGAGCAGGTTGCTATTATTGATAAGAATCATATATGGCATCCCTACTCTTCTTTAACAAAACCTATACCAGCATACCAGGTCGTGAGTGCCTCTGGAGTCCGATTAAAATTATCTGATGGCACAGAATTGATAGACGGCATGTCTTCATGGTGGTCAGCTATCCATGGTTATAACCATCCTGCGTTAAATAAAGCTTTGATAGATCAGATAGGCAAGGTTTCTCATGTCATGTTTGGAGGTATTACGCATGAGCCTGCCGCTACTCTTTGTAAGACTTTAGTTGACATTACTCCTGATGGTCTAGATAAGGTGTTTCTGTCAGATTCTGGATCAGTGAGTGTAGAGGTGGCTCTTAAGATGGCCCTACAATTTTGGTCATCTCAAGAGCGTTTTGAGAAGTCTCGGTTTCTCAGCTTTAAAAAGGGGTATCACGGCGATACATTAGGAGCTATGTCTGTCTGTGATCCAGTAAATGGAATGCATTCCCTTTTTAACCATACTCTTGATAAGCAAATTTTTGCAGAAGCACCTATTTGTGGTTTCCATGATGCCTGGGAAGATAGATATATATATGACGTTAAATCGAAATTAGAAGCAAACTCCCAAAATATAGCAGCTGTAATTATTGAGCCAGTAATGCAGGGTGCCGGAGGGTTAAATTTTTATTCTCCATTTTATATGCAGGAAATTCGAAAACTGTGTGACAGTTATGATGTTTTGTTGATTGCAGATGAAATTGCTACAGGCTTCGGTCGCACAGGCAAGTTATTTGCATGCGAGTGGTCAGATACAAGTCCCGATATCTTATGCCTTGGCAAGGCATTAACAGGAGGCTACATGACTCTAGCAGCAACACTTTGTACGAGCAAGATAAGTAACACTATATGCTCAGGAGGTTCAGGTGTTTTTATGCATGGACCCACCTATATGGGAAATCCTCTAGCTTGCTCTGTTGCCAATGCTAGTATCGACTTACTTTTAGATACTGATTGGCAGACAACCATTAAAAGAATCAACACCCAGTTAAAAGATCAGCTTTCAGGTCTAGACGAGCATCGTAGTGTAAAAGATGTCAGATGTTTGGGGGCGATTGGCGTTGTTGAGATGTTTGAAAAAATTGATGTTGGTAAAATACAAAAAGAGTTCGTTTCCGAGGGTATATGGATAAGGCCTTTTGATAAAAGAATATATTTAATGCCTCCTTATAATATCTCGTCTGAGGATCTAAAAAAATTAACCAATGGAATTATAAAAGTCATCAATAGACTTTACTAACTAGTTTTCCGAGCTCGAAACTATTGGCAATCCCTCTAGTTTCTTATTTCAAGTGATTGTAGCCCCATACTAATGTTGATTTTTTTTAAGAATGATGCGCTATGATTTCTAGCTTTTATAGCTCCTTTGCATAATATGGACTCAATATAATCAGGAGACTCTAGTAGCTCATTATAAAGAATTCTCGGTTTTTGAAGCTCCGCATTAACAAGCTCAAAAAGTTGCTTTTTTGCATCCCCCCATGAAATTCCATTTCTAAATGATTCTCGCATATAGCTAATTTGATCTGGTGAAGCAAACGCTCTCCAGATTTGGAACACTACAGAAGAGTCTGGATCTTTCGGCTCTCCAGGCTCTAGGAGATTTGTTTTAATTTTATTAATTTGCTTTCTTAGCTGTTTTTCAGATAAGAACAGCGGAATAGTATTTCCGTAACTCTTACTCATTTTTCTACCGTCTGTGCCTTGTAAGAGTGAGATTTGGTCGTTAACGACAGCTTGCGGTAAAGAGAACTGTTTACCATAAAGATAATTAAAGCGTTGAGCTATATCTCTGGTCATTTCTATGTGCTGAACTTGATCTTTTCCAACTGGAACTTTGGTAGCATTAAACATGAGTATGTCTGCTGCCATCAGAATTGGATATGAGTACAAACCCATAGCTACTCCAAAATCATTATCTTCACCAGAATCAATATTTTTTTGGACCGCATCTTTATATGCATGTGCTCTGTTCATAAGTCCTTTCGGGGCCACGCACATCAAGTACCAACATAACTGGGGTATTTCGGGAATATCAGATTGTCGGTAGAATGTTACATTATTGGGATCTAAACCAAGTGCTAACCATGTTGCAGCAATTTCTTTTGTTGATTGATGCACCACGTTGGGATCTTGGCACTTTATCATTGCATGAAAATCCGCAAGGAAGAAGAAGCTATCAACATTCTCTTCTTTACTAGCTTCTATCGCAGGTCGAATAGCACCCACATAGTTACCCAAATGAGGTGTTCCTGTTGTAGTTATTCCTGTAAGCACCCTATTCGAGACGTTTTTCGATTTAACTTCCATCTAAAATCCTGTTTAAGATAAATATAAAGATTATAGCTTTTTATTGGGCGTAAAAAGTATTTTATAATCATAAAATGAGCACTGCAATTTTCGGCTATACTTTTGCAATAAAGGGCCTCATTGTAATTTTTCTGTATCCAAGAACTTATTCAGCATTTGAAACAAGTAAAAAGCATCTTCTTTACCTGCAATTTCCCTTATAGAGTGCATGGCAAATGTAGGAACGCCTATGTCAATAGTTTTTATACCAATATTTGCTGCTGTGATAGGTCCAATAGTGCTCCCGCATGACATGTCAGCTCTATTAACAAAAGATTGTGTTGGGATACTGATATCATTACATAAGTTTTTCAGTAATGAAGATGTCAAACTGTCGGTAGCATAACGCTGGTTGGCGTTAACTTTTATTACGAGCCCGTTGTTTATAATAGGAGAATGATTTTCATCATGTTTATCTAAAAAATTGGGATGAACGCCATGTGCATTATCAGTAGAAATAAGCATTGAGTTTGCAACGACACGGGACTTAGTCTCGGCCTGATCAAAAAGCCGATTGAGCACTGATTCCATAAATGCTCCATTTGCACCTATAGCAGAGGTGCTTCCAACTTCCTCATGATCATAGCAGGCAAGCATACTAGTTACTTGTTTATTAGTTCTGATGATTGCCTGAACACCAGCAAAGCAACTTAAAAGATTATCGAGTCTTGCGCTAGATATGAAGTCTTTTTTAAGCCCGATTAAACCTGGTGGCTGAGTATCATAAAAGGAAAGATCGTAATCTATTACTGACAAGTTGTCAGATTTTGATGTCGAAGATAATTGAGATACGAGTTTTTTAGCCAAAATATCTCTAAAATCTTCATTATTTGTGTGGCGTACAGTTAAGATTGGACGCATCCCAGTTTCAGGATTAACTATGTAGCCATTATTTGCATCTCTATTTAAGTGAATTGCTAGACTTGGGATAACAGCGATTGGTTTTTTAAAATCTATTAATGCTACAGCAAGCTTATTATCTTTATTTTTAAAAGTAACTTTCCCAGCGATAGACAGATCACGATCAAACCATGTATTTAGGAGCACTCCACCATAAACCTCTACGCCTAATTGAAAATATGTTTTTTTGTGGATCTCTGGGTTAGGTTTTATTTTTAAGCAAGGGCTGTCAGTGTGTGCCCCAACAAGACGAATACCCGTTTCTATAGGTTCTTTGGCCCCAACAATAAACGCGATAATAGATGAATCATTACGAGTTACGTAATATCCATTATTACTTTTTAGACACCAAGGTTCATTTTCATCTAGACATTCAAACCCTGCAGAATTTAAAAACTTCTTCATATTATCTACAGCATGGTAAGATGTCGGAGAATTTTTAATAAATTCAATTAGTTGTTCGCTATAACTAAAGTTATTCATATAATTTCTCAGATTGTTTTTATTTAGTACCGATTGCGATCATAATCAAGAATATACCTAAAATGAGCCTATAAATAACAAAGGGTATCATCCCTACTTTATTGATTAAAATAACAAATAAATTTATACATGTGTACGCAGCTAAAAAGGATATTAATGCTCCGAGCATAAGATCTCCCCAGTGGATAGCAGTATCGCCGGCTATTTGGGCGACTTTATATGAACCACTTAAAAAAATAATTGGTATAGCCAGTAAGAAAGAAAACTTAGCTGCAGCTGTTCTTTCAAATCCCAATAAAAGAGCAGCTGTGATAGTTATTCCAGATCTTGATGTCCCAGGTATGAGTGCTAGAGTCTGAGCAAGTCCAACCAAGAGTGCAGCTTTCCATGTAAATTCATTTAATTTTTTTGTCTTTACAGAAGTGTAGTCTGCAAAACCGAGAGCTAATCCAAAAATTATAGTTGCAACTGCTATGATGCTTAGAGTTCTCAAATGTAATTCAATTAAGTTCCCGAAAATTAGCCCAATCAATCCAGCTGGAATCGTTGATAAAATAATACACCAGCATAATCTACTCTCTGCAGTGTTCCCTCCGTTAATGAAGCTAGACAACCAAGCACATAATAATTTTTTAATATCATCATATAAATAAATAATTACAGCGATTAGAGAGCCAATATGTAAAGCTATATCAAAAGCTAAACCTTGATCTCTCCAGCCTAGCAGCACAGATGGTAAAATTAGATGAGCTGAGCTAGAAATAGGCAAAAATTCAGTTAAACCCTGTATTAAAGATAGAGCTATTAAATGCAATAAATCCACTAGATTCTATCCTTCTACTTTTATGTTTTTCTTAATTTTTTTCTTTTTTTCCATTTGATATTATTCCTTAGGTAAATTGGGCTAACTTCTTGAACATCAATACCTGATCCTTTTTTCAACTGCAGTTGGGCCATGTTAAGCACATCTTGGGCTTCAGGGAGCATTACAATATGGTCTAAATCTAGAGTATTTTCTGATGTTTGATCATTGTAATCGATAACATTACCAATCAAAATTACTGGTAATTCTATTGAATCTTTTAAACATTGTGGGGACGTAACGCAATCTTTACTGTCGCGCGATAAAATTCCGGATTTATATGAAAACTTAGCCCAATATATTTCATTCATTCGAGCATCAATTATTGGGACTATATTCAAATCTTCTTTTATTTTAAGCTTTCTGATTGCTGTATATGCAAGTGTTTCAAGACTAGATACGGGTAAGACAGGTATATTAGCTCCATAAGCTAACCCCTGAACGATACCAAAGCCTATCCTGATACCCGTGAATGATCCTGGTCCAGCAGTAAAGGCTATGTAATCTAATTTATCTAAAGTTAAGCTGCTTTTACTCAAAACCTCATCAATCATTGGCAGAATTAATTTCGTATGGCTTCTTTCCGCTAGATTACATTTTGTGATCAGCTCGTCTCCTGAGCTTAAAGCTGCAGAGCATGATGATGTCGTTGTATCAATTGCTAATATATTAGCCATTTTAATGAAGTCTTTCACTAATGATATCTGCAAGAGCAGATATAAATAATGGTGAATCATTTACACAAGGTATATAACTATAGTTTTCACCACCAGCATCAAGAAATAACTCTCGATATCCAATATTTAGCTCTTCAAGTGTTTCGAGGCAATCTGCCGTAAAAGCTGGACTTATAATATCTATAGACTTTATGCCGTCTTTTGCACAATCATTAAGCTGATCATCTATATATGGTTGCAGCCACTTTTTTGGGCCAAATCTAGATTGAAAACCCATTGACCAATTAGCATTTTTCAAATGAAGTTTTGCAGCCAGAGCTTTAGCGGTTGATAAACAATGAGCTTCATATGGATCACCTTTATCTGAGTATTCTTGGGGTATTCCATGAAAAGACATTAATAACTTTTCTTTTTTACCATAAATCTTCCAATGATCTTTTATCGTCTGAGCTAATGCATCAATATAACCAGGATGTGTCGCATAAGATTTTATAACCGTGACATCAGGCACGTTCCTTGATTTTTTTATTATATCGGCCACTTGATCGTATATAGCCCCTGTTGTTGATCCCGAGTACTGTGGATACATTGGTAGCACAATAAAGCTTTCAATTTTTTCTATTTTGAGCTGCTCTAGAACAAATTCAATTGATGGCTCTCCATAAGTTACCGCATTAACTACCAAAGGCCCTTCAGGACTATGCTGTGCATTAAGCTCTTTTTGTAGTGTTTTTACCTGCCGAGAAGTGATTACTCTTATCGGAGATCCTTTGCATTTATTTCTAGAGACTTCATTACATTGATCTGTAGTGCACCCTTTCCACCATATTTCTTGGTATGCCCTTGCAACTTTTTTTGCTCTGAGGGGGATGACAATAAGCCTTAAAAGCAGCCACCAAAAAATTTTGGGAAGCTCAACAACTCTTCGATCAGCTAGGAATAGCTTCAAGAAATCTGACACACCTTTTGCTGTCGGTGATTCAGGGGTACCGAGATTTACAAGGATAACAGCAGTTTTTTTCATAATAAGTAAGCAGCTTCGTTTGTGGGATAAAAAAATGGGCTCATAGAGCCCATTTTGCATCGCTTGTGATTATAATATCAAGTTAATGATGTTTCTAATCTTGCTTGAACTTCATCAAGTGGCCCTACACCATCAACACGGCTGTATGATGGTGCACTTGTTGAATCGACCGAAGATAGATTCTGATAGAATCCCACTAGAGGCTTAGTTTGTTCATGATATACGTTAAGTCGATTGCGTACAGTGCCCTCTCTGTCATCTTCGCGCTGAATCAAAGGTTCACCAGTTGTATCATCAAGGCCATCTTTTTTGGGTGGGTTATGCTCTATATGGTATACGCGACCTGAGCCCTCATGGACCCTTCTGCCACTTAGGCGTGCAATTATCTCTTCATCTTTTACATGTATTTCTATTACTTTGTCTATTTCAATTCCCTCTGTAACAAGAGCTTGAGCTTGAGGTATTGTCCTTGGAAAACCGTCAAATAAAAAACCATTCACACAATCATCTTGTTGAATACGCTCTTTAACTAGGGCAATAATTAGGTCATCAGAAACTAACCCACCTGAAGCCATTATTCCCTTCGCTTTCAATCCTAATTCTGATTCAGCCTTAACAGCGGCTCTCAACATATCTCCTGTAGAGATTTGAGGTATAGTAAATTTTTCTGTGATGTACGCTGCTTGGGTTCCTTTGCCGGCGCCCGGTGGTCCTAAAAGAATAATTCTCATCTAACATCTCCATTTTTAGAGGAAAAACATAGTCGTACGTGATTAAAAAATTATGGGATCAAACATTACACATAAATTAAGCTGATCACAAGAAAACTAGAGTTTATTCTTAGCTAAATTTTCTTTTGCCTCACTCCATAGTTTTTCAAGTAACTCAGAGTTAAGCTCTGAGATTGAGCTCCCCTCTTTGTCTACCTTAGCCTCAATGTAATTAAATCTATGCTCAAACTTTTTTGTTGATCCCCTAAGAGCAACTTCTGCATCTACATCTAAATGCCTGCATAAATTTACAATTGTGAACATTAAATCTCCCAGTTCTTCATTAATATTTTCTTTATCATTTTTTTCTATTGCTTCTGATAACTCCGACGCTTCTTCATTAACTTTATTGAAGATTTCTTCATTTGTTTTCCAATCAAAACCAAAGGTTGCGGCTCGCTTTTGTATCTTTTGAGCTCTTATTAAAGAAGGCAGCGCTACTGGTATATTAGCCAAGATTGATTTCTGACCTTTTTCCTCGCGTTCTTTTGACTTTATTTCTTCCCATTTTTTCTTAACATCTTCTGAGTTAAAGCTTTCCTTAGAATTAAGATTTTTACCTGAAAGTGTTCCATCTGGAAAAATATGAGGGTGTCTGCTAATTAATTTTTTTACGACACAAGATATTACATCATTTAAGCTAAAGAAATTTTTTTCATCTGCCAGATTACAATAAAATATAATTTGAAAAAGTAAGTCGCCTAGTTCTTCCTTGAGATTATTGAAATTACGGTTTTCGATAGCATCAATAACTTCATAAACCTCTTCTAAGGTATATGGAATGATAGAGTTAAATGTTTGTTTGATATCCCAAGGACAGCCGGAAATAGGATCTCTTAATCTTTCCATGAGAAATAAAAGATCATCAATTGAGTAGAGTTTATTGGGCATATATTCCAGAGGACAGGTAGCGGTCCCCTCTATCACAAACTATAGCGACTATAACTGCATGATTTATTTTTTTGGAGATTCTCAAGGCTGCTGCAACTGATCCACCAGATGATACACCACAAAATATACCTTCCTGAGTGGCCATTTTTCTCATAGTTTCCTCAGCCTCCTTTTGACCCATATCTATAATTTGGTCAACCTGTGATGATTTATAGATACTTGGTAGATACTTTTTTGGCCAACGTCTAATGCCAGGTATGCTTGCCCCATCTTCTGGTTGTAAGCCTATAATTTGGATATTAGGGTTTTTTGACTTTAGGTACCGTGAAACTCCCATTATCGTGCCAGTTGTGCCCATTGAGCTTACAAAATGGGTTATTTTCCTTCCACTTTGTTCCCAAATTTCAGGCCCAGTATTTTCAAAATGCGCTAAAGGATTATCAGAGTTTCCAAATTGGTCCAAAACTCTTCCCAGACCATCGGTTTCCATAGATTTAGCTAGATCTCTAGCTCCTTCCATACTTGATTCTTTTGATACTAATATTAAATCTGCGCCGTAAGCCCTCATTGCAGCTTTTCTTTCCTCAGTATTATTTTCTGGCATGATTAGTATCATTTTGTACCCTTTTATAGCGGCTGCCATAGCTAAAGCAATGCCAGTATTCCCTGATGTAGCCTCAATAAGTACATCCCCAGGTTTAATTTCACCGCGCGCTTCAGCGCGTTGAATCATACTAATTGCGGGTCTATCTTTTACTGATCCAGCAGGATTGTTACCCTCTAGCTTCACAAGAATAGTATTTGAGCTCTTGCCAGATATGCGTTGAAGTGCAACAAGTGGTGTTTTCCCTATACAGGACTCTATTGTCGGATATGGCATAAAAATCCACCTCAGATAAAATCATCTAAATTTTAATTATACAACTCTTACGCTGATATATTTATATCGAAGTCTAACTTATCACTTACTTCAAGAATACTTTAATCATTATCTCTTAAAACTAGAATAGACTATACTTCTAAAAAATCACAACAAAGGATAGTACGTGATCAGACTCATCTGACAAGCTTATAAGTGCTTGACTTGCACCTATCTCCTCCATCTTTTT
>DGPR01000045.1:0-32409 GCA_002390525.1 Cellvibrionales bacterium UBA4435
ACATAAACAGTGGATTAAACTCAAGTCAGATTTTATAAATTTTTTGCGCAACTTGATAAACACAAAGATACAGATTTTCCATCAGCATTTCCTGAAATAGAAAACTGGTGGAATACTAATAAGAATGCAGAGGTAATGACATGAGAGATTGGTTTGCAGTGTCAATGACAAAGTTCTTCCGTTTTATGGCAGACACATTCTTTGCCAAACGTTATGGACATAGAGCAATAGTATTAGAAACCATAGCAGGTGTACCAGGTATGGTAGCTGGTATGTGGTTGCATATGAAAAGTCTACGCAAAATGAAAACAGGATACGGTCCAGATATTAGAGAAATGTTAGCAGAAGCAGAAAACGAGCGAATGCATTTAATGTTTTTTATAGAAATAGTACAACCAAATATATTTGAAAGATTATTGGTTTTATCTGCACAATTAATTTTTATGATATTTTATACAATTCTATATATAGTAAGTTATAAAACAGCACATAGGATGATCGGATGCTTTGAAGAAGAAGCAGTAAAAAGTTATACAGATTACTTGGATATTGTAGAACGAGGTGAAGTAGAAAATGTCCCTGCACCTAGTTTAGCAATTGAATATTATAAAATGAAAAAGAATGCAAAGTTATCCGACCTTATAAAATGTGTAAGAGCAGATGAACAACATCACAGTGAAATTAATCACAGATATGCAGATGGCGATACTTCTTACAAAAGAAAATGGACGTAGATAAGGCCGTTGACGATCTTCTAAAGAAATTATTACCGTCTTGATTTCTTAAAGAGAATCAAATATTTTAGTTTCACTAGTTAACTGACAGAGGTTTTTATGGAAATGAAGGAAATTAACTCAGAATCTGTGTGTAATATATTAAATGAAATCATGGAATATGAATTAGCTGGCGTTGTCAGATACACTCACTCCGCCATGATGGTCAGTGGACCATACAGGCTTCCAATTGTTAATTTTTTAAAAGATCAGGCTTCTGAATCATTGACACATGCTCAGCAGGCTGGAGAATTAATCGTTGGACTGGACGGCCACCCCAGCCAACGTATTGCTAAAATTAAAGAAACCCACAGGCATTCAATAAAAGATATTCTTGAAGAAAGTTTGGCCCATGAACAAGGCGCACTCAAGCTCTATAAAAAATTCTTAGAGAATGTTGCAGACAGATCAATTTATTTAGAAGAATATGCACGTGGTCTAATAGGGCAAGAGGAACAACATTCACTAGAACTAAAGGCAATGTTGAAAGACTTTGGGTAAAATTATATCCGTTTTTATAAATTTTGTTTCTTATTGAAAGCGTCAAAGTCGTTATATACTTATCGGTTCTGAGGTAATTAAATTTAAAAAATAACTTGGCTATCTATGTATTTTGAGTTATTTTTGAATAATAGTATTTATTGTAATGAGGCATCTTTCGATATGAAAAAACCAAATATCTTCAAAAGAATGATAATGCTTTCTGTGTTGATGTGGAGAGTTATTATGAATGTGAAATATAACCCGCTAAAATATGTTCCTTGCCCAAAACTTCAAGCTTATTTTATGCTAGTTTTGTTTGTTATTTGGAGTGTATTTTTTGGATTTATTGCTTCAGTTCATTTAGGGTTAGTGAATTACAGCACCGTAACAAGCATAATTATTCATTTATCTGTGCTTGTGCCTTTAGTTATAACAAATGCTGTATTTATTGATGCAGAACGCGACGGTCACAAATGGCTCATCGAATGGGAGGCCGAGCAGTCAAAATATAAATTATTTACAAATCGCCTGAAAGCTAAAAACGCTGTTCTTTGGAAACCAAAAATATTTCAATAACTAGTTATAATTAAATCATTTTAGATCAATCTTAGCGCCTAGATGTTTGGACATCTTGGTGTATTAAAAATTACTTTATCTCTTAACAAAAAATAATTTGGTCATTTTTTGTGATCAGTTTGTTGGAACTCCCCTCATTACATATAATGTTAAGCAGAGACAAGAGCTGAAGGTTGTATATTGATCATGATATTAGAATTTTGGCAGGCAAGTCTAATTGCAATGATCAGTGCTCTATGCGCGATAAAAATTCTTCGGCCAATAGCTATAGATATAAATTTAGTAGATATTCCAGATGACCGAAAACAGCATGATGGAAGTGTTCCGCTCATAGGTGGCCTTTCGATATATTTTGGTTTGATGGTAGCAATTTACATCACCCAGCCTTTACCAGATAATTTATTTTATTTGCTAATGATTGCCTCATTGGTTTTGTTAATCGGCTTACTAGACGACCTTAAAGACTTGGGTATATGGCCGCGTATCCTAGTCCAAATTATTTCCTGTTTATTATTAGTATTATTTACCGATACTTGTATTACGTCCTTAGGCAGCCCATTCGGCTCAAACGAAATTGAATTAGGCAAGCTTGCTATTCCTTTTACAATCTTTGCAGTAGTTGGTCTTGTTAATGCGTTTAATATGAGTGATGGTATTGACGGTTTGGCTGGATCTCTGGCAATTGTGACTATCATCGGTATAATTTTATTTGATGCTGTGACAAAAAACCCGCCGTTGTTAGGATTTTTATTAATGTTTAGTGCCGCTCTCTTGCCGTATTTGTTCACAAACCTTATTTCTGCACAAAAAATATTTTTAGGTGACGCTGGCAGCTTGCTGATTGGTTTTATTTTGGCATGGATTTTAGTATTTTTGAGTCAGGGTGACTCTAGATCAATGGTTCCAACATCAGTTTTGTGGTGTGTCGCCATTCCAGTAATAGACACTTTCACCGTATGCTTTCAGCGTATTCGCACTGGTAAATCACCGCTATCCGCAGATAGACAGCATTTCCACCATTTACTCTTAGACGCCGGTTTTTCTCCTAAAAAAGCTTTACTAATTATCTTATTTTTTGCTTCCAGTTTACTAGTTTTAGGTTTAATTCTTCAGCGGGTGTTTCCAAGTGCTAGCTTAAGCATATTTATTTTGATTACATTAGTTTATATTTATTGGTCCTCCGTAAAAAAAAATGCTTTTACTATAGATAAAAACATATAATCCTGGCTTCTTGTCAATATAACGAAGAGTTTGTTTATCGTTTGTCTTTATTTAGGATAAAATACGTATTAAATTGAATTATTGTAAGTAATATGTGTGAAATTATTTATAGACTCAAATTTAAAAATACATATTTTAAAATCTAGTTCTTTCAATCAGAGGCAAGTATGACGGAAATAATGACAGAGAAAGTAACACATGTGCATCATTGGAATGACACTTTGTTCAGTTTTCGAACTACTCGTGATCAAAGTTTCCGTTTCAAAAACGGTCACTTCACAATGATCGGATTACCATCAGAAGGTCGCCCACTTTTAAGGGCCTATAGTTTCGCTAGTGCTAATTATGAAAACGAACTTGAGTTTTTTAGTATTAAGGTTCCTGATGGAGCGCTCACCTCGAAACTACAGAACCTTGTAGTAGGTGATGAAGTTTTAGTTGGTAAACGCTCACATGGTACTCTGATTCCGGATAATATGATTCCTGGAAAATATCTTTATCTATTGAGCACTGGAACTGGTCTTGCACCCTTTATGAGCATCATAAAGGATCCCGAGATTTACGATCAGTTTGACCGCGTGATACTTACCCACGGCGTTCGTGAAATATCAGAGTTAGCTTATGCTGATTATATTGAAAATATATTGCCAAATGATGAATATTTAGGCGAAATAGTCCGTGAAAAATTAGTTTACTATCCTACAGTAACTCGTGAACCCTATAAAAATAACGGGCGTTTAACTGAACTAATGACCAGTGGGAAATTATTCTTAGACTTAAACCAACCTCATCCTAACGTAAATGACGATCGTTTTATGATTTGTGGAAGCCCAAGCATGATTAAAGATTTAGTGGCAATTCTTAAATCAAAAGATTTTACCGAGGCACGGAACATTAAACTTGGCCATTATGTTATTGAAAGAGCATTCGTTGAATCTTAAATATAAATAACGAACGTTTAGTTTTTTTCGGTATTTTCTTTGATAAATTGCTCTGCTTTTTCAAAGATCAAAGTTTTCCGATCAATATCCATTCTATCTAGAGATCTAACTAGTACAGAGAGCCTAGGATTTGACTCATAAAACTTTCTGTTTTTTTCCATGAACCTCCAATATAGACCATCCACCACATCACACCAATCCCCCTTTTTATAATTACTCATTTTCAATATATAATTAGAACCGCAAGTATAGGGTTTAGTGGACATCAGGCCGCCGTCTGCATAAGTAGCCATTCCAAAAACATTTGGAGTCATAACCCAATCAGAAGAATCAACATACATCTCCATAAACCAGGTATAAATATTTTTAGGGTCTATTTCGCAGAGATTCATTAGATTACTAATTACCATTAATCTTGGTATATGATGACTATATCCGTCATCAAGGGCGGTTCTTATACAGTCATCAAGAGGTGATATTCCAGTTGTTCCGTCATACCAGCTAGATGTTAGACCGTTTTTATGGTTCCAATAATTCTGGTTCTGTTGGTACTCACCCTTTTCTTGATAGATCCCTCGAATAAACTCTCTCCAACCTAAAATTTGTCTAATTAAGCCTTCTACTGAATTCAATGGAGTTGAATTTTGTTTTGCAAAAGAAAGTGTTTTATCAATAACGTTGGCAGGAGACAACAGACCAATATTCATCGATGCACTGAGACAGCTATGAAATAAAAAGTTTTTCCCTTCGAGCATCGCATCTTCATAGTGCCCAAAATTGTCTAGCCGTTGTTTTAAAAAAATCTCGAGCTGCACTTGCGCAGATTTTCTAGTAACTGGAAACCAAATATTTTTTAATGAACCTGGATGACTTGGAAAATTGTTTTCGATGGCACTTATTACCGCATCATGATGAATCGACTGGGAGGTTTTTGGTATTTCTGGAATAGTTGTATTTGGTGGTATCTTTTTTCGATTATCCTCATCAAACGACCACTTGCCACCAATAGGTTTTTTGTTTTCATCCAACAGAATATTGAATTTCTTTCTACCGAGTTGATAAAATGACGACATTCTGAATTTTTTCTTATCCTTAACAGCCTCATGAAATTCTTGCCTTGAAAACATAAACATCGGTGAACGATGAACTTTATAAGCTATTTTTTCTTTATCAAGCCTTGCAACAATTTCAACTTCTAGTGGCTTATCTTCAATTTCAAAAAAATTTATCGTTTTTATCTGATTACTCATAACAAACTCTTTTAAAGAATCCGAATAAGGAAGATCTTTTTTTCGTTGATCTAATTTTAGATAATGTACCTTTATACCATTGAGCTGTAATTCATCCCTATATTCTCTCATGGCACAAAGAAATAGGTAAATTTTAAGCTTATGGTGTTTTTCGTAAGTGCATAACCCATAGTCCTCCGCCATATATACTATTTTGCAGTCATATTCTTTTAGTATTTTGGGATCAAATAATTGATTCCCAAAGATTACAAATAAGTTGCTTGCGGTATCTGTCATACTAAGCTGGCCCTCTTTCTAGCGCATCTTTCAACTGTTATGATGGAACATTATAAACGAACCACAACATAAGAGCGGATTACTATGTATAAATTTATTTTTGCACTGCTAGGTTTTCAGCTGTTAGGTTTATTCGGTGCTTTTCTAGGTTATTGTATTGGCAGTAGTATTGATCGAGCAAGAGTTTATGGAATTGGTGGTGTAAACCCTCTTGGTAACGCACGGCGTCAAAAAGTTTTCTTAGAAACAACATTTGTTTTAATGGGAAAACTAGCTAAAGCTGACGGCCATATTTCAAAAGACGAAATTAGTCATACTGAGGAATTTATAAAAAAAATAGGAATGACCGAACCTCACCGACAGGTTGCGATCCAGCAGTTTAAAAGAGGAGCTGAAGCATCTGACGATGAAATTTCAAGCACACTAGACGTATTTTTTCAGGTATGCGGACAGACCTCTCAGTTAAAACAGGCACTTCTGATGTACTTAATCGTTATGGCGTTGGCTGATAACAATTTAGATTTATCTGAAGAAAAGTTTTTAGAAAAAATTGCGGTACGGCTCGGTTATAGTCAAACTGAATTTAAAAATTTCGTGGAGATGATTTTTAACCAAAGCCATTTTTCTGGGAATGGTCCTACAAGTGAATCTAGCATATCTGACGCGTATAAGGCTCTTGGCTTAACCAGTGAATCAACAGACCAAGAAATAAAGAAAACTTACCGCAAGCTAATGAGTCAAAATCATCCAGATAAATTAATGGGGCAAGGTTTACCGGAGGATATGATTAAAGTTGCTACAGAAAGGTCACAAGAAATACAAGCAGCATATGACTATCTAAAAAAACATCGAACTGAAATTTAACTATTAATTGGTGCTCGTAAGCTCTCTAGTCCAATCTGAAGATCTAGCAGATGTTCTTGCAAATCACCCCCTTTGTGCTTAGCAACACCAATAGCTAGCACATCAATAATCACTAGATGGGCTATGCGTGAGGACAGAGGAGTGTAGATTTCAATATCTTCTTTGGCATCTATACAAATAGGAATTGTTCCAGCAAAAGCAATAGGTGTGTCTGAAGGCGAAATCGTTATTACTATTGCTCCCCTCTTTTTTACTTCTTCAATAGCATTGATTAGTGTGGTCGTTCTACCGGATTGAGATATAGCGACCACAACGTCGCCAGGCCCCATTGATGTCGCAGACATGTTTTGAAGATGCGGATCAGCATATGCAGCAGTCGAAATTTGCAGCCTAAAAAATTTATGTTGAGCATCAAAAGCAACTGCTGCTGAGGCCCCAAAGCCAAAAAATTCTACTCTTTTTGCGGAACAAAGAGCTTCTACACCAAGATTAAGCATGTGCAAATCTATTGAATCTCTAGCCTTTAAAAGGGTGTCGACGGTTGAGTCAAAGACCTTAAATGTATATTCAGATACAGAGTCAGTTTCTGTTACTGCGATTTTTCCTTGGCTTGGGCTCGATGCAAGCTGTTGAGCAAGAGCCAGTTTGAATCCCTGAAAACCCGAGAAATTTATTGCTCTACAGAATCTTACTACTGTTGGCTCACTAACTTCTGCAGCCTCAGCTAAGTCAACGATTCTCATATGAATAACCTCAGCTAAATTATCTAAAATAAACTTAGCTACTTTCCGTTCAGATTTTCTCATGAGAGAAAAATTTTCGCTTATCGTATTTGTAAGCTCTGCAGGTTTCATAAACAAATCCTCTTTTAAAGACCTATTGTAGATAAATTATAAGAAAATGTAATTGAAGCAATATAAGGATAAATAATGTTCTTTAAGTGTTCAATATCGACCCATTCGATTGTGGATCTGTTAAAATTCGATAATATGGACGTTACATCTATACTTGACCCTCTAAATGCTGCGCAAAGAGAAGCAGTATCAAGCACTGACAAACATTTGTTAGTGTTAGCTGGTGCAGGTAGCGGAAAGACGCGTGTTCTAGTTCATCGAATTGCTTGGTTAGTACAAGTTGAAAATATATCACCACACAGTATCTTGGGCGTCACCTTTACTAACAAAGCTGCTAAAGAGATGAGAGGCCGTTTGGAAAACATGTTGGGAGCTTCCGTTTCAAACATGTGGGTAGGAACTTTTCACGGCCTTGCTCACAGGCTGTTGAAGCTACATTGGAAAGATGCAGGTTTGCCGCAAAACTTTCAGATCTTAGACAGTGACGATCAGCTCAGAACCGTAAAGCGTGTTTACCGTTTACTTGGTATCGACGATAGTAAATGGCCTTACAGACAAGCTCAAAGCTTTATAAATAAACAAAAAGATGATGGGCTTCGATCAAAGAATATGCCACCTGCAGATGATCCTTACCAGCGCATTATGACCCAAATTTATATTGCATATGAGGATACGTGTGTCAGATCAGGTATGGTTGATTTTGGCGAATTACTTTTACGCGCATATGAGCTATGGTCACAAAATCCAGCCTTACTGTGCCATTATCAGCAACGTTTTGATCAAATCTTAGTAGATGAGTTTCAGGATACAAATGCTATTCAGTATGCTTGGTTAAGGTTACTTGCTGGCGATAGCGTTAGGATTACTGCAGTGGGAGACGATGATCAATCTATTTATGGTTGGCGTGGTGCAAAAGTTGAAAATATCTTAAATTTTAATCATGACTATCCAGAAACTACCATAGTAAGGCTTGAGCAGAATTATAGATCTACTAAAAATATTTTATCTGCAGCTAATGCGGTTATTTCTCATAATACAGATCGATTGGGAAAGAATCTGTGGACAGAAGAGATCGAGGGAGAGCCGATCTCACTCTATGCTTCGTTTAATGAGCATGATGAAGCTCGCTTTATATCTGGAACTATTGATGACTGGGTGAAAAATGGTGGTATGCGAGATGAGGTATCAGTTTTATATCGCTCTAATGCTCAATCAAGGGTTCTAGAAGAGGCACTATTGCGTGCACAAATTCCATATAGAATTTATGGTGGTCAGAAGTTTTACGAAAGACAGGAAATACGAAACGCTTTAGCATACTTACGATTAGTCGTTAATCGTAATGATGATGCAGCATTTGAACGAATAGTAAATACGCCCACACGAGGAATAGGAGATAAAACTATTGAGGTATTGAGAGGGCTTGCTCGTGGTGAAAACATATCTATGTGGGATGCAGTAAAATTAGCAATTAGCGGTAAAAATTTCACAGGGCGAGCTTTGAGTGCTGTGCAGGCTTTTATGGATCTAGTCAACAAGCTAGATAAAAATTTCTCCGATCTCAGTTTACCAGATCAAACAGATAGTGTAGTTACTGAATCTGGACTTATTGATTTTTATAGACGAGAAAAAGGTGATAGGGGGCAATCTCGGATTGAGAATCTGGAGGAGCTTGTTGTTGCATGCCGAGCTTTTGAGCCCGACGATGCAGAACAGTCAGCATTACCACAGTTTTTAGATCAAGCAGCTTTGGATGCCGGAGATAAACAAGCAGGTGAAAATGAGGATGCAGTTCAGCTCATGACACTTCATTCATCAAAAGGTTTAGAGTTCTCTATTGTTTTTTTGGCAGGTATGGAAGAAAACCTTTTTCCGCATAAAATGTCAATCGAAGATCCAGTAAGGCTCGAAGAAGAGCGTCGACTTGCTTATGTAGGCATCACTCGTGCCATGAAAAAACTATACCTAACATTTGCTGAGTCTCGTCAGCAATACGGTACAGAAAGCTATAATACTGTCTCACGCTTTGTGCGTGATATCCCTACTGAGCATATAGAGGAAATTAGATTAGGTGGCAAAATAACAAGCCCTACAAGTTATGCAAAAAAATCTGTTAGTCAGTTTAGTGACGAGGGAACAGATACTGGTTTGAAGCTAGGGCAGAGGGTAATACATAAGGTTTTTGGTGAAGGGGTCATTTTGAATTTTGAGGGCAATGGACCTAACGCAAGAATACAAGTAAATTTCTCTAATAATGGAAGTAAGTGGCTGGTTCAGTCTTACGCTAAACTTGAAGCTCTGTAAAAATTTTGATTTCTAATTTTAACTAAATGAAGTGATACCAAAAATGCTTATTAGATGTTTTTTAAAAAATTTATCCTTAATATTAATTTGTACCTTTACATTATCTGGATGCGGAGACTCGGAGAATAGAGCATTATCAGAGAAAACCGATAGTGTATTTGAGAAAAAGGTTTATAAATGGAAAATGGTAACTACTTGGCCAAAAAATTTACCAGGGTTAGGGTTTGCCGCAGAAAATTTTTCGAAATTAGTAGGTAAAATGAGTGGGGGGCGCTTGCTCATAAAAGTTTATGGAGCTGGTCAGCTTGTTCCAGCACTTGAAGTCTTTGATGCTGTATCCCAGGGCACAGCACAAATAGGTCATGGCTCCGCCTATTATTGGAAAGGAAAGATACAAACGGCGGCCCTATTCACTACAGTACCATTTGGTTTAAATGCGCAAGAAATGAACAGCTGGTTACATTACGGGGGCGGAATAGAATTATGGAGAGAGCTGTATGAGCCATTCAATCTAGTACCACTTGCGGCAGGAAATACTGGAGTACAAATGGCTGGGTGGTTTAATCGAGAAATTAATAGCATTGAGGATTTAAAAGGGCTAAAGATGAGAATACCCGGAATTGGCGGTGAAGTTATCAGCAAACTGGGTGTCGAAACAGTCAATATTCCAGGTGGAGAGCTATATACTGCAATGCAAACCGGTGTGATTGACGCCACAGAGTGGGTAGGACCATATAACGATCTAGCACTTGGTTTTCATCAAGTAGCCAAATATTATTATTATCCGGGTTGGCAGGAGCCTGGACCCACCTTGGAACTGATAATAAATAAACAGTTATACGACAGTTTACCTCAAGACTTGCAAGCTATAATCGAAGTCGCTGCACGGGCAATAAATCAAGACATGCTTGACGAATACACAGCTAGAAATCAAAAAGCACTTGATCTGTTAGTAAACACTCATGGGGTTCAGCTAAAAAAACTTCCAGATCCAGTATTATCTAAATTAAAAAATATTACACAAAAAGTCTTAAAAGATATGGTAGCCAAGGACCCAGTATTTAAGAAGGTTTATGAGTCACAGGAAGCATTTAAAGAACAAATAAAAAAATATCATAAGATTTCTGAGCAATCCTACTACCAAGCTAGAGAAATAAAGAATTAAAATTACAAAAGATGAACCAATTATTATAGTTTTACTTTCGCCAATACATTGGCGTTATCAATATAAGACATACAAATATTTCTAGACGCCCTAGAATCATCCCAAAACATAAAACATACTTTGCAAAGATACTTATATTAGCATAGTTCTCTGCAACCACTCCAAGTCCAGGACCCAGGTTATTTAAAGACGCTGCGGCGGCAGACCAGGAGCTTTCATAATCTATACCCGTTGCCATTAACAATAAAATCATTAAATAAAATATCGCTATATATATACCAAAAAAAGCCCAGACACCGTCAGTAACCGAGTTAGGCACATTCTTATTTTTAATTTTGATTCGAAAGACACCGTTGGGATGGATGAATCTTTGCGTATGACAGATTATTTGTTTTGCGATAATTAGTACCCTGCCTATTTTAATTCCACCACCCGTTGATCCGGCGCAAGATCCGAAAAAAGAACATAAAATTAGAAAAAATGGTAAAAAACTAGGCCAACTCGTATATGCTTTTGTTACAAATCCTGTAGTTGTCATGATCGATACAAATTGAAAAACGCCATGGTATAAACTGTCACTTTGACTATATACATTTGTAGAATATAAATAAATTACTACCAGAGCAGACCCAAATACAAGAATTGATAAATAGAGTTTAGCTTCCTCATTATGTAAATAATGTTTTAGTGATTTTCTTATCCAAGCATAATAATGTAACCCAAAACTCAGTCCAGAGAGAACCATGAAAATTATACAAATGATCATGATAGCTGGGGTGTCGTTAAAAAACCCCATACTTGCATCATGAGTTGAAAAACCACCAATTGCTACAGTGGAAAAGCTATGTGAAACTGCATCAAAAAAAGTCATCCCTGCGACCCAATAAGCGATAAGACAGCACAAAGTCAGACACATATAGATAATAAACAAAACTTTTGCTGTGTCTTGTATTCTTGGCGTTAGTTTCTTGTCGCTTGTTGCCCCAGCTCTATATAGTTCGATTACTCCAACACCAAGCATTGGCATTACTGCAATAGCAATCACGACTATACCTATGCCACCTAGCCACTGAAGCTGTTGCCGATAATAAAGAATCGATTTTGGAAGCAAGTCTAAACCTGATATTGCGGTTGCTCCAGTAGTGGTAAGCCCTGACATTGATTCGAAAATCGCATCTGTAACAGTGAGATTTATAGAGTCAGCTAGGTAAAATGGTAGAGCACCTACAATACCTAACTCCAGCCAAAACATTACGGTTATTAAGAGGCCATCTCGTGCACGAAGCTCTGTTTTTTTTGCGCTAAATGGCAGCCACATAATCATGCCTATTGAAAAAATAACGGCAAAAGACAGCAAAAAGTCCTGATGAGCACCCTCTTCAAAAACGTAAGATACAAAAATTGGGGGCAATAAAGTTAGGCTGAATATCATCATCAGTATGCCAAGAACTTTTGAAATCATTGAAAAATTCATAATTCTTTTATAGTTGTCCTAAGGCATTCGAAGCTATCTAGATAGCTTTATATAACCTAATATTTCAATTAGAAAAAATTTAATCCAACCGAGAAAAGCCGTTCAACTTCACGTGTTTTTTCTTTATCCACAACAAAAATAATCGCATGATCATTGCTTTTTATGACAGTATCATGGTGAGCGATTATAACTTCTTCATCTCTTACCAAGGCTGCAACAGTAACCCCTTTAGGTGACTTTATCTCGCTTATAGTTCTACCTACAACTTTTGATGACCTATAGTCACCATGAATAACTATTTCCATAGCTTCAGCTGCTCCTCTTCTCAGAGAATTTGCACTTACGGTATCTCCTCTCCTCACATGTGCCAGAAGGGTGCTAGTTGTTGCTTGTTGGGGAGAAATAGCTATATCAATTTCACCACCTTGAATTAAATTTGCATAAACCGGATTATTAATTAATGTCATAACCGATCTGACCCCAAGTCTTTTTGCCAACAAAGAGGACATAATATTTACTTCGTCATCGTTAGTAAGAGCTAGAAATACGTCTGTTTTATCTATATTTTCTTGTAACAATATTTCTTGATCAGCAGCAGAGCCATGCAATACTATAGTATTATTTAGGTGCTCTGATATAAACTCACATCTTTCTTCTGAATATTCAATAATTTTAACACTTAAATCTTCTTCAAGTGATTTAGCAACTTGAAATCCTATATTACCTCCACCTGCGATAATTATTCGACGATAAGGATTATCTAGACGCCCAAGCTCTTCCATCACTTTGCGTATGTTTTTCTTAGCAGCAATAAAAAAAACTTCATCATCTTCTTCGATAAGAGTATCCCCTTCAGGGATAATGGAGCGATCTTTTCGGAAAATCGCTGCTACTCTAGCATCAGCTTTAGGCATGTGTTCACCTAAAACCCTCAGCTCTTTTCCCAATAGCGGACCACCTTGGGCAACCTTAACCGCAACTAATTGAGCTAGCCCATGAGCATAGTCGACAACCTGAAGTGCACCTGGTCTAGCAATAAGTCGACAAATATAGTCTGTTACAACTTTTTCTGGAGATATAAAAAAATCTACTGGAAAATTATCATCATGGAATAATCGACTACGATATTTTTTTGATGTATAGCTTGTACTTCTAACACGTGCTATTTTTGTTTCAGTGCGAAATAAAGAGTGCGCTACTTGGCAGGCAACGATATTAAGCTCGTCACTTTTCGTAACTGCTACCATCATATCCGCATCTTCTATTCCCGCTTTTATGAGAATGTCGGGGTGAGATCCGATTCCGCACACTACCCTTATATCAATACGTTTTTGTAGATCTAGTAATTTTTTTTCGTTCCAGTCTATCACCGATATATCGTTTGATTCGGCTGATAGGTGTTGCGCTAGAGTAGTTCCAACTTTACCAGCACCAACAATTACTATTTTCATAATGGATAGCCTTTAATGCTTAGAAATGAGGAAATTTATTATCATACTTTATATCTGTATTGGGTTTTTATGCTGCTTATTTTATTTACAGTCATAACATATACTAATCTTTAACTATTTTTTATATTAGATCTAGAGTTTTCGGAGTCGAGCATAGTAAAAACCATCATACCCATTCACTGATGGGAGTAATTGTCTTCCATGCGAAGTTTCTATTCCAGCCCGAAGCTCTATTTTTTCAACAGCTGCATCAGATGCACAATCTAGAAATCTTGAAATTACCATATCATTTTCTTGAGGTAATATGGAACACGTTGCATATAATAAAAGCCCGTTTTTTCTTAAGGTAGGCCATACAGTATTCAGAAGCTTTAACTGCAAAATAGCAAGTTTCTGGATATCTTTCGACTTACGTAGTGTCTTGATATCTGGGTTTCGTCGAATTACGCCTGTAGCAGAACAGGGTGCGTCTAATAATATTCGGTCAAAAAGGACTTTATCCCACCAAATATTTGTTTCAAATATATCGCAAGCAATAAGTTTTGTGTGTAGCTGTAAGCGATCTAAATTTTCTTGCACACGATCTAAACGTTCCTTTGATATATCAACACTTATAACATTGCTATTATCGAGACAATTTCTTTTAATGTATTCTAAAATATGACCAGTTTTTCCTCCTGGCGCACAACAAGCATCAAGAATTCTTTGTTTTGGCATTAACTCAAGCAAATGTGCACTAAACTGAGCAGCTTCATCTTGAATACTCACTGCACCTATTGAAAAATTAGGTAGACTGAAGACATCCAAAGGTTTTTTTAGGGTTATTCCATCGGGGCTAGTAAGTGTAGCTGAAGCATCGATTCTATTACTTCTCAGCAAGCTTAGATATTCGCCTTGATTATTATGGTTTATATTGACCCTCAAGGTCATTGGTGGTTTAGTATTATTTGATTCAATTAAAGAGGCTAATTGTTGCGGCCAAGCATCTTCCAATAGATCGACCAACCATTTCGGATGAGAAGTAGTATAGCCTACGTTTTTTACTAGCTTTTTTTCTAGCTCTATTTTTTCGCGTAGAAATCTACGTAAAACAGCATTTACAAGGTTTGTTGCCCAGGGCTTATTCAAAACTCTGCATGCTTTTACTGATTCATTTACAGCGGCATGGGATGGTACACGAGTTTCTGTGATTTGATATATTGCACACACTATTGCCGCTTCAATATCTTTATCTTTTTGTTTAAATGGTTTTTTGAGCAAAAAATCTAGACATAATTGCAACTTTGGATAATAACGCAATGTACCGTAGCTTAACTCTTGTACCAAAGCTCGGTCAGTTTCAGTAACTTTTGTAATATATTTTGGAACTAATTTACTTAGTGAACCAGAACCCTGAAGTATGCCAGTAATTATATGAATTGTAGCAATTCTAGGATCCATTTATATCTAACCCATATCTCTAAAAATATTTCCAGGTGCAAATAATCCAGATTTAGATCGAAGTAGCTCCGAAACGTTTAATCGACTTTTACCAGGCAACTGTAGCTCAGTTAATAAAATACTTCCCATTCCTGTACTAACTAGAATACCCTCATTTCTGGCATCGATTATGGTTCCAGGCGTAAATTTTTTTTTGTCAGAGGATAATTTTGCACTCCAGATTTTTATTCGTATTCCATTCAGATAAGTATAGGTAACTTGATAGGGATTGAATGCTAATATTTTTTTAAATAATAAATCTGCCGGTCTTAACCAATCAATAAGCATTTCTTCTTTATTAATTTTTTTCGCATAAGTACATTGATCATGATCTTGTTTAGTTTGAGTTAAAGTTCTTTGCTCAACTTTTTCTAATGTATGAATAAGTTTTGCAGGGCCTATCTTGGACAATTTTGCTTCGAGAGATCCTCCAGTCTCGTTTGATTCGATATTACATTTAATAGTACTTAAAATATCGCCTGTGTCTAAGCCAACATCCATCTGCATCATAGTTATTCCAGTTTCGTTATCTCCAGCCTCTATAGCTCTCTGTATTGGTGCAGCACCACGCCATCGTGGTAAAAGTGAGGCATGAACGTTGATACAACCGTATTTGGGTATATTCAATATTTCTATAGGTAAAAGTAAGCCGTAAGCAACCACTATCATTAAATCAGGTCTATGGTTTGAAAGGATTAATCTATCTTCATCAGATTTAAAGTTTTCAGGTTGATACAATGGTAAGTTAGCCTTTTCAGCTAAAATCTTTACTGGACTAGAGGCCATTTTCTTACCCCGACCCGATGGTCGATCAGGTTGGGTATAAACGGCAACTACCTCATGAGTAGAGTTTTCGAAAATTAACGCATACAAATGTTTAGCAGCAAATTCAGGAGTACCAGCAAATACTATACGCAATTTAACAAACCCTCCTGACTACCAGTTTCAGCTATTGCATTTATCGATCATCATAGCGCAGTTTTTTTTGTAGCTTTTTCTTGAGTCGTGTCTGTTTCAGTGGAGATAAATAGTCTACGAATAATTTACCATTAAGATGGTCAATCTCGTGTTGAACACATACAGCAAGTAAACCTCTTGGTTCAAAATCAAACGATTGACCTCTTTTATCAAGAGCGGTTACTCGAATATTTTGAGGCCGATCAACAATTTCTGTAAATTCAGGCACAGATAAACATCCCTCTTCAGTCGGGCTAATTGAGTCGTCCAATATTTCAAGAATTGGGTTAACGAGAATAATTGGATTTTTATCACTTTTATCTATATCAATCACTATAATACGCTTATGAACATTGACTTGTGTTGCTGCTAAACCTATACCCTCAGCTTCATACATAGTTTCGAGCATATCTTCAATCAATTTTCTAGTTGCACCGGTTATATTATCGACAGGCTCAGCTACTGTTCGAAGACGCGAATCAGGAAATTTAAGAATATTCAATAAAGACATGATATTTTTAACGAGTATCTAGCCATTAGGTATTAACCACTGCTAACATATGCTTTTATAATTAAAAAGGAATTATACACAATGAGTAAGACGTTTGTCGCAATTCTTATGGGTTCTGATTCTGATTTACCAGTAATGGAATCATGTATTGATATTTTAAGACAGTTCGAGGTACCTTTTAAAGTCAAAATTACTTCTGCGCATCGAACTCCTGAAGCTACACACAAGTTTGTAAAAGATTGTGATCATGAAGGTTGCGCAGCTTTTATTTGTGCAGCAGGTATGGCTGCACACTTGGCAGGTGCTGTAGCAGCAACAACTCTTCGACCTGTTATCGGGGTTCCAATTAACGCTTCTATGGATGGCCTAGATGCTTTGCTTTCAACAGTTCAAATGCCTGGTGGCATACCTGTCGCTACCGTTGCAATTGGAAAAGCCGGAGCCAAAAATGCTGCTTACCTTGCAATGCAAATCATCGCTACTTCAGATACTAAGATTCATAAAGCTCTCATCAACGAGCGCGAGAAGAATGCTTTAACTATTATTGAAAAAGATGCTCATTTGCAAGAGAAATTAAACAATCAGCAATGATGAAGTCTTTCCCTGATTCATCAGATACTAGAAAAATTTTGGAAGTACTTCAGACGGATGGAGTTATTGCATATCCCACAGAGGCCGTATGGGGGCTTGGATGTGATCCTTTTTCTGAGATAGCTGTCGAGCGGATATTAGCAATGAAGTTACGAAAACGTAGCAAGGGATTGATCCTGATAGCTAAAGATATAGAGCAATTAAATCCTTTTTTATTAGGTTTATCGGTAGCAGAGATGACTGAATTAAAACAAAGTTGGCCTGGACCTCAGACATGGTTAATACCAGATAACAATCATGCACCCAGTTGGATTACTGGAATAAATAACACTCTAGCTGTCCGTGTAACTGACCATCCCATTGCATCTAACTTATGTAGTGCTTTTGGCGGCCCACTAGTTTCGACATCAGCAAATCCCAGTGGATTGCCGCCTGCAAAAAATATGTCTGAGATAAACACTTATTTTGATCAACAACTAGATTATGTAGTACCGGGTTTACTCGGAGAGCTTTCTAATCCAACCCCGATTAAAAATCTTAAAACTGGTAAGATTTTACGTTCAGGTTAATAGTTAAATGCACTAAGCTATTTATGGCGCCGCTTATTGTTTGGTGCTGTCTACTGGTATCAACTTTATGAAAGAAAAACTACATGTAAAACAATATCTTTTAAATCTACAAAATTCAATTTGTAAATCTATAGAAGCTGAAGACGAGAAGTCCAAATTTCAAGTAGATAAATGGACTAGAGCTGAAGGCGGAGGTGGCTCAAGTCGAATAATTACTAATGGCAGAATTTTTGAGAAGGGCGGTGTTAATTTCTCACATGTTCATGGGGATGAACTACCCCCGTCAGCTACAACATCTAGACCAGAATTACGGGGAAGGTCATTCGAGGCTATGGGAATCTCAGTAGTTATGCATCCACACAACCCATATGTGCCGACCGCGCATTTAAATGTACGTTTTTTTGTTGCAGAGAAGTCTGGAAAGGATCCTGTGTGGTGGTTTGGCGGGGGTTACGATTTAACTCCGTACTATGCGAACGAATCTGATTGTAAGCATTGGCATCAAATTGCAAGAAATGCTTGCCTACCGTTCGGTGAGAATATATATCCTAGCCTAAAAAAACAATGTGACGAGTATTTTTTCCTTAAACACCGTAACGAACCGAGAGGTATAGGAGGTTTATTTTTTG
This sequence comes from Cellvibrionales bacterium UBA4435, assembly GCA_002390525.1. Taxonomy (GTDB): domain Bacteria; phylum Pseudomonadota; class Gammaproteobacteria; order Pseudomonadales; family Porticoccaceae; genus Porticoccus. The sequence continues at coordinate 18,366 of DGPR01000045.1, forward strand.
ATGATTTGAATGAGTATGGTTTTGATAGAAGCTTTAATTTGATGTCTTCGATAGGTGACAGTTTCGTAAACGCCTATTTACCAATCGTTCGTAAAAGGAAGTCAACCCCATGGGGTGAAAGGGAGAAAAAATTTCAACTTTATAGAAGAGGTAGGTATGTTGAATTCAATTTAGTTTATGATAGAGGCACCTTATTCGGTTTACAGACTGGAGGTAGGGTTGAGTCTATACTTATGTCTTTACCTCCAACTGTAGAGTGGAACTATGATTGGAATCCAACTAGAGGATCTCCGGAGGCAGAACTATACGATAAGTACCTTCGTCCACAAGACTGGATATAAGGTTTCATTTCTGAAGACAAATCTTCAGATCATGCTAGGCTATACAAGAGGTTCATGGGTTATGCTTGATAATTACGCAGTCTTTGGAAATCCAGTTGAACATAGCAAATCTCCAGATATTCACACTGCCTTTGCGAAGGCTAACGATGAAAAGATCTCTTATAAAAGACAACATATTGATATGGGTGAGTTTGAAAAGGAGGCGCAAAAATTTTTTAAATCTGGAGGTAAAGGTTTAAATATTACTGTGCCATTTAAACTTAATGCATACAATTTCGCAGAAAAGCTTACACAGCGGGCTAAAATAGCTGGAGCAGTAAACACTCTTAGCGTTAGTTATGACGGAAAAATTCAAGGGGATACTACAGACGGTATTGGAATTACCCGGGATATTGTTGACAATCTTGGCTGGGCAATTAATGGAAAAAAAGTTCTTGTGCTTGGGGCAGGAGGGGCAGTTAGAGGCATATTGCAGCCAATACTGGAACTTCTTCCTCAGAATGTAGTTATTGTTAATCGTACTATTGAAAAAGCACTAAAACTTTCTAAAAATTTCGCTAATATGGGTAATCTGCTCGGTTGCGATTACCAAATGCTTGATGGCCAGCAGTTTGATGTTGTAATTAATGGCACAAGTGCCACTCTATCAAATAAAATTCCACCCTTACCGAGAGGTTTGTTGTCAAAAAATGCAGTTTGTTACGAGATGATGTACGGTAGCCAACAATCTATATTTTTAGAATGGGCGAAAAATAATGGCGCCGCTCAGATATCAGACGGTTTAGGTATGTTAGTTGAACAGGCTGCAGAGTCATTTTACGTATGGAGGGGGGTTAGACCGCAAACAAGAGCGGTAATTTCAATGCTGAAAAAACAATTATCATCCTTATAATTGTGATTGTGCGTCCTTGAGATATTCATTTTTTAAACTAACATAGTTTGCAGGTGAGTAAACGAAAAAATCTTTTTCCTTTTTTGTAATTTTTCTTGAGACTCTAGACGGGCTTCCAACATACAGATTTCCACTTTCTAGTATTTTTCCGGGAGGAACTACTGTTCCGGCGCCTATGAGCACTTCATTTTGCACTACTGCACCGTCATTAATGATAACTCCATTGCCAACTAAAATTCTATTACCCAAACTACAACCATGTAATATTGCACCATGTCCAACAACAACATCCTCCCCTATAATAAGTGGCCACCCTTCAGGGTTAAAGGAGCTTGCATGAGTAATATGAAGAACCGCATTATCTTGAATATTTGTACGGCAGCCAATCCTAATTTCATGCATATCACCACGTATAACAGCTCCAGGCCAAACCGAAACATCATCACCTAATGTCACATTTCCGATTATAATAGCTGCATCATCTACGTATACTTTTTTGCCCAATATAGGCTTTATGTTTTTATAGGGCCTGATATTTTTTATCATTTCATCTCCACAGTTATTCAAAGATCGTTTTATAATAGCCTTACAAAATAAAGGCTCAAGTTTTTTCGATGATAATGCATGAAAAAAGACTTTATATTTGTTAAAATAAATAATATCAATTAAAGGTAAAATTTATTAAATGAGACCCCGAAATGTTCAAATATAAGGCAAAAAAACGTTTTATTGCTGGGGCAGTATGTCCAAAATGTAGTGAGATGGACAAACTAACAATTTATAATGAAAGCGGTCAAGATTTTCGACAGTGTGTTAAATGTGGCTTTAATGACAAGATGCTTTTACAAAGTGACCCGAAAGAACTAGAAACCAGGGTAAATGTAAGCAAAGAAGAAAAATTAGCTGAAACACAAACAGTAACTCTTATTGACCCTAAAAATATACATTAAAAATTTTCTTGCGAGTAAAATTTTTAATGTGGTTAATTTTCAATATCAACATTATTTATGATTTACAGTTTAATATTAAGAACATTTATATTGAATATTATGATTAATTTAGCAAATTTCCTAAGAAGATTGACTATAAATACTAGAGGACAATAGCCAAAGTTTGATATAGTGCCGTCTAATTTTTTTAAAAAAAGAAGATTAACCAGTTTATTTACTAAATAAGCTAAAAACTTAAACAACAACTTTTTGGAGATAGGGTAATGTTAAGAAGAGCAAAAATGCTTTTCACGCTTATATTCGCCCCTGTTGTATCACTAGCGATTTCAGCTGGTGCTTTAGCAGAAGAAGCCGGTAATTGGGCCGTAAATATGCCTAGAGGTGTAACCTCTGTAAGTAATTCAATTTACGATATTCATATGCTAGTTTTTTGGATAGTCACTATTACTGGTGTACTTGTTTTCGCAGTCATGTTTTATGTTATGTATGCACACCGTAAGTCACGTGGAGCTGTAGCTGCTAACTTTCATGAAAATACAACTGCAGAAATTGTATGGACAGCAATACCAGCAGTGATACTAGTTCTTTTGTGTATACCTGCTACCACTTCGATTCTTGATATATACGATACCTCAGAAGCTGAAATGGATATTAAAGTTACTGGTCTTCAATGGAAGTGGCAGTACGAGTATTTAGGAGAAGATGTAAAATTCCTCAGCGAGCTAACAACTCCTGAATCAGAAATTTATAATACGGCTCCCAAAGGTCAATATTATCATGAGGAAGTAAACGAGCCCCTTGTTTTACCAGCTAATACGAAAGTGCGTTTCTTAATCACTGGTCAAGATGTAATACATTCTTGGTGGGTCCCAGATTTTGGAGTCAAACGAGATGCACTACCTGGTTTTGTCAACGAGACATGGGCTAATGTACTTGAGCCAGGAGTTTACAGGGGACAGTGCACCGAACTCTGTGGTAAGGGCCATGCGTTTATGCCAATCGTAGTTAACGTTTTAGAAAAAGAAGAATATAAAACATGGTTAATAGACAAAAAAGCTGAACAAGCAGCTATTCGTGAACTTACGAATAAAACCTTCACCATGGATGAATTGATGGAAATAGGAGAAGCTGCATATAATCGTAGTTGTGCCGGTTGCCACCAAGTTAATGGTCAGGGTGTCCCTGGCGTCTTCCCTTCACTGGTTGGTCAAGGAATTGCAATTGGTCCGGTAGAAGCACACATTGATATAATTGTTAACGGTCAAGCTGGAACTGCGATGCAAGCTTTCGGAGACCAACTATCAGAATTAGATCAGGCAGCAATAATTACCTATGAGCGAAATGCTTGGGGTAACAACGTTGGAGATATAACTCAGCCTATTGACGTCTATAATTGGAAAAAAGGTAAAAGATAAATTAAGGAGAACGTAGTAATGGCACATGGTCCTGCTAAAGGCATAGGTCGCTGGTTTTTTACAACAAATCACAAAGACATAGGAACTCTGTACCTTTGGTTCAGCTTTGCTATGTTTTTGATGGGTGGTTTTTTTGCAATGGTTATTCGTGCTGAGCTCTTTCAGCCAGGTATGCAAATTATTAAACCAGAATTCTTTAACCAAATGACTACCATGCATGGTCTAGTTATGGTTTTTGGTGCAATTATGCCAGCTTTCGTTGGCCTCGCTAACTGGATGATCCCAATGCAGATCGGTGCTCCAGACATGGCTCTACCACGCATGAATAACTTAAGCTTTTGGATTTTACCGATGGCATTTACCATACTAACAGCTACCTTATTCATGGAAGGTGGAGCACCAAATTTTGGGTGGACTTTTTATGCGCCTTTGTCAACAACTTATGCTCCACCGACAGTAAACTATTTTATTTTTGGTGTTCATCTCATGGGTGCTTCTTCTATTATGGGCTCTATAAACATAATAGCTACAGTTTTGAATATGCGAGCGCCCGGTATGACACTGATGAAAATGCCGATGTTTGTTTGGACATGGTTAATAACCGCATTTTTGTTAATTGCCGTGATGCCAGTACTGGCCGGTGCAGTAACAATGATGTTAATGGATATCAATTTTGGTACTAGTTTTTTCAATGCTGCAGGTGGTGGTGATCCAGTGTTATTCCAGCATGTATTTTGGTTCTTTGGGCACCCAGAAGTTTATATTATTATTCTCCCAGCATTTGGTGTTATATCTCATATTATTCCAGCATTCAGCCGTAAACCGCTCTTTGGTTATAGCTCTATGGTATATGCAACAGCTTCTATTGCCTTCTTGTCTTTCATTGTTTGGGCGCACCATATGTTCTTAGTTGGTATGCCTATAGGTGGGGAGCTCTATTTCATGTACGCAACAATGCTCATCGCTGTTCCTACCGCTGCGAAAGTCTTTAACTGGATATCAACTATGTTTCGCGGTTCGCTTACCTTCGAAACACCAATGTTATATGCGGTTGCTTTCGTCATTCTATTTACTATTGGCGGATTCACCGGAATTATGCTGGCTGTCGCTCCAGCGGATATTCAATATCACGATACATATTTTGTTGTTGCACATTTCCATTATGTAATGGTAGCCGGAGCTATTTTTTCTAGCACAGCAGCTGTTTACTACTGGTTACCCAAGTGGACTGGTAAAATGTACAACGAAACAATGGGTAAAGTTCAATTTTGGATTGGATTCATTGGATTTAATGTGACTTTCTTTCCGCAGCATTTCATAGGACTCGCAGGAATGCCACGTCGATACTCTGATTACGCATTACAATTTTCTGATTGGAATATGATATCCAGTACAGGAGCTTTCATTTATGGAACAGCACAATTGTTGTTTCTTTATAATGTGATAACTACAATTCGCTCTGGAAAACCAGTTAGTGAACCAAAAACTTGGGATGGTGCTGAAGGGCTTGAGTGGACACTACCTACACCAGCTCCGTATCATACCTTTACTACACCCCCGGCAGTAAAATAATGGAAAACAATATCCCAAAAAGCTCTATTAAAAAGACTTTGCTTAAACTATCAGTTGGAGCAATTGGGATGTTTGTGTTTGCGGTTTTTCTAATGCCCCCTTTATATTATGCTCTATGTGACCTAACTGGCATTGGCGGTAAAACAGCTGGTCGCTATGAATCGAAAGATACAACAATTGATACAACCCGAACGGTAAAAGTGCAATTCCTTACAATAAATAATGGTTCTATGCCATGGGATTTCTCACCTAGAGTTACTGAAGTCGTTGTTCACCCGGGAGAAGCTAAAGCTGTTACTTTTTATGCAAAGAATAGGACTTCAAAAAACATGGTTGCTCAAGCTGTGCCAAATCTTACTCCATTTAATGCGACTAATTATTTTCATAAAACTGAATGTTTTTGTTTTAACCAACAGCCACTAAATGCTTGGGACGAAATAGATATGCCATTAGTATTCATAGTTGATAAAGATATTCCAAAATCAGTTAATACTATTACATTGTCATATACACTTTTTGATATAACTGAAAGTACAAATGACTTAACAGTTGCACAGCTTAATTAGTGGCCGCCAAAAAGAATAAAGGAGATAGTTAATGTCAACCGAAGGCGAATATTACGTACCAGAATCAAGTAAGTTACCTCTTTTTGCGGCTATAGGGTTGGGTATAATTGCAGTAGGTGCGGGTTCATGGGTGCAAGGCCAAAGCTCCCTAACATTTTGGGTTGGATCATTTGTTATCGCTGCGACTTTATATAAATGGTTTAGTATAGTAATAAATGAAAATATGGCCGGTATGAATAGCGATCAGTTGAAACGATCCTATGTTTGGGGCATGAGCTGGTTTATCTTTTCCGAAGTTATGTTCTTTGCCGTATTTTTTGGGTCTCTATGGTACATAAGGGCATTAGTTTTACCTTGGCTAGGCGGTGAAACTACAGCAACAACATCAAATGATTTGTTGTGGTCAGGCTTCGAGCCAACATGGCCATTAATGGTAACTCCTGATCAGGCAGCAAACGGTGAATCTGCGCAATTTACGGGACCAGAGCAAAATATGAGTTTTCCTGGCTGGGATAGGATATTGCAGTGGTTGCCACTTTGGAATACCGTTATTTTACTTAGTTCGAGTGTTACTGTTCATATTGCACATACAGGTCTTAAAAATAACGATCGTAAGAAATTTAATTTATGGTTGGGTATAACAGTTTTACTCGGTATGATTTTTCTGGTGCTTCAAGCTGAGGAGTATATAGAAGCCTATGTGCACATGGGTTTAACACTTGAGTCTGGAATATACGGCACGATCTTTTTTATGATGACAGGTTTTCATGGAGCTCATGTAACATTTGGAACGATTATGCTACTTGTTCAGTTCCTTAGAGGCCTAAAAGGCCATTTTAACGATAAAGATCAGTTTGGTTTTGAAGCGGCATCATGGTATTGGCATTTCGTTGATGTTGTCTGGGTTGGGTTGTTCTTATTTGTTTATATTCTGGCCTAATAAATTTTACGAATATTAACATTTAAAATTTAAATTTAAGGTTTTGTAGTTAGTGGGATGAGTCGTTCAGGATGTAGCTTTTTATCCCATGGCGCTTTACTACCGAGTTGGCCCGAATAAACCCCCCAAGAAATTGTCAAAAGTAATAGTACTGCTAATGAGACTCGAATTCCCAAAGCATAAAGAGTCCTCCTTTTAGAATTTCCAACATCTTTCATTAGAAAAACTAAAGCACTACTGAGACTTACTATAATACCTATAAATAAAATAACTATAACAACTTTTAGAAGCATAAATATTCCTCCTCTGGTGGGTGAACCTAAATGTTATTGTATTGTAGCGTTTAAATATTAAAATAGGTAAATCAAAAAAAATTTTATGGTTATCTTTTTCAATAGAAATTTGAAAGGTGAGCAGTGACACAACAAACTAAGAAAACGAAAACTCATTTCCAATGGCAATTTAATTGGAAGATTATCTTATTCGTATTATTTTTTTTACCGGTAACTGTTAGCTTGGCATTTTGGCAAGTTGATAGAGCAGAGGAAAAAAATAATTTGTTGAGCATATATAAAGGTCGAGCTGAAGCTGCACCAATTTCACTCTCTTTAGTAAAAAGCAGTTACGCTCAGAGCGGCAATCAGATCGAGAGCCCAGATTATGTGAGGGTAAACATAGATGGAAAATATGATAATCAATCCACATTGTTATTAGATAATCGCGTCAGCAACGGTCGACCTGGATATGATGTAATAAGCCCATTTAAGGCAGTCAATGGGCAGTGGATTTTGGTCAATCGTGGTTGGATTGCTGCAGATCTAGACCGTAGAATATTACCTAAAATACCTATTATCACTGCATCGGTAAGTATAACCGGTTACTTATATCGTTCTCCTGGAAAACAAATTATGCTTGGTGACGATCCATGGGTTAAAGGAGAAAGCCCAATAGTCATACAAAGTCTCGATCCTGAAATAATATCCAAAAAATTAGGTACTAAGTTTTATGATTTTAGTCTTAGGTTAAATGCATCAGAGATTGGCGCTTTAAAAACAGGGTGGCCTGTCGTAAACGTTCAACCAAGGAAACATACAGGTTATGCATTTCAATGGTCAGCACTCGCGCTAGCTTTAATAGTTTTAGCAATTTTTGCTAACTCAAATCTAGGGCAGGTCATCGGTTCTAGGCGTAGTAAAATTTAATCTTAGATGGAGTACTTGTAGTGGAAAAAAGTAATATGAAAGGACAATGGCAAGTATGGTTTATGATAATAATGCTCGGGGGTGTTGTTGCCTTAGGGTTTTTGATTTACCCTAAAACCGAAGATCAAAGAAATAGTCTGTTATCTAAATTAGGAACAACTAATCACGGTAATTTTATTGTTCCTCCCGCATCGATTAAAGATTTAAATCTAAAATCCGTAGACGGTCAAATCTGGGATTTTTCAGATAAAAAACCTAAATGGAGATTAATAATCGCTGGTGATCAAGAGTGTTCAGACCAGTGTCGAGAATTACTTTATCTCACACGACAAGTTCATATTAGTTTAGGTAAATATAGTCGAAGATTCGAGCGTCTCTATATTTCTTTGGATCAAACTATGGGAGCTGAGGTTTTAGAGTTCTTAAAATTGAATCACCCTTTTTTAAAAGTTATACATGGGGATGAAAAAGAATTCGAGTCTATGCTTGCAAAAACTAGTACTCCTTTTTATAAGCAAGATATCAAAACTAACCGAGCGTATCTTGTTGATCAACAGGGCTTTGCCATGATGTCATATGATTTGTCTCACAAAGGAACCGAAATCATAGAAGATATTGAGCACTTAATGAAGTATTCTTCTCAGTAGTTTGCCCCCTGCACACTTCTTATAAACTAAAAAATTCAAAGGATAAGAATTAAAACATTTTGCTAAGTCTAGGTGTAAATTTATCCAATAAATGCTTTTTTTTAACGGCGACCTCAGCTGTTATTTTTTCTATTATTAATTTAACTCTTAATATTTATTCACGTTTTGAAGATACTAGCTTTGATTGCTTAGAATGGTTAGATTGCATGGGTAATTTTTATATTACCGATGTAAGTTTAATTAGTAATTTAAGATACTACATCAGTGTGATTGGCTGGCAGGAAATAATAAACCAAATTTCTCATTTTATGTTGATTGTTACGGTTACGATCTTGGTGATCAAATCATGGTTTCTACGAAAGAAAAACAAAATTTTATATCAATTATCAATCTTCATATTGCTTACAATTTTTTTGCATACTTTCATGAGCATGTGGTTTTCTGATATGTTCGTTTTACCTCAAATAGCTTTATTGCATTTTAAATTGGGTGTCATCATATCTCTACTATTATGGATATACGCAGTGAGAACTCAGAAAAATAACTGGTCAGTATCAAAAAAAAACATTCATAGGTTTAATAAAACTAAGCCATGGATCACTTTAGCGATTATAATAAGCATGATAGAGATTGCACTAGGAGGGTGGACAAGTGTAAAGTTTGCTTCATTTGCCTGTACAGACTTTCCATTATGCCAAAATTCATGGTGGCCAGCGATGGACTTGAAGGAAGGGTTTAACTTTAACAAACCTTTAGGTTTAGAGGCTTTAGACAGTCAGCCTCGCATAGCTATACATATGGTGCATAGGCTTGGGGTTTTGGTTGCAACGATTTATGTTTTAGGTTTGTCTATTTTTTTGTTAAAGACGCCTTTCTATGAGATAAATCAAGCAGCTAGAGTGCTGATGTGTATTTTGTTCATCCGAATGATTTTTTTAGCTTATGCTGGATATTTACAAGATATAGTTTTTTTAACAATTGTTTATAACTTAGGAGGCCTAACGTTATTGTTAGTTCTTGCTGGTCTTGCAGTCAAAATGACTTATGTTAGCAACAACAATTTTAATTAAGGTGTTAAGGTGACAAAAATAGCAGCGACTGATTTAGAGAAGACTAGTTTCAGGGATTATTTGGAGCTGACTAAGCCTAAAGTAGTTGCATTAATGATCCTAACTTCAATTATTGGTATGTTTTTATCAGTGCCTGGTATGGTGCCTATAGATGTACTTATATTAGGCAATGTGGGAATAGCTCTATGTGCTGGTGCCGCTGCCGTTATAAACCATGTGGTAGATCGAAAAATTGATCTCAAAATGTCTAGAACACTAAACCGTCCAGTTGCTAAAGGAAGAGTAAGCCCCTATCAGGCGTTGCTTTTTTCGACGATACTAGGTTTGATCGGTATGGCTATTTTGCTAGTTTATATCAATTCTTTAACTGCATGGTTAACACTTGCTTCTTTGTTCGGTTATGCAGTACTTTATACTTCGTACTTAAAACGAGCAACACCGCAGAATATTGTCATAGGTGGATTAGCTGGAGCAGTTCCTCCATTATTGGGTTGGACGGCTGTAACTGGTGAGATACACGGCCATGCATTACTATTAGTTTTGATAATTTTCGCTTGGACACCGCCCCATTTCTGGGCCTTAGCTGTTCATCGTAAAGATGAATATGCAAAAGCAGAAATTCCTATGTTGCCAGTTACACATGGAGAAAAATATACAAAAATAAGCATTCTCTTATATACCGTATTGATGATACTGGTAACTTTATTACCTTTTGCAGTGGGAATGAGTGGTTGGCTATATATTTTAGGGGCACTAATCTTGGGAGCTGGTTTTTTATATTGGGCGATTATGATGATGCTTGATCGTAATCCAAACGCAGGTATGGATACTTTCAAGTATTCTATAGTTTATTTAATGGCATTATTTATAATTATGCTAGTCGATCATTATTTCATTTGAAGTGCTTTGTTTATAGAAAATTACAGTGTCATCAGTACAGGAAGGTTTGAGTAATTATGACTGAAAAAATAATTAATAAAGGGATTCGCAATACTCTGTTAGGAATCTTTATATTTGTATTCTTAATTATGCTCGCATTTCTCAATAAAATTAATACTGAGTATATTCTTACCCATGAAGAGTTAATGGACAAAGGTGCAGTCTTGCTAGATACACCAAGGAAATTTAGTGGATTCGATCTGGTTAATCACGATGGACAGCCTTTCACTATGAAAAACTTACAAGGCAAATGGACATTATTATTTTTTGGCTTTACCCATTGTCCAGATATCTGTCCAACTACTATGGCTACGGCAGCTAACTTTTATGATTCCTTATCAGGTGAGGATCAAAATAAGATACAAATTGCACTGATTTCTCTCGATCCAGAGAGAGACACCGCAGAAAAACTCTCTCAATATGTAGCTTATTTTAATAAAGATTTTATAGGAGCTACAGCTAACAAATACGTATTAATGAGTCTTGGTGTTCAGTTGAATGCGCCTTATTCAAAAGTTTCAATAGATGAAAAAAATTATACAATTGATCATAGCGGTAATATAGTTATCATCAATCCTTATGGGCACTATCATGGTTTCTTCAGGCCTCCATTTGACCCTGAAAAAATGAAAGTTTCCTTAGAATCAATTATACTTGCCTTTGATAAACAACATTAATTTCATTGATTTTTTTTGTTGGTGAGTGAAATCAAAAATAGAAGTCCTGCGCTTAGAACTATCGATGGTCCAGCAGGAGTATCTATAAACCATGATGCCAGCAGCCCTAATACAACAGAAAAAGAACCTATTAGGCTTGCAAAAAAAGCCATTTGTTCTGGTGTCTTTGAATAACTCCTTGCTGTCGCCGCCGGAATAATAAGCAGTGATGTTATTAATAGCACGCCAACCACTTTCATGGCAACAGCAATTACTAGTGCTATAAGCAGCATAAACATCATTCGAACTAATTTAAATTTTACACCTTCGGTCCTACCTAAATCCTCATCAATAGTTATCGCTAATAGCGGATCCCATATTTTTACTAACATTAATAATGTAATAGTACTTATTATATATACAGTAATAACGTCTTTAAAATTTACGGTTAAAAGATCGCCAAACAAAAGACTCATTAAGTCTACCTTCACATTTGGCATCAATGTAATTACAACCAATCCAAATGCTAAAGATGTATGCGAAAGTATTCCAAGTAATGTATCAGAAGCAAGATTCTTATTTTGCTCTAATCCGACAAGTATTAATGCAAATACGAGACAAGTAAAAATTACAGATAGTGTCGTATTAAGTGAAAAAATTAAACCGAGGGCAATGCCTAGTAATGACGAATGCGCAAGTGTATCTCCGAAATATGCCATACGACGCCACACAATAAATGTGCCAAGAGGCCCGGTTATTAATGCAACGCCTATACCAGCAAGTAACGCAAATAAAAGAACGTCAATCATGACTAAATCCATTTTCATCTAACTTTGATAATTTTACTTCTCCATGTAATTCATGTTTGTGGTCGTGATGATGTGTATATGTAGTGTAAGTATTAGTACTTTCACCAAAAAGTTCTATAAATGCAGGATTCTTGCTTACTTGGTCAGGTCGACCATGGCAACATACATGATTATTTAAGCATAGCACTTCGTTTGTTGAAGACATTACTACATGTAGGTCGTGGGAAACCATTAATACTGCACAATTTAGTTTTCTATGTAATTCTTCTATAAGTTTATAAAGAGCCTCTTGCCCAGCAACATCTACACCTTGCACAGGTTCATCGAGAACTAAGAAGTTTGGTTTGTGTAAAATTGCTCGAGCTAAAAGAGCTCTTTGCATTTCTCCACCTGACAAAGATGATAACGGGCATTTCATCTGATTAATAATGCCCACTTCTTCTAGAACCTCACTACATATTTTAGTATTTTTTTCTGTTAGCCTTAAAAATCTTTCCAAAGTTATTGGAAGAGTCTGATCGATATGAAGTTTTTGTGGCATGTAGCCAATTCGTAAATCAGGGGATCGAAAAACTACCCCCTCATCAATATCAATCAGATTAAGAATAATTTTTACAAGTGTCGTTTTACCTGCCCCGTTGGGACCAATAAGTGTGATAATTTGTCCTGGATTTATAGTTAAACTCACTGAGGATAAGGTTTCTTTCGTATTATGATATTTGCTTACTTTGTTAAGTGTAATTAGTGGAGAGCTCATATTTTATTCTTCCTTTTTACACTCAGGGCACAAACCAATTATTTCAACTACCTGTTGTTCAACTAAAAAACCTGTTCGTTCAGCTGTATGCTCAATTACATTATTAATTTGGTCGGTACTGCATTCAGCAGTTACGCGACAATTACGACAGATAAGAAAAAAATTATTATATATTTTTTCAGAAAAAGATCTTCCTATATATGCATTTAATGTACTTATACGATGGATTAAACGAAGTTTCGTTAGAAATTCTAAGGCACGATATACAGAGGGAGCTTTAATTCGTTTCCCTGTGTTGACGTTCAGAGCTAAACTATCAACTATATCATATGCCCCAACAGGTTGGTGGCTAGACCATACTTCTTTAAAAACGTGTTTTCTTATTGCAGTTAGTCGAACATTCTTTTTTTCGCATACTGCTTCAGCTTTTTTTAAAGCAACAACAATGCATTGATCATGATCATGATTTTTATATGCAAGACGAGAATATGCTAACATATACATCACCTATTTTAATAATGTTATAACATAACAAATTTTATTTATTTAAATTTCAATTAATACTGAATAGCCTAAATAAAATACATATTTTTGTTATAATATAACACTTAAATTATTTCAGAGGTACAAAAATGCTTAGATCTTGCTTAATTATTATTATATCCTTCATAATTAACCCTGTATTTGCGTCACAGAATAGTTCGATAGCAAGCTCTATTAGACCTATAGCCATGCTGCTTACGGCTGTCACAGGTGATGAAACCTCAGTAAATATATTACTACCAGGTAATATGTCACCACATAATTATCGACTTAGATTTTCAGATATTAAGTTAATAAAAGAATCTGATTTATTCTTTTGGATAGGCCCTAATCTTGAAAGTGGAATATCCAAAGCAGTTAAAACTCACGGCACGACAAATATTATTAAATTAATGGATATTGATGATCTTAGTTGGCCTAAAACCACTGGCGAGTTAGGCCATAGCCATTCAAACCTCAACCATGGTCACGATAACGAACATGAGAGCTACGAAGGTGTTAAGGATAATAGAGATCATCATATTTGGCTAAGCCCACAAAATGCGGTAGCGATTGTTGCAACAATCAATGATCTTTTAGGGAAAAAATTCCCTGATAAAAAAGAATTTTTTGAAAAAAATACAAATAATTTTGAAGCATCACTAAAATCTTTGAATATAACAATTAGAGAAAGGCTAGAAGAAATAAAACATAAAGGATTCCTCGTTGCGCATGATGGGTATCGTCACTTCGTCGATTTTTATGA
>DGPR01000045.1:32509-52303 GCA_002390525.1 Cellvibrionales bacterium UBA4435
TCTAGAGAATTGGATTTAATGGGACATAATATCCCATTAGGTAAAAATAGTTATATAGATTTTCTCAGTAAATTATCTGAAACAGTTGTAGAGTGTTTAAAGTAAATTAATTCATGACCATGGTAGATAAATATGGCTAATGATACCCCACTAATTTTAGTAGACGGATCATCATATCTCTATAGAGCTTTTCACGCTTTGCCACCTTTAACAACATCGTCAGGCCAGCCAACTGGTGCAGTTAAAGGTGTTATAGCGATGATGCGAAGAATGATAAAGGACTACCCAGATAGTCCAATTGTGGTAGTTTTTGATGCCAAAGGTAAAACCTTCAGAGATGACTTATATACAGAATATAAGTCACAGAGGCCGCCTATGCCGGATGACTTACGTACACAAATAGAACCTATCCACAAAATTATTAAAGCAATGGGCTTGCCGATACTAATTGAAAAAGGTGTTGAAGCAGATGATGTTATCGGCACTTTAGCCATAAACGCCGCAGCTCAAAAAAGAAATGTGATAATTTCTACTGGTGATAAAGATATGGCTCAGTTAGTGGGCCCGTATGTAAGTCTTATTAATACAATGACAGATACATTTATGGATCGTCAGGGTGTAATTAACAAATTTGGTATACCTCCAGAACTAATAATTGATTATTTAGCTCTCGTGGGTGATAAATCAGACAATATACCTGGAGTACCCGGAATCGGAGAAAAAACAGCACTGGGTATGCTGCAAGGAATTGGTGGCCTCGAGGACATATATAAGGATATCGAAAGTATCGCTAAGTTAGAATTCCGAGGCGCAAACAAAATACCACAAAAGATGTTGGAGTATAAAGATTTAGCAGACTTGTCATACAAATTAGCAACAATAAAAACAAATGTTGAGCTTGATCGAACTATTAATAGCCTAGTCAACGAGAAAACAAACGATCAAGAACTTCTTTCATGGTTCAAAAAACTAGAATTAAAAACATGGGCCAATGAGATAACAATCAATCAACATAAAGATGACATAAAGACCTCTATAGAAACCAAAAAAGTTGAGTATCATATTATATATACAGAGGCTGAACTCGAAAGCTGGCTAGAAAAGCTTGAGTCGTCTGAATACTTTTCGTTTGATACTGAAACAACAAGTCTAAATTATATGGAAGCTAAAATCGTTGGGATATCTCTGGCTATTGAACCGTTCAAGGCAGTTTATATACCTTTAGGACATGATTATCTTGGTGCACCAGAACAGATGAACTGTGAAAAAACTTTACAAAAATTAAAAAAAATTCTTGAAGACCCCTTCATTTTTAAGCTTGGTCAAAATCTTAAATATGATATGAATGTTTTAAAAAATTACGGAATTTCTTTATCGGGAATAAAATTCGACACCATGCTTGAGTCATACGTTTTAGACTCAGTTGGTAGTCGACATGATATGGATAGTCTAGCTTTAAAATATCTAGATGCAAAAACTACAAGTTTTGAAGAGGTTGCAGGTAAAGGCTCTAGTCAACTTACTTTTAATCAAATTCCACTGGAAGTTGCAGCTCCATACGCTGCAGAGGATGCTGACGTTACTTTACGACTCCATCAAAATATTCATCCACTTTTAGAAAATCAGATAGGCCCATCAAGAGTGTTAAGAGATATAGAAATCCCACTTATACCAGTATTATCGTCCATCGAGAGAAATGGGGCATTAGTGGATGCTAAATTGCTTCGCGCGCACAGTAAAGAGCTAGGTGTGAGGCTTGAGGAAATAGAAGAGAATGCATATGAATTGGCAGGGGGAAAGTTTAATCTGGCCTCTCCGAAACAAATAGGGGAGATTTTGTTTGAAAAATTAAAAATTCCAATTTTAAAAAAAACCGCAAAAGGAGCACCTTCGACTAAAGAAGAAGTCCTAACCGAATTAGCGATTGATTACCCTTTACCTAAAATATTACTAGAGCATCGAACGCTATCTAAACTCCGGTCTACTTATACTGACAAGCTCCCTCAGATGATTAGCCCGATAACTGGTAGAATACATACATCGTACCATCAGGCTGTAACAGCAACTGGAAGACTCTCTTCATCCGACCCTAACTTACAAAATATTCCAATTCGAACATTAGAAGGAAGAAGAATTAGACAAGCATTTGTAGCACCAAAAGGAACTAAAATATTAGCTGCCGACTATTCACAAGTAGAGCTAAGAATAATGGCTCATTTATCCTCTGATGAGGGCTTAACTAATGCATTTTTACAAGGAATGGACGTTCATCAAGCAACAGCAGCAGAGGTGTTTGGTGTTGACCTGAACAAAGTTACAAAGGACCAACGTAGAAGCGCTAAGGCAATTAATTTTGGATTAATATATGGTATGTCAGCATTTGGTTTAGGCCGCCAGTTGCATATCGGCCGGCAAAAGGCTCAGGAATATATAGATAAGTATTTTAGTCGCTATCCTGACGTAAAATCTTATATGGATGATGCTCGTAAGAGTTCTTCTGAAAGAGGTTATGTAGAAACTTTATTTGGACGCCGCCTTTATTTACCTGAAATAAATTCGAGCAATGGTTTGCGAAGGCAGGCCGCAGAGAGAACAGCCATTAATGCTCCAATGCAGGGTACGGCTGCAGATATAATTAAATTAGCAATGATAGAGGTAGACAAATGGCTATTAAAAGAAGGGTTAAATTCTAAAATGATAATGCAGGTTCATGATGAGCTTGTTTTGGAAGTACCAGAGGCCGAAGAAGACGTTATCAGAGAGGGCTTAATAAAATTAATGACAGAAGTTGTAAGCTTAAACATTCCATTGGTAGTGGACTTAGGAAGCGGCGATAATTGGGATGAAGCACATTAAAATTTTTTTATTTTTTATTGAACTTTTTCGGTAAGATGCGTCTAACTTAATACGCAATTAAGATTTTGTTCTTTCCTAATAAAGACTTTTTTCTCTCAGTGTCACACCTAAACCCAATCACCGCCGTCGATTGGGTTTTTTTATGGATACAATTTAATTAAACCAAATTGTAAGTTTTTGCTTTAACTCATCGAGACCAAACTTTTTAATCGATGAAAAAGCTTGTATAGTAAAACTGGCACTTAACTTTTCTTTAGCTAACTCTTCTTCTACACTCAAGAGCACATTGTTTATCGCCCCTCTTTTTAATTTGTCTGACTTCGTTAGCAATAAATGAACAGGCATCTTAGATTCTGATGCCCAGCGTATAATTTGCCAATCATATTTCTGAAGTGGGTGCCGGATATCCATCAATATAACCACACCCACAAGAGATTGCCTTTCTTGAAGATATTCTGCAAGTTTACGATCCCAGTTTCTTTTAATAATAGTTGGTACTTTGGCAAACCCATAGCCAGGAAGATCAACCAAACGTCGATCTTCGCTTAAGGAAAAAAAATTAAGCAACTGAGTTCGACCAGGAGTTTTACTGGTTCTTGCAAGTTTTTTATTGTCCGTCAAAGTATTAATAACGCTCGACTTACCAGCATTGGATCGTCCAGCAAAAGCAACCTCTTTGCCCTCATCGGTAGGTGATTGTTTAATAGAGGGAGCACTCATTAGAAAACTAGTTTTGTTAAATAAAATGATATTAGACATATTTAGCCTATGATGTATCCTATTTCTCTATTCGGATAACGAAAAAGTTAGTATATAATGCCTGAGTTTTAAGTCAGACAACACTAATTTGTATATACTATCAGTATGCAGTATGCGGAGAATGGATTAGACTAATGAAAAGAAAGATTTTAAATTTTGTTATAGTGTCTTGTTGTATTATCACCCCTGTGGCAGCTTTTTCCTCTGGAGACGCAGCAGCCGGTGAATCAAAAGTAATAATGTGCGCCGGTTGTCATGGCGGCGACGGAAATAGTGTGGTGCCCTCTTTCCCAAAACTGGCGGGACAGGGTGAGAAGTACCTTACAAAGCAATTAAAAGACGTAAAGTATGGGCGTCGAAAAATAGCTTCAATGACCGGGATACTCGACTCTTTTTCTGAGCAAGATTTGTCTGATATGGCTGCGTTCTATGCATCGAAAGAAATGCAGATATCTGGTGCACAAGAAGAAAAATTGCAGCTTGGTGAGGCTATATATAGAGGAGGCAATATAGAAACTGGTGTGCCTGCTTGCACTGGTTGTCATTCGCCCTCCGGCCAAGGTAATAGCCCCGCAGGTTACCCTATGTTGGGCGGCCAATATGCACAATATACTGCGAAGCAATTACGAGCATGGCGAACTGGTGCTCATGATCCAGAGAATGATGGTGCTAGAAATAACGATGGTGACTCAAAGATTATGCGAGGTGTTGCTGAGCATATGAGTGACATAGAAATAGATGCAGTAGCTAATTTCATTGCTGGACTGAAATAATTAGGTTTGCTTGTTAGGTATTTTTCTGAAGCTACTCTCACATTTGCCTTTCATAACGCATTATTAACAGAGAGAAATTTTCTACGAATATACACTGTAATAAATAAGGGTTCTTATCGACTATGAATGTATTGACCAACCTTTTGTTAGCCGGAATTATGTCTTGTGTATTTATTACTCAAGCATCAGCGGAAACTTATCAACCTAATGTGCATTACGAAATTCTTACAAAACCAGTTTTAACTAAAAATTCTTCAAAAATAGAGGTCGTAGATTTATTTTGGTATGGCTGTAGTCATTGTTATACTTTTAAAGAGAAACTTGAGTCATGGCAAAAAAATCAGTCGGACGATGTTTATTTCGTGGGTGTGCCAGCGGTTTGGCAAGCCGAGATGCGACTACATGCAAAAGCGTATTATTCAGCAAAAGCTTTAAATGTTTTCGATAAAATTCATAACGCCATTTTTGATGCCATGAACCTTCAAAACAAGAAATTGAAAAGCGAAAGCGAAATAGCAGATATCTTTATTACTCATGGCATAGAATTGAAAGATTTTTCTAAAATTTTTAATTCAGGAGCGATAGAAATGGCTGTGGATATAGCAGAAAAAAAACAAGAAAAATATAGGTTAAGAGGCACTCCGGAAATAGTAATCAATGGAAAATATAGAATCTCAGGAAGAAGTGCTGGTAGTCAAAGTGATATGCTAAAAGTTGCTTCTTTCTTAATAGAAAAAGAGCGCAATACCTCCAAATAGCGATTAAAAAAATAGGTTTTTATTAAGTAGATTTTCGTAAATTTTTAATAATAAATTTTTTCAGGCAAAAAATTATGAAACCATCAATAAAACCAACTAATCCTAATTTTTCTTCAGGACCCTGTAGCAAGAGGCCTGGCTATGACGTGAATCATTTAGACCTTCAGGCATTAGGTCGTTCGCATCGAGCTACAGTTGGAAAAGCTGCTTTGGGCCAAGCTTGTCTAGAGACATCAGAGATACTTGGTTTACCAAAAAATTATTTGGTTGGTATTGTTCCAGCTTCTGATACTGGTGCTTTCGAGATGGCCATGTGGTCTTTACTTGGACAAAGAAATACTGACGTTTTCTCATGGGAGTCCTTTGGTAAAGGATGGGTGACTGATATCTTAAACCAACTGAAACTCAAAAATGTAAAATCTTTTAGTGCCGATTATGGTCATCTTCCCGATCTTAACAAAGCAGATCCAGATAATGATATTGTTTTTACATGGAACGGTACTACATCTGGAGTTAAAGTACCCAATGCCGAATGGATTGCATCTGATAGAAAAGGCCTTACGATCTGTGATGCAACATCTGCTGTTTTTGCTATGGATATGCCATGGAAAAAACTTGATGTAGTAACTTTTAGTTGGCAAAAAGTTTTAGGTGGTGAGGGTGCTCACGGAGTCATCATATTAAGTCCGCGTGCAGTTGAGCGGCTTGAGAGTTACACGCCACCCTGGCCTATGCCCAAGATATTTAGATTGACTAAGAATGGTAAGCTAATTGAGGGTATATTTAGAGGTGAGACTATAAACACTCCCTCTATGCTTTGTGTTGCAGATTACCTCGATGCCATCAATTGGGTTAAATCTATCGGAGGGCTACAAGGAGCAATATTAAGATCAAAAAATAATCTTGAAGTTATTAAAGAATTTGTCAAGGATAATAACTGGATTAATTTTTTAGCAACAGATTATGATACGATTTCGAATACTAGTATTTGTTTAATTTTAGATCTAGAGGCCGACAAGGTAAAACAATTAGTCAAATTGTTGGCAAAAGAAGAGGTGGCGTTCGATATAGGTTCTTACCGTGATGCTCCAGCAGGCTTGAGGATCTGGGGCGGCGCAACAATAGATTCTTCAGACCTTGAAGCATTAATGCCTTGGATCAAATGGGCGTACCATCAGGTATTATAAGAATATTTTAAACAACACATACATAGAGTAAAAATATGCATAAAATACGCACTTATAACAAAATCTCGCCTAAAGGTCTCAGTCGTTTTGAAGCAGGAAAATATACTGTTACTGATAATGTTTCTGATCCAGATGCATTTATACTTAGAAGTCAAAAACTGCATGATGAGGAAATACCACCTAGTGTTAAAGCTGTTGCTAGAGCTGGAGCGGGCGTAAACAATATTCCAATTGATAAATTTACTGAAAGAGGAGTTGTTGTGTTCAACACTCCGGGTGCAAACGCTAACGCAGTAAAAGAACTTGTTGCATCTGCGCTTTTAATATCTTCCAGAGATATTTTTGGGGGTATGAATTATGTGCAAGGGTTAACTGAAATTAAAGATCCATTTGAAATGTCCAAGCTACTTGAAAAACAAAAAAGTCAATTTGCGGGATCTGAAATTTCTGGAAAAACATTGGGTGTGGTAGGCCTTGGAGCTATAGGCTCTATGGTTGCAAACATGGCACTAGAATTAGGTATGAATGTTATTGGTTTTGATCCAGCAATGTCAGTTGAGGCTGCATGGCGTTTGTCTCATAAAGTTAAAAAGATGGATAGCCTCCAAAGCTTGCTATCTCAGGCAGATTTCATAACTATGCATGTTCCAGCACTGGATGTAACTAAACATTTAATTAATAGCGAAGCATTAACGCTCATGAAGAGATCTGCCGTCCTATTAAATTTTGCTCGTGAGGAGGTTGTAGATTCGTCGGCAGTAAAACAGGCTTTAGAAAATAACAAACTAAGTAAATATGTAACAGACTTCCCCTCACCAGATATTTTAGGCCGTGAAGATGTATTACTGATGCCACATATCGGAGCTAGTACAAGTGAAGCAGAAGAAAACTGCGCTGTTATGGCTGCGGATCAATTGATGGAATACCTTGAGCAAGGTAATATTTCAAATTCGGTCAATTTTCCAAAAACAAAAATGCCAAGACATGGAGGCTATAGGATTACTTTTTGCAACAATAATGTCCCAAAAGTTTTAGGAAATGTTCTGACTCTCTTGGCTGACTGCAGTCTTAATGTAATCGATATGGTCAATAAGAGTAGGAACGAGATAGCATACAACATCATAGATGTTGAATCAGAGCCCACTCAAGAACTGCTAGAAAAAATATCTAGTGTAGAGGGAATATTGAGTGTCAGGTTTCTTTAAATCGCTCCCCTAACTCTGACGCGCGATCTAAAAATTTGTATGCTTTGGAGAACATAAATGTCCCTTGAAGATACTCGTCGAGAATATCAATATGACTCTTTAGTTAGAAAGTCACTAAAAAAATGTCCCATAGATCAATTTTCTTGTTGGATGGATGAATCACTTCAGGCGAATCTTTCTGATCCAACCGCTATGTCCTTAGCGACAACTAATAAGAATGGAGAATCATGGCAACGTACGGTTTTGTTGAAAGGTTTCAATAAAAAAGGCTTTACATTTTATACCAATCTTAAAAGTCGAAAAGCTATAGATATAAAAAATAATTCAAATGTAAGCCTGTTGTTCCCTTGGTTTAACCTTGATCGTCAGGTAATAGTTGGTGGAAAAGCACAATTACTTTCAATAGAGGAATCTAATATTTATTTTAAAAAACGCCCAAGAGCTAGCCAAATTGGAGCATGGGCTTCGTCACAAAGTGAGGTGATAGATTCTCGAAAGACTTTTGAGGATGAATTTTCTCGGCTAGAAGAGAAATATGCTGATACGGATGTACCATTACCTAAATTCTGGGGGGGGTATAGAGTAGTTCCTATTGAGGTTGAGTTTTGGCAAGGCGGGAAAAATCGCCTTCATGATAGATTCCAGTATAAGCTTGATGGAAAAAATTGGTCTATTTTTCGGCTATCACCATGATAATACTTAAACATCTTAAGTATTAGATACCTTATTTCTTTTTCTTCATAGAAAGGAAAAACTCATTATTTGTAGTCGATCCTTTAAGCTTATCTATCAAAAATTCAATAGCGTCCGAATCTTCCATGCTATGGAGTAATTTTCTGAGAATCCAAACCTTCTGTAAATCTTCTTCAGACATCAAAAGGTCTTCGCGACGCGTACCTGAACGCCTGATATTTATCGCCGGGTAAACCCTTTTTTCAGATACCTTTCGATCTAGATGGAGCTCAAGATTCCCTGTGCCCTTGAATTCTTCATATATCACCTCATCCATTTTAGAGCCAGTTTCTACAAGTGCAGTCGCTATAATCGTTAGACTACCCCCTTGTTCAATATTCCTGGCTGCACCAAAAAAACGTTTTGGCCTTTCAAGAGCATGAGCATCAACACCTCCAGTTAAAACCTTACCTGAAGATGGCTGAACAGTATTATAAGCTCTAGCAAGACGCGTGATAGAGTCAAGTAGTATTACAACATCTTTCTTGTGTTCAACAAGTCTTTTGGCTTTTTCTATTACCATCTCGGCAACTTGCACATGGCGCGAGGGTGGCTCATCAAAGGTTGATGCAACCACTTCTCCTCGAACAGTTCGTTGCATTTCGGTAACTTCTTCTGGTCTTTCATCTATAAGAAGTACAATAATATGACACTCAGGGTTATTTCGAATAATAGCTTGAGCTGTATGCTGCATCATTATGGTTTTACCGACCTTAGGGGGTGCAACTATTAGACCACGCTGACCTTTTCCTATTGGTGAAATTAGGTCAATTATTCTTCCAGTTAGATCTTCTGTAGAACCATTTCCCGCCTCTAAAACTAGACGCTCGTCTGGAAAAAGAGGAGTTAAATTTTCAAATAAAATTTTATTACGTGCATCTTCAGGTTTATCAAAATTGATTTTATCAAGCTTAAGCATTGCAAAATACCGCTCACCCTCTTTTGGCGGCCTAATTTTTCCAGCAATTGAATCCCCGGTTCTAAGATTAAAACGGCGAATTTGACTTGGTGATACATAAATATCGTCTGGACCTGCTAAATAAGATGCATCTGAAGATCTTAAAAAACCAAAACCATCAGGAAGAATTTCCAAAACACCTTCACCATAAATATCTTCACCACTTTTTGCATGGCGTTTCAATATGCTAAAAATAACATCTTGTTTTCTTGAGCGAGCTAGATTATCTAGACCATTTTCCGAGGCTATTTTTATAAGCTCATCAATGGGTTTAGTTTTCAATTCGGTTAGATTCATAGATTGAGATATACACAGTTATTAAATTTAGATGGAGTAATAGCCAAAAAATAATGTGGCTATTACAGAATTTGTAGTTGTAATTATTTTTGATTTTCTCGATTTTAGGATAAATACACTGCAGTACAAGTAATTATAGGCTTGAAAACAGTAAACCGCAATAGATTAAACGTAAGAATGAGACGCTTATATTATAAATTTGACTCTATAAATTCAATTAGTTGAACCTTTGAGAGAGCACCAACCTTAGTTGCTTCTACATTACCATCTTTAAATATTATTAAAGTTGGAATACCTCTAACGTTAAATTTGTTGGGAGTACTCGGATTATCATCTACATCCATTTTACATATTTTAATGCGACCAGCGTAATCATTTGATATATCGTCAAGCATGGGTGCAATCATTTTACATGGCCCGCACCATGCAGCCCAAAAATCGAGTAAAACAGGAATTTTGGAATTTGTAACATCATTTTCAAAACTTGTATCAGTGACGTGAACGATATTTTCGCTCATATTAGAAAATCTCCATTATTAGTGTAAAAAAATCAAAACAAGATGATATTGTAATAATAGCACTTGCTCTAGGCGGCAAACAAACATCAATCGCAAATTTATTACGAATAATGATTAAAATATACATATGCTAATTGAATATAATTTAAATTGAGAAAATGCTCCTTAAATTTTTCAACTCTACCACGAACTTGTAATTTTAACAGACAATTTATGTTTTTTGGATACTAGGATTTGTATTTTAAAAATACTCTAGTATCGAATTTAGAAGCATACGACCTTTTTTGGTTGGACAAATACTTATATCTGAATCTTTAATTAATCTTTGTTCCTTTAGTTTTTTGAGCGATGGGAGTATGTCTTGATAAGATAGTCCAGTTCTATCTTCAAACATTTTGTTTGAAACACCCTGATTTATTCTAAGTGCGTTCATCATGAACTCTAATGGTAGCTCTTCTAAAGAAATGTCCTTGCATTCAGATACATATAATTTTTTTTCATTTAGATAGTCTTTTGGAGACCTAGTTTTTTGTGTTCGTATAATTTTTTTCTCTTTTGGCAAAGATATTTTTCCATGTGCTCCCGCCCCTATACCAAGATAATCTCCAAATTCCCAATAGTTCATGTTATGTAAAGCTTCATTACTTCCTTTGCAATATGCAGACACCTCATATTGCTTATAACCAGAATTTTCTAATAACGTTCTCCCTTTATTTTGTATTTCTTCAAGCAGTATATCAGTTGGTAGTAATGGAGGTTTATTAAAAAATTCAGTATTTGGTTCAATAGTAAGTTGATACCATGAAATATGTTTAGGGGCTAATTTGATAGCATACATAAGATCATCCATTGCTAGATCAATTGTTTGACCAGGCAAACCATGCATTAAATCTAGGTTTATACTATCAAATCCTGCAAGTTTTGCATTTTCTACAGCATAAAGAGCTTGTTCTGAAGAATGTATTCTTCCAAGTGCCACTAATTGAGTGTTATTAAAACTTTGTATACCGATAGACAGCCGATTAATGCCATTAGCCTTATAGTCAGCGAACTTTTTTTGCTCAAAGACCCCTGGGTTAGCCTCCAGTGTAATTTCTATATTTTCATTAAAGCCTACACGGCTTCCCACCGCCTCAATTATTTCTCCAATTGCATTTGCTGAGAATAAGCTCGGTGTCCCACCACCAAAAAAAATTGAAGTTAGCTTCCTCCCTTGAACAAGATGTAATGACTTATCTAGATCATCTATGAGAGACATTAAATATTTTTTCTCTGGTATATCTGCTGTTTTTGTATGTGAGTTAAAGTCGCAATATGGACATTTTTTTATGCACCATGGAATATGGATATAAAGTGAAAGTGGTGGAAGGCATAATTTTGGATGATGCATAAATTTACGCTTAAGATGTTTAGAACTTGTATTATTTATTTAAAAACAACCGTTTTATTCGCATAAATTAATATTCTGTTTTCAATATGCCTTCTTATGGCTCTAGAAAGCACAACTCTCTCTAAATCTCTGCCTTTTCTAGTCAAATCTGTAATCTGGTCACGATGTGAAACACGAGCAATGTCTTGCTCGATAATTGGCCCCCCATCTAATTCTTCAGTAACATAATGGCTTGTTGCTCCAATCAATTTTACCCCGCGCTCATAAGCTCTGTGATATGGCTTGGCGCCTATGAATGCAGGTAAAAAAGAGTGATGTATATTGATAATTTTTTCAGGATATCTTCTGATAAAGTCAGGAGACAAAATTTGCATGTACCTAGCCAAAACTATAAGGTCTATATCTAATCTATTCAATATTTCATTTTGTTTTTGTTCAGCCTTCTCCTTATTTTCTTTTGTAACTTTAATATAATGAAAGGGGATTTCATAAAAGTTGACTAACTCTTCTGCATTTTTGTGGTTGCTTAAAACAACAGAAATTTCACAATCTAGATCACCATTTTTATGCTTGTGCAGCAAATCAGCTAAACAGTGATCATAATGAGAAACCATTATGGCTACTCTATTTTTTATTTGATTGGACTTTAGGCGCCAGTCCATGCCATATTTTTTAGCAACTTCTTCAAAATTAGAGTGGAACTCGTTTTCACAAAGGGAAAAGTCAGCAACATCCCACTCTAGTCTCATCAAAAATAAATTGTTTTCTGTGTCTAAATGTTGATTAGCATGCAAAATATTAGCGTTATGAGACAATAAAAACTTAGTTACTGCTTGAATGATACCTTTCTTATCAGGGCAGCTAACAAGCAGTGTCGCTGTTTTTTTCATGATATCCCCGTATATTTTATAATTAATTTTTTAAATCATTATTCGAAGTTAAACATAATTTTTCCATGAGCACAGTCATTGCTTGACTTCGATGGCTAATTTTGTCTTTCACATTATTTTCTAGTTCAGCCGACATACATTTTAGTTCTGGTAGATAAAAAATTGGATCATAACCAAAGCCTTGATGACCTTTAGGCTCAAGTGCAATTAAACCCTCCCAACTTCCTTGAGCAATAGTTGGAGTCGGATCATTAGGGTGATCAATTTTTACTATAACACACTGGTAGCGGGCTATACGCTCGGCAAAAGGAACACCATTTAGGGCTAACAATAATTTTGATATATTTTCTTCGTCTGTTGCGTTATTTCCGGCAAATCGTGATGAGTATATTCCAGGAGCTCCTTTCAAATAATCAACCTCTAAACCAGAATCATCTGCTATTGAGGGTAAATTTGTGAGTCTCGAGGCATGCCTAGCCTTAATCAGAGCATTTTCTACGAAGCTTAAACCATCTTCAACAGCATCGGGCACGTTAAATTTTGATTGTGGCTCAATTTCAATTGCAATATCATCAAATAGACGTTCAAATTCACGAAGTTTACCTTGATTGCTTGTAGCAATTACAGCTTTCATAAATTACTGTCCTTCAATTTAATATAACCAATCATAAAGATACTATAATAAAATTTATTACTTTTCATAATAAAATTTCTTTTGAAACGAGATCGGAAAACTTTCATCTTCTTCTTTTGTTCTTACAGTAAGTTTAAATGTCAAAAAATCTTCATTGTAATATTTGAATGGAGCGATATAGTAAATAGCATCACGATCTTTGATTTCAATGAACTTCAAGTTTTGTTGTTGTGAAAGCATATTTGAAATATTGCCAGCAATAATAGCCTCTACTCCCCCAATCTTTCCATCTATAGTTACTCCAATAGTTACTAACCCTTTATCTTTACCACGAGCTATTCCGTATATTTCAGCAATATTTGGTAGGATAAAACTACTATTGAAAGCACTATAAAATACCCTATATGCACCGATTTCTTTGTAAGGTTTCTTATCTGCAAAAACAGGAAAATGTAATAGATACAGAAGACAGATGAGAACAATTTTTTTTAAATTAAGCATTATCGATGCTCCTAAGGGTATATAGATGTACTTTATTTATTTGCTTAATAGGTAAATTGCAGTATCGGAGAATAAATTAGGTAAAATTCCTTTGAGAAACTTATCAGCAAAATGTTCTGCAGCAAATCTCCTGCTCTTTATAAGAATATTTTTTTTTGCACATAATGCTTCAAAATCAGAGACGGTGCAGAAATGTATATTAGGTGTATTATACCACTGATAGTTAAGTTTCTTGGTAACAGGCATACGACCATAAACTGCTAAAGAGATTCTTGCGCGCCAGTAACCAAAATTAGGAAAAGTGACAATACAGTTTTTTCCCACCCTAAGCATCTCATCTAATACAAGATCTGGATTTTTCATTGCCTGCAAGGCCTCAGTCATTATCACGGTATCAAAACTCTTGTCAGAGAATTGAGATAATCCAACGTCAAGGTTGGTTGCAATGACATTAATATCGTTCGATATTGCTTCAGTGATTTTTTCTGGATCAATTTCTAGACCATAGCCCTCAATCCTTTTTTCTAGTCGGAGCTCTTTGAGCAATAAACCATCCCCACAGGCCAAATCTAAAATTCTACTATTAGCTGCCACCCAATTCTTTATAATTTTTAAATCTGTTCGTGGGCTCATGATGTTTTTCCTTTCTCAGTATCAGTTTGCCTCTCACGTCTATTCTTAGTGAGTATACGATTCATATATGTAGCCAAAGTTTTTTCATAATTTTCGTTTTTAAGTAAAAATGCATCATGTCCCAAATTAGATTGAATGGCAGCATATGAAACATTTTTTTTTGCATCTATTAGAGCACTCACAATCTCTTCCGAACGTGTTGAAGAGAATCGCCAATCAGATAAAAAAGAAATTATTAAGAAATCGCATTCAGCTACACTAAATGCTTTTACTGGATCGTCATCGTACTCTCTGGCCAAATCAAAATAATCTAATACCCTCGTCATTAGCAAATAGCTATTAGCGTCAAAACTACCTGAAAATGCATCACCCTGATGTCGTAGGTAGCTCTCTACTTCGAATTCGACTGGGTTATATTGACCTTGTTGGAAAGAGCCAGCACTTATTGATCGACCAAATTTACTACCCATCTGTTCATCAGAAAGATATGTCACATGACCGATCATTCTTGCTAGAGCTAGACCATTACGCGGTTGTGTATTTTTTTCAACAAAATTGCCATTCTGGAAATCGGGATCTGATTTGATGGCGTTTCTCGCCATTTCATTAAATGCAATATTTTGCGCACTAAGTTTCATTGCTGAGGCAATAACTATTGCATGATCGATACGATCTGGAAATTCAAGAGCCCAGCGCATAGCTTGCATGCCACCTAAGCTTCCCCCTATTACAGCGGCCCATTTTTTTATATTGAGCTTATCGGCGAGTTTAGCTTGGCTATTAACCCAGTCCCTAGCTCTTAAGGGGGGAAATGTTATACCCCATACTTTTTCTGTTTCTGGATTTATCGAGCTAGGTCCAGTACTTCCATGACAACCGCCTAAATTATTTGGACAAACTACAAAAAAACGATCAGTATCAATTGGTTTTCCTGGCCCAATGTAGTTATCCCACCATCCTGGTTTCCAGTCAGCGGGGGAGTGATATCCAGCAGCATGATGATTACCACTTAGTGCATGGCATATAAGAACAGCATTATTTTTTTCTTCGTTGAGTTTGCCATATGTTTCAATAACGAGCTGATAGTCAACCAAAGTTCGCCCGCAGGCCAATTCTAGTGGTTCATCAAACTTAATGGTCTCTGGAACGACAAGTCCTATAGAGTCTTGTGGAATTTTATCTGGCATCTGAATTTAATTTTCTCCATAGAAATGGGGTAAGAACACAATCAAAAATCTATTTTACGTTATACATTCGAGCTATGACTAAATTTTTTTCTTTATCTACAAATATGGTACTGACTAATCCCGAAAAAACCCAACCATGGCAAGTGACCATTGATCCTCCCAGTTTTTGGTCGGGGGATACTCAAAGTTACTCCGGACAAACTGAGCCATACGACCTTCCGTCAAAGCTAATAACATATTTGCTGATACAGACACTGTGAAGGTTGTTCGAACACCATGATTGATTTCAGCCTCACGTAAAATTTGTTTTAACTGAACCTCTATTCGATCAAATAGTTGTCTAACGCGCCCGTGAAGCTTTGTGGTTTCTCCAGTTAAGGCATCTCCTGTTAATATTCTAGTGATACCGGGATTACGTTCAGAAAAAGTTAATATTAGCATGAGTATTCTGAAACAGCGTTCGGTTATGTCTGCTTCTTCTTTTAAAATGGTTACTATACGGCTAAATATAGTATTCTCGATGAAATCAATCAAACCCTCATACATTTTTGTTTTACTAGGAAAATGCCGATATAGCGTCGCTTCTGAAACACCTATCTCTTTTGCTAATTTAGCAGTTGTTATTTTTCCGCCGGGAGTCTTTTCCAACATCAAGGCTAAAGATTGTAATATTTGCTGTTTTCTAGAATTTTTTTTAATAGCCATTCGCAGACTAATTCCTATCCTTTCTTGCTAGTAATTTTTGTCCCAACACCTTGGTCGGTGAAAATCTCCAATAGAGCAGCATGATTAACTCGACCATCTATAATATGAGCACTTATCGTTCCAGATTTGACAGCATTTAAGGCAGATTTAATCTTGGGAAGCATACCTCCATAAATAGTTCCATCTGTAATTAAGTTATCCACTTGCAGCGTTGATAATCCCGTTAAAACTTTACCATTTTTATCTTGTAAACCGGATACGTTTGTAAGAAGCATCAATTTTTCAGCTTTGAGGACTTCAGCTATTTTTCCAGCAACTAAATCGGCGTTTATGTTATATGATCTTCCTTGATCATCTACTCCTATCGGTGCTATTACTGGTATAAAATTGCTCGAAGTCAACATATCTATAACATCTGTATTGATCGATAAAACTTCTCCTACTTGTCCAATATCGATAATTTCTGGTACTTGCAATTCAGGGGCTTTTTTCTTTGATGTATTTTCAGATAGTTTTAATTTCTTAGCCTTTATTAGCTGGCCATCTTTTCCTGTAACTCCAACAGCTTTACCTCCAGCCTGATTTATCAGGTGAACAATCTCTTTATTTACTGCACCGCCCAAAACCATTTCAACTACATCCATAGTCTTACTATCGGTTACTCGCATACCATCTACAAAATGAGATTGGATACCCAGCTCTGTTAATAAATTTCCAATCTGGGGTCCGCCCCCATGAACTATAACTGGATTAATGCCCACTAGCTTCATCATCACTATATCCTTAGCAAAGCCAGCTTTCAGCTTATCGTCGACCATTGCATTGCCACCAAATTTGATAACAATAGTTTTTCCAGTAAATTGCTGAATATATGGTAACGCTTCTGAAAGAACCGTTGTTATGTTCTTAGCTGCTTCAATTGATAGTGACATTTTTAATCCTGATTACATGTGTAATTTTTAAATTTCTTTTTAGTTGATTACAACATTATAACTCTTTATTTTTAATTTTGATCTTTTGTGAAATTTTCGAGATCAGTTGTCTCGATAGCTGAGTTTTTCTTACTCTTGGGAAAATCTCTGAGCTATATTCGTCAATTGCTACAACAGAATTATAATCACTATCAAAACCAATTGATCCATTGGATATGTCATTAGCTATTATTAAGTCTAATTTTTTTCTTTGAAGTTTTTCAAATGCAATCTTTTCTAAGGATTCATTGTTTTCTTGTGTTTCTGCTGCAAAGCCAACTGTAAAAGGTTTGTTGCAAAGAGCGCTCACATCACTGGCTATATCTGGGTTTTTGATAAGACTTATATCCATAAAATCACTATCTTTTTTAACTTTTTTTGTTAATTTTTGTTTTGGTCGATAATCTGCTACAGCAGCACACGCAATAAAAAGCTGACATTTTGCAGCCTCTCTTATCGAGACCCTATGCATTTCTTCAGCGCTCTTGACATAAATAGTTTTAGCTCTATCTGGTGGGTTTAAGCCCACAGGCCCACTTATTAGTATTGTTTCTGCACCAGCTTCAAGGGCTGCTTCAACAAGAGCATACCCCATTTTCCCAGAGCTGTTATTGCTTATATAACGCACTGGATCAATATCTTCTCTTGTTGGCCCTGCAGTTATTACAACTCTTAAACCAGCAAGAGATCCTGTTTCAAATAGTCCAGAGGTGAGGTTCGCAATATCTTGCGGCTCAAGCATTCTTCCTGGCCCTGTATCACCGCATGCCTGTGATCCCTCGTCTGGACCAAATATTTTTATTCCACGGTTACCTAAATTTGTAAGATTGTTTTGTGTACTTCTATTTCTCCACATAGCCTGATTCATAGCTGGGGCGATAGCTACTACAGAGCGACTAGCCAAACATAATGTTGATAGCAGATCATCAGCTTGACCAGCTGCCATTCTTGCTATGAAGTTTGCTGATGCAGGAGTTATCAATATTACGTCAGCCCACCTTGCAAGTTCGATATGACCCATAGCTGCCTCAGCTTCTGTATCTAAAAGCTTAGTATGGACAGGGTTCCCCGAAAGGGCTTGTAGAGTAAGAGGAGTAATAAAATCATGCGCTGACGGAGTCATTACGACTTTGACTATAGCACCTAAATCTATTAAGCGCCTGATGACCTCAGCACTTTTATATGCTGCTATGCCGCCTGTAACACCAAGCAAAATACGCTTATTAACTAAGGATTGCATAATACTGCCCTAAAAAATGTTATCTAAGCCTTATAAGATAACATTGAGTGATTAATTTTCGAAATTCATCAATATTATATCACTACAAAATAAACATTTAATTTTAAAATACAAACAATTCAAGAGAATTGTTGTTGCTTCAACAAGACGGTTCTGGTATAAATCTCGACTCAAAATCATTTCAAGTAATATTTTAAATCATTTCAAGTAATATTTTGTATAGCTATCCTTAATTTCTTGAAATTAACAAATAAATAGTCGTCAAAATCGACGGTGTAGCATTAGAGGCAACAAAATGTCTAAAGTATGTCAAGTTACGGGCAAGCGACCAATGTCAGGAAATAATGTTTCGCACGCGAAAAATAGAACCCGACGCCGTTTTGAGCCTAATCTGCACTCACATCGGTTTTGGATCGAAGATGAGAAACGCTTCATTAAATTGCGTCTCTCTGCAAAGGGGATACGTATAGTCGATAAGCTGGGTATTAATAAAGTTCTCGAAGATATTCGTAAGCGTGGCGAGAAAATTTAAGGAGACATAATATGGCTAAAGGAAGAGATAAAATTAAGTTAGTTTCTAGTGCTGGCACAGGCCACTATTATACTACTGATAAGAATAAACGCACTCAACCTGATAAATTAGAATTCAGCAAATATGATCCAGTTGTAAGAAAACATGTTGCATATAAAGAATCAAAAATTAAATAATTCGTTGATTTAAAATCGAATTTTTAAATTTTAAAACCTCGAGAGATCGGGGTTTTGTCGTTCTGGATAATACATTTTAGTAAATTCTATTGAGAGGCAAATATGCCTGAATTACCAGAGGTAGTTGTAACTTTACAGGGGGTTCTACCCTATATATTAGGAAAAAAAATATCGCATGTAACTATTAGAAACGGGAATTTACGCTGGCCAGTCCCTAAAGACTTGTCTGTAATACTAAATAATCGAAAACTTGAAAGTGGCAGACAGCGCTCGAAGTATATGCTTTTTAGATTCCCTCATGGACATATGATGATTCATTTGGGAATGTCCGGTAACCTTAGGGTGCTGCCAGATGATTCTCTTCCTGAAAAACACGATCACGTAGATATATTTTTTGATAATAAAGTTTTATTGCGCTATTCAGATCCTAGAAGGTTTGGGTCTATTTTGTGGGTCGAAGGAAACCCTGAAGAACATAAGCTGTTGCGTAATTTAGGCCCCGAGCCATTTTCAGCAGAATTTGATGCCAGTAGATTATATTCATTATCGCGTGGAAAAGTAATATCAGTAAAACAGTTCTTGATGGATAATAAAAATGTAGTAGGTGTGGGAAATATTTATGCAAACGAAGCTTTATTTTTAAGCGGCATAAATCCGAAAAAGGCCGCGGGGAGAATTTCTTTTCCTGCCTACGAGACTTTAGCGTCTAATATTATCGAGGTTCTTTCATCTGCAATTAAACAAGGTGGTACGACATTACAAGATTTTTCTGGCAATGATGGAAAGTCTGGTTATTTCAAGCAAGAGCTTTATGTTTACGGTCGAGGAGGTAAACCTTGTCTAAAATGTACAAGTTTACTCAAAGAAATAAGGTTAGGACAGCGCTCCTCAG